>JAYPJE010000001.1:0-47518 GCA_038128265.1 Gemmatimonadota bacterium
CGCGGTCAGCCGTTGGGCGATATGAAGTACAACAACAAGTTTGTGCAAAACTGGGAAGTCGATCCGAGCCAGAGTATCGATAACCAGCCCGACTGGGCCTGGACAAAAGGCTACACGATCGACCACGGTTTTGACGGAAACATTCTCGTGGGTATTGGTCCGTTCGACCTGGAAGTAGGCGAAACGATAAACCTAGTGCTCGTAGAGTACGCTGGTTTTCGTCTCCAAGGCGCGCGCGCTGCCCGTCAGACGGCGCAGTGGGTGTATGAAAACGACTTCCAAGTCCCGTCGCCGCCGCCGACGCCGAATATGGTGGTTGCACCCAATACAAACGTCAAGATTGATATCAAGTGGGACAATCGGGCCGAGTCGGATCCGGACTTTGCCGGCTATAAAGTCTATCGTTCGGCGCTCTTTCCTCGCGTGGACTCACAGCAGGTGGGTATCCGCGTGGTAGATCGCTATCACGAGCAGACAAAGGAAAATCCGACCGACGCTGAGCTGGCTGCATTGGGTAAGGCGAACAATCCCAATATCAGCTCTGCGGCCTACAAGCCACAGGAACCTGCGGCGTGGGGTCCCTATCGTCTAATCAAGCATGTTCCCGCTAGCGAGTTGGGGAACTATCTGAACGATGGTGCTGATAGCGGCACGTACAAGTACAAGTTTGAAGACGAGAGCGACTTAGTGACGTTCGGTTTCACCTACTACTACTACGTGGCGGCATATAACAGCGATTCGGGCTCGATCAATGGCCAGGCATTTAACGGCCTTGAGACGCATCGTCACAACTTTAACGGACGCGACGGTTTGTGGAAGGGCACGTATCACTATGCGACGGCTTCGTCTTTCTTTCCCGCAGATCTGCAGGGCCAGAAAGACATTGGGGCCGCGTTTATTCTCAAGTCGCCCCTCGTCGATTCGGCGGAATTGGCCAACGGAAACCTCTCCGTGCGCGTAGTCCCCAACCCTTATAAGAAAGGGGCTCTGCACGACACGGGTACCGAGCACAAGATGCTCTTTATCAACCTGCCCACCGGCACAAAGGTCACCATCTTTGACGTGTCGGGTCAGGTTATTGACGTCTTGCGCTTTAATGGCACCAATGCCTACGACGGTACGCTATTCTGGGATATGTTTTCCAAGGATGGTATCGAGGTTGCAAGTGGTCTATACATCTACGTGGCCGAGTACCCCGGTGGTTCACAGACCGGGCACTTCGCCATTCTGCGCTGAATCGATCTAGGAAATGGAGGCTTAACACATGAAAGCTTTAAAGATCATAACAGTGCTGGGAATGGCCGTGCTCGTGGCGGCCGTCCAGCCTGCAGAGGCCGGCGTAGGAAAGTCCGGTCTCACCGGTGCCGCCTTTCTCAAAGTCGGCGTTGGTGCACGCGCTGTGGCCTTGGGTTCGGCCTATACCACCGTTACGGGCGATGTGAACCAGATGTTCTGGAACCCCGCCGGCACGGCGATGAGCGACGGCAAGGCGCAGGTCTTGCTCTCGCACAACTCATGGATCGCCGACCTGTCGCACGACGCGGTGGGCTATGCGCGCGATATGGGCGATATGGGCACGCTGGGTATCGGCGTGGTAACGCTTGGTTTGAGCGATATCTCCGCCGACCGCGATGCCGTGCCGCAGTTTGTGCTCGATGCCGGCACCTTCGACCCCAACGACACCGAGACGTCGGGTAGCTATTCGTACCGCGACCTGGCCATCGGCGTCACGTGGAGTCGCCACATCACGGACCGACTCGACATGGGTGTTACGGGCAAGATTGTTCGCCAGGCCATTGATGGCGTCAGTGCCACGGCGTACGCCGCTGATTTTGGCGCCATTTATCGCGTAAGAAGCGGCATGCGCATTGGTGCGCGCATCAATAACTTGGGCAGTGACCTGAAGTTTTATGACATCGGTGCGCCGCTGCCGCTGATTTTTAGCATTGGCGCCGCTGCGGATCTGCTGCACAATCGCGATGATGGCATGCAGGTTACGCTGCTGGCCGACGCAACCAAGCCGCAGGACGGCGAGCAGCTGCTCTACACGGCCGTCGAGGTGCAGCTTTTCGATATGCTGCAGCTGCGCTCTGGCTACAAGTTCAACTACCAGAGCTCGGAAGACGAAAAGGTTGACGAGGTCGATGGAACGGCGTTTGATGCGCCGCGCACCGAAGAGGGTTTGACTGCCGGTATGGGTCTCGACGTGGGCATGGGCGGCTACGATGCTACGCTCGACTACGCCTTCACCTCGTTCGGCATTCTCGACAGCGTGCACCAGTTCTCGCTCAAGTTTCAATTCTGAGAGCAAGCGGCTGATGTCGATTTAACAGGGAGGCCCCCGGGACGTGCTCTCGGGGGCCTCTTTTGTTGCCGTGGGGCGTATATCTTAGCCGTGCGGCATCGCTGTGGGCGGCGATAGCACGGCTATCCCCTTAAACTTTTTCAATCTTTATCCTCTGGACCGCTGCTGGGCAGGACGCTCGGAGCGGTTGCCATAGATCCAAACTCTATAAAGCGTGAAAATCGGGTTATACATAGTCCTGCTGGGTGCTGCCTGCAGTATCGTTCGAGCCGATGTCGGTCTCGAAGATCGGCTGAGCGACTCTGTGCACCAGCTTTCTAGCTATGCTTCGCGCCTGACCGGCTATCCGGGCTCCGATGCAGCGGCCCATTGGATTGAGGGCACGCTGCGCGAAATGGGCGTCAAAGAAATTCATCGCCATGCGTTTCCGCTGCTGGTGCCGATGGACGAGGGGTTTTCGCTGGAGATCGAAGGGCAATCCCTGCCACTTTATGGCGTATGGCCCAATCTAATTCGCACATCTACCTTGCCCGAGGAGGGCATTGAGGGCGCGCTTCTTTACGGTGGCGATGGCCGTCTCCTCGAGGGCAAGCCGGTAGCCGATCGCATTGTGCTGCTCGAATACGATGCGCAAGATCTGTGGGTGGAGGCCTTCCAACTGGGTGCACAGGCGGTAGTTTTTCTGCCCGTCGACGGGGCGCATCGCGTGGAAGCCGGACAAAAATTCCTCGATGTTCCCGCCGATTTACCGCGTTTTTTCGCACCGCAGGCCACAGCGGATGTGCTGCGCGCGGGCGCCGCGCGTGCATCGCGAGTGCGCCTGAGCGGTCGCATGCCCATGCGCGAAGTGACGGGCCACAACCTCGTCGCTATCGTCGAGGGCAGCGATCCCAAGCTGCGCAGCGAAGCGGTCTATGTAACGGCGTATTACGACGCGATGTCGCCGGTGCCCGGGCTGGCGCCAGGCGCAGAGCAGGCCAGCAGCGCGGCTGCGCTGCTCGAACTGGCGCGCCAATGGACGCAGCGCCGGCCGCGCCGCACCGTCGTGCTCGTGTGGACGGCGGGGCACTTCCAGCATCTCGCCGGTATGCGCTATCTGACGCCGGTGGTCATGGCGGCTGCGGGCCGTCGTCCGCTCGATGCGCTCAATGCCGATGAAGTCGCGCTGGCGGAGCGCTTGGGGGCATTCTCGCTGCGTTTTGCAGCCGGATTGGATCTGTCGTCTGGCAGCGCCATGATGGGTGCATTCCGTCCGAATGCACCCTACCGAACGTCCCTATTGGCCCCGCCCATTACCGCGCGTCTGATGGATCGCGTAGCGGCTTATGAAGATTCGCTTGTAGCGGGACGGCGCATCTTTGCCAATGGACTCAAACAGGACTTTGCGCGCCAAGGCATAGGCTCTATGGCAGAGGTCGTGCCGATGGACGCCTCGGTGCTGGCGCTGGCCGGCTGTCCAACGGTCGCCTTTGCAACGATCAACGACAGCCGCGCTCGCTTTGACGCTGTCGATGACGTCGCCGAACGCGTGCAGACTGCGTGGCTGAGCGCGCAGGTCGCGCTCCTTAAATTTGTGCTGACGGAGCTGGTTGACGACGGCGAGTTGGCCGCATGGGATTGGGGCAACGATGCGTTTGGAACCGTGCGCGGACAGGTGGTACACTACGGACCGCGCAGCTATTTGCCCGACGAGCCCACTGGCCACGCGCTGGTGCGCGTGCGCCTGCGCCATCCGACGCTGTCCGGCGTGCGGCCCGACCTATGGGCAGCGGCAGACGATTCGGGTTATTATCGCATTCCCGGTATAGAGACGCGCATTATCTATACGCAGCCGGTGCGCTTGGAGGCCTATGCGCTGGACGAGCGCGGCGCCGTTGTCGAAGCGCCCGATTGGGGCATAAACGGCGAGCGCAAGCTGCCCGGCCGCGCTCTCAAGGTGTTGATGGACGACCACGAGGAAGAGGTGCAGATCGTCACGGCCAACCTGCGCGGCACGACGCTCTTTGGTCTGTTCGATCCGCGCAACCTGCTGATGCCGGAGAACCTCGGAGCGATCGACGCGAGCCTCGAAGCGGAGCCCATGTCGTACGGGGCCTGCCTGCCGCTGACGGCACCGGAGATGGAGCTATTTGGCTATAGAAACTACGTCGGCTCACTGACGGAGTCGGTCGCGGTGCTCTTTACCCGGCCCGGCACGCGCTTTAAAGTGGCCATGTCGACCGGTCGCTACGGACTGGGTCGTCGCCTATTGTTGCTCAATAGCAGCGACGAAGAGCCGCTGGGTGCGGGTTTTGCCGTGCAGGACGAAGGTCGGCTGCCCAATACGGTTTATCAGACGGCGCGCGATATGTTTTTGCTCAACGGCGCGCGCATCGACAACCTGCAGCGACACGGCGTGCGCAACGGACGACTGGCCGAGTTTCACGCGCGTGCTCAGGCCTACCTAGAGCAGGCCGATGCGGCGCGCGCGCGCTGGGCCCATCGCCTGTCGATCGATGCGGCGCGGCGCGCCTGGGCCTATGCAGCGGCGGCCTACCGCGACGTTGAAAGCACGCAGGCCGGCGTGGTCCAAGGGGCGCTGTTCTTACTGGCCGTCCTGCTGCCCTTCGCCCATTTTGCCGAGCGTCTGGTATTTGGCTTTCCCGACGTGCGCCGGCAGGTTCTGGGCTATTTTGCGCTCTTCTTTATTGGCTTTCTCGCTCTGAGCCAGCTGCATCCGGCTTTTGAGCTGTCGATCTCTCCCTTTGTCATCCTGCTCGGCTTTGTCATTCTGGCGCTGGGGCTGCTGGTGACCGGCATCGGTATTTCCCGTCTCAATAGGGAACTGCAAGAGCTGGCGCGCGGCCGGCGCGGCCACGCTTCCATGCAGCGCGGCGGGGCAGTTATGGCTTCGATATCCGTGGGGCTGGCCCATATGCGGCGGCGACCGCTGCGCACGGGGATGACCTGCGCCACGTTGGTCTTGCTGACGTTTTCCGTGCTTTCGTTTACGTCGATTCGCTCGGCGCTGCGCACCAATTGGATCGACGTGGGCAGCGGAGCGCACTACGACGGTGCGCTGCTGCGCACGCTGGGTTGGAAGGCGATGGAAATGGAAGCCTATCGCATGCTGGTAGACCGATTTGGTGTCGACAGCGTCGCGCCGCGCGCCTGGAAATCGGTTTCTTCGGCGGCGGCGACGTTTCGCGTTGAACGGGCCGATATCGAGGGGCGTGCGACCGGGGTCATGGGCTTTGCCGGCCTGAGTGAAGTCGAAGCGCGCCTCGTGCGTCCGCAGGAGGGCCTGGTCGCCGGTCGCTGGCTGCGCGCAGGGGAAGACGATGTGTGTCTGCTGCCGCTGGGCGTCGCCGATTCGCTGGGCATCGGCGTGGCCGATGTGGGGGGCGCGCGCGTGCGTCTGTTTGGCGAGGTGTTTCGCGTAGTGGGCATTTTGGACCACGCGGCGCTAGAGCGGGCCGATCTGAACGGCGAGGGGCTGACGCCGCTCGATCCGGAAGCGCAGCAGCCCACCGAAGCCGCCTCGACGCAGCAGGGAGGGATGCCTCAGCACTACGCCCATATGCCGGGCGCGTCGACGCTCGTCCTACCCTTTTCAGCCCTGATGCGCTGGCAGGGGGCCCACCTTGTATCGCTGGGCGTGCACATGCCGTCAGAGCATGCCCGCGCGGAGCTGGAGACGCTTTCCGAAGTCGTCGATTTAAACCTATTCGCCGGTCTTGGGGGACGCCGCTATTTGATTAATACGGTGGGCGTGGCCTCTGTTTCGGGGCTGGGCCAGCTGGCCGTGCCGCTGGGCATTGCCGCGCTGATCGTGCTCAATACGATGCTCGGCGCCGTCTACGAGCGCACGCGCGAAATAGGCACGCTCAATGCCATCGGACTGGCGCCGGTGCACGTGAGCGGACTCTTTATCGCCGAGGCGGTGGCGCTGGCCGTCATCGGAGCGGTGATGGGCTATTTACTGGGGCAGACGGCGGCGCAGGTGATGGGCAGCTTGGGCTGGCTGCAGGGGTTGGAGCTGAACTACTCTTCGCTGTCGGCGGTGGTCACCGTAGGGTTGGTCATTGCGCTCGTGGTTGCGTCGGCGCTCTATCCGGCGCATATGGCCGGCAAGATCTGCACGCCGGGTATCGAGCGGCGCTGGAAGCCGCCTGTGCCCGATGGCCACGATCTGCGCATGCGCCTGCCCTTCACGCTGGCCCGGGTCGAGGCCGAAGGCATGGCTGCGTTTCAAACCGAGTTTTGGGCGGCCCATCGCGAACAGTCTATTGGCGCGGGATTTTACGTCGAAGCCCTGCGCGTTGGCCGCCAAGAGGACGGTCTGCGCCTCGATGCGCGCGTCTGGCTCGCGCCGTTTGACCAAGGCGTGGTGCAGGATACGGCGCTGTTTATCCGCCCCGGCGAAAATCCACTTTACTGCGATATCGACGTGCACTTGCACCTAGTTACCGGCGATTGGGACACCTGGCAGCGCGTGGCGCGCACGTTTTTAGACGATTTGCGCAAGCAGTTCCTCGTATGGCGCACGCTGTCCGACGCCGATCGCCGCGCCTACGCCAGCGCGCTTTCGCGCTGGGAACATGCAGACGACGAGGTGCAGGTATGATAGCGACGGTGCGGGCGCTGGTGCTCATCGCGTGTATCACGGCGCTCAGCGGTTGGCTGGCCCAGCGCATCGAACTGGTCTACGGCGGGCCGCATATAGCCGGTACGGGCAGTCCGCCTGGAGGGCAGGTTTTTCTCGCCGTGCCGCTGGGGGCGCTGGCGGCACTGGCTCTGCTGCGGCGCTGGCTGAGCGAAGGCGAGCGCGCCGTCATTTACGCCGGGCTCGCCGTGGGCGTGTCGGCTACCGCTTCTGGCCTCATGCACCGCTTTTTGCCCGGGTTGGTCACGGGCTTTTACGGCGGTTTTGCCAGCCCGACGGGTCCCTATTTTAAGTTTTTACAGGTCGTGCCCGACTGGGCGGTGCCCGGTGGCCCCAACGCGCCAGCGGCCATTGGTGCCTTTGAAGGCGGAGCGTCGGTTCCATGGGAGGCTTGGGCGGTGCCGCTGGCGGCGTGGTCGCTGTTTTTTGCCGCGCTGTTTCTCACCTCTTTTTGCCTGGTGGCCATTTTTCGCGAGCGCTGGATGGAGACCGAGCGGCTGGGATTCCCGCTGCTGGAAATGCCGCTGGCCCTGCTGCGCGGCGGCCTGTTTACCAATCGCCTGTTCTACTGGGGGCTGCTCGTTTCCGTCCTCCTGCTCGGCACGAATGGGCTCAACCACTACTTTCCGGCTGTGCCGCAGATAACGCTCGGCCTCAACTTTGCCGATTTTCTGCTGGACGATCCCTGGAAGGCGATGGCACCCTTCGAGACGCCGTTTCGCTTTCAGTTTTCTCCGCTGCTCGTGGGCGTCGCCTTTTTGGCACCGGTTGAGGTCTCGTTCAGCACGTGGTTTTTCTTTTTGGTTTCGCGCGTCCAACTCCTGGTAACGGGGCTTGTCGGGCGCCTGGAATATCGCGGCGAATTTATACCGGGACACGGATCGCCCTGGCTCGATTGGCCGTCGCACTTTCCATTTTTTATGCCGCAGGCGCGCGGCGGTCTGCTCTTTTTGGTGCTCTTTGGCCTGTGGACGGCGCGGCGCTCGCTGGCGGCCATGTTTGCCCCGGACCGCTGGCAGGTGTGGGGGTTTGTCGCGGGCTTCGCCCTGCTATGGGCATGGATCGCCTTGCTCGGCGTGCCCTTTGTTATGGCTGGTTTGACGCTCGTGCTGTTTTTTTTGCTCGCGCTGGGTTTTGCGCGTCTGCGCGTCGACGGCGGCCTGCCCGTCAACGGCGTGCCGCAGATCATGGGCTATGTCTTTTTTGTGGCGCTGGGCACGGGGCCAGGGGTTTTCGCCGACCAGACCTATGTGGCCTTCGCCCTCTTGGCTGTATTGGGCTTTACCTGCGTGGGGATCTGGCCGGCGCTGCAGTTTGAAGGGCTCAAGCTGGCCGAAGCGACGCGCGTTGAGCCGAGTCGCATGGTCTTGGGTATGTGCGTTGGCCTGGCCGTCGGCTTAGCCGCTGGCTATGTCTTCTCGTTGGAAGCGATTTACCAGCACGGTCTCTTCGCTCTGCAGGAGCAGGGGGGCGCACGTTCGGAGGCACGCATAGGGCGCTATTACAACTATCTGTTTAAAGATGCCGGTGCCACGGCGGGGCCGACCGACTGGATTCGCCTGGCTTTCCACGGCGTGGGCGCGGCGGTGACGGCTTTCTTAGCGGTGATGCGCCAGCATTTTCTGCGCTGGCCCTTTCATCCTATGGGATATGTTTTTGGCACGGGCTTTGGCTGGCTCGTGTGGGGGCCGGCGCTGGTGGGCTGGCTGTGCAAGTGGCTGTCGGTGCGCTACGGTGGCGCGCAAACCTATCGCCGCCTGCTGCCCTTTTTTCTGGGGCTAATTTTTGGCGAGGTGTTGATGCGCCTCGTTTGGGCTGCCGTCGCGCTGTGGCAAGGGCAGATGGGAGCTGGATTCCGCTTTTAATCGCGTGTTTTTGCAGGAGGAGCAGTGGCACAACACGATCCAAACGCCGACTTAGAGGCCTATCGCCGCCTGATGGAGCGGCCCGAGCGCTTTGCGGAGGGATTTACCTATCGCACGGTAATCGGCGCGTTTTTCGTCGGCTTTATTATGATGCCCGGTGCCATTTACATGGGGTTAATTGCCGGTGTCTCGCTGGGCTCGGCGGCCGAGTGGGTGACGATCATCCTTTTTTCCGAGTTGGCGCGCCGTTCGTTCTCTTCGCTGACGCGCCAGGAGATCTATCTCATATACTACATCGCCGGCGGTCTAGCCGGCGTTATCGGTGGCACTATGCTGGCCGGCGGCCCCTTTGGTCAGCTGATGTGGAACCAGTATTTAGTGCAGTCGCAGGCGGCCGAAGGCTTTGGCATTGCCGATAAAATACCGGACTGGGTTTCGCCGATGGCTGGCTCGGAGGCCATCCTTTCGCGCTCCTTTCTGCACCGGGCGTGGATTCCGCCGATCGCCGTGCTGGTCGCTGCGCAGGTGCTGTCGCGCGTGGAGTGGTTTACGCTGGGCTATATCCTCTTCCGCACCACTTCCGATGTCGAACGCCTGCCCTTTCCGCTGGCCCCCGTCGCTGCCCAAGGAGCGATGGCGCTGGCCGAGAACGACGACGAGCGCGAGGGGTGGCGTTGGCGCGTCTTTTCGGTGGGGCTGGGCATCGGCTTGCTCTTTGGGGCGGTATACATTGGCCTGCCGGCGCTCACCGGCCTGATCGCCAGCGATCCCATTGCGCTATTGCCGATCCCGTGGATCGACCTGACGCGCACGACCGAATCGTTCCTGCCGGCCGCCCCCTTAGGGATCGGCACCGACCTCGGACTCGTGCTGCTGGGCACGGTGCTGCCCTTCTGGGTGGTCGTCGGGTCGTTTGCCGCGGCCATGGTGCACGCGCTGGGCAGCCCGCTGCTCTACCACGCCGGCTACCTAACGCACTGGCGCCCGGGCATGGACACGATTCTGACCAACTTTGCCAACGACGTCGACGTGTGGATGAGTGTCTACATTGGCGCTGGCTTTGCCGTTGGCATCATTGGCGTAATCCACGCCGTGCGCTCGTTCCGCGCTGCCCATCGCGAAAAGAAAATGAGCAGTTTCAGCGATGTGCCCAAAGGGCGCGGCGACTTTCCGCTGTGGCTGGCCTTTGTCGGCTATGGGCTGTCGACGTTGGCTATGGTGGCGCTGTGCACGCTGCTGCTGAGAGACGACGAATTTCCGCTGGCGTTTCTACTCATTTTTGGCTTTGTCGTCACGCCCGCTCTGTCCTATGTCAATGCGCGCATGTCGGGGTTGACGGGGCAGACGGTATCGTTTCCAATGATCCGCGAGGGCGCGTTTATACTGAGCGGGTACAACGGGGTCGATATTTGGTTCGCGCCAATACCCTATGCCGACCACGGCCGTCGCGCACAGCTCTTCCGCGAGGTCGAACTGACGGGCACGCGCTTTACGTCTATACTAAAGGCGGAACTGCTGATCCTACCGCTGAGCCTAATCTGCGGCTTTGTGTTTTGGCAGCTAATCTGGAGCATGGGGCCCATCCCCTCACCGGCGTTCCAATATGCGCAGACCTACTGGCATTTGATTGCGCTGCGCCAGTGCCTGTGGTATTCGGCGACGCTGGGCGGAGAGACGCTTTTTGATACGGCGATTAAGGGATGGTGGATTGCCGGCGGCTTTGTTTTTTCCGGCGGGACGTTCGGCGTGCTGTCACTGCTGCGCTTACCGGTATCGCTGATCTACGGTTTTGTGCGTGGGCTGTCGGGACTGCCACACCTGCTGATTCCAGAGATGATTGGCGCCTTGCTGGCGCGCTACTCGCTAGAGAAGCGCTTTGGCGCCGAGCGCTGGCGCCAGTACGCTCCCGTATTATTAGCCGGCTACGCCTGTGGGATGGGATTGATTGGCATGTCTGCCGTGGCCATTGCGCTCATTTCAAAATCCGTAACCCAAATGCAATACTGACTACTTCTGTTCGGCGTGTAAATACTGACGTGCATACGCACTCTCACTGAGCTGTTCTTGCAAACCCCAATGAGCCGTGTAGTGATTGCTGTCGGTGTCTGTTGTTAGGTCGGACACGGCGTGCATTGTCATATAGGTGATCGCTATGCCGGCCAGCATGGCACCCACGGTGAGCATATCGCGTATTTGCTCGTCGTGATCAAAGAGGAAGTTGCGTATAAAACTGGGCATTTTCAGTTCTCCATCAAAAGGTTGTTTCAAGCCTCAACAAGCATACGAAGAAGGCCAAAAATCGCAAGTATAATAGTGCATTAGAGGTGCGTTTTTGCCCGCTCTATGGCCTCGAGCGCGCGCGCGACTTCCTCGGGCGCATTATACAGGTGAATCGAAGCGCGCAGGGCGTTGAGCTCGCCCTCGTATATACCGCGCAGCCGCAGCCTATGTTGACTCCACAGGTAGGACTGCACGTCGGCGTAGGCAACGCCTGGTAGGCGGAAAGTCCGTATGGAGGCGGCGGGCGTGCTTGTCAGCACTTCGGCTCCCAGCGCGCGTAGCCCTTCGGCAAAATGCTCGGCGAGCTCGAGGTTGCGTCGCCATATGTTGTGCGCGCCGATTTCCTTCCAGAGGGACAGGGCGGCGCGCAGCCCGACGATCAGCGATGCGTTGACCGTGCCGTACTCGTAGCGCAGCGCGCTGTCAGCAAAGGTGAATGCACCCGTTTCTAGCGCAAAATCACCGGCGTTGGAATAGGCGCCGACGTGGGTGGCCTGCACGCGATCGAGTGCGTCGCGGCGCACGAATAGAAATCCCGTGCCGTTGGGCCCGAGCAGCCACTTGTGACCGCTTGTCGCATAGGCGTGGCAGCCAATGGCCTGCAGGTCGACCGGAATGCAGCCCAGCGCCTGCGCTCCATCGACGAAGTAAAAGAGGTCGCGCTCTTTGGCCAGCGCGCCAATCGCCGTAACCGGTAGCACCTGACCGCTGGCACAGCTGACGTGTGGTATGCTGAGCACGCGCGTGCGGTCGCTTAGCAGTGCGCCGATGCGCGCGATCGTTTCCCCTTCGTCGGCTGTGGGATGGAACACCTTGATTACCAGGTCGTCGCGCCGCGCGCGTGCCAGCCAGGTAATGGTGTTGCCGACGTGCTCGTGACTGCTGGTGATAATCTCGTCTCCGGGCCGCAGGGCCAGGCCGTTGCAGACGATATTGCTGCCCTCGGTCGTGTTGCGAGTGAAAGCCAATTCGTCCGCAGAACAGTTGAGAAACTGCCCAACTCCCTCCTTGACCTCCAGCCACAGTTCGGCGGAATGGCCGCTGTCTCCGCTCTGTTCCAACAGCTCCATATGGGCGCGCACGGCGTCGAGGACGGGGCGTGGTGAAATGCCCATAGTGGAAGTGTTAAAATAGATGCGATCGCGCAGAAGGGGAAACTGATCGCGCACGGTGGCCCAATAGGCATCGTCGAGTGGATCGATTGTTGGTGATGTCATCGCGCGTTCACGAAAAGAATGTGCGCTTGAGCGCCGCCGCGCGGCGCAGCCAGGCGTTGCCAAAGTGCTCGGTGGTATAGTAGGGGACCAAGTCGCCGCCCAGGCCGCGTTTAAAAAAAGCCACGGCGGGTATATTGGCGCCGACAAAGTCAAAGCGCTGCTGTGCGCACTGTTCGAAGTACTGCCAGTAGAGGAGCGAAGTGGCGCCGCTGCTATTGTGCTGTGGATCGGCGCCGGCAATCCACGCGTAGCTGGTCGAAGCGCCCTCTACAAAGGCGACGATGGTGGCCGTTGCACCCGCGGGCGACTGTGCGGCAAAGAGGCGAGCCTGTCCAGTTCCGATGGCATCTTCGACGAAGCGGCGAATTTTTTGCGGCGCGATGGGCGCGTCGTGTCCGTGCCGAGCGTAGATCATCTCGTACTGGTGGCACAGCAGGTCGATGTCGTCTGTCTGAACGAGGCGATAGCCCAGCTTTTGGGCCTTGCGAATGGCCGTGCGCGTGCGGCGCTCGACGCGCTCCCACAGCGCGTCGAGATTGCTCAGGTCCATCTGATACGTATAGCGCACCCGCGCCTGCCAGCCGGCCCAGGTAAAGGGGCGCACGTCGCCGAGGGCGGGGGCATGCGTTAGGCGCGCGTGGCCGCAGGTCTGCAGGTACTCGATTAGCAATTCGGCAGCGCGGTGGCGTTCGGCTTCGACTTTGGCCGGTCCCTTGCTCTCGACGGGAGCCAATAGGAGGCCGGTATGCGGCGTGAGTTCAGGGGTTTCTATGCGCTCGACGCCGCGGCGCTTGTAGGTGAGTCCCGACAGGCCGGCTATCAGCACATCGCCCTTAAAAACGCCGAGGCAAAGGGGCTCTCCGCCGAGCGCTCGGGCTGCGCAGTGCAGCCAAGCAGCGGTTGCAAATGGGCTGCCTCCGCTACTTTGCTCCACAAAGGCATCCCACTGGCCAGCATCTTTTACGCGGCGAATTTCATGGGGTTCAGACATAGGACAAAGTATAAAGAAATCCCCGTTTTGATGTAAGCGAGTGCTGGCCGACATGGCTGTTCAGGGGTTATTTTGCACGCGGAGTTAGCGTCGCATTATCGTTCGCTAGCAGCGGCGAATTGTCTATTGACATCTCATTTTTAGCGCTCTATATTTTCACATCTATGTTGTTTTTAACTCTTTGACCTGCTTGAGCTTATTGAGATGATTGAGCACCGCCACAGCATCGATTTACTCCCGCGCCGAGCTCGGGCCGCGCTGCGCGTGTTCGATGCGCGCGTGCTGCTCTATCTTCCCCCCATTGCGTACCTCCTTATTATCGGGCTGCTCAAGTAAGCTTCGCTCCTTCTTATTCTCGGACAAAAAGAAAGATGACGAAGCCTCTGAAAAAGTTCATAGGCTGTCATAGAGCTATGTCTAAAGCGCATATACGACACTTTCACACCTATTACAGGAGATGCATTCCCCATGCAGATGTTTTACGATAACGACGCTAATCTCGACCTGCTTTCGGACAAGACCGTAGCCGTGATTGGCTATGGCAGTCAGGGGCACGCCCATTCCCTCAACCTTAAAGAGAGCGGCGTCAACGTCGTCGTCGGTCTGCGTGCGGGCAGCAGCAGCCGCGCAGCAGCCGAGAAAGAGGGGCTGAAAGTCCTCGACGTAGCCGAGGCGGCCAAGGTGGGTGACATCGTCATGATTCTCATCAATGACGAAGTGCAGCGCGCCGTCTACGAGGCCGATATCAAGCCCAATCTCGAGGCGGGCAATGCGCTGGCTTTCGCCCATGGGTTCAATATCCACTTTCAGCAGGTCGTGCCGCCGAGCGACGTCGACGTATTTATGGTCGCGCCCAAGGGGCCGGGACACTTGGTCCGCCGCGTCTATCAGCAGGGCGGTGGCGTGCCGGGTCTGTTGGCCGTCTACCAAGACGCGACGGGGCGCGCGCACGAAGTGGGCCTGGCCTATGCCAAGGGCATCGGCTGCGGGCGCGCCGGCGTGATCGAAACGACGTTTCGCGAGGAAACGGAGACCGATCTCTTTGGTGAGCAGGTGGTCCTGTGCGGCGGCCTTACCGAGCTAATTCGCGCCGGTTTCGACACGCTGGTCGAAGCGGGCTATCAGCCCGAAGTCGCCTACTTCGAATGTCTGCACGAGGTAAAACTAATCGTCGACCTGATCTACGAGGGCGGCATTGCCAATATGCGCTCGTCGATTTCTGATACGGCCGAATTTGGTGACCTAATGAGCGGTCGCCGCGTCGTGACCGACGAGACGCGCGCCGAGATGAAGCGCATCCTCGCCGATATTCAGGAAGGGCGTTTTGCCAAGGAATGGCTGTCGGAAAACCAGGTGGGTAGGCCGGTATACAACGCGCGCAAGCGCCGCGATTCCGAACACCTGATCGAAGATGTAGGCGCCAAGCTGCGCGCCATGATGAGCTGGTTAGACAATAAGTAAGTGGCGATGAGCGAGTGGAGGTGGCCCGTTGGTCATCTCCACTCCAATGCTGCTCGCGCGGAACAGCGGAAAGGAGGAAGCAGATGGAGTCTCGACTTAGCGGCCTGCAAGACTGCGGCAAACCCCGACTTAAACGGGTAGGCGGTTTCGCACGGGCCGGATGGGACCGCCTGCCACGCTCTTTTCAATCCGGTAGAAGCGAGAAATATGCATGAATGATCCAACTAGAGTATACGTGTTTGACACGACCCTGCGCGATGCTGAACAGACGCCGGGCGCTTCGCTGACCGTAAAGGAGAAGCTGGAGATTGCCCACCAGCTGGCGCGCCTCAAGGTCGACGTCATCGAGGCGGGATTCCCGCTCTCGTCCAACGAAGATTTTGAAGCGGTGCGTCGCATTGCGCACGAGGTTGAAGGACCGATGATCTGCGGTCTGGCGCGCGCGCTGCCCAAGGACGTTAGCCGTGCCGGCGAAGCGTTAAAAGACGCCCCTAATCCGCGTATCCACACCTTTATCGGCACGTCGGAAATTCACATGCAGGGGCAGATGCGCAAGGGACGCGAAGACGTGCTGAAGATGGCCGTCGCCGCCGTCGAGCTAGCCAAGAGCTTCTGCGACAGCGTCGAGTTTTCGCCGATGGATGCTGCGCGCACCGATCCCAGCTTTTTGCACGAGGTAATCGAAGCGACGATTGCCGCCGGTGCAACGACGATCAATATCCCCGACACGGTTGGATATGCCGTCCCCGAACAGTTCGGCGCGCTGATCGCCGACATTCTCGCCAAGGTGCCCAACAGCGATGAGGCGATTATTAGCGTGCACTGCCACGACGATTTGGGCATGGCGGTCATCAACACGCTATCGGCGCTGAAAAACGGTGCGCGCCAGGCCGAGTGCACGCTCAATGGCTTGGGTGAACGCGCCGGCAACGCTTCGCTTGAAGAGGTGGTAATGGCGCTGCGCACGCGGCGCGACTACTTCGGCTTGGATACGCAGGTCGATGCGCGCGAGATCATTGCCACCAGTCGATTGGTGAGTCGTCTAATGGGTATTGCCGTGCCGCCAAACAAGGCCATTGTCGGTGCCAACGCCTTTGCCCACAGCTCGGGCATACATCAAGACGGCGTGCTAAAGGCGCGCAATACCTTCGAGATTATGGAGCCCAAGGACGTCGGCCTGGAGGATACGGAGATCGTGCTGACGGCGCGTTCGGGCCGCCATGCGCTGCGCCACCGCATCGAGGAGTTGGGCTACAGCCTGTCTGCTGACGAATTGGAAAGCGCCTACGAGCGCTTTTTGGAACTGGCTGATAAGAAGAAAGAAATTTTCGACGAAGATCTGATTGAAATTATCGGAGGCCAGCGGCAGGAAGAGGCGGCGCACTACAAGCTGGAGTACCTGCACACCGTCAGCGGCACGGGCACCGTCCCTTCGGCAACCGTGCGCCTGTCCATCGGCGACGAGACCGTGCAGGAATCGGCCTGGGGCGATGGGCCGGTCGATGCTACCTATGCCGCTATTCGCATGGCGACGCGCACCGACGTGCTGCTGGAGGACTTTGCCATTCGCGCCGTTACGTCGGGCTCGCAGGCACTGGGCGAGGTGACGGTCCACCTGTCGGAAAACGGACGCAGCGCGCGCGGTCGCGGCGTGTCTACGGACGTGGTGGAAGCCAGTGCCGAAGCCTACGTGGCCGCGCTCAATCGCCTAGCTGAGCTGGTTGAAAAGGCCGAGCACTCAACGGTCTGAACGCCGCGGCCGCGGCGTTGAACTCGCGTTAATGAGAGCGGCCGCCCGCATGCGGCCGTCTGGGAAAGGTAGATAATGGGCAAGACTTTGTTGCACAAGACGTGGGAGGCGCACTCGGTGCGTCAGCTACCCTCGGGACAGACTCAACTATTTATCGGCCTGCACCTGGTCCACGAAGTGACCAGCCCGCAGGCATTTCAAATGCTGCGCGAGCGCGGTGCCAAGGTGCGCTTTCCCGAGCGCACGTTTGCCACGGTCGATCACATCGTGCCAACGGACGTTACGGATCGACCCTTTATCGATGCGCTGGCCGAGGAGATGATGTCGGCCATCGAGCAAAATGCCAAGGATTTTGAAATTCCACTGTTCGATATAAACGATCGACGGCAGGGCATCGTGCACGTCATTGGCCCCGAGTTGGGCCTTACGCAGCCGGGCATGACCATTGCCTGCGGTGATAGCCACACTTCGACACACGGCGCGTTTGGCGCCATTGCGTTTGGCATCGGTACTAGCCAGGTGCGCGACGTGCTGGCTACGCAGTGCCTGGCTATGGATCCGCTCAAGGTGCGGCGCATCAACGTGTCGGGAGCGCTTAGCGAAGGCGTGTATGCCAAGGACGTGATACTGCATATTATCGGCCAGCTCGGCGTCAAAGGCGGTGTTGGCTACGGCTACGAGTACGGCGGCGACGTGATTGATGCGATGAGCATGGAAGAGCGCATGACGGTGTGCAATATGTCTATTGAAGGCGGCGCGCGCGTCGGCTATGTCAATCCAGATGCGACGACCTTTGACTATTTGCGTGGGCGTTCACACGCGCCGGCCGATGGCGACTTTGACCGGGCTATTGCCTGGTGGCAGGGCATGGCTTCGGACGCCGATGCCTCCTACGACGACGTCGTCGATATGCAGGGCGGCGATATTGGACCGACCATAACTTGGGGTATCACACCGGGGCAGTCCGTTTCCATCGACGGCAAAATTCCCCAGCTGGGTGGGCTCGAAGGCGATGAGCGCAAGAGCGTGCAGGAAGCGTTGGACTATATGGGTTTCGCCGAAGGGCAGCCCATTGCCGGCACGCCCGTCGACGTGACCTTTGTCGGCTCGTGCACCAACGGCCGCCTGTCCGACCTGCGCGAGGCCGCCAAGGTGGCCAAGGGGCGCAAGGTGGCCAAGGGCGTCAAGGCGCTGGTAGTCCCCGGTTCACAGCAGGTGCGTGCAGCGGCCGAGGCCGAGGGCTTGCACGAGGTCTTTCAGGAGGCCGGCTTTGAGTGGCGCGGGGCCGGCTGTTCGATGTGTTTGGCGATGAACCCCGACAAGCTGCAGGGCGATCAGCGCTGTGCATCGTCTAGCAACCGCAATTTTAAAGGGCGCCAGGGCAGTCCGACGGGTCGCACGATGCTGATGAGCCCGGCGATGGTAGCCGCCGCAGCCGTCAGCGGCGAAGTGACCGATGTCCGCGCGCTGTTAAACTGAGGGGGGCGATATGGAAAACTCAAGTGTGAGAAAGCAAGTGCGGGGAAGCGGCGTGCCGGTGCGCGGAGCCGATATCGATACCGACCGCATTATTCCCGCGCGCTACTTGCGCACCGTGACGTTCGAAAATTTGGGCGAACACGCCTTTGAAGACGACCGTGCCGGTGGAGGCCATCCCTTTGACGAACCAAACTATCAGGGCGCGGGCGTGCTGGTGGCCAACGCCAACTTTGGCTGCGGATCGTCGCGCGAGCATGCCCCGCAGGCGCTGATGCGTTGGGGCATCAAGGCCTTTGTCGCCGAGTCCTTTGCCGAGATTTTTTTCGGCAACTGCACGACGCTGGGTTTGCCCTGCGCGACGGCTACAGCCGACGATGTGCAGACGCTGCAGGCGGCCATTGAGGCCAATCCGAGCCAGGAGATTGTCGTTGATGTCGAAGCGCGCACCGTGCGTTTCGACGGCGGTGAGATCGCCGTTTCCATTCCGAACGGCGTTCGCGAGCAGCTAGTGAGCGGAAACTGGGACTCGCTGGGCCAGCTGCTCGACGCCGAAGAAGATGTGCAGGCGCTGGCGGCCAAGCTGCCCTACGCGACGGCTTTTTCCGCCGCTTAGCGCCAAGCGCGATGGGTTGAGGTGGGACGCAGCGCCGCTATTGTGCGCTAAAAAATCGGCTTGCTGTCCCACTGGCTGTCTGGAACGAGTAGTGCCTTATCGAGGAGCCGCCGTATGTCCGAGCACATAGAAGTATACGATTCCACGCTGCGCGATGGGGCCCAGGCCGAGGGCATCTCCTACTCGCTGGAGGATAAGCTGCTCATTGCGCGTCGCCTCGATCAGCTGGGAGTACACTACATAGAGGGCGGCTGGCCCAATCCAACCAACCCCAAAGACCTCGCCTTTTTCGAACAGGTTAAGAAGCTCGGCCTCAGGGCCAAGGTGACTGCTTTCGGCAGCACGCGTCGGGCCACCAACGCGCCGGAAGAGGATGCCACCCTCAATACCCTGCTCAAGGCCGATACGCAGAGCATCGCGCTCTTCGGCAAGAGCTGGACGCTGCACGCGCTAGAGGTGCTGCGCACAACGCTCGATGAAAACGTGCAGCTTATTGAGGATTCGGTTGCCTATATTGCGTCAAACGGCCGCGAGGTGATCTACGACGCCGAACACTTCTTTGACGGCTACAAGGCCGATCGCGACTATGCGCTAGAGACGCTCCGCGCCGCCGAGCGCGGCGGTGCGCGCATTCTCGTGCTGTGCGACACTAACGGCGGCACGCTGCCCGGTGAGATGGGTCGCATCATAGAAGACGTCAAGGGACACATCGGCATCGACTTTGGTATCCACGCCCACAACGATGCCGGGGTTGGTGTGGCCAACAGTCTCATCGCCGTCGAGTTGGGTGCCGTGCAGGTGCAGGGCACGTTTAACGGCTACGGAGAGCGCTGCGGCAATGCCAACCTATGCTCGATTATTCCCAACTTAGACCTGAAGATGGAGCGCACTAGCATCGGCCGTGAAAAGGTGCAAGAGCTGATGGAATTCTCCCTTTTTCTCAGCGAGGTGGCCAACGTCTACCACGACCATCGTCAGCCCTTTGTCGGCGAGAGCGCGTTTGCCCACAAGGGCGGTGCGCATATTGACGGTGTGATGAAAGTGGCGCACAGCTTTGAACACATCGATCCGGAATGGGTGGGCAACGAGCGGCGCTTTCTCGTTTCCGACCAGTCGGGTGGAGCTACGATCGTCAGCAAGCTAAAGCGCTTTCTGCCCGATATCGACAAGCGCGATCCACTGGTGGGCAAGGTGCTAGAGAAAGTGAAAGTGCTCGAAAACGAGGGGTACCAGTTTGAGGCGGCAGAGGGGTCGTTCGAACTGCTGGCGCGCCGCGAGCAGGGCCTTTACAGCGATCTATTCGCGCTGGTCAACTTCCGCACCATAAGCCGCAAAACAGTTGGCGAGCTAGAAGACGCCGAAGCAATCGTCAAAGTGTCGGTCGAAGGCAATGTATATCATACGGTGGCCAGCGGCGACGGTCCGGTCAACGCCCTCGACAGGGCGTTGCGCAAAGCGTTGGAAAATGAGTTTCCCAGCGTGCGCCAGGTGCATTTGGAAGACTATAAGGTGCGCGTGCTGTCTAGCAGCGACGGAACGGCCGCTAAGGTCCGCGTGCTGATAGAGTCGTCGGATGGCAGCGATAGCTGGGGAACGGTGGGCGTTTCGGAAAACGTCATTGATGCGAGCTGGTTGGCGCTGGCCGATAGCCTGCACTACAAGTTGATGAAAGATGCGCTGGCCGCCGGGGCCGTTGGCGAGTCCGCGACGCTTTAAACGCTCTTGAAGGAGAGAGGGAAGTGGATGCAATCGCAGGTGGAAATGCGTGTGCGCCGCTCGGCTTTCGCGCCGCGGGTGCGCACGGGGGTATTAAAGAGGGATCGACCAAGCTCGACGTTGCGCTGATTGTGTCCGATCGGCCCGCTAGCGCGGCGGCCGTGTATACGACGAATCTGGTGCAGGCCGCGCCGCTGCATCTGTGCCGAGCGTATCTGCGCGATGGCAGTGCCTGTGCCGTGGTGCTCAACTCGGGCAATGCCAACGCCTGCACAGGCGAACAGGGCCTCAGCGCCGCGCGCGCCATGAGCGCGCACGTAGCTAAGGGCTTGGGCGTCGATAGCGAAGACGTGCTCGTCTGCTCCACCGGAGTCATTGGGGTGCAGTTGCCTATGGAAGCGGTGGAGAATGGGATTGCCGGCGCGCTGGCGGCCCTGTCGGAAAACGGCGGCGACGATGCCGCGGTAGCAATTATGACGACCGATACCGTTCCCAAGACCTGCGCCGTTTCGCTGGAATTGGACGGTCGGACCGTGCGCATCGGCGGCATGGCCAAGGGCTCGGGTATGATTGCGCCGAATATGGCGACGATGCTCGGCGTTGTTACCACCGACGCCAATGTGCCGCCCGCCCTGCTGCGCGAGATGCTGGCGCTGGCAGTTAAGCGCTCCTTTAACTGCATTACCGTCGATGGCGATATGAGCACAAACGATACGGTAATTGCCCTGGCCAACGGGGCGGCGGGCGGTGCCGAACTGCAGGCCGATACAGCCGCTGCAGCGGCTTTTGCCGAGGCGTTGGAGTCGGTTTGCCGCGAGCTGGCGCGCAAGATCGCCCGCGATGGTGAAGGAGCGACCAAGCTCGTTTCTATCGAGGTGAAGGGCGCGCGCAGCGAGGACGAAGCGCGCCAAGTGGGACTGAGCGTAGCCAATTCGAGCTTGGTGAAGACAGCTATTTTTGGCCGCGATCCAAACTGGGGTCGCATTCTCTGTGCCATGGGTTATGCCGGCGTATCGCTGGACCCACAAAAGGTTGAAGTCGCCCTGTGCGACACGCCCATTTACGGCAATGGATCGGGGCTGCCCTTTGATCACAAGGCGCTGGTAGAGGCGATGAGCGCAGCCGATATTCCCATTGCTATCGATTTGGCTTCGGGCGATGAGCGCGCGGAGATTTTTACCTGCGATCTGAGCTACGACTACGTGCGTATCAACGCCGAATACACCACCTGAGGAGAGCCCCATGCCGCTATCTGAAAACGTACAGCGCGTCCAGCCCTCGGTAACTATGCAAATATCGGCGCGTGCCGCCGCGCTCAAGCGCGAAGGCGTGGACGTCGTCGCACTCTCGGCCGGCGAGCCGGATTTTGATACGCCAGACAATATTAAGGACGCGGGAATTCGCGCGATACAGGATGGCTTTACCAAGTATACGACTCCCAGCTCGGGCATTATCGAGCTGAAGGAGGCCATCAGCGCTAAGTTTAAACGCGACAACGGGCTCGAATACGCCGTCGATGCCATAACGGTAAACAACGGGGCCAAGCATTCGCTCTTTTTGGCTGTAGCTGCTGTGCTCAATCCGGGCGATGAGGTCATTATTCCCACGCCCTACTGGGTGACCTACAGCGAACAGCCGCGCCTAGTTGGGGCACAGCCGGTCATCGTTGAGACCAAGGCGGAAAACGGCTTGAAGCTAACGGCCGAGGAATTTCGAGCGGCCATTACACCCAAGACGCGCATGCTCTTTCTCTGCACGCCGTCCAATCCGAGCGGAGCGGTGTACGAGCGTGACGAGCTGCAGGCGCTGGCCGACGTTGCTGTCCAACACGGCATCTACGTGCTGAGCGATGAAATTTACGAAAAGTTGATTTATGACGGCGCCCAACACCATTCGATTGCCGCTCTGGGCAGCGAGATTAAGGATCTGACCATCGTGGTTAACGGCGTTTCCAAGGCCTATGCCATGACGGGGTGGCGCATAGGCTATGCGGGAGCCCATCCCGAGGTCATCAACGGCATGAATAAAGTGCAGATGCAGGAGGTGTCGCACCCCAGCTCCATATCGCAAAAAGCGGCCGTAGAAGCGCTCAACGGACCTCAGGAGTCGATTGGGGAAATGCGCGTAGCCTTTGATGCGCGTCGACGCTATATGGTCGATCGTCTCAACGCTATACGCGGCGTGCAGTGCACGCTGCCGCAGGGGGCCTTCTACGCCTATCCGGATGTCCGTGCCTTTTATGGCCGCAGCGCCGGTGAGCGTGCCATCGGCGATTCGGTTGCGCTCTGTGAATATCTCTTGGAAGAAGGCAAAGTGGCCTGCGTGCCCGGTGCTGGCTTTGGCACGCACGAGCACATCCGCCTGTCCTACGCCACGTCTATGGAGCTAATAGAAAAGGCCATGGATCGGGTGGAAAATGCGTTAAATAAATTGAGTTAGCAGAACAAATGCGCCTACTGGGTGTCTATATACTGCGGTGATGGCCCTGTATTAAATACCCGGCGAAAGGGTTTGACGTGAATAACAATTTCCACCTCGACTTTGAGCGGCCCATTGTCGAGTTAGAGAAGAAAATAGAAGAGCTGTCGGAGCAGGCCGATACGGGCGGTCTCGAACTCGATCGAGAAATAGCCCATCTGCAGGCGCGGGTCGAGGAACAGCGCCAGAAAATCTACAGCGATCTCAGCTCGTGGCAGAAAGTGCAGATATCGCGCCATCCGAACCGGCCCTATGCGCTAGACTATGTCGAGCGCATGCTGAGCGATTTTCGCGAGTTACACGGAGATCGCTACTACGGAGACGATCCTTCCGTCGTCGGTGGGCCGGCGCGGCTCGACGGCGAGTCGATTATGGTCGTTGGCATCCAGAGCGGGCGCAACCTAGAGGAGCGCCAGCGGCGCAACTTCGGCATGCCACATCCCGAGGGATATCGCAAGGCGCTGCGCCTGATGAAAATGGCTGCCAAATTCAATATGCCCATTCTGACGATGGTCGATACATCGGGTGCGTATCCCGGCGTCGAGGCCGAAGAGCGAGGACAGGCCGAGGCGATTGCGCGCAACCTATACGAAATGTCACACCTGCGCGTGCCCATCGTCGTCGCCATAACGGGTCAGGCTTTTAGCGGTGGCGCCATTGGCATAACGGTTGGGGACCGCATCTTGATGATGGAGCATTCCTGTTATTCAGTGATTGTCCCGGAGAGCTGTTCGACGATTCTCTTCAAGGTGCGCGAGCGCAAAGAAGAGGCTGCCGAAGCGCTCAAGCTGACGGCGGAAGACCTGCAGCAAGAGGGCATTATCGACCGAATTGTCAGCGAGCCGTTTGGTGGGGCCCACCGCAACTGGGACGAGTCGGCTGCCAGCTTAAAACGACACATTCTCGAAGCGTTAGCCGAGCTGCGCGCCCTTTCGTCCGAAGAATTGATCGCGCAGCGCATCGAAAAATTTTCGGCGATGGCGCGATTTGAGGAATAGGCCGCACGGGTGAAACCTAAAAGGCCCCCCGCACCACACGGTGCGGGGGGCCTTTCGTTTTTTGCCAATGGCAGAGACGGTCAGATCCGGCGAATTCGGTCGAGCAGGCGCTCTAGGCGATCAAAGGCGACGCGGATCATGTCTTCGTCCCAGTCGCCATCGATATTTATGCTGACCACCGAGCGCACAACGTCTAAATAGGCCTTTTGCTGTTCGGTGAGCGGGCGCGGCGGGCGGTCCTGGAAGCTGGGCGCTGTAGACTGGGCCGCCGGCGCCGATTCGCCGCGTTCTTGGCGCTGGCTGCTGCGTTCTTGGCGCTGCTGGGCCTGTGTCTGGCCGCGCTCTTGCTGCCGACTGTCGCGGCTTTCGCGACTGCGCTCCTGCGGCGGGCGCTCTCTGCTGTTGCTGCGCGCGGCAGGAGCCTCTTCTTTGGCTTCCTCTGCAGCATCTTTCTCTTTGACGGGCTCCGCGGCTTTTTCGGCCGGTTCTGCAGCGGCTTTTTTCTTTTGCGCACTGGCTGGCGGCTCGCCAAAGTCCGCTTCGCCATTCAGGTATTTAAAAAACATCTTCATCTTGTTGGCCGAATCGCGTCCCATACCCGTGCGCTCGCGAAAATACTCGACGATCTCCTCGTCGTTCATCTCGCCGCTCTTTTCCTGCTCTTCCAGCAGGTCTTTGTAGAGGTCGCGCTGTACTTCGGCCAGCGCAAATGCGCGCGTCTCCGTGCTAATCACGCGGTGTAATAGCGGCGTGGGATGTTGGTCGCGGTCGATGAGTTTCATCGCTTCGATACCGCGCAGAAAGCGATAGATCATCGACGGAGTGCGAATGATGGCCCGCACGTAGTCGCGGTCAATCTGCTCGGGCACTTTACTCTCCAAGCGCGCCAAGAATTTTTCAAACTGCACCTTGGTTATGTACGGATACCAAGTCTTTGTTTGACGACCGCCGTCGCCGCCGTCTTGCACTTCCTCTTCGGAAGCCTCGGCCTGGGGTTCGTTGCTTTCTTCCATGGAACTCTCCATATCTTGGATGGTTGACCTGGCGCCAGCGCTCGTTATGCGCTCTGTGCGTACTCGACCGTGACGACCGTGCTGATCCCTCCACGCACGTTAAAATCCCCTATGACGGTCATGCGTCGCGGTGCACAGGCGGCTACGAGGTCTTCCAGTATTGAGTTGGTCACAGCTTCGTGGAAAATACCCTGGTCGCGAAATGACCAGAGGTAGAGCTTGAGCGACTTCAGTTCGATGCATTTCTCATCCGGCACATAGCGTATGCGGATCGTGCCAAAGTCGGGTTGCCCGGTCTTTGGGCACACTGCAGTGAACTCCGGACATTCCATCTCTATGGTATAGTCGCGCCCGGGATAGGGATTGGCAAAAGTGTCTAGCGTTTTGTTTGGCTCGGTGGACATATCTCTGTTATTCTCGGGTGAAAGACTGAGAATATAAGGATAAAAGGCCGCTTTGGCTATGCGCCGCCGAGGAAGTGGCGGATGGCGTTGGCCGTTAGGCTCGAGACAATATCGTCGACCAGGATCGAACTCGGGTAGGTTATGGAACCAGCCGAAAATACGCCGCCGCCGCTCGGCGTGTCGTAGAAGGTGATTTCGGCACCGCCGCGATCTGGATTTAGGCCGCGCGCCACGACGTGGACATTGGCCGGCGAGGAGGGCGAGGTCTTGTCCGTCTCGTGGCCGGATGCACCGCCGGGAATGCGCTCGTGTAAGCTTTGCTGTCCGAATACATCGCCGTTGCGCACGCCGGTGCCGTTAAAGAGCCAGTGATCGGCATCGACGACTTCGTAGGGTGCTGCCGTCATAATGCCCGCATCCGTATAGACCACGCCTAGCAGGTTGGCCTCCGACTCATTGTAAATGTGGAAGCGGCTCTCCAGACCGCGCGCCTGCATATCGCGGGCATTGCCATTTTTGACCTTCATCGTCTGCGCGTCGAGCATTTCTATTTCGCAGTTGAGGCCGTTGCCTCCCAAGTAGAGCAGTGTGCCTCCGCGTTCGTGTACCCACGCCTTGAGGTCGTAATACATCTTGCTGGACCAGTATTCGGGGTGCGTGGTGATAATGAGGACCTTGTAGGCATCGAGGTCGAGCTTGCCCTCGTGTAAATGGCTTTCGGCGTAGAGGTCGTAGTCAAAGCCCTCGCGCTCCATCCAGCCAATAAAGCGCCATTCGGCCGGAGCCACGTGGCAGGCCGCGCGCCCGGCAATGGGGTCGGTAATCTGCACGTCCTCGGGGATGTGATTGATTGGTTCGGGGCGATCAAAGGAGAGCGGTGCGTAGTCTTCCGTATCGTAGTTGATATGGTCCGGATCGGTGTAGCGCTTGAGCTCGAGGCGCGCATTAATCGTCGGTGTGGGCGGAAAGCGATCCGAATGAATGTAGTTGGAACGGCCGCCAAAGCTGTTGTAGGCATTCCAGTTGATATTGGATGCCAGCACGGCGATATCGCTCTGCGGCTGTGCCGGTGCGACGATCCATGGGAAGGAGAAAAACGCACCCGATTCGCCTTTTGCGTGGAAATAGTACAGGCCGGAGCGCTCGGGGGCCGTGACGTACTGTTTGTGATGAGGGCTGGTATAACCAAACTTATTCCACATGACGCCCGTCTGCGTATAGTCGCCGTCGGGCGTAATCTGCATAGTGGCGCGTGCGCCGTGCTCGTCGTACCAGCCGAGCGAACGCACGTGCTCTTTGCGATAGCCGTAGCGCCACAGGTCGAGCCGATAGGCCTCTAGCGCGTGCACGCGAAACTCCGACTTCTCGCCCGAGCGCACCCACTTGGGCCAGGCGTAGCCGAGCAGCTGGTGGGAGAGCAGACGAAACTGGTAGGGGTGATCCGGGTCGGCGTTAAATTCGACGCGCTTGGGGCCAAAGCCGTCCTTCTGTATGGTCGCCGTGTAGGTACCTGCTTCAATATCGGCATATACCGAACCGCTAGCGCTGGAGCGCGCCGATACGACGCCGCGTTCGCTGGTAAATTCAAAGAGCACATCCGCCAGGGCCAAGTAGCGCTCATCACTCACGTATCCGACTAGCATGTCAATCCTCTTTTCGGTAGGGTATGGGGTCCTCCATACCGTGTTTGGCAAAGCCATTTAGGCGCATTCGACAGCTGGTGCAGCGACCGCACGCCAGGTTTTCGCTCTGGTAGCAGGACCAGGTCAGGTGCAAGGGGGCTTGCAGGTCCAAGCCCTTCTGTATGATACCGGCCTTGTCCAGAGCGATTAGCGGTGCGCGCACCTCGATATGGGTGTTGGGCCGCGTTCCCACCTGCACCGCGTGGTTGTAGGCGTCAATAAACTCGCTGCGGCAGTCTGGGTAGGCGCTCTCCTCTTGATGGGCTCCGATGTAAACGGCCTCAGCGCCCAATACTTCGGCCCAGGCCACGCCAATACCCAATAGGTTGGCATTGCGAAAGGGCACATAGGTGCTGGGCACGCCGGCCTCTTCGCGCGTGGGAATGGGCAATTCGGGGTCAACTAGGCTCGATCCGCCGATTTGGCGCATAAAGCCGACGTCGACGACGAGGCGTTCTGCGGCCTCGAAATGGTCAGCCAGTGCATCAAAGGCGCGCCGCTCGCGCTGCTGTGTGCGCTGTTGGTAGTTCAGATGGAGAAAGGCTAGCGCGTGCTCTTGCGCTGCGATAGCGGCCGTGACGCAGGAATCGAGGCCGCCGCTGACGAGTAGTACGGCCGTTGACATAGGGGCAAAGATTGGTGGTCGGCCAGTGCGTGTCAAGCTATTGACAGGCTAGGGGCATCACCTAGATTCGGTAGGTGTCAGGAGGTATACATGGCCTATTCGCAGTTCGATCGAGTGCCCAATCACTACGCTGGTCCCATCATTCAGCAAATCAAGGACTTCCGCCAGGAAAAAGGTAGGCGCTCGCTCGCTCCGACTGCGCTGCAGATCGGTCAGTTGGAACTGCTTATTCCGCGTCACTTCGGCTTTTGTTTTGGCGTAGAGCGCGCTATCCACATGGCATTTTCTACCCTGGAAAAGCAGCCCCAAAAACGCACGTACCTCGTCAGCGAAATTATTCATAACCCGCTGGTAAACAGCGAATTGAAAGAGCGCGGCGTCGAGTTTGTCTACGACGCAGACGGACAGCGCCAGGTGGGTGAAGACGATCTCAGCGGCGACGACGTCGTGCTCATACCGGCCTTTGGTACCACGCTGCAGGTCGAGGATTCGCTGCGGGCCAGCGGCATCGATATTGACAGCGAAAGCTACCGCGAACACTACGACACCACGTGTCCGTTTGTATCTAAGGTATGGAAGCGCGGAGAGGAGCTGGGGCGCGAGGGCTACACGATTGTTATTCATGGAAAGTATCGCCACGAGGAGACGCAGGCGACGCACTCCCATACAAAGGAACACGCTAAGACGCTGGTTGTGCTGGATTGTGAGGAAGCGGAAAAAGTGGCTTCCTTTATCGTGGGCGAAATGAGTGTGGAGGCCTTTCGCGCCGAGTTCGCCGGCAAGTGGTCAGAGGGTTTTGACCCCGAGCGCGATTTGGAGCGCGTTGCCGTCGTTAACCAGACGACGATGTTGGCGGCCGAAACGCAGCGCGTAGCGCAGATACTGTCGGCCGCTATGGAGCGGCGATACGGCAGCGATGATATCGAGTACCACTGTGCCGACACCAACGATACGCTGTGCTATGCGACCAACCAGAACCAGAATGCCACGCACGCGCTGCTGCGGTCAGAAGCCGATCTGGCGCTGATTGTCGGAGGCTACAACAGCTCTAATACGTCGCACTTGGTGGAGATTTGTTCGCAGGTTATGCCGAGCTACCTCATCGCCAATAGCGACGAGCTGGTTTCTGCGCAGCAGATTCGCCACTTTGACATAGGTCGCAAGGAAATTGCGTGCGGCGAAGAATGGCTGCCCCAGCAGCGGCCGCTGCGCATGGTCATTACTTCCGGTGCATCGTGTCCGGACGTGCTCATGAACCAGGTGATTGAGCGCGTGGTAGAACTCTGTGGATATAGTCGCGAAGACATTGAGCGCGGCCTGAATGCACTGCGCCTGTTTGAGGAGGCCGCATGATTGTTGCGCTGGTTAAGGGACATATAGTGTCCTCTGCCAAAGTGGATAATTTAGAGGGCAAGAAGCTGCTGCTGGTTGAGATTCTCGCCGCCACGCCCGAGGGGCTTAAGCACACGGACCAACACATGGTGTGCATTGATTCGGTGCAGGCTGGCGAAGGAGAGCTGGTCGTCGTAGTGCAGGGCTCTTCGGCGCGCATCGCTCCAGGGATGAGCGACGTGCCGGTCGATGCGTTGGCGATAGGAATCGTCGATTCGCTGCAGGCGTTTGGTGGTCAGCTAGATCTGGAGGTCGGCTCGTGAAGCGCTGTCGCGTCATCGGGCACGTCGTTGCCAACGCCAAGCACAGCGTGCTGGACGGGCAAAAGATCATGGTCGTCAAGCCCGAGCCCGATGGGCCCATGCAGCTGGCGTTAGACGGCGTTGGTGCGGGCATCGGTTCGCTGGTTATCGTCTCCGAATCGGGGACGGCTGGTGCTCAAGTGACCGGGTGGGAGCAACCGCCGGCGCGCAGCGTCATCGTTGGCATTATAGACGGAGCGTGATGATATGAAATTGGGAAAAGTCGTTGGCACGGTTGTCCTATCGCACTGCATCGATTCTTTTCGCGGTCGCCCTCTGCATCTAGTGATGAGCGTAGATGAAGAGCTGCAACCTGTCGGCGAAGCGGAGGTCTGCGCCACCTGGGAGGCGCGCAGCGAGGGGGAACTCGTCGTGTTCGAGGTCGCGCGCGAAGCGGCCAATATCGCCGATCCGGCCATTCCATCCGACGCGTCGATTATTGGCAAAGTGGAAAAGGTGCATATAGCGCGCTAGGGTATATCCGCCAGTGTACAAATAGATCGCCCGCGCTACTGCAGGAGCAGCGCGGGCGTTTTTTGTGCAATACAGCGGTGTTTTAGGGCCCCACTACGCCATTTTTGAGCTGGCCGATACCCTCTAATTCAACGATGACTTCATCGCCTGGTTTGAGCCAGACCGGCGGTTTGCGCGCGAAGCCGACGCCCTGCGGAGTGCCGGTGAGAATGACGGTGCCCGGCAGCAGGGTAGTGTCCTGGCTCAGGAAGCTGATGATCTCGGCGACGGAGAAAATCATATCACCGGTGGTGTGGTCCTGCATGGTCTGGCCGTTGAGTATCGTTTTGATGCCCAAGTTCTGCGGGTCAGCAATTTCATCAGCCGTGACCAATACCGGTCCGAGGGGGCAGAACGTGTCGAAGCCTTTGCCGCGTATCCACTGACCGCCGCCGGCATTGAGCTGCCACTTGCGCGCCGATACGTCGTTGGCGCAGGTGTAGCCCAGCACGCAGTCCAGCGCATCTTCTACGCGCACATCGCGCACCGGCTTCCCAATAACGGCGGCCAGTTCGCACTCGTAGTCGACCTCTTCATCCTGCTGACAGGCGGGCAGGCGTATGGGGTCGCCGGGGTGGCAGAGCGTGCTGGTCGGCTTGGCAAAGACAATGGGAAGCTTGGGCTCTTCCATGCCCGACTCGGCAGCGTGCTCCCGATAGTTGAGCCCTATACAGTATATGTTGGTGGGTGCTACGGGAGCCAGCAGTTTGGCAATGGGAGCGGTTGATCCCGTCGGCGACAGGCCCGCGTAGAGAGTGCCCTCGAGCACCTCGGCTTCGCCCCCCTCGCGTTCCATGCCGTAGCGCTCGCGGTTTTCCCCGTCTAAGAAACGAATAATGCGCATATGTCCTCCTCTTTTTTTTGCCGCGTTACAGGCGATCAAGGTAGTCGTTGCACAGCATAAGTGTCAAGCCGAAGCCAACTTGACGGAGGAGATACCCCCGACTATTTTTCTGGGGCTGTATACGCACGTTGCGATCTATACATCCAGTGAGGTGAAAAGCGTGGCTCAGAACGCGAGCGAAGAGCAGATTCGCAAAATAGTCGAAGAGGTTGTAACCCGCATCGTCACAAATGGCCATGGCGCGTCCCTGCCCGCTGCCGATCCCGGCGAGGGGGGCGTATTCCCCACCATAGATGCGGCTACTCAGGCTGCCACGCGGGCGCAGGAGCAGCTGGTTGCCATGACGTTGGAGCAGCGCCGGTCGATCGTAGAGGCCATTCGCCACGTGTCGCGCGAGCGCGCTGAAGATTTTTCCCGTCGCGCCCTGGAAGAGACGGGAATGGGGCGGCTGGAGGACAAGATTCAAAAGCACCGGGTTGCCGCCGATGCAACGCCTGGCATCGAAGACCTCGAAGCCAAGTCGTGGACCGGCGATCACGGGCTGACCGTAGTCGAAATGGCGCCCTACGGCGTGATTGGGGCTATCACGCCTTCTACCCACCCGGTGCCGACGATGGTCAATAACGCCATCTGCATTATTGCCGCGGGCAACTCGGTGGTATTCAACGTGCACCCCGGCGCAAAAAACGTGTCGATGTATGCGGTGCGTCTGCTCAACGAAGCCATCGTGCAGGTTGGTGGGCCGGCTAATTTGATAACGGCGGTAGCAGAGCCAACGCTGGAGACGGCCAACGAATTGTTTACGCATCCCGGCATTCGCCTATTGTTGGTCACTGGTGGACCGGGCGTTGCGCAGGCCGCTATGGCCAGCCCCAAAAAAGCCATCGTTGCCGGTCCGGGCAATCCGCCCGTCGTCGTTGATGAGACGGCAGACCTCAAGAAAGCAGCCAGAGACATTATCGACGGCGGCGCCTTTGATAACAATATCCTCTGCCTGGGCGAAAAACAGGTCTTTGTCGTCGATAGCGTCGCCGATGAGCTCAAACGCCACATGGTCGACTACAGCGCCTACGAGCTCAGCGCGCAGCAAATCGAAGAGCTGGCCGCCGTGGCTTTTGTGAAGGGGCCTGACGGTCATCCCTTGGCCAACCGCGAATTGGTCGGGCGCAGCGCATGGGTGCTGGCCGATCGCATCGGCGTTAAGCTGGGCGAGTCACTGCGTATGCTCATTGGCGAAACGCGCGCCGATCACGTCTTTGTCGAAGAGGAGCAGATGATGCCCTTTTTGCCAATCGTGCGGGTGCGCGACGTCGATGAGGGCATTCGCTTGGCGGTGATTTCTGAGCACGGCTACAAGCATACGGCCATTATTCACTCGCGCAACATCGAAAATATGCACAAGATGGCGTGTGCATCGGATACGACTATTTTTGTAAAAAACGGGCCTTCTTTTGCCGGCGTCGGTTTAGGGGGCGAGGGCTTTGGAACCTACTCGATCGCCGGTCCGACCGGCGAGGGGCTCACCTCGCCACGGACGTTTACGCGCGCGCGGCGCTGTGCGTTGGTCGACTACTTCCGCATTACCTAAATCGGTGGTGCGATGATACTAGGACAGGTGCGCGGGCGCGTGGTGTCGACGGCCAAGGTGGGCAGCTTAAACGGCAAAAAGCTGCTGGTCGTCGAAGTGGTGTCCGTGCGCGAGCACGGGCTGGTGCGCACCGGTCGCGAAATGGTCTGCGTCGACGCGGTGCAGGCCGGCGAGGGCGAACTGGTCTTCGTGGTTCAAGGGTCGTCGTCGCGCATTGCACCCGACATGCGCGACGTCCCCACTGATGCGGTGATTGTCGGCATTGTCGACTCGCTGCAGTCGATGGGAAACGCAATGGAGCTGCGCGATTAAATGGCGGCAGATGGATTACAGGGCTTGGACCGCGCAGCGATAGAACAGATTGTGCGCCGCGCCGTCTACGACTTTATGCCCGATGGCCAATTGGGACGAACGGCCGGTCCCGACGTGTCGCCGGTGCCGCGCCTAGTGGTCAATATCTCGGCGCGCCATATTCACCTCAACCGCGAAGCCATGGATATCCTCTTCGGGCCGGGCAGCGAGTTGACGGTGCAAAAGGCGCTCTACCAGGAGGGCGCCTTTGCCGCTGAAGAAACGCTATCGGTTTTTGGGCCGCGCAAGCAGGTGATTGCCAACGTGCGCGTCTTGGGGCCACTGCGCGCGTATAACCAGGTCGAGTTGGCCTTTACAGACGCGCGTTTCTTGGGCATTGATGCGCCCGTGCGGCTCAGCAGCCGCGTCGAAGGTTCGCCGGGGTGCTTCCTCGTCGGTCCACACGGCGGCCTCGAATTGCAGGAAGGCGTAATTCGCGCAGCGCGGCACGTGCATATGAGCCCGGCGGAAGCCGAGTACTATGGCGTGCAGGGAGGCGATCTCATGCGCTTAGTAGTGGAGAGCGAGCAGGGCGGTTCCTTGGAAGGGCTGATTTGCCGCGTCAGCGATCAGGAAAAGCTGGAGGTGCACTTGGATACGGACGAGGGCAATGCGCTCGATCTGGTGCACGCCCGCAAAGTATATTTGGAAAAGTAGAGTAGACTTCGCACACACCAGGAGGAAAGCGATGTCGGATGCAATCGGAATGGTAGAAACGGTCGGGCTGGTGGGCATCGTCGAGGCTGGCGATGCCATGGCCAAAGCGGCTAGCGTGCAGCTCTTGGGCTGGGACAAAGTTGGTTCGGGGCTGGTAACGGTGTTCTGTTCGGGCGACGTGGCGGCCGTAAAGTCGGCCGTCGATGCCGGATCGACGGCGGCGGCCAAAGTGGGTAAGGTGCATTCGGTGCACGTGATCCCGCGTCCGCACGAAGAGTTAGGCGCCATTATGCCGCAGCGCGGCGAGGCGGGCGCATCGGATGGCGTGCGCGCGCTGGGGCTCATTGAGACGCGCGGTGCCACCGGTGTGATTGAGGCGGCCGATGCAATGAGCAAGGCGGCCGATGTGGATATTGTCAGAGTGCAGGAAATCGGTGGGGGGTACATCACCGTGCTAGTCAGCGGCGACGTAGGCTCGGTGCAGGCGTCCGTTAGCGCCGGAGCCGAGGCCTGTGAGCGCGTTGGCGAATTGGTTTCGCAACACGTGATCCCGCGCCCACACGACGATGTGGTCGCCCTCTACTTGAGCTGATAGGAGATACGCTACTATGAAAGCACTTGGTATGGTGGAGACGAAAGGGCTGGTGTGCGTGGTCGAGGCCCTAGATGCAATGCTCAAAACGGCGGATGTGAGCTTTGCCGGTCAGAAGCGCGTCGGCAGCGGCTTTGTCGCCGTGCTGGTCGAGGGCGATGTCGCAGCGGTTAAAGCCGCGGTCGATGCCGGTGCCAGCGCAGCGCAGCGCGTTGGCGAGTTGCGCAGCGTGCACGTGATTCCGCGTCCGGTATCGGACTTGACGCAGCACCTGTCGTAGACTGCGCGTCGAATGGCTTCCGTCCTCTACATTGAAGAGGCCGTAGTTACGGGCGATGTGCTATCGCGTCGCCACGCTGACGAAGGGCAGGTGTGCGTTAGCGAAGGCGCGATTGTCACGCCGACGGCGTGGGACTATCTGCGCCAAAAGCGCCTGCAGCTCAGCAGGGGAAAGAGCCCTGAGCCCGCGGCCTCCGCTGTGCAAGCCCCCGCGCGGCTCATTGCCGAAGTGGAAGCGCCGCAGATGGACGGGACGGGACGCTGTGACCAGCCCGGACGCTCGTGTGGCTGCCAGACGGAAGAATTTGGCTCGGGCTACGTCGAGCCTAGTTCGTGTCGCGACTGCGCTATTTACCAGATGAAGAGTCGAGGGGAGAGCGGGGCCAGCTGCCACGGCTGCAACCGCCGCGTGCTGCTCGACCAGTTGATCGAGTCTGGACAGGGCGTCGACCCAGAGCAGCTGATTGGCGAAGTGACGGCCTTGGTCGTGCACCGCTTGGAGGATTGAGATGCCCGCCGCCATCGGCCTGATAGAAGTTGAGGGAGTGGCCGGCATTATCGTGGCCGCCGACGCTGCGCTCAAAGCGGCCGACGTCGAGCTGCTCGGCTGGGAGTCGATCGGCGGATTTACTACCGTGCTGTTTAGCGGTTCAATCAGCGATGTGGGAGCGGGCTTGGACAGCGGTCGTGCCGCGGCTGCGCACATCGTAGAGCACGTGGTTGCCGCGCCCGTTACACAGCCGCAGGAAGCCTGCCTGCGCTTTGCGAGTTTTCCCGTTCAAAAAGAGGCGGCCGTGCGCGAAGGGGCGTTGGGCCTCGTTGAGACGCGCGGCTACGCGGCCCACGTGTATGCCGACGACGATATGGTCAAGGCCGCCGATGTAGAAGTGGTCAACGTGCTGACGGTGCACAATCGAGTGGTATGCTCTCTGGTGCAGGGCGACGTCGGCGCCGTGCGCGAAGCCATCGCGCGGGCCGAGGCTCGCCTGCGCGAGTACCCACATTTGCTTAGCACGTTTGTTTTGCCACAGCCGCGCCGGGAGGTGTTGCAGACCTTTGCCGTGCCGCTGCGAGGAGGGGGCAGTGTCTAAGGCAATAGGCGTGCTTGAGACGCGCGGTATGGCTTCCCTGCTAAACGCGACCGACGCGATGTTAAAAGTGTCCGAAGTGCGCGTCGCTGGTCGCCACGGCATTGGTTCGGGTTGGGTAACGGTCGTAATTGAGGGCAGCGTCGCCGATGTGCATGCCGCCATGGCCGTTGGTCGGGTTGAGGCCCAGCGCTACGGAGAGCTCATTGGCGCCGAGGTGATTCCGCGTCCTGAAACCCGCGCTCAGAATGCGATGCCGCACGGTGCAGCCGTCGACGGAGCCCTGGCGACTGACGGACGGGCATTGGGCGTTGTGGAAACGCAGGGCCTATCGCCGCTGATCGCGGCTGCGGATGCCATGGTTAAAGCAGCCGCCGTCGATTTGTGCGGCTGGGCCTTTATCGGCGGCGCGCTGTGCCACGCTGTCGTACGCGGTGATGTGGCCGCCGTGCAAACAGCCGTTGAGGTTGGCCGTCGCGCGGCAGAAGGTGTGGGTGTTACCTATGCGACACTCGTTCTGCCGCAGCCCGTAGCCGGTATTGCACCGCTGTTGCCGGTCTCGTCCAGCGGCGATGTGGGAGCGGGCGGTGCACTTGGCGTGGTAGAAACAATAGGATACGCGACGGTAGTGGCGGTAGGCGATGCCATGGTTAAGGCCGCCGATGTTCAGGTGCAGCGATTGAGCATTGGCAGCGGAGGACGCATTGCCGCCCTCGCAGTGGGGAGTCTAGACGACGTGCAGGCCGCTGTGGCTGCAGGTCAGCAAGAAGCCAAGGCCGTGGGGGAACTGGACGGCAGCACGCTGGTCTCGCGGCCGGACGGGGCGACCATGGCCTGCTTTGCCGGTCCGGTAGAAGGACCGCGCCGTGCCGGTGCGCGCCGTGCGCTCGGACTAATAGAGACGCGCAGCACCGTTGCTTTGGTGCGCGCCGTAGACCAAATGTTAAAAGCGGCCGACGTCGAGTACGAAGGTAGTTTTAAGGTGGGTTACTTTTTGACCGCCAGCGCGGTGCGCGGCGATGTCGGAGCTGTTAGAGTGGCCATTGATGCCGGCGCACAGGAAGCGGCAAAGCACGGCGAGCTCGTCTCGGCGCACGTCATTCCGCAGCTCTACGGCGACGTTGAGCTGTGCCTGCCGCATCAATGATAACTAAAGGCATGGCGGCATTGGGCGCCGTGCGCAATTGAGGATAGCGATTATGGTTCGCATAGACGATTCGGTGATTACGGCACAGGTCTTGCGGGATCGATTGGGCGACGAGCGCGAAGTCGAGATCTGCCCAAGGGCCAAACTAACGCCGTCAGCGCTCGACTTTTTGCGCGAGCGTGGCATTGAGGTTGCCCACCGCGAAGCCCATGCTACGGACGGTGCGGCCGCAGCTGTGTCGGCCTCTTCCGCTTCGTCTTCTTCTCAGCGCCGCGAGTTCAAGGGCATCTTCTGTCCCAATATCGTCATCTTCGACAGCGCGGGGCGCATCAACTACAGCGAGATGGAACGCTATGTGAACTGGCTGATCGACGCGGGGATTCACGGGCTCTACCCCAATGGCAGCACGGGCGAGTTTGTGCGCCTGTCGTGGGAAGAGCGCCAAGACGTGGTGCGTCTAATTGCCGATGTTAACGGCGGACGCGTCCCCATTCTGGCAGGAGCGAGCGAAGCCAATACGCGCGACGTGCTGAAAATGGCTGAGTTCTACGCCTCGATTGATGTAGACGCCATTTCGCTGGTGCCGCCCTTTTACTACAAGATCTCCGACGAGAGCCTCTTTGAGTATTTTGCCGAGATCGCCGAGGAATCACCCCTCGATATTTTGCTCTACAACATACCGCAGTTTACGCAGGAACTGCCGTTGGAGCTGATGGAGCGCCTGTTGCCCTACGAGCGCATTTTTGGCACGAAGGATTCCAGCCGCGACCTGCCCCGCTTGATTAACACCATGCATCGCCTGCGCGCTCAGCGCCCCGACTACGTCGTGCTGGTCGGCTGCGAGGAGATTCTGTTTCCATCGGTTATGATGGGAGCTAGTGGTGGCACGATTGCGACATCGGGTATTGTGCCAGAGGTAATCGTTGAACTCTACCAACAGGCCCTGGCCAATAACGTTGACCGCGCTCGTACGCTACAGTACCGCATTCTCGATTTGATCAACCTCATGCTGCTCGGCGTCAACTTTCCCGAAGGGTTTAAAACCGGGGTAGCCGTGCGCGGTTTTGACGTGGGGCCTGCGCGTGCGTCGACGAGTCCGGCCGAGCAGGAGTACCTGCTGAAACTCGAGGCGCAGATTGGCTGCGTGCTGAGCGATATGGGATATTCGGTGCGCGGCGCGCGCGCCTGCCCCGTTACCAATCTGCCGCCTATCGTAGGCCGTTGAGCAAACCCTCGGGCGCACAGGTCCTCGTTGTTGGCGCTGGTATAATCGGCCGTTCGATTGCCTACTATCTCTCTCGCGCCGGCGCGCACCCCACACTGATCGAAGCGAGCGCAGGTCCTTCCGAAGCCAGTCGTGCATCGCTTGGCGTTCTCACCCACTTTAGCGGCGGTGCCAGCACGTATGCGCTATTCATACGCGATAGCCATGCGGCACACGAGCCACTGGCTGGTGAACTAGCCGACGAAACGGGCATTGATGTGGGATGGCGTCCGCTCGGTGGGATTGATCTCGTCATCGACGATGAAGACGAAGAGCGGGTCGAGGGGCTCTGGAACGAAGGTCGCGCGCGCGGCGTGGTGCTCGAGCGCTTGGATGCAGATAGCGTGCACAAGATGGAGCCCGTCGTTTCGGGCGCCGTGCGCTGGGGCCTGTTGTTTCCCGAAGATCAGCGCGTTGCTCCCATGCTGCTGGGACAGGCGTTGCTCGAAGGTGCTGTATCGCGCGGTGCTCATGTGCACTACGACGAGCGTTTGCTACATATTGAAGCGTGCGCGGACGGCGGCATCGTTGCACAGACGTCGCGCGCAAGGCGCCACGCCGATTTTGTCGTGCTGGCTGCCGGGGCTTGGACGGCGCGTCTGGCCGAATCGATTGGTGCCAGCGTTCCCGTACGTCCGGTGCGCGGACAGCACGGCTGCTTTGCCGGCCCCGCGCTGCGCCACGTGCTGCGCCAGGGTGGGCATCAGCTCCTCTCGGGTGCACGCGGAACGCTGGTCGGGGCCACTGCCGAAGAGGTCGGCTTTGTCAATGAAACGACGCAGGAGGCCGCGCGCGCGCTGGGGTCGGTGCACGCGCAGCTGCTAAAGGGGCCTTCGGTTCTGCGCTCACAGGGAGCCGGTCTGCGCGCCAAACCCAAGGCCGGCCGGCCAATGATCGGTCCGCTTTCCGACCATCCGCGCGTTTTTATTGCGACCGGTCACTATAAAAACGGCGTCCTAATGGGGCCGCTGACGGGACAGGTCGTTACGCGCTGGTTGCTCACAGGAGATCCGGGGCGCGATATGGAGCCCTTTGTGCCCGAGCGCTAATGGGAGTAGTCGCGCGCTCCTGCCCGCGGGGACGGAGCGCGCGGAGTGTCACAATATTTCGGTTCACATTTGTTTGTTTTCACATATATTAGGAGATCTAGGAGGACGTAATGACTATTGCGACAGACGAGTTAATTGATTCGCTGAATTCCGTTACTTCGATTCCCGTCGTGCCCTTTCGCGGCGGTAAGATCGACTACGATGCCCATGCCAAGAATATCCGTTACCTGATGGATAACAATCACTTGGATGGAGATCGCCGGCGCGTAATCGGCATAGCAGGCACGAGTTTGATTCACCATATCGGGCGCGATGAGCAGGTGCGCCTGATCGATTTTACCGGCCAACAAATGGGTGGGCGCGGCGTGCTTATGTCCGGTATTGCGCCCAATCCCATTGCCGACGCCGAAGAGCTGATTCGCCGCGAGGCCGCGCTGTCCGTACCACCCGACTGCTATTTGGTGATGCCGCTTACGGGCGTGGGCAATGCCGAGGGCATTTTCCAAAACCACCTGGCTATGGCCGAGCGCCTGGGGCGCGAAACGGGCGCGCGCTTCCTCTACTATCTGCGCAATAAAGCCGAGCGCGAGACGGCCGTTCGCTTGCTAAACGAGTCGGAGCACTTTATCGGCCTCAAGATCGGCACCGATATCGACGACGTGAAGCCCATTGTCGAAGGGGTTAACGACGGGGCCGGTATTGTTATATGGGGTGTGGGAGATCGCTCTACCGGGCCCGCTAGCCATGGGACAATCGGTCATACTTCCGGTATTAACGTGGTCTTTGTTCGCGCTTCGGACGCGATCAACAACGCCCAGCGCAGCGGCGATATGCAGGCTTCGCAGCGCGTTGAAGACGAAATTGCCGCCTTCGAGGAAATTCGCTTTCGCGACAGTCGCGTGTACAATTACTCTGCTGTGGTAGAGGCGATGCACATAGTCGGTAGCGATGCGATTGATGGCGGCGATGGCGGCCCGTTCAATCCCCGGGTGCCGTCCGAGGTTGCGCGCGAAGTGGCGGCCGCTATCGAGCCTCTGATGCAGTACCACTAGGTCTAAACGCACGACCGTTTGAAGGTAGGCCAGTATGGCTAAGAGAAGGCGCCGGCGATCGCATAGTAATTCGACTCCGCTCAAGACGTATTTGGCTCTGTTTGTGCTATGCGGCGTGGCAGCACTGGTGCTACAGGTGCTTTTTGCGGTGCCGGACAAGGTCGAACAATACGTCAGCGAGAAGGTGGAGGCTTCGGTAAGTAACGCGATCCAGTCCGAGGTGCAAGCGGCTAAGAAAGAAGCTGCGGCTTCTGCCGTGCCGAGCTATTCGGTCCCTTTGCCGAGGTGATCTAGGTAGGCTTCCCACTCGATGGGCAGCATATATCGCTTTTGGTTATTGCATTCTTTACAGCAGGGGACGACGTTGGACTTCACGGTGTAGCCGCCGCGGCTTAGCGGCACGACGTGGTCCATCGTCAGCTCTGTCGGTGGGAAACGGTCCTGACAGTAGTAACAGTGCCCGGAAGCGCGTCGGTTTTTCCACCACTGGGATCGACGCATTTGACGGGCTTTATTTTTTTCCCTGTTTACATGTTCTTCAGATGCGGTAGAGAAGTAGTCTTCTGTCATACATGTAGTTTAGCCTTTGGCTTCTCCGGGTGCAACGGTACATACGCATGAATCAAACCATTCCCCTGTTTCCACTGCCGCTAGTAGTATTTCCCGAACAGGCATTGCCGCTGCACATTTTTGAGCCGCGCTACCGACAGGTGTTGGCTGACGTGCGTCAGGCACAGGAAGACGGCGACGCGCTGCCGATAGGCATTTGCATGGGACGCGATAGCTCCGTCAGCGCTGCGGTTGGATGTGCGGTGTTGCTCGAGAAGGTGCTCAACGAGTACGGCGATGGGCGCGCCGATATAATTTGCGTGGGGCATCGCCGTTTTCGCGTGGGCGCTATTTCCGACGAACGCGCCTATTTGACGGTTGAAGCTGAGTATATAGAAGAGCTTGACCAACCGGTCGATCCCGCGCTGCTACAGCGCGCGCAGAACGGCTATGCGCGCCTGCTTCAGCTGGCACGAGACGATTCGGGAATGCGCTTTGATGGAACGCCTCCGCAGAGCGCCTTTCAAATTGCGCAATCGGCGGCGTTGTCGATCGAGTCCAAGCAGCGTCTGTTGGAACTGGACGGCGAGAACGAGCGCTTGCAGTTTATCTGCCAGCACTTTGACGAACTCATCCCGCGGTTGGAAGCGCGTCGTGCGGCTCAGCGCAAAGTGCAATCAAACGGCCATGCCAAAGAGCTGTAAATTCGGTGGGCTATTCCACCGGATCGACGAAGATATGGTGTGCCACCTCTATCCCTAATTGCTGTTCTGCGCCGGCTTCGACAAGCAGTCTGATGGGTCCGCTAAAGGGAGCCTTGTCGCAGACCTGGATCGTAGTGCCCAACTGCAATCCCATATCGTCCATATAGCGCAGCATTTCCGGATCGCGGTCGCTGACGCGGCGTATGACGGCCCGTTGCCCCCTGTCTATATCGGATAAGCGCGGATAGGTGCGCTCTTCGATATGGCCCTCTTTGTTGGGAATCGGTTCACCGTGGGCTCCAACAGTGGGATAGCCGAGCGCCTTGTCTATGCGCTCCTCAAACTCCTCCGATATGGCGTGCTCTAAACGCTCGGCTTCGGCGTCAACCGCGTCCCATGGATAGCCGAGCGCTTCGGACAGATAGAGTTCGATAAGCCGGTGGTGGCGAATGGTCTCAAGTGCGATTTTTTTGCCCGTTTGCGTCAGTTCGACCCCTCTGTAGGGGGCGTATTCTAGCAGGTTCATCTCCGCCAATTTTTTGATCATATTGGTCGCCGATGCAGCGGTGACGGCCATGCGTTCGGCGATCAGTGAAGTCGTTACCTTGGTCGCCGAATCGCCTCCATTTTCCAATTTGTAGATGATTTTAAGGTAGTCCTCAATGGACTGGCTGAGCATAAGCACCTCTGTGTACTAATGTCGGACTGCACGGTGGGTTACAGCGGGTGGAATTACCATAATTAGTAACGACCTTGACTTTAATTTAGTCAAGACTAAATTTACTGGTTATGCGCGAGAAAAATATCCCTACGGAGGTCGTTATGACTTTTCCCATTGTAGCTCTTTTAGCCATCATTGCCCTGCTGGGCTGTGCCGGTGAGACAGTCGAAGATACAGCCCGTGCAGACCGGGTGGACGTAGTGTGCACGACGGGTATGGTCGCCGACCTGGCACAGCAGATTGGTGGCGATCGCGTTCGGGTTGTCGGTCTGATGGGCCCTGGGGTTGACCCGCACTACTTTAAGGCATCACAGGGCGATTTGGCCAAACTACAGCGCGCCGATCTGATTTTGTATAATGGCCTCTTTTTAGAGGGGAAAATGCAAGATATTTTTGACAAAATGGCGCGTGCGAAAAAGGTTGTCGCCGTAGCGGATGCCATCGACAAGGAGCGCCTGCGCCAGCCGGCCGAGCTTGAGGGGCACTACGATCCACACATCTGGTTTGACGTGGCCCTGTGGAGTGAGACGATCGACGCCGTCGTGGGTGCTATGAGCGAAGTTGATCCATCGGGTGCGCAGCTGTTCAACCAAAATGGCGCGCGCTATCGCCAGGAACTGGTCGAGCTACACGCCTGGGTTCGCGAACAGGTTGAACAGGTGCCCAGCGAGCAGCGCGTATTGATTACGGCGCACGATGCCTTCGGCTATTTGGGTCGTGCCTACGGGATAGAAGTGATGGGGTTGCAGGGGATTTCTACCGTGGCCGAATACGGCGTTAACGACGTGACGGAGCTGGTCGACCTTATTTCGCGGCGCAAAGTGCGCGCTATCTTTGTCGAGAGCAGCGTTCCCGAGCGCTCGATTGAAGCGGTGCGCCAGGGGTGTTTGGAGCGCGGTCACGAAGTCGTAGTGGGTGGAACGCTCTATTCGGATGCGATGGGCGAGGCCGGCAGCGGTGCAGACACGTATGCGGGCATGGTGCGCCACAACGTAGAGACGATCGCAGGAGCGTTGCGATGAGTGAGTCAGGGCGTTCGCCCAGTGCCGTTGCGCCGATTCAAATTCACGATATGACGATTGCCTACCACAAGAAGCCGGTGCTGTGGGACGTCGACATAGACGTGCCCGAAGGCGTGCTGGTTGGTATTATCGGTCCGAATGGGGCCGGCAAGAGCACGATGATAAAGGCGGTAATGGATTTAGTGCCCAAGGCATCGGGCTGGGTGAAAATATACGACCGGCCCTACGATCAAATGCGCAGTGCCATCGGCTATGTTCCGCAGCGCGAGTCGGTCGACTGGGACTTTCCAGTCAACGCTCTCGACGTAGTGCTGATGGGTCGCTATGGCCATGTCGGATGGGTGCGCCGACCGGGAACAGAAGATCGCCGCATCGCCGCGGAAGCGCTTGAGAAAGTTGGCATGGGCGAGTTCGCTCAGCGGCAAATCAGCCAGCTATCGGGCGGCCAGCAGCAGCGCGTATTTTTGGCGCGGGCGCTGGCGCAGGATGCACGTATCTACATGATGGACGAACCCTTTGCCGGCGTCGATGCGGCGACGGAAAGGGCGATTATCGACATTCTCGTCGAGCTGCGCCGTCAGGGCAAGACTATTTTGGTCGTGCACCACGATCTGCAGACGGTAACCGAATACTTCGACTGGGTCATCATGTTGAATATGCGCGTAGTTGCTGCCGGGCCGACGAGCGAGGTATTTACCAACGAGAATCTGCAGAAGACCTACGGCGGCCGCCTGACGGTGCTGAGCCAGGCGGCTCAGGCGATGGCCGACCAGCGGCGAGGCCACTGATGTTCGAGAACGCCCTGCGCTTTTTAAGCCTGGCCGATGCCAACGTGCGCTTCGTGCTCTTTGGCTCGCTGCTCATTGGTGCGACGGGGGGCATGCTGGGATGCTTTGCCGTGCTGCGTCGGCGCAGCCTGATCGGCGATGCGCTGGCACACGCAGCGCTGCCGGGCGTGGCGCTGGCCTACCTGGCCACGGGGAGCAAGGCGCTGTCGGTCTTGCTGGTAGGAGCGACGTGCGCCGGCGTTGTTGGCGTGCTGTTTATTCAATTTGTGACCCAGTTTACGCGGATCAAAGCCGATTCGGCTATCGGCATCGTGCTGTCGGTATTCTTTGGCATTGGCATTGTCTTGCTAACGCATATCCAGCGCGTTGGCGGCGGCAACCAAAGTGGTTTGGATAAGTTCCTGTTCGGGCAGGCCGCCTCCATGGTCGGCGACGACCTCGTCGTCATGACGGTGCTGGCGGCTATTATTATCGTTGCCGTCTTACTGTTCTATAAAGAATTCAAAGCGCTAATTTTTGACCCGGGTTTTCTCAACACGCTGGGCTTTTCGACGCGCCGCATCGACGGTTTGCTGATGGGGCTGATCGTTCTGACGGTAATGGTCGGTTTGCAGGCCGTTGGCGTTGTGCTTATTGCCGCCATGCTCATAACGCCCGCCGTGGCGGCGCGCTTCTGGAGCGAGCGTCTCGGCACGATGGTCATCGTATCGACGGCATTTGGCGCTATAGCCGGCGTCGTCGGCACCTTTATCAGTTCGCTGGCGCCGCGCATTCCCACGGGGCCGGTTATGGTGCTTGTCGCAACGCTATTCTTTGTCGTTTCGGCCGTGTTCGCTCCGCGCCGCGGCGTGCTGGCTCGCTGGCGTCGCCATCGCCACAACGCCCAGCGAGAATCTCGCCATCACTTTTTGCGCGCCTTTGTCGAACTGGTCGAGAAAGAAGGCGAGGCTTCGATTTTCTCGACGTCGCTGCTGGCGGCTGAGCTGGGGTGGAAAGCTCCACGCGTCGATCGCTTGGGTAAGCGAATCGCCCGCCAGGGCTACGCCCAGCGGCGCGACGGGGGGTGGGCGTTGACGCCGAGCGGGTTTGAAGAAGGGGTCTTTATCGTCAAGTCGCACCGCCTGTGGGAACACTACCTGTACCATCGCTCTATTTTGGACGCCGACCACGTCGACCGTCCGGCGGACGAAGTTGAGCATCTGCTGACGCCGGAGATTATTACCCGCCTTGAGGAAATTGTCGCTGAGGAGCGCGGTATCGATCCGGATCAGGTCGTTAATATACACGGATCGCTCAGTCACTACCGGCGCGGAGGACGCGAGTAATGGCCATCGACGGTGCTTTCTGGATTGTTCTGACGGGCGCACTGGCCGCTGCCTCGTGCGGCTTGCTTGGCGCATTTTTGGTGCTGCGCAAGATGTCGCTCCTCGGCGATGCGCTCAGCCATGCCGTGCTGCCGGGTATTGCCATCGCCTTTCTGTGGTCGGACAGCCGCGCGATCATTCCCATGTTTATCGGTGCGGCCCTTTGCGGTCTCTTGACAACGGTTTTGGTCGAAGCTTTCCATCGCAAGTGGAACGTGCAGGAAGATGCCTCGATCGGCATTGTATTTACCGCGCTTTTTGCCCTGGGCGTCGTCATCGTTACGGCCTTTGCCGGCCAGGTCGACTTAGATCAGGAATGCGTCCTTTACGGCGAGATTGCCTATACGCCCTGGGACGTTTTGATGTGGGACGGTGTCGACGTAGGACCGCGCCCCGTATGGATATTGGGGGCGGTTCTGCTACTCAACTTGCTCTTTGTGCAGCTGCTGTATAAAGAGCTCAAAATGGCTTCTTTTGACCCGGCAATGGCCGTGGCCGTCGGTATTAACGCGACGTTGGTCCACTATATGCTCATGGGCATGGTTTCCCTAACGACCGTTGCCGCTTTTGAGTCAGTGGGAGCCATACTTGTCGTAGCTATGCTCATTGTCCCAGGTGCTGCGGCCTATTTGTGGAGTGACAGACTGCACGTCATTCTCCTGCTGGCCGTTGTATTTGGGGTGGTTTCGGCCGTGGGGGGCTATTGGCTCGCCGGGCTGTGGGATAGCTCTATTGCGGGTGCGATGGTCGTAGTGGTCGGCGCCATTTTTGTCGCGTCTCTGCTGATTTCGCCGAATCAGGGGGTCGTCGCGCGCCTGTGGCAGCGCGCCATGCTGTCACTGCAGGTAGCCGAAGATCACATGCTGTTGGCATTGGTGCGCCGTTCCGAAGTGGAAGAGCCCTATCGGTTCAGCGCGTCGGAGCTGCTGCACGCAGCATCCGTGTCGTCTACCGTGGCGCGGTTGGCGCTGCGCCGCCTCGAGCGAAGTGGGCTAGTCGTCCGAGCCAGCGACCGCTGGACGCTGGCGCCGGGCGGTCGTCAGGAGGCGCTGCGTCTCTTGCGCAACCACCGGCTATGGGAGAGCTATTTGAGTGATTTAGGCCTGCCGGACGACCGCGTGCACGGGCCAGCCGATGCGGTAGAACACTTTATTGGCCAGCAGCTGGCCGCCGAACTGGTTGCGGAAGTGGATAGGCTGACCGACCCGCAGGGCAAGCGAATTCCCCCGTCGCAGGAATAGCACGAGAGGTTTACGTGCGACGGAATTAGGCTGTAGTTCGGCCTAGCCGCCGGCGCGTTTTGCCCGATGGCCGCGCTCCGTTAGGGCATCGACGATGCGGTCGGCACAATCCCCTTGGATTTCAATAATGCCGTTTTTGACCGACCCGCCCGTTCCACACAGGCGCTTGAGCTCGGAGGCGAGCTGTTTAAGCTCTTCGCCGCCGAGAGCCAAGTCGGATATCGTGGTCACCGTCTTACCGCCCCGTCCCTTTTTCTCGCGGCGCACGCGGGCGATGCCGTCGCCATTAGAGGGTGGCGCGTCGCCCTTTTTTTTGTTCTGCGCAATGCGCCCGCGCTCGCTGGAATAGACTAGGCGGCTGTTGTTGACCATATTGCCTCTCTCCCTACTCTGTTGGATATGCGCTATGCTTGCCCGCCGCGTTTTTTCACCGCTATGCGCACGCCGGCGACTCGGTTGCGCCCCGATTTCTTTGCGTTATAGAGCATTTCATCGGCCTGCTTAAACAAATCTTCTGATGTCAGGCTCCTGCGGCTCTTGCCGTCGGCTTCGGTATCAAACTCGATGCTGGCAACGCCGAGGCTAATCGTCACCGCCGTCCCGTCCGGCACGCGCAGGCTGTCGGCGGTTTTGGCGCGCATGCGTTCCGCCCACATCGTAGCCGACTGCAGGTCGGTATTGGTCAGAACGACGACAAATTCCTCGCCGCCGTAGCGAGCTGCCATATCGCTGCGGCGACATGACTCGCTTAGCAATTGGGCGAGCTCTCTTAAAACGACATCGCCCACGTCGTGGCCGAACGCGTCGTTGACTTTCTTGAAGTGGTCTATATCCATTACGACCATCGACAGCGTGCGCTCTTGCCGATAGGCATGGCTGATTTCTCGCTCGGTAAACTCGCTCAGCATATGTCGGCTGTAGAGTCCGGTCAGCGGATCGTGAAAGGCGATGTATTCTAGTTCGCGCTGCACGGGCTGGGCTATACTGACAATGCGCTGGATAAGGGTCCACTGCAGGCGGCCGAGTGCGGCCGCATCGCCGGCTGCAAGCGGCGTGGAAAATGTTTCGGAGAAGTCGAGGAGCATGCGCCAGATTAGCTCGGCGATATGGCCATCTATGAGCGTTACGCCACTGAGCTCGCGGCTCAGAATATGGCGTTGAATCATCGAGCGGTCAGCTACGTTGATAAGCCAGTCCATCGAGTGGTTGCCAATAAACTGACCGGTGTCAGCATAGGTAGCAATGCCGCACGTTTTGGCCACTTCTATGGCGGGTGCCTGTGGGTCGATATCGCAGACGCCTACCACCTCTACTTGAGGCAGGTCGTGCAGCGCCTGCAGTAAGGCTGCGCCGCCCCGTCCACCGCCGATAATTCCCACTTTTTTGGGGCTGATTTCGTCGTTTTGAGCGCTATTGATCATAGGGGCGCCGTTTAGTGTACACGGGTGAGATAGAGATCACAAACATATTGAAAATAGCGCCCTTGGAC
>JAYPJE010000001.1:47528-68154 GCA_038128265.1 Gemmatimonadota bacterium
GAAGAGAGGCGGCGGGGTAGGTGGGCTCTCAGAGCACGGCAACGCGCTTTTTCTCAAAGTAAGGTCGATCCCACTCGGCTCCCCAGCCGGGTGCGTGTGGAGGTGTGATTGCCCCTTTGGTGGGCAGCGGGGGGTTGAGCAAGCCAATTTCTCGGCCTATTTCGTCGCGGCTGCCGCCGGGAAAGTATTCGTAGTAGCGGGTATTGTCGATGGCGCAGACGAGATGGGCATGCACGAGTCCGAACAGGCCGCCGGGTCCGTTAAATTCAATGGTTGTATGTTGGCGTTGGGCACAGTCGGCCAGATGCAGAGCAGCCGTCGTGCCGTGGCGCGCGTTGGCGCGCAGCACGTCCGTCGCGCCCAACGCTAGCCACAGCGCGCTCAGTTCCAATTCGTGCATAAGCGTTTCGGGGGCGAGGATGGGCATATCGAGCGCCGTGCACAGCTGCTGGAGATGCTTTAGGTCGCGGTCGGGCAGCGGCTCCTCAAACCAGATAAAGTCGAGCTCTTCTAGTGCACGACCAACGTAGAGCGCCTCTTCAAATGTGTAGGGGGCGCTGGCCGCATCGTGAAAGAGCGGGACGTCGCCGACCGCCTGACGCACGGCCTGCGCGTTGGCAACGTTTTCTTCGGCCGTTGCATGCCAGTGGTCTTTGAGCGCCGTAAAACCCATGTCGAGTGCTCTGTGTGCATCGTCAACGGCTGCTTCGGCGCTGGAAGAATTGAAGTTGTAGTAGGCGGGACATGCGCTGCGCTTGCGGCCTATGAGCTCGCATACGGGTGCATTGGCCGCTTTGCCGGCGATATCCCACAGGCAGTTATCCAATGCGCCGTGCCAACCGGGCAAGGTAAAGATATGGCGAGTGGCAGCGCGCAGCTTGGCATCAAGGCGTTCGCGCTGCAGGGGGTCTTCGCCGACGGTGAGCGCGCGCAGGTGTTCGAGGTCGCGCGTGCGCATAGCCGTGTAGCGCGCATCACCCACCGTGCACATTCCCTCAATGCCCTCGTCGGTGACTACGTGCAAGACGTGTACCGTATCGGGTTGGTGACTGTGCGCCTGCTGCTGCCAGCGCGTGCGCGCCCCGTAGGGCACTTCCCGCATGGCACAGATAGCGGTGTTAGTCGGTAGCTCAAAAACAGAAATGGCAACGGCGTCGATTTTCATACCAGCGATCGCGCGCGCTCCACTTCGCCTAATAGGGGACAGTAGGTCGGGTCGGCGTAGTTTGGCTGCCCGTCGGCACCGCGCGTCAGCTCGTCATTAGGATGGGCCAAGAGCTGCGTACCATCGTACACCTCTCTGTAGCTATTGGCTGCCGGCTGCATGTGAAAGGCGATAGAGCGCCGCGGCTGTTGGGTGTAGTTGGGTCCGCTGCCGTGAATGGTGCGACAGTGGTGAAACGTCACTTGGCCGCGCTGCAGGATAGCCGGAACTTTGACAACCGGTGAGCCGCCGCTGTTGAACTGTTTTTCGAGTCCGTCGAGGTCGGACGAAAAAAAGTTTAAGTGGTTATTTTCCGGCCAGTGGGGACTGCCCTCTACAAACGTTATAGTGCCGATCTGTTCGTCCATATCGGTCAACGGCACCCAAGCGGTGAGCATGTTATCGGCGCTACAGGTGCGCCAGTATCCGTAGTCGGTATGCCAGCCAACGCTCTGGGGTGCGTCGTCGCTCGAGGGTGGTTTATAGAGAAGCTGGTCGTGCCAAAGGCGCACGTCATCACCGCACAGTAATGCGGCGATGAGCCCAAGTGCGGGTTTGCGCAGCAGCGCGTTTAATTCGGGTACGACGAGCGTCGAATAGTCGTTTTTGCGCAGGCGCTCCGGTCCGTCACCCGGGTGCCAAGCCAGTGAATAGGTTCGTCCGTTGGGCAGAGCTATTTCGCGTCCCTGTAACTCGTCATAGTAACGCTCGCTAGCGGCAATAGCCGCATCCAATTCGGCCTCCGTATAGAGCGGCTTGGAGATGTAGTAGCCGCACTGACGATAGCGCTCGATTTCTTCTGAGGTGGGCAGCAACTCGGCCAGGTCGTGTAATGCGTTGGCACTCATTCGGCGTATTTCTCCATTAGCTGTGGACCCAGTTCCATTTCGTCCCATGCGCCGTAGTCGCGCCAGCCGAAGTCAAATCGAACTTTGGGTATCTCGAACTCAAAAAACCAGCGGATGCTCATCGGAAAGCGCTCTTCGCCCCAGTAGCAGTAGAATAGAGCGCAGCGACCGGGTGCCGTATCGACAATGCCAATCGGCGTCAGGTCGGCAAAGCGCTCGGGGTTTTCCTCGCGCCGCAGGTAGCGTTCGAGCTGCTGCAAGTGGACGTCTGCGGCACTGCCTGCCGCAGGACGCACGCGCAGCGCACCATCGTCGTTCCAAGCGGCCAGGTCGGTTGCGGGTGGGATGCCTTCGGGGTGTTCTAGGTAGATGGGTGTGGTCCAGGCGTACTCGCCGTCTACCTGCTGTAGGCGAAAGTAGAGCCAGGTGCCGGGTAGTTCGGACGGCTGCAGCGATAGGTCGATGGAGCAATCGAGCGCACCGGGACGCCAACTGCGCAGGCGATAGCGTCCGCAGATTAAGTCGATGCGCTCAATGGTTTCGCATGCGTGGGCGGCAAAGGTGACGCGCAGCGCTTCGCGCACTGGAATCTGCGCTCCCATGGGCTGGTTGTTGGCGCTGACGTCGAGGTAGATGCGCGCGCCCGACGTAGCGTACGTGCGCCGCGTCTCGAGCGCGTGCCACAGGTAGTCGCGCGAAAGTTCCGACGAGCAGATAGCCGTCAGGGGCCCCGTCCCATAGGCCGAGTCGCGCTGGCGCATGGGATATTTTTGGCCAAAGCGTCCGCGAAAAGTTTCAACGGCGCGCGGCCCGCCCATTAGGCCGAGGTGCAGGTCGGATGCGCCGCACAGCGCGGGGCGATAGCCCAGCTGCAGCGCCTTTTGCAGCAGCCACTCGGCATTGCCGAACCCCGAGCTGATTTCCAGCAGGCGCTCGCGCCGCGGTCGATGTAGGTCCCAGCGGGGCGGGTCGCCGCCGATATGCACCTGTAACATGACGTCGTCGCGTTGGTCGTACAGCTCTTCCAACTGCGGTAGCGGCAGGCGCATAGATGGCGGAGTCGGCTCTTCGTAGTGTTTAAAGATCACTTGCCGATCGCCCTCCTGAGGATGGGCTTCATAGGCCAGGAAGGGCACGTAGCGGCCGGGCTCATCCATCTCCTCGCAGGCGTCGCGATAGGGCCGCCATACGACGTCGCGCTTTTCCGGGTCCATCGACATGGAAGCCGGACAGGAAAAGTCGAGGCGCCCGACGTCGCGCGCTTGGCGATGGCGGCTCAGCGGCGTCAGCTTGGGCGACGGCAGGTGCATCAGGTGCATAGTTGAATCGCCCCAGCCGTGCGCGTGCACGTCGCCCCAGTAAATTCGCACGCGCGGGTTTTCTTGGACGACGATGGGGTTGCTGCGAAAAGTGCCCGCTTCGCTCGAGCCCAATATGCGGTAGATGCCGGGTGCGTCGATTTGCACCTTCTCGAATAGTTTTAAACCACCGTCAGAGCGAGAAAAGGAGTGGCTGTCTGGCAAACCCCAAACGTGTTCCGGCGGGACAAAATCAATCTGTCCCTCGTAGTCTTCGAGGAGATTGCGGTTGCGGTCAAAGGCCCCTAGGTGCAGGCGGAACGGTTCGCCGGGAGCTACCACCGTGGGCGCGAGGAGGCGCACGTGGCGCAGCACGGGGTGATGGACGATGTGCAGCGAGTGCGGATTGCTGGCGATGCCGGTGAAGAGCTCCTCGTTGGCCGGGGCGACGGCGAGGAGGAATTGGGCCTCGGTTGCCGACCAGAACACCTCACTGCCGACGCTGCCTCGGCTGCGGTCGCCGATGCGCAGAACGATGTCCTCGCCTTTGCGCAGGATACCCGATCGCACGCAAATAGTCAATAAATTGACCGAGCTGTGCCCCAAACAGAGTTCGAGCTCGGCACCGCTTGTCGTGCTGAGGGTGCAATAATCGCGGCCGCGCGGTGCGGCTGTTTGTAGAGCAAAGGCGATTTGCGCATCAAAGCGCACGAGGGCAATGGCAGCGCCGGCGGTCAGATCGCATTCGCGATTGGCTATGTGGAGCACCCACGTTCCGCGCGTGCCGCTGACCAGCGGCTGGCTCAGTGCGTCGATGCGCTCGCCGGTCAGCGTCTCGAAATGGACGTCCATATGGAAGGCTAGGCGACCGTGGGTGTAGTGGTGCGGAAAGGCGGTGCGGCGTTGCACGTGGAATGCTCCTGCGGAAAATAGGCGTTCGTAGTCGTTGATAAGCGGGTGTGTCAAGTGCTCTGCGGGGCGTATATGCACGCAGAGCTTAATTGAATATATAGATCGGTCTGGAGTCAACCACTGTTCGGAACAGACGGCTTTAAAAGGGTGACTTCAGAGAGTTGCGCCACAGTGCTTGCAGAATGTGGCATCGCTGTCGTGGCCCTCTGCGCTGCACTGTGGGCAGCTCTGCGTGCTTACGGTCAGACGCTGGTAGTTTCTCACGGCCCACTCGGCCGTGACGATTCCCGTGGGGACGGCGAGTATGGCATAGCCGGTAATCATTAGCAGGGCTGATAGAGTCTGGCCGATACTGGTTTGCGGGGAGATATCCCCGTAGCCGACAGTCGTTACGGTAACGATGGCCCAATAAATGCTGCGTGGAATGCTGGTAAAACCGTTTCCGCCGCCTTCAATGATATACATCGCTGCGCCAATAATGACGACAATATTGAGCACGGTGAAGAGAAATACGGTGATCTTGCGGTGGCTGTCCTGCAGCGCATGCTTCAGGTGTCGCGCTTCGTCTATATACTGCGCGAGCTTGAAGATGCGGAAGATGCGCAGCACGCGCAGGATGCGAATGACTAGCAGATACTGCGTTCCGGGCAGGAAGAGGCTGAGGTACGTGGGAATGATGGAGAGAAAGTCGACGATGCCGTAGAAACTCAATGCATAATGCCGAGGGCGTCCGACGCTAAAGAGGCGAAGGAGGTACTCTGCGGTGAACAGCACGGTGAAAAACCACTCGGTTACAAACAGCGCTGCGCCGTATCGCTCGCGAAATTCCTGGATGCTATCGAGCATCACGACTATAATACTGAGCGCAATGCTGGCGATGAGCACTATGTCAAAGGCCTTGCCCGCAGGCGTATCGGCTTCAAAGATGATTTCGTGCAGGCGGTGGCGCCAGGTGAGATTGCTTTTATTCGGAGGGTGGCTCATGGTATATGTGGTATAAAGATATCAAAGATGGCCGCCGTTGTGAATGCGAAAAGTTGCAATACATCGCGAAAGGAATGCGAGATGATAGAGTTGGCTACGATGAGCAGCGTGTGCCCGGACTGGTCGCTGGACGAAATTATCGAGGCGATGAAGCGCCATGGCTATAGGGGATTAGAGCCGCGAGTCGAATGGGGGCACGCCTGTGGTATAGAAGCGGATTTGAGCGCCGATGCACGGCGGTCCATCCGCCAGCGCATGGCCGATGAGGGATTGGATATTTGCTGCATTGCGACCGGTGTGCGCATGGCTGAGCCCGACGAAACGGCGCGCGCACAGCACGTGGAAGATCTGAAGAAATACATCGATTTGGCCGCGGACCTGGGCTGTGGCCTCGTGCGGACGTTTGGCGGCCAGCGCGCGCGCGATCGCGAGTGGCAGCTCGTCGTCGATTATGTCGCAGAGGGCTATAGGCAAATCGTCGACCTAGCGGCGGCGCGCGGCGTCGTCGTCCTAATGGAGACGCACGACGAGTGGTGCTGTTCGGCGCCCGTGCGCGCCGTCGTCGAGCAGGTAGACCACGAATATGTGAAGGTGCTGTGGGATTTTATGCATACGCAGCGGATGCTCGAAAAACCGCAGGAAAGCGCCGCGGTTATCGGAGGGCACGTGCGCCATCTGCACGCGCACGACGGTCAGTATGCACATGGGCGCATACAGGTGGGAGCACTCGGCGAGGGTGTTATCGACCACCTAGAACCGCTGCAGTTGCTAAGCAGTGCCGGATTCTCGGGCTACTTTTCCGTTGAGGTAATTCACAAACCCGGCGGTGGGGGTGATGCCGAGGGCGTGATGGCACAGTACGCAGAGCGCTTTCGCCAGATGGTGTCTTTGCTGTAGAGTCGCAGGCACTTTGCGGCGAAGGTGCTTACGGCGCGTCTAGTCCCCGCCGGAAAGCGACGAATTCCTCGGGTAGGTCTGCCGTGAAGTGCATGTGCTTGCCGGTGGTCGGGTGTTCGAGGTCGAGCTGGTTGGCATGCAGCATCATGCGCGCAGCGCGCTGGGCTTTAGCGCGCGGCTCGCCGTACACCGGCTCGCCGACGATGGGGCAACCGATATGGGCCATGTGGATGCGAATCTGGTGCGTGCGCCCGGTTTCCAAGCGGATCTTTAGCTCGCTAACGCTGTCAAAGCGCTGGACGACTTCAAAGTGCGTGATCGCGTGCTTGCCGGGTAGATGGTCGGCAACGACGGCGCGGCGTCCATCTGAGGCGCGACCGATGCGCCCCGTCAGGGTATCTCGATCGCGCTGCGGTCCACCCACTACAATGCATCGGTAGCGCCGACGCGCGCCGTGTTTGGCAAATTGCACGGCAAGCATTTTTTGGGCGCGGCGATTGCGCGAAAAGCACAGACAGCCGCTCGTTTCCTTGTCGAGGCGATGTATATAGCCGGTAAACGGTCGTTTGTCGCCTTGGGCGCGCAGCCAGCGGCGTAGATATTCGCTGACGGCGCCGCGCTCGCCCTTTTGCGTCGGCGCGGACAGCACGCCGGCGGCCTTGTCTATTACGACGATGTCTTCGTCGCAGTAGAGCACGCGAAAGGGCAACTCCCCTTCTGGTGGAGCAAAGCGCGCTAGCTGGTACTGCTTGTCGATGCCCTGGCGGAAATCGCAGCGAATGGCTGCGTTTAGTGTGGGCACGTGCTGAGGGTCGCTGCAAATAGTTCCATTGACGGAAACCAGAGAAGCCTGCACCGCTTTGCGCGCCATGCTGCGACTCAGGTCGGGCACGTGCTCGGCGAGCAGGGCAAAGAGCGGCTGCGATGCGTCTGATTGGAGCTCGTGTAGCCTGTAGAGTTCGGTTTTGCTCACGAAGCCGCTCGCTCTGCGCTCGTTTTGAAGCGCACCGGAGAAGGTACCGAAGCCCCCGCATTGGCCAGGGGATCGACGCCGCGCAGCATGTGGCCCTGGCCGCGCGAGACGTGTGTGTCTACGTCGGGTAGGTCTTCGGGGTTGCGCATTTGCACCAGCAGCGTAGTGCGCGGCTCTTGGCTGGTATTGAGACCCGAACCGTGAATGGTTAGATAGCTGAAAAAGAGCACGTCGCCTGCCTCGGCCGGGCAGGGCGTGGCTTCGGCGACCGGATAGCGTTCGGTTGGTAGGTGATGTCCTCCCTCGCGCAGGTGGTCGAGCACTCCCAGTTTGTGAGAGCCCGGTATGACGCGCACGCAGCCCTTTTCGAGCGGAGCGTCGTCAAAGTGGACAATGGCCGCCATCATTGAGTGGGCTTCGTGCGGGAAATACGGTGCGTCCTGATGCATGGGAAAGGGCGCGCCCTTCTCCGGTGGTTTAATAAACATTTTGGTGTGGTGCAGCTGCACGTTGTCACCCACTATATCGGCGGCGCGGTCCGTTAGGCGGGGATCGACGATGAGGCGTGCAAAGGCCGAAGAGTGAAACTGCACGTTGTGGCAGTGCAACAACTCGCGCGGCATATCCGTTACTTTGGCACCGCTGCCCCAGCCTTGATTCACGACGTCGTCGGCTTGAGCGGCTAGCAGACGCCGGGCGATGGCGTGTGCTTCGCCGCAAAAAAATGCGGATTCTTCTTTGCTAAATACCCCCTTGATGAGCACGTAGCCATTCTCTCTATAGTGTTCTTTTTCGCTGGACGTCAGGGCGTATTCCCTGTGCGGTAGGATCATTGAGGCTGACTCCGGTGGAACGTTTGGGTGTGAATGGATGCGCCGCGCAGGGCAAACGCACCGCGCTAAAAATAAGCAAAATGCGGGAAATGGGGGAACTGTGCAGTCCGGTATGTAGGACCGTGGGCAGTATGCGTTAGATCAGGGTATCCGTCTGATCAACCGCTTATCGCCGACCTTGCCCGCGCTGAGGTCATCGGGGACAAACCCCAGTGCCTCGTAGAGGCGCATGTGATGGGGAGCGGTAAAGAGGTACGCGTGCCGTTGGCCGAGGGAATCGAGCAGCAAGCGGAGCACGTGCGTGGCGATGCCGCGGCGGCGCAGATCGGGGTCGGTCCACACGTCGACGATATAGGCGCTGTTGGCGCGGTCGCATACAGCGCGGGCGGTGCAGACGACGACCCCATTCACGCGAGCTAGGCATACGGCGTGGCTCTTTGCAAATGACTGCTGCAGCTGCAGGGCGCTTCGCCCGCGGTCGGACCCATCGACGGCAAGGCGCGCTCTGACGGCTTCCCAGCCAACGCCTTCGGCTGTGTTAGAGTAGGTAATGTGCACGGATACTATATCAGGCGAATGGCGTTTGAAGCGGTGGGCTATATCGCGCGGCGTAGGGTGGCTTCAGGCTCTGTACTGAGTGACCATATCGTCGTAGCGCAGTGCGCTGCCGCCAAACATATCGAGCGCGCTTCCCACCGTAAAGTCTAATTTGCCATCGCCGAGCTGTGCTATGCGATCGATGTCGCTTTGGGCGCGCACGCCGCCGGCATAGGTTGTGGGCAGTGGAGTAATCTGACCTAGTAGAGATACCAGGTCGACGTCAATGCCCTGCTGCTTACCTTCGACGTCGGTGGCGTGTATGAGAAATTCGCAGCACGAGTCGGCGAGCATCTGCAGGTTGGCTCGCGACATCTCGAAGTCCGTTGCCTGTTGCCAGCGGTTGGTCATGACGACGTAGCGATGGCCAATGCGGGCACAGCTCAGATCTAAAACGAGGTGCTGGCGACCTATGGCAGCGACGAGTTTGCGCAGATTGTCGCGGTCGAGCTGTCCATCGCGAAAGACGTAAGATGTGGCAATGAGATGGGATGCGCCGCGCTCCAACCACTGAGGAGCATTGTCGGCGTTGATGCCACCGCCTAGCTGCAGGCCCTGTGGGTACGCTCGCAGAGCCTCTGCGGCGGCCTCTTCGTTGCCGGGACCCAGCATGATAACGTGTCCACCGGACAGGCCATCGCTGCAATAGCGCGCGGCAAAGTGGGCCGCGCCGTGCTGGGCGACAAAGTTGGTCGTCGGCGCGCTCTCGTCGTTGAGAGACGAGCCGACAATTTGTTTGACTTGCCCCTGGTGCAGGTCAATACAGGGACGGAAGCGCATCAGTCGATGCGGTAGCGCTGCAATTTTTCCTCATCTAGGCTAACACCCAGACCGGGCCCGGACGGCGGGTAGAGGTAGCCCTCTTCGATGCGCAGCGTTTCGTTGATAATATCGTCGCTGTGGTAGACAAAGCCGTTGACATCGCTGGCATAGCCGATATTGCGCATGGCAAAGGCCAGGTGAGCTTGGGCCGCCGTGCCGATGCCCAATTCGGGCATGCTGCCTATGATGCAGGGCAGTCGCGCCGCTTCGGCGATGGCGAAGATATGGGCCGCTGGACCTAAGCCACCGGCTTCGGAGACGTAGACGTTAAATACGTCGACGGCATTGGCGCGGATACAGGCCATGGCATCGGAAGGAGTCCAGACGCTTTCGTCGGCCATGATCGGAACTTCGACGTTGGCGCGAACAAAGCGCAGTCCTTCCATATCGCTGTAATGCAGGGGTTGTTCGATTAGCTCCAAGTCAAATACGGAGAGCTCGTTGATTTGGCGCACGGCTTCTTTGGCAGAAGCCCAGCCCATATTGGCGTCGACGCGCAGCGTGATATCGCCCACTTCGCTGCGAATCGCATCCAGTATTTGGAGGTCGGCTTGCAAATCGCGCCCGACTTTGCACTTGAGTGTTTGATAGCCCTCTTCTGCGAGTCGCGTAGCCTGTTCGACGATATCTTCGGGATCGCCCATAGACAGCGAGTGGCTGAGCAGCACGCGCTCGCGCACCTGGCCGCCGAGCAGAGTGTACACCGGTGCGTTCAGCATCTTGCCCACTAGGTCGTACAGGGCCATTTCGACACCCGCCTTGGCCGGGTACGAGCGGTGCAAGAGCGAGTCCATGAGGGCGCTGATCGCGCTTATTTGCGTTGGGTCTTGGCCGACGAGCGCTTCGGCGAGCAGGCCGTTAATCGTCTCGCTCTCTCCGCGACCGCGGCGGTCCCAGATGCTGGAGGCTTCGCCCAGACCAACGAGCCCTTCATCGGTGTGAATGCGCACTACGGCGTTCTCGCTAGCCTGTTGAACGCCGAGGCTGCTCTTGAAGGGGCGCGGACGCGGCACGCGCACGGGTATGGCTTCAATACTAGTGATTTTCATGGTGGTCTAGTATAGGTGGGGTGGCTATGGGCGTCAAGACTGTGCGTATATACTCAGGTTTGTATTGCCGTATTCGCGCATGCGCAGGCAGCGCAGCGAGCCGGCTTCTTCGGGTAAATCCAGTTCTTTTTGGTGCTGAGCGAGAATGAGTCCACTCTCGTGTAGGAGCTGCACGGCGGCTAGCTTTTCCAACAGAGCTAGACAGAGGGGGGCGCCCGCATGGCGGGCGTGATAGGGCGGATCCAGATAGATGGCGTCGAATCGATGGGCTTCTTGATCAAGTCGTGCGATAAGCAGCTCGGCGCGCACGTCGTGCATTTGTGCGCCAATACGCCACGTGCGGAGCAGGGAACGCAGGTGATTGTAGCGCCGCCTGTCCGGTTCGTTAAAGACCACTTGGGCGCCGCGGCTGAGCGCCTCTAAGCCCATTTGTCCCGAACCCGCACACAGGTCGAGGAAGCGCGTCCCCTGCAAGTCGGCGCCGAGCATGGCAAAGACAGATTCTTTGAGACGGGAAGAGGTGAGGCGAAGATTGCCGAGGCGACTGGATGGTATGCGCCGCCCGCGTAGACTGCCGGTCACGATGCGCACGGATTGCGGACCTTTCTGGAACGGAGAACGAGCAACTTAACGCGTCGGGGTTGGGAAAAGAGGCGTGCCGTGGCGAGACGTTAGGCGGTTGGTGCGCCGGCAATCGATTCCCACACTACAGTACCCAGCGTGGTGCTCAGGCGCGCTTCTTCGAGTTCGGCACTGCGGACGCGGTGCGCGTTCTCATTGCCCTCGGCGTCGATAAGCGTCACCGTAAACGCGTCTTCTTCCGCTCCCGCCGCGACTTGGCACGTAGCCGAGCTGTCGGTAAAGACGTATTCGTCTTGCTCGTTCGTCGCTACGCGCGGTAGCATAAAACGCAGCGACGATTCGGGGTGTATGCCACCCTCTATGTAGAGCGTTTGGTGCTGGTTGCGAATGTCATCGGCAATATCCTCCATCTTTTGCCTATCGCCCTGTTGACCATGGACGATAAAGTCGCGCTCGGCGACGAGGAGGAAAAGCTCGCGCAGCTGTTTGAGAAGCTGTAGGAAAACCTTCTCACGCGCCGGGTTGTCACTTATGTACTTGCGGTTGGAGCGTGCTAGGTAGCCAACAACGCCCTTGGCAAAGAACTCCAGCAGCGCTGATTTGCGCCGGGTCTCGCTCAGTTCGCCCACGGAAGAGTAGAAGCTCGACAGGTTGATCCGCACCTGGTTATTCTCGTGCGATATGATGCGGCTGACGTTGAAATTGAGCGGTATGAGCGTTGCTTTACACGAGCGGTCGACGCGCTTCTCCTCTTGGCGGATTTGGCGTTCTAGTGCTTCGAGGTCGTCCTGCACGTGGGAGAAGCCGCGATATATATCCTCAATAGCGGATTTTCTATCGCCGTAGTCGCCCAACAGCAGCTGCGTTTGCATCAGCTCGCCGCCGATATAGGCATCGCCCGTAGTGGATACTCGGCTGTCTTGGACGTCGCCATCTACGTAGAGGGCTTTGCACTGTATCTGTGCATGAAAGACATTGCCCTTGATTAGCAGGTCGCCTGCAACCTGGACGCGGCAAGGATTGTTCGGCATGCCGTTGAGCGAGCCGTCGATGACCATTGAGCAGCGGCCGCTCGCACTGGTTCCCCCGGGCATGTCCATCAGCATATGGCCGTTTGTATCGCCTGCGTCAAACGCATTGCGACCGGCGATCAGTGCCTTGCACTCGGTCGTTTCGCCGTCTTTCAATAGCTCTTTTTCGACGGCGTCGATAGCGAAAATGGAAGCCATATTATCTGATTGAGTCGGGAGCTACACCAAGGCTGCGAATTTCGTCCATCGCGCCGTGTATTTGCTTGGCCTTATTGAGGAGCGTCGTAAACGTCTGTACGTTCACAGGTTTAGATATAAGGACATCAACGCAGCCGGCGACTTCATCGGATATCTGTTCGGGGAGAAAACCAGAAATTACGGCTATGATAGCATGGGGGCACATATTGCGCAGCATGGCTATGATCTCCAAGCCGCTTGCCCCGGGCATTTGTATATCGAGCGTGATTACGTCGTAGGTCTTTCTGAGGACCTGCGTCATGGCGTCTTCGCCGCTGCCAGCGATGTCGATTTCATCGAACCCATTAATCTCAGCTAGCTGTGAAAAGTAGTGAGTTATGGTATCCTCATCATCAACAATTAAGATTCTCACGGTTGCAGCCCTCTCAAATAAATTTAGTTTGCTCTAAACCTATTGTAGTAAGTTAAATATATCTGCGCGGAATGACAAAACGCAATCTTATTTGCATCGGATACGGTGGCTCTTTTCGACGAGAGCTGGCCCCATATGCAGGGCATATCGGCAGGGTATACCGTTCGATTTCGCAGGCGCAGATCGCGTCGCACGAGGCCTAGATGGGTTTGTCAAGCGCACTGTAAGATACGCTTGGTAATGGTGTCGATGGATTCCACGTGATCGACGGCGCCGCGCGCAATGGCCTCTCTAGGCATGCCAAAGACGACGCAACTGCTCTCGTCTTGTGCAACGGTTGCCGCCCCGGCGTTCTTCATATTAAGCATGGCATCCGCCCCGTCGCTGCCCATGCCAGTTAGCATGACCCCCACGGCATCGGGACCAGCATAGCGCGCTACGGAGTTGAATAGGACCTCTACCGACGGCCGATGGCGGCCGACCAGTGGTCCCGTGCTGACCTTCGCCTGGTAAAGTGCCCCCGAGCGACGCAATTGCAGGTGGTGGTTGCCGGGGGCGATGAGGACCTTGCCGGGAACGACGGGTTCGCCGTCTTCTGCCTCCTTGATATGGGGTGGGCATAGCCCGTTGAGCCGCTGTGCAAATGCCTTGGTAAAATACTCGGGCATATGCTGGACAATGAGCGTTCCGGGGCCGTCGGCGGGAAATGACTGCAGCAGCATGCGTAGTGCTTCGGTACCGCCGGTCGATGCGCCAATGGCAACGACCTTGTTGGTGGTGCGCGACAGGGGCTTGGCCACTGGCGATGGGGTGCTGGGCCTGCGCGGCGTGCGCTTTACATCGACGAGCGCCGCGGCCTTGATTTTTTGCGCTAGCTGGACCGACATATCGCCCACCGTGTAGGAAGCCCCCGGTTTGCACATCACCTCCACAGCGCCGATGTCGAGTGCTTCCAGCGCCAAGTGGCTGCCCTTTTCCGTAAGGGACGAAACCACTATTACAGGCAGTGGATAGTAGTGCATCAGCTTGCGCAAGAATGTGATGCCATCCATGCGCGGCATTTCTATGTCTAGCGTAATCACATCGGGCTGCAGGCGCACGATGCGGTTGCGCGCTACAAATGGGTCGGGGGCGGTGCCCACAACCTCTATGTCTGGGTCGCGCGAGAGTTCTTCCGAGAAGATTTTCCTGACGACTGCAGAGTCGTCTATGATAAGGACTTTGGTGGGGGCCAAGGCAGTCTTTAGCGCGCTCTTCTACAGGCGAAGTTCAAAGAGGACGACTTCGTCTTCAACCATGAGCACCGTGGTGTGTTGATTGGCTTTTTGTGCCGTCCACTGGTCGAGACCAATCTTTGTAATGGTTGGTATGGATAGGTCAAATTTGAGCATCGGGCCAAATGCGGCGATGAGAAACTTTCCGCAGACCACGTTGAGCAATTCCTTGAGCGCGTCGGCTATGTCTTCTTCCTCTAAGTCTTCGGAGTCCATGCCGAGCATATTGGTGATGAGCTCGGAGCACAGGTTTGGAGTAAATACCAGGCCCAAGCGGCCGGAGCAGGGGCCGTCGAATTGAATGCGAGCGTACATGAAGGAAGCGGCGGGTGCTTCAACCGCTTCACTTTCCCCGTGCTCTGCGAACATAAAGGCCTGTTCCTGCAAGACATCCGAAAGTATTTCTTCCAGGGTGGTCGACGAGATGGGGTTGTCGCCGAGGCCGGAGTTCGTTGGGTCACTCATGCATCCGTCTCCAGTATTTCTTCGACTACGGCTTTGACGCTTTCCGGGCGCACAGGCTTGCACAAGTAGTCGCGAATGCCCAGATCGCGCAGGTCGTTCATGCGCTGCTGGCTCGAATCGCTGGTTACGACGACCACGGGCACCGATTCCAAGAGGCCGTCTTTTGCCATGGCTTCTATCATTTCGATCCCGGTCATAACGGGCATGTGTAAGTCGGTAATAACCAAATCGATCCAGTTTGCCTTGAGCATGGAGAGCGCCTCAGAGCCGTTTTCAGCGATAAATACCTCGTTGACTGGCAGGCCGCTAATTCTGAGCATTTTTGCTAACATCATGCGCGCCGTTTTGGAGTCGTCGACGACGAGTACGTTATAGCTCATTAGAGTTCTCTCTCTCCCGATTGGGATTTGACAATAACCTTACCGGACTCGAGGAATAGGCTCATGGTGCGCGATTTGTTGCCTCCCACATCCTCCGCAGAGATAAGCAGATCGTTCTTCCACAGCAACTTGCGCAGCACGATATAGTTGCGCTCACCAATTTTAAAATGTTTTTCGGGGTCGATAAGCAGGGCACCGCCGGCGACTTTGATTTGCAAATTTTGCCGACTTGCGCCCTTGGCAAAAAGCGCTTTAAAAAACAGCGGTATGCCGGTGTCGACAAACATGAGCGGATTGTTCTGTGCCTTTTCCGGCGAGAGCTTGGACAGGGGCAGCATGATGTGGATGAGGCCGCCGACGTGCGTGGCCGGGTCGTAGGCGGTAACGCCGACGCAGGACCCCAGCGCGTGCGTGATAATCTCGGCGCGGCTATCGCTGGATATGAACATATCCGATATGCCGACCGTGTGGCGATGCACCGTTATGTCATTTCCGGCGTGCACTATGCCTTCTCGTACACAGCGGGCTGTCTGTAGGCAAAGGGGTGGTTGACGCTGGCTAGGCTCTCTGAGTGACCTATGAACAGATGGCCGCCCGGGCGCAGCATCTCGTAGTAGCGGTTGACCAATCGCTCTTGGGTTTGTCGATCAAAGTAAATCATTACATTTCGACAGAGAATGAGATCAAATGGGCCTTGCATAGGCCAGCGGCCCATCAGGTTGAGATTGGCAAATCGGATCAGCGAGCGAATTGGTTGAATAACTGAAAAGTGCTCGGGGTCGCTCTTTTGCAAATACGCTTTGACATAGTGCGGGGGAATATCGGCTATCTGGTCGGTGCGATAGATGCCGCGGCGCGCCTTTTCCAAGATGGAGTCTGATATATCGGTGGCCAGGATGCGCACCGACTTTGCCTTGGGGTATTTGTCGAGAAGCAACATACCGAGGGAATAGGGTTCTTCGCCCGAGGAGCAGCCCGCGCTCCAAATGCGAACGTCGTCCCGCGGTGACCACTGCGGCAGGATGGTGCCCGTCAGGAAGTCAAAGTGGGCCTGCTCGCGAAAAAAACTGGTCTTGTTGGTCGTCATCGAATCGATCAGCGTTAGCAGTTCGCGCTTGGACTGATCTCTCTCGACGTAGCCTAGGTACGTATCAAAGCTGTCTATGCCGAGTGCGCGCATGCGCTTGGTCAGGCGGTTTTTTACCAGGTTTTCCTTGCCGGCTTTTAGATCGATCCCACTAGCTTTGTACAGCCATGCCTGTATGCGCTCATAGTGCGCATCCGTAAGAGAATATTCGCCGGGTACATTGGTTTGAGAACTCATTGTCATCGTCTGCTTTCGACCATTAATATAAGTCATAAACAAAACACTAGGCCAGAGATTTTACATGACCTAAGTCATTTATATTTACGTATTTAAAAATACTAAAACAAACCCTTTTCAGGATCGTAGAGCTGCGAGGCCCACCCCGAGGCGTTATCGTTATGCGACCGTTGGCTGCAGGTAGTGCGGTATCCGCTGCACCGGTCGCGCCGCACGCGTGCGCCATTGTGCAGCCTGACCGACGGGGTATTGCGATATGGCATGCGGTGGTGTGAAGAGCGGGAGCTATCTTATCGCACTACTGTTGCACTCGCCTCTGCGCGCGCGCCGCCCACGCGAAATGATGCACTCCGAGACGATACGCGTCGCGCCGAGTGGTGGGCGACAGACTGCTGCGTTCCTAGGCGGCCTCTTGGACCTGGGCAACGCGGCCCAACTCGGCGCGCGAGAGGACTCTATCGATATTGAGCAGCAGCTTGATGCTGTTGTCCGTCTTGCCAATACCGAGGATGTAATTGATGCTGATGCCCTTATTGCCAAAAGCGGGGGGCGGCTGTATGGCGCTTGAAGGAATGTCAATAACTTCGGACACGCGATCGACGACAATGCCCATTTCCAATTCCTGTGCCTGCACTACGATGATGCAGGTCTCGCCGTTTGATTCTATGGTCTCCATGGCAAATTTGGCGCGCAGATTTACTACGGGAATGACCTTGCCGCGCAGGTTAATGACGCCGCAGAGGAAATCCGGCGTGCGCGGAACGGGGGTGATGTCCATCATACCGATGATTTCGCGCACCTTTAAAATTTCCAGACCGTACTCTTCTCGGTCGAGAAAAAAAGTGAGGTATTTGCCTCCCAAATCGGTCGGCTCATTGTTGTGTGAGGCTTCGGTCATGGTGAATTATCTCCGCTTTCTTGAGGTATTCTCTATTTCTGTGCTACGCTCGTTTCGCGGCTGTGCGCGACGAGGCCGTTGGCATCCAGTATCAGGCCAATGCAGCCATCGCCGAGAATAGCACACCCCGCTAAACAGGGATCTTGGCGCAGTTCTTCGTCGAGTCCCTTAATGACAACCTGCTGCAGCCCGATCAGTTCGTCGACCAGCAGGCATGTGCGCTCGCCATCCGCTTCGATGAGCATGACCAAACCCTCCCAGGGGTCGGTGTAGCGCGGCGCAACGTCAAAGCGCTCGTGTAGGCGCAACAAGGGATAGAGTTCGCTCTGCACGTTGACCATTTCTCCCTTGTTCATGACGGTGCAAATTTGCTCGGGGCTCGGGCGTAAGGAAGAGATGATGGAGGTCAGCGGCAATATGTAGCGTTCCGCGCCCACGCCGATGACCATACCGTCGATGATGGCCAGCGTCAACGGGAGCCTAATGGTAAAGGTCGAACCCTTACCGGGCTTTGATTGGACCTCCACTTTGCCGCGCAGCTTTTCAATATTGCGTCGCACGACGTCCATGCCAACGCCGCGTCCAGAAACGTCGGATATTTGTTCGGCCGTAGATAAGCCGGGGTGGAAGACGAGGTCGTAGATTTCTTCGTCGCTCAGCTCCTCGTCCGCCTGCACCAGGCCGCGCTCGACGGCTTTTTGCAGCACGCGGTCGCGGTTGATGCCGTTGCCGTCATCGCGCAGTTCAATAACGAAGTTGCCGCCTTTGTGACAGGCGTGCAGCGAGACGTGCCCCTTTTCGCTCTTGCCCGCAGCAAGGCGCTTGTCGCTGGACTCTACGCCGTGATCGACGGCGTTGCGCACCATATGCGTCAGGGGGTCGAGAATTTCTTCGACGACGTTTTTGTCCAGTTCGGTATCTTCGCCCGACATGGAGAATTCGACCTGTTTATCGCATTTGCGAGCTAGGTCGCGCACCATGCGGGCCATGCGCTCAAAAGTGGCGCGAATGGGCACCATGCGCATGGACATGGCGATCTCCTGCAGGTCGGTGGAGATCTTCATCAACTGAGAGATGTCTTTAGCTAGCTTTTGGTTTTCGGTATAAACCACATCGGGGTTTTCGTTGACCTGGGTCTGTGCGATCACTAGCTCGCCGACGATATTAATCAGCGAATCGAGCTTTTCCGTGCCCACGCGCACGTGCAAGTCGCGCTGCCTATTGGTATTTCCAGGCTGCGGAGCGTCTCCCCCAGCCGGCGCGCTAGGCGCGGCTTCCCCAGCGGGTGCGGGCGCAGATGCAGGCTCTGCGGGCACCTCCTTGTTGGCGACGACGAGCCGGATCTTCTCAACGAATTTCGATACGTCGCGCGGTATAACGGTGCCCGATTCCAGCTGGTGCTCGACGTTCTGCAAGAGCTCCTTGAGCAGGTCGATCGATTCGAGCACGACATCTATGATCGCTTGGTTGAGGACCAGCTGCTTTTTGCGCGCCGAGTCGAGCACGTCCTCTACAGAGTGGGAGAGGTGCGTAACGTCGGTGAGATTTAGGAAGCCGGCTGCACCTTTGATTGTGTGGAAAGCACGGAAGATCGTGTTGAGTAGTTCGTCGTCTTCCGGATGGTCTTCCAGGGAAAGCAGGGCGTTCTCTGCGTTGTGCAGGTGTTCGTCTGCTTCAGACGAGAAATCGGCAAAGATATCTTCGTCGACTTCGATAGATACGAGTTCTGCGGGCGCTTCGGACACTTCGTCGATTTCGTCGTCGAGAAATGCATCCTCGGCGCCACTCATGGACGCGTCGTCGGCTGCGATGAGCTGTGCTTCTGGGCTCAGGTCCGGTGCCGAGCCGTCTGCAGGCTCCTGGCCCGACGTATCGTCCACTCCGCCCATAGCGAGGATTTGCTCAAATAGGAGGGTGTCCTCGACGGCTTCCTCACCGCGCTCTTCAAAGCTGGTGCGCAGGGCGCGCAGGGCGCCGCACCCGTGTGTCAGCAGGTCCATCGCTTCGTCGACGTCGCATTCATCGAGAATGATGTCCTCCAGAATCTTTCCCATGGCCGTTGCCAGCAGCGCGGTGCGCGGCGTTTCGCCGGCCAAGCGAGCGGCTGTCTCTTCTAACCGACCGCTGAGAAGGCCGAGCGTGCTGAGGTCGTTTATGTTGAGCGCGTGAAAGTCCTGCTCGATGCCGTCAATTTCTCTCAGCATGGGACTGTCTGCCGCGTGCTCGTGTTCTGCGCCCGCGTCTTCGGCTTCGCTGCCCGCGTCCACATCGACGTCGTTGCCTTCAGCGGAGGCGTTGTCTCCTGCGCTCGTCTGACCGATGAGTTCGTCGAGGGCGCGCAGGCGCTCCATGAAAGAGGCGGTGTGCGGCTTGGCAATGGACTGGCCCTGCATCGCCGCGCTCGTCGACTCGATGAGTACGCGCAGTAGGTCTATCGACTCGATGCCGACCTCGCATATTGAAGACTGCATTGCGACCTGTCCCGAGCGGACGACGTCCAAGATGCTTTCAACGCCGTGGGCCAGCTCGATTACATCCGTCAAGTTGGCATAGCCGGCAGCGCCTTTAAGCGTGTGGTATGCGCGAAAGAGGGGGTCGAGCTGCGAGGTGTCGTCGGGTTCGGTCTCGAGCGAGAGCCATATGCCCTCTGCGGCGTCTATGTGCTCTGCGGCTTCTTCCGTGAAGCAGTCGAATGCATATTGGTCAATGCCGCGGACATCTATTCGCTCTTCTTCGTCGGAAGCTGCTGCGGGCGCCGAGTCGGCGTGTTCATCCTGCGGTCCGTATGCGGCAATGCGGTCGTATAGCTGTGGATCGTCCACCTGCGTAGAGCCGCGTTCATTGGCCGCATAGAGCCGCTGTAGTAGGGAGATGCCTTCGGCTAGGAGGTCGAGGGCGTCGGGCGAATCGCCGATTTGCTCGGCTACGACCTGCAGGCCGAGAGCCAAGCGCGCGCTCTGCGGGTGTTTATCCAGCAGGGGAACTAGGTTGGCAATGCCCTTGCCGAGTGCCTGAGAGCTGCTTTGGGGATCGGCATCGGCAATCATGACGACGCCGGCTAGTTGTTCAATGGCAATCTGTGTGCTGTCCATAGCGAACGAGTCTCGTTGGTGTAGCGCAGTAAAAAATGCGTTGACAATGGCCAAAAGAGAGAGACCAATGCAAGTTATATGCCAGTCTTTTGGGATGCATGGCATGAATTATAAAACAATGTTTATAAATAACTTATGTATATTGCTGGAAAGCGTTCGTGCGCGCGGGACGGTGAAATGGCGATCTCTGCGGCGGCAAAGGGCGGCACTTTTTACATGCGCCGTGGGATTCCAACGGCGCTATAGGGCAAGCTATGGGGGGGTTACGACGCCTGCGGACGCTGTGGGTTGACAGCTTCGACAATCCGCTGACTGCTCTTGTCGAGGGCGCTCATGATCTCGGGCATGGCCGCCAGCAGTTCGGCGATGGCGACTTCCCGCTCGAGATGTTTGCGCAGGGCAGGTTCCGTCTGCAGCCACAGGCGCTGAAAGCGATCTAAGTCGTTGCGCAGCGCGGCGGTGGGGCTGCGCCACGGGTGGTGCAAACCCCCCTGGGTTTTGGTGGGGGGGTGTTTCGGGGCGATGTGGGAGCCGCGGTGGGGGGGCGGCACGG
>JAYPJE010000001.1:68164-112699 GCA_038128265.1 Gemmatimonadota bacterium
TCCGGCGAAATGTGCGACAGGCGCTGGGTAGCCTGCAGGAGATCGCTCTCCAACTGCTGGCGCTCGGCCACGCGCGAGACGACGCGAGTCAATTCGTCGAGCTTTACGGGTTTTCGCAGGTGGGCAAAGGCGCCGTTGTCGAGGGCGGAGGTCGTCGTCGCTGCATCGCTGTGCCCCGTTATCAACACGACGGGCAGTGTGGGGTTGCGCGCGTGCAGCGTGGCCAGCAGTTCGAGCCCATCCATACGCGGCATTTTGACGTCGCTAACAACTAGGTCGGGTTCGTTATCGGCAATGAGCGCCAAGCCTTCAATGCCGTCGTTGGCGCTGCGCACGCAGTGGCCCGATCGCTCGAGAAAGGGCGTGAGCGATTGGTGGATAATGGGTTCGTCGTCTATGAGCACTATGTTCACGTGCGGATCTCCGTCGTTGGCATTCGGCCGCCGATTGGCTGGTGGCCGGGTGCGTTTCGATTTGGGCGCGCGCGTCCTCCGACGTCGCTACGTGTCGCGCGTCCCGCGCTTGGGGCGTTGGGGAGATCGGGGGAAATGGGGGGCAGCGCAGGCGCGCCTAGCGCACCGTCCTGCCAAAGGGAGTCACCCATGCCGGTACATTTGCTCAGCTAGTTGGACAACAGGTGTAGTACTGCCAATCAAAAATCTTCTGATGCGACCGCTCGCAACAACTATGCCAACGGTTGAGTATGGGCATAACTAGCTGATTCGCATGGGATTGCTGCCCATTTATCCAAATGTCTCTTATGGTGACTTGATACCAAATAGCGGTTTGACATCGCGGTTTGGCGATTTGGGGCCGAGCGAATTTCAGCCGCTGGCAATATCGTATTTCTTCAGGCGGTATCGCAGGGCGTCGTGTCCGATGCCCAGATAGCGCGCCGCCTCGGTCTGGTTGTTGTTGGCTTTTAGCAGTGCGCGCCGTATGGCCCGCTCTTCGATTTGTGCCAGATTGCACGCGTCGCGATCGCCTGCGTCGGACATCTTGCCGTATGCGTCTTGGCTATCCTCTAATGCGTTAAATGACAGGTCGGTGAACTCGCGCCTGCTGAGCGCCGTGCCGTCGCAGAGGATGACGGCGCGTTCGATCAGATTGCGCAACTCGCGAATATTGCCCGGATAGGCATAGCGCTTAAGCACTTCCTGTGCACCGTCGTCAATGCGTTCGATCTGCTTGCCAAACTCCGCGGCAAACTGGCGCAGAAAGTGGTAGGCCAGCAGCAAGATGTCGTCTCCGCGCTCGCGCAGGGGAGGCAGTTCAATCGCGAACACGTTGAGACGAAAAAACAGGTCTTGGCGAAACGATCCTTCTTCCTGCATCTGCTGCAGATTTTGATGGGTAGCCGTTACGAGGCGCACGTCGATGGGTATTTCGCGGTCACCGCCGACGCGGCGCACTTTGCGCTCTTCCAACGCGCGCAGAATTTTCGCCTGTGCGGCCAGGCTCATATCGCCGATTTCATCCAAGAATAGCGTGCCGCCAGCGCTCAGTTCAAACATGCCTTTGCGCGCGCTCTTGGCGTCGGTGAAGGCGCCCTTTTCGTGACCAAAGAGCTCGCTTTCAAAGAGCGTTTCTGGCACGGCCGTGCAGTTGAGGGTAACAAAGGGCTTGTTTTGGCGCGGGCTGTGTTCGTGCAGCGCACGGGCAAATAGCTCTTTGCCCGTGCCGCTTTCGCCGCGGATGAGCACGGTAGTGCGATCTGTTTGCGAGACCTTATCGACGAGGGCCAGTGCCGACTTAATCGCCCGGCTTTCGCCAATGATCTCGCCGCTGTCGGCGCGCCGCTCGGAGCGCATGATGAGATCGAGCTGCTCGTGCATGCGGTCTCGCTCGCGGCGCAGTGCGCCGTAGCGCTGCGTGCGCTGCAGGGAGGCCAGCAGGTCGGGTATCTTGACGGGCTTGGTAAAAAAATCGAAGGCGCCGTGCCGCAGCGCTTCAATGGAGGCATCCATGTCGCCGTAGCCCGTGATGAGAATAACTTCGACCTGGGCATCGCGCTCCTGTAGCCGCTCAAGTAGCTCAATGCCGCTTAGACCAGGCATGCTGATGTCGCTGATGATGATATCGGCACCGTGGTCGGAAAACTTCTCGAGCCCCTCGTCACCGCTGTAGGCGTATTGCATCTGACAGCCCATTTTTTCAAGCAGGGGACCAATGCTTTTGTGAATGACATCCTCATCATCAATGAGCAGTAATTTTAAGTCGCGCAGCTGGTGTGCATCGGCCATGGGCTAGCGGTTTCCTTCTTGATGTATTGGCAGAGATACGCAAAATGTAGCCCCTATTCCAGGCCTGTTCTCAACGCGGATCTCGCCGCCGTGCTTGCGGACAATTCCGTACGATATGGACAGGCCGAGTCCGGTGCCCTGTCCGACCTGTTTGGAAGTAAAGAAGGGGTCGAAAATATGCTTTACAATGCGCTCGGGAATGCCGCCGCCCGTATCGGAAACGCGCAGCAGCAGCGAGCGATCTCGCCGGAGTGCTTCCACCGCTAATACGGGTTCCCACTGCGCACCTATGCTGCTATCGTGGGCTCTCAGCGTGATGCGTTCATCCATTGCTTGGCGCGCATTGGTGATGAGGTTGAGCAGAACCTGCTCCAACTGCTGTGGCCAACCCAGGCAGGTTGGCAGCGGCTCTTCGACCTTTTTCTCGATGCGAATGCCGTGACCATTTAACTGGGTTTCGGCGAGTTTAAAAACGTTGTCGATCACCTCGCCCATAGTAAACGATACGGCTTCTTCCTCGGAGGTTTTGTTGCGCGAGAAGTCGCGCATATGATTGATGATATTACTCATGCGGTCTACCTGGCCGACGATATCTTCCAGCGTTGAACGCACGTCCTCCATTTTTACCTCCCAGCCATAGCGCATGCTGAGAAGTATGGTTTCGGCAAAGGTGCGAATGCCGCTGAGCGGCTGATTGAGTTCGTGTGCAACGCCTGCAGCCATTTCTCCTAGGGCGTGTAGATGGCTCGTCTGCAGCAGTTTAAACTGCTGGGCGTGCGCGTCGATACTTCGCGCAACGGCATCGGCCAGTTTGTCGACAAATTCGCGCTGTATCGCGACGTGCTCGGGCATTTGCGATGAGAACAACTCTAGCCTGCCCTGCCCAACTTCGCCGAGCTGCAGCGGTGCAGTTATATAGGGCGTAGCGTCGGCTGGAATATGTCCACAGGAGCTCTGCCTTTCGCCGGCCGTTATACGCACGCCGACTGGGTTGAAGTAGCTTAGGCATTCGACGAGTTTAGGCGCCATTTCCGTCAGCGGGTCCGGTGCGTTGACAAAAGAACCTGTCTCGCTGCGAAAGGTCAGCGCTCTTTGACTGGACCCGTCGCGCAGTAGCTGATCGCGCAGCAGCTGCACCTGCAGCGTCTGGTCCTGTAACAGCAGACAGGTCAAATCACTCTGTTGTTCATCGTTTGCCTTGCCTGCAGAAAAGGCCGTCACGTAGTAGTGGCGTATATCCGTCGGATCTGAAGATGGGCGTACGCACACTGCGCGGCCCGGACTGTTGCCGTCGTGTGCGAGCGCCTCAACAAACTGAAAAAAGGGCTGGGGGTCGACGCCCACCTGTTCCAATAGCGCGTCCAGTGCATGCCCGTCGGGGCGGGAATCGCGCTGTGATAGCGCCCCGTAAAATGCTGCATTGGCTGCATGGATTATAAGCCTGCGGTCGATGATGCAAATGGGAAAGGGGAGCTGGCACAGCGCGTTTGCATCGACTGCGTCCTCCAGACCGGGCGGCAGTGACTGTGTATTGGCTTTCCGTTCGAGCGGTTCGGTGTAGGCCCGTTGCCGCCGGCGGTGGTCTACGGCCGTCTGCGCTCTGTCGAGTGCGACCCCTAGCGCTTCGTCGCGCAGCGGTTTTTGCAAAAGGGCCAATGCGCCCGATGCCGCGGCGTAGACGGCGGCATCGCTATCGGTGCGGTGCGATACGAGAAGAATGGGTATTTCCGCGCTGGCCGCGCGCACGTCGTCCACTTCGGAAGCTGTGGTTATGATCAGATCGGCGGCATGGGAGCGGAGCGCATCGATACCAGATCGAATGTCGCGCGCCGCGCGCACCTGATCGCCGCGTCTGTCTGCGTGCTGCCGAAGCGCCTCGAGTGCGATTTCGTCATCGTCGATTATGAGAATATTCATAGCAGTATTTGATTTGGGTATACCTAATATACCTTTATTGTTACAATTGAGTAGCGCGGCGTGGTTCGGCGCGGTTGGGCTGTCCACGAACCCCCCAACTTGCATGGTGTTGCGGGCGTAACGTGCAGAGAGGAGCGTGCTGTTGGAGCACTGCGATGTAGCTGTTGTGGGATGTGGGGGCATGGGGAGCGCAACGCTCTATCACCTGGCCTTGCGCGGCGTGCGCGCCTGCGCGATAGAGCGATTTGCTCCCGGTCACGACCGCGGATCTTCACACGGCGATACGCGTATTATTCGCAAGGCCTATTTGGAGCACCCCAACTACGTCCCCCTACTAGAGCGGGCGTACGAACTGTGGGATCGCCTGGCGGACGAGTCGCAAAAGGATCTGCTTGTTCGCTGTGGATTGCTGGCCATGGGCCACCCCGACTCGCGCGTAATGCGCGGCCAGGCCGCCTGCTACGCGGCCTGCGATCTACCGCACGAAGTATTGGACGAGGCCGAGCTGCATCGGCGCTATCCAGCGCTGGGTCTCGGCGAAGGCTGGCAGGCGTATCTCGATCCTCTTGGCGGTTTTTTGCGCGTAGAAGAGTGCGTGCGCGCGCACGCGCGCTGGGCGCAGCTGCGGGGTGCGGCGCTCTACGCCGGTGAGGTGATGCACCGCTGGTGGCCCGACGGCGATGGCGTGCGTATTGAGACCGATCAGCGCACGCTGCGGGCCGATCGCATGGTGCTAACTGCGGGGGCATGGGCAGCTCCGCAGCTGCGGGAATTGGGCGTTGCGGCGCGCGTCGTGCGCAAAGTGCTGCTGTGGTATGGAGGAGAGGGATGCGATGCGTACGCGCTGGGGTCGCTGCCCTGCTTCTTGGTTGGGCAAGATGGCAGTGCGGACACGTTTTATGGTTTTCCCGCGCTCGATCACCGCGGGGTGAAGATCGCCGAGCACAATGTATTCATGGACGACGAGGTAGCCGATCCACTGCATCTCAATCGAATGTTAGAGGACCGCGATGAGGAGCCGGTGCGCCGCTTTGCCGCGCAGTTTTTTCCGCGTCTGAGCGCTCGGCGCACCCACTACGTCACCTGTATGTATACTATGACGCCCGACGAGCACTTTGTCGTGGATGTGCATCCCGAACACCCTCAGGTGGTCCTGGCTGCGGGGTTTTCCGGGCACGGCTTTAAGTTCGCATCGGTCATGGGGGAAATCCTCGCCGACTTGGCCGTCGATGGTGCGACTAGCCAGCCGATTGACTTTCTGCGCCTGGAGCGCTTTGCCAGGGGAGCTGAGTAAATGGATTTGAATTTGAAGGGGCGTGCGGCATTGGTGAGCGGCGCCAGCCGCGGCATTGGACGTGCCATAGCCAACGTCCTTGCCGAAGAGGGCGTCAACTTAAGTATCTGCGCGCGTGGACAGGAGGGGCTGGACGAGGCGGCTGCCGAGTTGCGCACGCGCGGTGTGGAGGTATTTGCTCAGACCTGCGACGTGCGCCGGCGAGGCGAAATAGAAGCCTTTGTCGCGGCGGCCGCGGCGGAATTAGGAGGTATGGACATCGTCGTCAACAACGTCGGTGGTTCGGCAGGTGGTCTGCTGGAAGACAGCACGGACGAGGAGTGGGAAGAGACGTTCCAGCTGAATTTGTTCCACGCCGTGCGCACTACGCGCGCCGCGCTGCCACACATGCGCGCGCGCGGCGGTGGCGCCGTTGTTATCATCACCTCCATATCAGGTGCTAAACCGGCGCCGCGCGCCCAGTACGGCTGCGCGAAGGCCGCTGAAAATTTCCTCGCTGGTGCCTTGGCGTTGGAACTCGCCGACGCCAACGTGCGCGTCAATGCCGTTGCTCCGGGGTCTATCTTTTTTCCCGGCGGGGGGTGGGAGCGCTTTCGCGCCGAGGAGACGGAGCGCTTTGACGATTTTGTCCAGCGCGAATTTCCCGGCGAGCGTCTGGGATCTCCGCGAGAAGTGGCCGATGTGGTGGCCTTTTTAGTGTCGGATCGCGCCGGTTGGATTAACGGGGCCGTCGTGCCCGTCGATGGGGCGCAGGGGCGGCCATCGGTCTTTTAGGCCTGCCCGCATCCGCATGGGGCCCGCCGCAGGCGCGGCGGGCCGGACGAGCGTGCTATCCCTGAAAAAGGGACAGCGCACCGTCGACATAGATTTCCGTCCCGGTGACGTAGCTGGCTTCTTCACTGGCCAAGAACAGGATGGCATTGGCGACTTCCTCGGACGATGCGGAGCGCTGCTGGAGCGGAATCATGCCCTGGGGAAATTCGCGCGGGATGCGAATTTTATCGATGTCGCGTGGAAAGGTATTCTCGCGGATATTGGTCTTGGTCGCGCCAGGGCATACCACGTTGATGCGGATATTCCACTGCGCCAGTTCCACTGCGGCCATTTTGGTGAAGGTCACCTGGGCTGCTTTAGAGCAGGCATAGGCGGTAAAGCCAAAGTTGGAAAAAATGCGGTTGCCGTTGACCGAAGAGACGACGACAATGCTGCCGCCGCCGGCATCGCGTAGATGGGGTATGGCGTACTTCACCGTGAGAAATGTTCCGCGCACGTTGATGTCCTGCGTCTGACTCCACTCCTCGGGCGTAATGTCTTCGATCGGTGCAAAGACGCCGTTGATGCCCGCGTTGGGCACGACCACGTCGAGTCGCCCCCAGTGTTTCACCGTTTCCGTAACGAGCTCTTCTACGTGGTCTGGGTGGGCGATATCGCCCGGCAGGGCTAGCGCTTGGCCGCCCAGTGCTTCGATTTCCTCCACGACCTCTCGACAGCGCTCCGCGCGCCGTGCCGTGATGGCTACCTGTGCGCCCTCGCGGGCGAAGGCCAAGGCTGCTGCGCGTCCGATACCGCTGCTCCCGCCGGTGACTAGCGCTACTTTACCTTCAAGTTTCATCGCAATTTCCTCTTTCGCAGTGGCAGTGCGACCGGTGCATTTAGCCCTTAGCGCGCTGCGATCTGTGGTTGACGTCTATCATACAGGTAAATAATTTATGCGGGTTGGCCTGTGCCTATGGCACCCTAAACCGGCAAATATACGCTGATCAATCCGATCGGCAACAGCGCTTCTTGGGAGAGAGATGAGATGAGTGACAGCGTGGAAGCAAATGTGAATGTGAACTCGCGTCCAAGCGAGCTGGCAATAACCGATATGCGCGTGGTGAATCTGCGTGGGGCGCCGTTTCGCTCGACGATCATCCGCCTAGATACCAACCAGGGCATTAGCGGCTACGGCGAGGTGCGCGACGGCGGCAGTGAGACCTATGCGCTCATGCTGAAAAGTCGGCTTATTGGAGAAAACCCCTGCAACGTCGACAAAATTTTTCGCAAGATAAAGCAGTTTGGTCATCACGCTCGGCAGGCCGGTGGCGTCTGTGGTATTGAAATGGCGCTGATGGATTTGGCCGGCAAAGCCTACGGGGTACCTGCCTACCAGCTGGCAGGGGGCAAGTTCCGCGACCAGATCCTCTGCTACTGCGACACGCCTTCGGAAAAAGACGGCAAGGATATGGGCCGGCGGCTGAAAGAGCGCATGGAAAACGGCTTTGGCTTCCTGAAGATGGATGTGGGAATCGGCCTGCTGCGCGACACCACGGATACCCTGATTGCGCCGCCCAATATGCTGCGAACGCACGAAGTCATGCACCCGTTCACCGGTATCCAGATCACCGATAAAGGCATCGATATTCTCTGCCAGTATGTCGCCGACGTGCGCAGCGAGATCGGCTATGAGGTGCCGCTGGCAGTCGATCACTTCGGCCATATTGGCGTCGAGTCGTGTATACGCTTGGGCAAAGCGCTTGACCAATTTTCGCTGGCCTGGTACGAGGATATGATTCCCTGGCAGTTTCCCGATCAGTGGCAGCGCCTGGCGGAGTCGGTCGACACGCCGGTGTGCACGGGCGAGGACATCTATCTCAAAGAGGGGTTTCTGCCACTTTTTGAGCGCCGTGCCATTGCGGTGGCGCATCCCGACTTAGCCTCTTCAGGCGGTATTCTCGAGACAAAGAAGGTCGGCGACCTGGCGCAGGAACACGGCATTGCGATGGCGCTGCACATGGCCATGTCGCCTATTGCGGCGCTGGCTTCGGTGCACTGCGCGGCGGCCACCGAGAACTTTATGGTGCTGGAGAATCACTCCGTTGATCAGTTGGAGCAGTGGAGCAACCTAGTCGAGGGCCTGCCGGTTCCGCTGATAAAAGACGGGCACATCGCCGTGCCCGAGGGGCCGGGGCTCGGTTTTACCGACCTCAACGAAGCGGTGCTAAAGGAGTTTGTCGACAAGGACAATCCGGGCATCTTTGATTCGAGCGCGCGTTGGGACGGCGAGCGCGCGCACGATCGCCTGTGGAGCTAAGGACGTCGCTATAAGCAGGTGGGGAGAGGCGAGACTCGTCTCTCCCCTTTTATTTTATTCGCATGAGAGCAGATACGCGCATGGGAGATAACGTGTACGAGATTGCCGTCTTAAAGGGTGATGGCATTGGGCCAGAAGTCGTTGACGAAGCCCTCCATGCGCTGAGCGCGCTGGTCTCTCCGCGCTTTAACTTTACCGAATACCCCTGCGGTGCCGGCTGCTATCTGCAGTGCGGCGATCCGCTGCCCCAGGCTACGGTCGAGGCGTGCCGTGCATCCGATGCGGTGCTGCTCGGAGCAATGGGCCTGCCCGATGTGCGCTGGAAAGACGGGACGGAGATGCGCCCGCAAATTGATTTGCGCATGTTGCTCGACCTCTATGCCGGCGTGCGTCCGATCTATTTGTACAATCCGGCGCATTCGCCGCTGAAAGGGCTCGGTGCCGGCGATATCGACTTTGTGATTCTGCGCGAGAACGTCGAAGGGCTCTTTGCCTCGATGAACGGCGGCATCGAACTGCGCGGCGAGGTGGCCGTCGATTCGATGGTTATTACGCGCAGCGGCACAGAGCGCATTGCGCGCTATGCCTTTGAACTGGCCACTCAGCGCGCTCGGTCGCCGATGCGCGTAACCTGTGTCGACAAGGCCAATGTCTTTAAGTCGATGGCCTTTTTTCGCTCTATTTACGACAGAGTGGCGACGGACTTTCCCGCTGTAGAGCGCGATTATGCTTACGTAGATGCGCTGAGTATGTATCTCGTGCAGCGCCCGCAGGACTACGACGTGCTCGTTGCAGAGAATATGTACGGCGATATTATTTCCGACCTGGCTGCGGGACTAGTCGGCGGGCTGGGTATGGCGCCATCGGGCGATATCGGGCCGGACGCCGCCGTTTTCCAACCCTCGCACGGCACGGCTCCCGACATTGCCGGCAAGGGGGTGGCCAATCCCATTGCCATGGTGTTATCGGCGGCGCTGATGCTCAAGTGGCTGGGCGAGCGCCACGGCGACGGGGAGGCACTGCGCGGTGCTCAGCGCATAGAACAGGCCGTGCGCGGCGTCGTCGCCGAAGCGGGCGCGGGTACGCCCGATCTGGGGGGGAAGATGACGACGCGCGAATTGGGGTCGGCCATCGCCGCGGTGCTCTAGCATGGATAGACGGACGTTTTTAGGCGTTGGATTGGGAGCTGTGGCCGCCTGGCCGCTGCCCTCGTGGAGCGCGTCAGCGCCGGCCGTTCAGCGCGCCCGCGCCCGCGCGCTGGGCATCGTCATAGGCGAAATGGAGCCGGGACCGCTCAATGCCATAACCGATGTGCCCGGAGTGCGCGTAGGGCAGGTGACGCTGATACGCGGCGAGGGGCCTCTGGTCGTTGGCGAGGGACCGGTGCGAACCGGCGTGACGGCGATATGTGCACACGGTGGCGTGCTGTCGCGCGAGGCGTGCTACGCAGCCGATTTTACCCTAAACGGCAACGGCGAAATGACCGGCGTGGGACACGTGCGGCGACGCGGCCTGTTGGCCGCTCCCATTCTCTTTACCAACACTTCGAGTATTGGCAATGTCTACGACGGCGCGCTAGAGTGGATGCTGGCGCGCGACCCCCACCTATTTGAGCGCGGCGATCGCATTGAGCCGATCGTCGGCGAAACCTGGGGCGATTTTCTCAACGATACGGCGGGGCGACACGTCAAGCCGCAGCACGCGCGTCAGGCACTCGACCTGGCTGCCGATGGCCCCGTTGCCGAAGGCTGCGTGGGCGGCGGTACGGCGATGCGCGCATTCAACTTTAAGGCGGGTATCGGCACGTCCTCGCGCCTGGTTCCCTGCGACGATGCGCTCTATACCGTGGGCGTGCTAGTGCAGGCTAACTTTGGTCGGCGCGAACAGCTGCGCATCGACGGGGTGCCGGTTGGGCGCGAAATACCCGAACTGATGCCCGAGCGCGGCAATGCACAAAAAAACAAGTCTCTTCTAGTCGCCGTTGCCACCGATGCGCCGCTGCTGCCAATACAACTGCAGCGCTTATGCAAGCGCGTGGCCATGGGTCTGGCGCGCACGGGGGCTATTTCGACACACGGTAGCGGCGATCTATTTATCGCTTTTTCAACCGGCCAAAACGTTGTGCCCGATCGACCTGCAGCTACACAGTTGCTGAAAGACCGCTGGATTTCGCGCGTGCATCAGGCGGTAGTTGAGGCGACGGATGAGGCCATAGTCAACTCGTTGACTATGGCGCATTCGATGACAGGGAGGGATGGCAATACCTACCACGCCCTGCCGTTGGATCGCCTAGCGCAGATTATGCGGGCGCATGGGAGATTAGAGTGAAGAAGATCCATCAGCTTGGCCTTCGGATCGGTCAACTGCCGGCCGGATCGCGCGACTCGATTGCCGATGTCGAGGGCGTGGAGGTCGGTCACACAACCGTGCAGACGGAACGCACGTCGATTGGCCTAAGCGTCGTCATGCCCTACCCGCGGTCGGTTGGAGAGCGAGCCCTCTTTGCCGGGCGCTGGTCGCTTGACGGCGGTGGCGCGGCTTCCGGATTGGGTGTCGTCGAAGATTTCGGCACGCTCTCGTCGCCTATTGCCTTTGCGCCTGCACCGGTTTTTGGCCGCGTATACGAAGCACTTATACACCAGGGGATAAGCCGCGATAGCGGACTGTCTACCGATGCGGGGTGGCCGCCCATTGTCATAGGCGTCGATGATGGGGCGTGGAACGATGCGCGGCGCGTCTACCAAAGCGTGCAGGAGCGCGATGTCGATCGTGCCATTGACGACGCGAGCGAACACGTCGCCGAAGGCAATGCAGGGATAGGCCAAGCGCTGCGCGCCTTTGGTCTACGCGGCGGAGTTGGCACGGCTTCGCGTTTGGTCGACGGGCAATGCGTAGGCGTGTTTGTCGCGGTTAACGGCGGACTGCCCGACGATCTGCGCATCGGCGGTCGCACCGTGTCAACGGCGGGCACGGTGCCTGACGGACCGCAGGAATTTGCCGCCGTAGTTGCTACGGATGCGGCGCTGCTGCCCTTCCAGTTGGGGGCATTGGCCCAGCGCGCTGCGCTGGGTGCCGGACGCTGCGGTCTGTGGAACGCCGTCACGCGCGAGGCACAGGTATGGGCTTTTTCTACGGCGGCCGCGCAGGATGATGCGCAGCATGCTGCGCTCGCGCAGGTGGCCACGACGAGCGACAACGTTCTCTACGGTCTATTTGCCGCTGCTGTAGAAGCAATGGAAGCAGCAGTGCTCAGCGCACTGCTCGAAGCCGAGCCGCTGACAACGGGCAAGCAGCCACTGCAAGCGCTTGCCGCCGCCGCGCTGCAACAGGCGGGAGAAGGCCGGTGAGCACGCTGCTCGAGGTGGAGTTTGAAAGAGCGGCTTTTCGCACGGCACTGCTCGGTTGGTACGCCGCACACAAGCGCCAGCTGGACTGGCGCGACAGCGGAGACCCCTATCACGTGTGGGTTTCCGAGATTATGCTGCAGCAGACGCGCGTCGACCAGATGGGTGGGTATTTTGCCCGCTTTATAGCGGCCTTTCCGACTCTTGCCGACTTGGCTGCTGCAGATGAGAGCGCCGTGCTCAAGGTCTGGGAGGGCCTGGGCTACTACGCGCGTGCGCGCAACATGCACCGGGCGGCGCGGCTCATCGTCGACGAGCGCGGCGGGCGCATCCCCGATACCTACGACGAACTGCTGGCGCTGCCGGGGATTGGTCAATACACGGCTGCAGCCGTCAGCAGCATTGCCTTTGACCGCGACCACGCCGTGCTCGATGGCAACGTGGTGCGCGTGCTGTCCCGCCTGCTGCGTATCGAAGAGGACCCGCGCCGCGCGGCTGTAAAGACCGCGCTTATTGCCGCCGGTCAGCAGCTGCTGCAGCCGGGGCGCGCCGGCGACTTCAACCAGGCCATGATGGAGCTGGGTGCGCGCATATGCACGCCGCAAAAGCCGCTCTGTGCGACGTGTCCGGTGGGCGCGCACTGCCGCGCTAAAGCAGAACTGGCCGATCCGACGGTGCTGCCCTTCAAGGCGCCGAAGAAACAGAAGCCTCACTTCCCTGTCGCCGCCGGTCTCATCTGGAAGGACGACGCGCTGCTGATTGCCCAGCGCCCGCGCGAGGGCATGCTCGGCGGACTGTGGGAGTTTCCCGGCGGCAAGCGCGAAGAGGGCGAATCGCTGCAAGAGTGCCTGCAGCGCGAGATTCGCGAAGAGCTGGACGTCGAGATCGAAGCCGGCCAGGTATTGTGCAGCGTGAAACACGCCTATTCGCACTTCAGCATTACGCTACACGCGTTGGAAGCACGCTATGTCGACGGCGAACCCAAGGCCATTGGCTGCGCGGACTGGCGCTGGGTGCGCCCAGGCGAGTTGGACGACTTTGCTTTTCCACGCAGCGACCGCAAAATTATCGAGTATTTGCGCCAGGAGGGAAGACAGCTGGCGCTTTTTTAGAGGAGTCTATGTTGGCAGAAGAAGAAAAAACACTGGACGTGGCCAAGCGCCGCGGTTTGGGGCTCGTGCTGCGCGGCATGTGCATGGGTACGGCCGATGTCATTCCCGGCGTCTCCGGCGGCACCGTGGCGCTGATCATGGGTATTTACGACGAACTGGTCGGCACCATTGCATCGATTGATGGACGCGTGCTGCAGGCGCTGCTGCGCGGGCGAATAGCCGAAGTATTGCGTTTGGTAAACGCCGGCTTTCTCGTGCCGCTATTGGCCGGTATTGCCATTGCGATTGCCTCGTTTGCCAAGCTCATAACCTATCTATTGACTACCCATCCACAGCCAGTGTGGGGTTTTTTTAGCGGATTGATCCTAGCCAGTGCGCTCTATGTTGCGCGCCAGGTAGAAGGGGGCTATGGCGCGCGCGTTTTGGCGTTTATTGCGTTGGGCACGATCTTCGGCTACGGCATTACTTCGCTAGTGCCAGTAGAGACGGGCACGGAGAGCTACAAATTTGTGTTGGCGGGTATGATTGCTATTTGCGCTATGATTTTGCCCGGTATCAGCGGATCGTTCCTGCTGGTTATTATGGGTAAATACCAGCAGGTATTCAGCGCGGTGCACGAGCGCAATATACAGGTCGTTGCGCTGTTTGGCATCGGTGCGGCTATCGGCATTCTGAGCTTTTCGCGCCTGCTAAAGAAGCTGTTGGCGCACTACCACGCTGCGACGATGGCCTTTCTCGTCGGTTTAATGCTCGGATCTCTGCGCAAAGTATGGCCCTTTCGCAATGTGTTAGAAGAGCGCATCGTCGGTAAGAAAACGCTGGTGCTGCGCGACGAGTGCGTCTGGCCGCAGGAGTTTACGGGCGAGGTTTGGCTTAGCTTTGCGCTGATGGCTGTGGGGGCGGTGCTGGTGCTAGTCTTAGAAAAGGTAGGGCAGTCGCGGGAGGGGTAGCGCGTCGGTGCTCATTCTTCCATTTCTTGGCGCGCCTCGCGAAAGCGGCGCATGCGGCGAAAAAATATGTAGATTAATCCGCCCAGGGCGGCGTACAGTGCGATCTCGTAGACCAGACCTTGCCAGCCGAGCACGACGGGCCACAGGGCGAGAATGCTGACGAGGATAAAAATATCCTCGAAGAGGCGTCCTCTCTTGCCCGTATCTCGTTCCTCAGACATCGGATAGAGCCTTGTAGATGGCGTAGTTTTTGAGCACGAGCTTGACGTAGAGCCGCGTCTCCTTAAAGGGGATGCGTTCGATAAAGGCATCGGCGTCATCGTGCGGAAAGCGCTCGAGCCACTGGCGCGCGTTATGCGGTCCGGCATTGTAGGCGGCCAGGCCGAGCTCAAATCCCATATCAGCAGTTGGTCCCTCGGCAAATTGGCGCACCTGATCGCCGAGAAAGTAGCTGCCGAGCCGGATAGATACGTCTGGGTCGTATAGCGAGCTGCGTTTAAAGCGCGGTATGCCCAGCGCGTTGGCCAAGGTCTTGCCGGTCTGCGGCATGATTTGCATCAGGCCCAGCGCGCCGGCGCGCGAGGTGGCACCCTCGTTGAACGTGCTCTCCTGACGAATGACCGACAGGACGAGATAGGGGTCCACATTGGCTTCGGCCGCGGCGCTGACAATCTGCTCCCAGTAGTAGTTGGGGTAGACGCGATCCCACTCGTCGCTTTTGCCGTTGGCGACAAAGATGCGCATGGAAAGGCGCACGGCGCGATCGAGAAAACCCAGCGCCTCGTAGCGGTCGCGGATTAGTTCGAGCTTGGCCACATCGTGGCCATTGAGGGTTTCGGCGCGCATGATCTCGCGGCGCGCCTGCTGCCTCAGACCCAGCGAATAGAGCGCATCGCCGCGCCTGAGGCAGTCGCTGCCTTCGATATCCTCCAACGATAGTGCGCTGAGCATTAGCTCAGCGGGGCGCGCCAGCGTGCCGGGGTCGCTGTAGCCGAGCTTAACCGCGCGGGTAGAGTAGTAGGAGCGGGGGAAGCCGTTTGCCGCGCGGCGATAGTAGCTCTGGGACTCTACGCTGCGGCCCAGTTCCGCCGCCACCTTGCCGGCCCAGTAGAGGCTTTGGTCGATGATATGAGGCTGTTGGGCCATGTCGATTAGCCGCTTGAACACCAGCAGGGCGCTGTCGAATTCGCCCCTGCAGTAGTAGGTGAAGCCAATACTCCAGCCCGCTTCGTCGCGGTACGAACTTTCGGGATGGTTGTCTACCAACAGCCGATAGAGGCGCTCGGCTTCGGCAAAGTGGTTGTTGCGCTCGGCCGATTTGGCCGCTTGCCAGAGCGCGTCATCGGCCAGTTCGTGCTGGGGAAAGCGGCTGGCAAAAAGCTCGTAGGCGGCAATGGCCTTGGCTTCGCGGTTGCGCCGCACGTGAATGCCGCCGATGCGGTAGAGCGCGGAAGGCAGGCCGTACTGCTCGTGCGTTTTTTCAAACGTCTGGATGGCGGTCTCGTACTGACCAACGCCTAGCTGCGAGCTGGCCAGCAGGTAGTGCGCGTCGGCGACGCGCTGGTCGCGCGGATACTTTTTTATAAAGCGCTGAAATCGCTTCTTGGCATCGGCATAGCGCTTGTGGGCGTGATAAGTCGACGCAACGGCAAAGGCCTGGCGCGCGTTGAGCGGTCCCTTGATTTCGATGGCGACTTTGAGCGCCTGATCGGTCTTGGGATAGTCTTCCATTAGCTGAACAAAACGCTGGCGCGCTGCCTCGCGTTCGCCCGCTTCAATATGGGCGCGTGCAATGGAGTAGAGGCCCCGCGGCGCCCAATAGGCATCGGCCAACTGCTCTTTGTAGAGCTCAATGGCGGGGCGATGGCGATCCGTTTCCATATACAATGCAGCGAGGTGCTGGCGGGCTGAGCGCAGGAGCAGCTCGTTTTCGGCATTGGCGAGAAAGTGCTGATAGCTGGAGATGGCCGTTTCGGTCTGCTCCATATCTTCCAGCGCCTGCGCCATCCAAAAGCGTCGATATTCCTCCAAGAGGGGCAGTTGGCCAGGCAGGTCGCGTAGGTGGGCGTGGGCGCGTTCGGGTTTGCCAATTTGCCGCTCGCACAGGGCCAACTGTAGCTGATGCTGAACGGTCTCTTCGGGGGAAAGGTCGTCTGTGTTTATGCGGCCGAGCAGTTGGTAGGCGCGCGCATGGTGGCCTTTGGCGATGAGTTCGGCGACTTCGCCGCTTTCGGGCGGGCGGTATTCGACAAGGCCAAAAAAGTACAGATGGGCGGCAAAGGGCAGGGCAATCAATAGGAGCAGTCCCACTACTCCCAGCGCTGAGCGAACGCGTATACCCATATCAGCTATCGACGTATGTACCTTAAAGAGCTTATAGATGAGCTGCGAACGAACATACTCGACTAAGATAAGGGGATTGCTGCCGACCGTCCAAGCGCAAAAATGGGGTTGCCCAAGCGGAGGGGGTTAGGTGCTGCGCTTGTCCTTTGCATCCACAGAGGCTTTTAACACCTCTGCGAAGCTGGAAGAGGGGCCATTCTGCTGGCTGCGCTCAACCTCTTCGAGCTCCTTGAGGTGGCGGCGCACTTCGCTTAGGCCGGCATGGATCTCTCGGTTGAGCTTTTCCAGTCGCGGGGTAAACTGGTTTGATAAAGGGGATGTTTTCATAGCATACACGCGTGATCATACAGGGGTTTCCCACAGTATAAGCAAATGACATGCCAGATATTCAGTTGAAAAAAATAAATTAAGTAATTGTTTTTTAACGACTTGTATTTATAGAAGCAAAGGGGGCGAATGGAAAGATCTTCCGTTCGCCTGGTATGGTGGAGAAAACTTTGCCCGTTGGCTAGGAGCGTTTGGGGGCGTATAGGTGGGGACTCTGTCCGTAGTATACTTCGGCTGTCTCCATCATCGTCTCAGACAGCGTCGGATGCGGATGTATGGACAGCTGCACGTCGGAGGCCAGCGCCGCCATCTCTACGGCCAGCACGCCCTCGGCGATCAGCTCGCCGGCATTGGCGCCGGCTATGCCGACGCCAAGAATGCGGTCGGTGGCAGGGTCGATGAGCATCTTGGTCAGGCCATCGTTGCGATCTACTGTAGTGGCGCGTCCCGATGCGCTCCAGGGGAAGCGAGCCACTTTGACGGCTATATCCTGTTGTTTGGCCTGCTCTTCGGTCAGGCCGCACCAGGCGATTTCCGGATCGGTGTAGACGACGTTGGGAATCGCGCTGGGCTCAAAGACGAGTCGTTCGTGGCCGGCTAGGATCTCTGCGACGAGGGCGCCCTGATGTGAGGCGGTATGGGCGAGTGCGGCGCCGACGACGTCGCCGATGGCGAAGATGGAAGCGGAACCTGTGCGCATTTGCCCGTCGGTCTCCACGTAGCCGCGTTCGTCTAGCTGCACAGACGTGTGCTCGAGGCCGAGGTCGCCCGAGTTGGGCACGCGGCCAACGGAGAGCAGGACTTTGGCGAAGGTCTTCCCAAAGGGCTTGCCATCGGGCCCTTCAAAGAGCACGTCTATGCCAGATGGAGTGGGCGTGACCTGCGTTACTTTGGTGTCGAGCCATATATTGGCGAAACTCGCCTCGACGCGCGTCTGCAGTGGTTTAACCAGGTCGCGATCGGCCGGTGGCACCAGACCGGATAGCATCTCGACGACGGAAACCTCGCTGCCTAAGGCAGCGTAGACCTGGCCCAGCTCCATGCCGATAATCCCGCCGCCGACAATGAGCAAGCTCTCGGGCACATCGGCCAGCGCGAGGGCATCGGTCGAGTCCATTAGGCGTTCGTCGTCTATGCGAAAGACGCCGGGCACGGCCGGGCGCGAGCCGCTGGCCAGCAGGGCGTGCTCAAACTGCAGGGATTGCTGGCCGCCCTCCACCAATTCGATGTCTAGGCTGCTCTCGCCTGTGAAGCGGGCTCGTCCGCGCACGTGCTTGAGCTTGCGCGCTTTGACCAACTGACCCAATCCGCCGGTCATTTTGGCGACGACGCCGTCCTTATAGGCGCGGAGTTTGTCCAAGTCGATGGTGGGCTCGGCAAACTGCACGCCCCAGTGGCTGGCCTCGCGGGCTTCGTTAAGCAATTTGGCCACGTGCAGCAGGGCTTTTGAGGGGATGCAGCCGCGGTACAGACACACGCCGCCGGGGTTGGTTTCGGGATCGATAAGCGTTACGTCGAGGCCGAGGTCGGCGGCCTTAAACGCGGCTACGTAGCCGCCGGGACCGCCGCCGATAACGGCCAATTGCGTCTTTTCCATGTGAAGATCAGCCTTCTAGCAGCACGACAAAGGGATTTTGCAGGGCCTCGCAGACCCAGCGCAAAAAGCGCGCGCCGTCGGCACCGTCAATAAGGCGGTGATCGTAGCTCAGCGACAGCGGCATCAGGGTGCGCGGTTGAAACTGACCGTCTATATAGACCGCTTCAACGCTCGAGCGCGCCACGCCGAGTATAGCTACTTCGGGCGGGTTGACAATGGGCGTAAAGGCCGTTCCCCCCATGACGCCGACGTTACTGATTGTCATGCTGCCGCCCTGCATATCGGCTGGGGTAATCTTGCGGTCGCGCGTCTTTTGCGCCATTTCGCTCAGCTCGACGGACAGCTCGATAATATTTTTCTGGTCGACGTCGCGCACTACGGGAACCATCAGTCCGTGTGGCGTGTCGACGGCAATGCCGATGTGGCAGTACTTCTTGTATATGACTTCGTTACTTGCCATATCGATGCTGGCGTTAAACTGCGGGAATACTTTTAGCGCCGCGCCTAGCACTTTGATGAGAATAGCCGTCGGCGTCAGCTTACCGCCGGCCGCTTCGGCGCGCTTACCGTGTGCTTTGCGCCAGACCTCGAGGTCGCGGGCGTCGGGTTTGTCGAAAGTCGTGTCCAGAGGGATAGTGGACCCTGCCGGTGCCCAACGCGCGGCCCGTGTTTGGCGCACTTTTGACATGGGCTGGCGTTCGATCGCGCCCCATTGGCTGAAGTCGGGCAGAGGCGCTGCGGCCGCTGCGCCTGGCGCTGCGGCGCGCGTTTGATGCAGCTTCTTAGAATGGGATTTCACATCCTCTGCCGAGATGCGCCCGCCGGGGCCACCCCCTTCCACCTGGGTGATGTCGACGCCAATTTCGCGCGCCAGACGGCGCACCGACGGGGCGGCCGGCACACCCTGTGCGGCGGGTGTCGTCTGGACGGTGGTCGGAGTCGGCGCCGAAGCGGCCGGCTCGGCTGCCGCTACTGGATTCGTCGTCGCTTCCGCTGCAACCGGTGCGGGTTCGGCGCTTGGCTGTGGGGCCGCACCACCTGCCGAATCGGCGCTGCTGATGGTTAGCAGCAGCTGTCCAACGGCGGCGCTATCGCCTTCTTTGACGTGCACGGCTTCAACGACGCCGCCGGCGGAGGCGGGCACCTCGATAACGGCTTTGTCGGTTTCCAACTCGATGACGGGCTGGTCTTCCTCAATGCGATCGCCAACGGCGACCAGCACGCTGACGACGTCCCCGCGCTCGATGTTTTCGCCCAAGTCGGGCATCTTAAATTCTGTCGAGGCGGTCGGAGCCGATGCGGGCGGTTCAACCGGCGCAGGCGCAGGCTCTGGCTCAGCGGGACTTGCCGCCGGTGCCGGCTCTTCGCTTGGCTGCGGGGCCACATCGCCTGCCGAATCGGCGCTGCTGATGGTCAGCAGCAGCTGTCCGACGGCGGCGCTATCGCCTTCTTTGACGTGCACGGCTTCAACGACGCCGCCGGCGGAGGCGGGCACCTCGATAACGGCTTTGTCGGTTTCCAACTCGATGACGGGCTGGTCTTCCTCAATGCGATCGCCAACGGCGACCAGCACGCTGACGACGTCCCCGCGCTCGATGTTTTCGCCCAAGTCGGGCATCTTAAATTCTGTCGACATAGTCTTTCAGTTCCGGCGCGCGCCGCGTTAGCGATAAACGGGATTGGGTTTCTCGGGGTCGATTTGGAGGTCGCGCATGGCTTTTTGCACGACTTCGTATTCGATTTGTCCGGCATCGGCCAGCGCACTGAGGGTTCCCAGCGCGATAAAGCGCGCATCGACCTCGAAAAAGTCGCGCAGTGCTTCGCGGCTTTCGCTGCGGCCAAAGCCGTCGGTTCCCAGAGCCACGGGTGCCTCGGGGAACCAGCGCGCGATGGATTCGGGCAGCGCCTTGACGTAGTCCGAAGCAATGATAAAGGGCCCTTTTTCGCCGTCGAGGCACTCTTCGATATAGGACTTTCTCTTTGTTTCGCCCGGATGCATGCGGTTCCAGCGCTCCGCGTCGAGCGCATCGCGGTGCAGGTTTTTGAAGCTGGTTATGCTCCACACATCGGCCGCCACGTTGTACTGCTCTTCGAGCAGCTGCTGTGCTTCAAGCACTCTATTCATTATGGCACCGCTGCCGAATAGCTGCGCCTTTAGCTTAGCGCGCTTTTTAGTTGCGCTCTTAAATTTGTAGAGACCGTTGAGAATGCCCTCTTCAACTCCCTTGGGCATGGCCGGCATCGGGTACTGTTCGTTCTCCACCGTTATGTAGTAGAAAACGTCTTCCTGCTCCACGTACATGCGGCGGATGCCTTCGCGCACGATAATGGCAATTTCGTAGGCAAAGGCCGGATCGTAAGCCATTAAGTTGGGCACCGGATAGGCGAGCAGGTGGCTGTGACCGTCTTCGTGCTGCAGGCCCTCGCCGTTGAGCGTGGTGCGCCCGGCCGTGCCGCCGACCATAAAGCCTCTGACGCGCATATCGCCGGCTAGCCAAACGAGGTCGCCGATGCGCTGCATGCCGAACATCGAATAGTAGACAAAGAACGGAATGGTGTTGATGCCGTGCGTCGAATAGGCCGATCCGGCCGCGATAAACGACGACATAGAGCCGGCTTCGGTTATGCCCTCTTCTAAGATCTGCCCGTCTTTGGACTCTTTGTAGTAGGACACGACGTCCTTGTCTACGGGCTCGTAGAGCTGGCCCACGCTGGAGTATATGCCGAACTGGCGGAAGAGGGGATCCATGCCAAAGGTGCGCGCCTCGTCCGGAATAATTGGCACGATATACTTGCCGATTTGCTTGTCCTGGAGCAGCTTGCGCAGCACGGCGACAAAGGCCATCGTCGTGGCGATCGTGCGGTCGCCTGAGGCCTTTTCAAACTCATCCCACAGCCCGTCTGGTGGCATTTCCAGCGGCGTATTCTTTGCGCTGCGACTGGGCACGGGACCGCCCAGAGCACTCCGGCGCTCGCGGATGTACTGCATCTCCGGACTGTTTTCATCGGGTCGATAAAAGGGCGCTTCGGCGACCTCGTCGTCGGAAATGGGGATGCCAAAACGCGTGCGAAACGAGCGCAGTTCGTTCTCGTTGAGCGACTTTTGCTGGTGGGTGATATTCTTGCCCTCACCGGCTTCGCCCATGCCGTAGCCCTTGATGGTCTTGGCGAGAATCACCGTTGGAGCCCCGCTGTGTTCGGTCGCAGCCTTGTAGGCGGCATAGACTTTTTCCGGATCGTGACCGCCGCGGCGCATCTTCTCTATTTGTTCGTCGGATAGGTGGACGACCATATCGAGCAGGCGCTCGTCTTTTCCGAAGAAGTCCTTGCGGATGTAGGCACCGTCGGACACGGTATACTTCTGGTACTGGCCGTCGACGACCTCGCCCATGCGCTGTACCAGCACGCCTTCCTCGTCCTTCTCAACCAGCGAGTCCCAGTCATCACCCCAGATGATCTTAATCACGTTCCAGCCCGCGCCGCGGAAAGCCGCTTCGAGCTCTTGGATGACTTTGCCGTTGCCGCGCACGGGGCCGTCTAAGCGCTGGAGGTTGCAGTTAATTACCCAGGTGAGATTGTCGAGCTTTTCGCGCGAAGCAAGCGTAATGGCGCCGAGCGTTTCGGGTTCGTCGCACTCGCCGTCGCCCAAAAAGGCCCAAACTCTGCCATCGTCGGCCGCCTTGAGGCCGCGATTTTCCAGGTAGCGATTAAAGCGCGCCTGGTAGATGGACATGATGGGCCCAAGCCCCATGGACACGGTCGGGAATTGCCAGAAGTCGGGCATGAGCCAGGGGTGTGGATAGGACGATAGGCCGCCGCCAGGCTGCAGTTCGCGGCGAAAGTTGCCCAGCTGCTCCTCGCTTAGACGACCTTCGACAAAGGCGCGCGCATACATGCCGGGTGCTGCGTGGCCCTGAAAGTAGATCTGGTCGCCCGAGTGATCGCCCGACCGAGCGCGAAAAAAGTGATTGTAGCCGATTTCGTACAGCGTCGCCGAAGATGCAAACGTCGAAATGTGGCCGCCGGGCGCCGCCTTGTCGCGGTTGGCGCGCACGACCATGGCCATGGCGTTCCAGCGCACGATGCTCTTGATGCGACGCTCTATTTCGCGGCTGCCGGGAAAGGGAGCCTGCTCGGAGCGCGGTATTGTGTTGATATAAGGCGTATTGGCGGTGAAGGGCAGGTCGATGCCGGCCTGATGGGCGCGCAGCTCAAGCTGCTCCAGCAGGTGGCGCACCTGCGCCGGGGACCGCTCTGCCAGCACATAGTCGAGCGATTCCAACCATTCGCGCAGTTCTATTTCCAATTCTTTCGCTTCTTCACTCATGGCGAACGCGAGTCCTCGTCTTCTGGGATATGGCGCGCAGAATGCGCATCGTTAAACAAATCAAAATAAGAACTTCGACATTTTTTGCAAAGGATCAACCGCGGCCGCAAAAGCGCCTATCGTCGGGCAGAAGATCACCTGTTTACATATATTAGCGAACCGTAGCACGCGGGGAACGGGGCGGCCGTTGCGCCGTCCCTCCATGGTGGGAGACAGTGCGCCGTGTGGCGCGGAAAATGCGGGGTTGTTCACACTCAGATGAATCGCAGACGACATCGAGCGGTTTGGCTCAGCGTTCTCTTATCGCTTCTCGTACACATGGTTGGGCTCTATGTAGTGCGCGACCTGTGGCTGGATGAGCTGGAGACGGAGTCGTTCCGCGCGCGTTTGGCCAATATCGCTCCCCTGTTCAAGCCGCGTAGGTTGAATATTGCGCAGAATACCCTGGAAGAGCCGCCGGTCGAGTTTGAATTGGAGTACATACCCGCAGAGCGGGAGGCGGTTGAGCTGAGCGAGCGGGACCTGAAGCTGCAGATTGACCCGGAGGAGATCGATCTGGAGGAGGTGCCGCTGGCGCTGCGCGAAGTGGCCAGCGGGGCGAAAGAGGACGAGCCCATCATCGAGGCCGTCAAAATGCTCTCGCCGTCCGAGCTGGGGCCGTTGGATAGTTTGGGGCTGCCCTCGATGGATCTGCTGCGCATCGTCGATATGGCGCGCGCCAACAAGGATCACGCTGCGGTGATCGTCGACCCGGCCAGTCGGCGCGACCTGATGGGCTATGTAAACTTCACCCAGCTGCGCGTGTACGGCGCGGGCAGCGGGCGCGGGTCATTGGATGCGCTGGGGCGCTACCTGCGCGACAACTCGCGCATTTTAGCCAGCGTGCGCGACAAGACTTACGACTATTTCCTCTCGGAAAACCTGCTCAAAGACCCGGTCCACTTCCTGTTTGAAGGCGGCGGAATGATTCCGTATCGCAACGACGTGCTCACGCTCTTTTCGCCGGAGGAAAAGGCCATGATGGGGCGCTATCTGCGCGAGGGAGGGTTCTTATTCATCGAGGGCAGCAATCGCTATCTGCGCGAAATGCGCAGCCATTTGCGCTCGATTTTGGGCAAGGAGGCCGTTTTGCGCCCCGTGCCCGTTACCCACCCGCTCTACCATGCCTTCTACAACTTTAGCGGTGGCTTTCCCGGCGAGGACAAAGCGCGCGTCATCGACGTGGGGGATAATCCTGGCTGGTACTATCCCATCCAGAATCGGGATGAACTGCCCGCTGCAGAAACAGCCGCTTTTTTCGACCCCAACGCCGAAGACGCCGTGCAGGAAGAGCAGCCACCGCGCTTAGGTATCTGGGGCGTGGAAATGAACGGCCAGCTCGTTGCCGTGCTCAGCGATATGGGGTTACACGCCAATTGGGGGCTTAGCTTTAACATCGAGGGCGGGGGCACCGAGCCCGTGCTCTACTCGCTTATGGCGGGTGCCAATATCATTGCGTATGCGCTGACGCGCGACGGAGGTCGGACCCCTCAGCTACCGCCGCCGGCCTGGATGAATAGGCGACCAACGGCCAAGGTCCAGCCGGAATTGGACGACCCCGAGCGCGTCGTCGATCGCGGCGTGGCCGACGACGAAGTCTTTTCGGCCCTCGATGCGTCGCTGGCGCTGGTGCAGGCTCCGCTGGGTGCAGCGATTGAGAGCGAGTTGCAGCTGCGCCTAGACGGGCGCTACGGGCTAGAGTTGCTAAAAACGGGGTACAACGGCATTCTCCTGCACAATATGCCCGCCGGCCCGCACTGGATCGAACTGAGTTATGGCGGTCAGACGCAGCAAATGGATTTCGAACTGCAGGGGGGGCGGGTGCTGACGCTCAACTTCGCGCTCAACCGCTTTGCCTTTATCAGCCAGCTGCGCATGGGAAAGCAAGAAGAGCAGGTGCCGATAGGGCAGTGGCAGCAGGCATTCTCCGATCTGCAAATGGAAGAGATTTTCCTCGCCGAAGACCGCGAATGGCTCGATCAAATTGAGGCCGATCCCGTCGGCCAATAGGCGGTATGGGTGCCCACAGACACTCCTCTAATGGTGGGCCCCTTGCTTTTTTGCCACCCAGCTCTATCTTACCTAAGTGCTTTATTTCTATAAAAATAGACTAAAAAAGAAGGCGTCTTTGCACGCGATTTTTTCGCCTCTACGCGCCGCTGCTGCCGTTTTAACCCTGCTGCAGGTCTGCGCCGTTTGGGGCGAAGAGAGCGCTTTTCCAGCGGCACGTGGCGTTTACATAAATGCGCATGCCGCCGGCGGTATGCGCGGTGCCAAACTGGTCGACGAACTGGTCGAAGCGGGTGGCAACGCCGTCGTATTCGACGTGAAAGATCGCCTGGGCCGGCTCAGCTACGCCTCGTCGGTTCCCTTAGCGCAGGACATCGGTGCCAGCGCCGAGGCGCCCATTCGCGCGCCGGCTGCCCTTGTGGCTAGTTGGCAGGAAAAAGAGATCTACGTCGTGGCGCGCCTGACCTGTTTCCACGACGTCTTATTGGCCGAAAAACGGCCCGAATTCGCGCCGCTTTCGCGCAGTGGAAAAGGGCTGTGGGCTGAAAAAGAACAGCCCAACTGGGTCGATCCCGCCCTGCCTCAAGTGCAGCAGTACTTGATCGATCTGGCGCTGGAGGTTGCCGCCCTGGGTGTCGATGAGATCCAATTGGACTACGTGCGGTTCCCAACAGAAGGCAACCTGGCCGATGCCGTGTTCTCCTTTGATCCGCAGGAGCTGCCCAAGGATGCGGTGATTACCGAGTTCGTGCGGCGCATGCGTGCGGCGCTGCAGCCTGTGGGCGTGCGCCTGTCTGCCGATATCTTTGGGATTACGGCCTGGGGGCGGCGCGCCGATGTGAAGACCATTGGACAGAGCGTGGACGATTTATTGCCCCACCTCGACGTCGTTTCGCCCATGCTCTATCCGTCCCACTTTGAAGATGGATTCAATCGGATTCCCAGTCCCGTCGATCACCCCTACTACTTCCTCTATCAGGGGTGTGAGCGGCTGCGCGCGCGCGCGGCTGTTCACGGCGTTGAAGTGCGTCCGTGGGTGCAGGCTTTTGACTACCGCGTGGCCCGGTTCGATGCGTCGTACATTACCGAGCAGCTGCACGGAGCTGAGGAGGGCGGAGCGCGCGGTTGGTTGCTGTGGAATCCCGGTAGCCGCTACGAGGTGGGTTTGCAGGCCATTGCCCATTTTGTCGCCGGGACGAGCGCGGTGCGCGACCAAAGCGAGCGGTTTCCCAAGCCCCTGGGTGCGCTGCTGCCAAAGTAGTGCCTCTAGGCGTCTTTCTGGCGCAGCCCCTCTTCTAAGCGCGCCCATCCCATTTTTTCCCGAATAACGTAGCGCACGTCCTCGGTCACCCAGTACAGGCAGGGGATGACCACCAGCATCAGGGCGGTCGCCGTGGTCAGTCCGTAGACGATGAGCGTGGCCAGCGGTGACCAGACGGCCGACTTACCCGTCAGGCCGAGGGCTATGGGTAGCACGCCGCCGACGGTGGTTACAGTCGTCAGCAGAATGGGGCGCAGGCGCTTGGAGGCCGCGTCGAGTATGGCTTCGCGCACGGAAAGTCCGCGCTGACGCGCCGTGTTGGCAAAGCTTATGAGCACGATCGAGTCGTTCACTACTACGCCGGACAGACCTACCATGCCGTAAATGGCGGTGATCGACAGGGGGTAGCCGTTGGCGATGAGACCGACCATGGCACCCGCTAGAGCGAAGGGAATGGTGGTGAGAATGATGAAGGGTTGGACCAGCGAGCGAAACTGCACGACGAGAATAAAAAAGATGCACATGGCGCCCAGGCCGAAGAGCAGGATAATATTGTCGAAGGCCTGGTCGAACTCCTGAAACTGCCCTCCGAAGACCAGCGAATAGCCCGGATGGGCCGGAGCGATTTGCCGCTGAAAATAGTCATTCAGGTCGTCTACAGTGCGCGCGGCGGCACCCGTTTCGCTCTCTTCGGCATAGACGGTGATCGTGCGCCGAAAATCGCGGCGCTTAATTTCGCTAAAACCCGTGTCGCGGCGCAGGTCGGCAACGGAGCCGAGCCGCACGAATTCGCCGCTCGGCGTGCGCACATCGATATCTTCGAGGCGGCTGCCCGAAGTGAACCAGTTCGGCGCATAGCGCACGAGAATCGGGCGCTCCTCGTCTTCGGCGCGAAAAGTGCCGGCCGGCTGGCCGTTGAGGGCGCTCTGGAGCGCATAGCCCACGTCCATCGACGTCAGTCCGAGGCGCTGCGCTTCGGCGCGCTTGAGCTGGTAGGTTAGCTCGCCCTTTCCCGGCACGTAGTCGTCGCCGATGTTGATAAGGCCGGGGTGCGTTGCAAGGCGCGCCTTGAGCTGTTCGGCGATGGCGTCGAGCGTCGCGTAGTCCGCGCCCTGTATTTTGGCTTCGATGGGAAAGTCCTTGGGCGGCCCGTTTTCGATGATCTTAACGCGCACTTCCTCTTGTGTATACCCCATCTGTGCAGCTTCCAGCCGCACGTACTCGACCATGTCCTCCAGCCGTCCCTTCACTTCTGAGCCGTCCGCTATATCGACGATAACCTCGGCGTAGTTTGGGCGCGTAAAGGTGCGGCTCTCGGTGTTCTGCACGCCGACGTTGACCAGCACGCGCTCGATGTGTTGGGCGTATTCCTCGGGCATGGCGCGCACGATATCTTCGAGCTGCTGGCTGTGGCGGTCGGTCTCGTCGAGCGCCGTTCCCTCAGGCAGAGTCAGCCAGACGGCGAAATAGCTCTGTGGATCGGAGCTAAACAACTCTTGGCGCAGCTGTGGAAATACGAAGCTGGCCGAGACCAGAATGGCCGTGGGGACGCCGATGGAAACGGCGTAGCGCCGCCAGGATGGCAGGATCGTTGCCAGCAGTCCAGCATAGCGCTGCGTTAGGCGTTCGATGCGACCGTCTAACGGACTCATTTGTCGTCCACCGCCAAAGTCGGCGATATGCGACGGCAAAATGAGAAAGCACTCGATGATTGAGGCGACCAGCGTCAAGCTGACGGTGATTGGAACGACCTTGAGGAATTCGCCGATCGTTCCGGGCAGCAAGACCAGCGGCATAAAGGCCGCAATGGTCGTCAGGGTTGAAGTCAGCACCGGCGATAGGACTTCTTGAGTGCCGACAATGACCGCTTCCGTGCGCTTCCAGCCCATTTGTAGATAGCGATAGACGTTCTCGATAACGACGATGGCGTCATCGACGACCATACCCAGCACGAGGACCAAACCGAACAGCGTGTTCTCGTTGATCGAAGAGCCCATGAGCTTGAGTAAGGCAAAGGCCAGACTAAAGGCGATGGGGATGCCGATGGCCGTCAGCATGCTGTTGCGCCAGCCGATAAAAAGCCACAGGACGACGATAACGAGAACGCCGCCAGCCAGCGCGTTGGTCTGTAGGTTGACCAGCGCGTTGCGCACGCGGACCGACGTGTCGTTTACCAAGTCGATGTACATGCCGCGCGGCAGCGTCTGCGAAAATTCCTCGATGCGCTGATGGATTTTGTCGAGCAGGTCCAGCGATGAGCCAACGTCTTTTTTGGTCACGCCGAGAGCGATGCTGCGCCTTCCCTCGAGGCGGGAACGCGCTTCCTCGCGCGCGTAGGTGTCGACGACCGTCGCTACCTGATGCAGGCGCACGTGATTGCCTTGGGGGTCGCGCGATATAACGGTGGATTCGACGTCTTGCAGGGTGCGAAACTGTCCCTGGTGGCGCACTAGGAATTCCGATGTGCCCAGCTGCAGGGTGCCGGCCGGTATGTCGGCGTTTTGCATCGCAATGGCTGCGCCAATATCGCCCAGCGCCAGGTTGAGCTGGCGCGCACGCGGTGGATCGACCTGCACGTGGACCTGGCGTTCGCGGTCGTCGAAGAGGAATACGCGGTCCACCTCCCAAAAGTTTTCTATGGCGTCACGCAGGTCGTCCGTGCTTTCGCGCAGCTGCCCGTAGCTAATGTGCTCGTCGCCGCTGAGCGCAACCTGGACGAGGGGGATAAAGTTGGAGGACTTTATTTTTATGTAGAATGGATCGAGAACGGCATCGGGTAGGTTGACGCGGTCGATGGCCTGGCGCGTCTCTTGATATTGGCGCTCAAATTCATCGGCTGAAATATCCTCAAACTGCATTGAGAACTCGACGCTGCCCTCGCTGGAAATCGAATTGAACTGGCTGACGTAGTCAATTTTTTCCAGCTCATCTTCGGCCGGTTGGGTAATTAGGCGTTCGATATCGGCGGCCGAAACGCCGGGGTAGGACAGCACGACAAAGAGCCACTTGAGGTTGACGGGGGGCAGGTATTCCTGCGGCATCGTCACGTAGGCGCCGGCGCCGCCCAGCAAAAAGCAGGCGCTGAGCAGGTTGGCTATGAGCGGATTGGCGACGACCCAGCCGAACAGTGATTTCACGGCGTCGGGCTCGGGGCGATCTGCCGCCGGGCGGCCGGCTGCACGCGCAGTCCGTCGGCCATCAGCGAGCCGCCGGCGGCTACCGTCTGGCCGGCGCTTAGGCCGTCGGTGACGAGAAATACGCCGCCGGACAATTCACGCCCAATGGTCACGGGATGCTGGCGCAGGTGCATCGTGCCCTCGCGCTGCTCGGCGACATAGGCGTAGGTCGTGCCGGCAAAAGAGCGCAGGGCGTCCTCGCTGACGAGCACGCCGTCGAGTATGCGGCCGCTGGTTAGCTCGATGGAGGCCAGCGTACCAAAGGCGCGTGGCGCGTCATTGACCGCCTGCAGCTCGATGGCATAGCGGCGCGATTGTGGGTCGGCAACGCGTGCAAACGAACGCAATCGAGCTTGGAAGGGGGGACTGCCATCGCCGGGTGTCACGCGCGCCGATAGGCCGTTTCTCAGCCACTGGACCTCGGCGCTAGAGACCGCTGCGCGCACTAGTAGCGTATCGGTTGCGGCCAGGCGCACGAGCGGTTGGCCAGCGGCAACGGCTTCGCCCACTTCGCCGTAAATGGCGGCAATCTCCCCGCTAAACGGAGCGCGAAGCGCGCTGTTCTCCCAGTCTAGCTCGGCCATGCTGAGCGCTGCGCTGGCCGCTTGCACGCGGGCTGCTGCGCTGGCCTTTTCGAAGGTCGCCCGTTCGAGTTCTTCGTCGCTGGCCGTATCGTTGGCGTGCAGTTGGCGCACGCGCTGCCAGCTCTGCTCGGCGAGTAGAGCGCTGCTGCGCGCCGCATCCAACTCGGCGCTGCGCATCTGTTGGATTAGGGTAAAGCGCTGTGCGTCCAGGCGCAGCAGAACGTCTCCCCGCCTAACCGGTTGCCCAATGAGCACTTCTTTTGCGGCGATGGTGCCGCCAACTTCACAGGCCAGTTCGGCTTGCCGATGCGGATGCAGCGTGCCGTCCAACTGCATTTGCAGCGGCAGCGATACTCTTTCGAGAACAATGGTGTCGACGCGCGGCCATTCATCTGCGCCCAGTGCGCCCGACAGAATGCAGAGCAGTAGTGCAAGTTGTGCATACATGTGCGAGACCCGAGAGGTTACAGCTGGAAAGGCGGGGGTATGGCCCCGCATATCGGTCTGAGGATAGCACAAAAAATGGGGAGCGCAAGAGCGCGCTCCCCACAGTTGTTTACGCGGCGGCTCGCTATTGGTAGCGCTTCATTTGGCCGCTCTGTAGGCGACTCCAATACTCGTTCAAGCGCTCTTTAATTTGCGGACTGAGCAGGATGCCGCCGATGATGTTGGGAAAGGCCATGCTGAGAATCATCAGGTCGGAAAAGTCGATGACATTTTTCAGCTGGGTGACGGCGCCGACAAAGACAAAGAAGACAAACAGCAGGCGGAAAACAATCATCGAACCGGTGCCAAACAGATATTCCCAAGAGCGCTCTCCGTAATACTCCCACGAAATCATCGTCGAGTAGGCAAATAGGCAGATGACGACGGCCAGCACATACTCGGCGCCGGGGATTACCGAGCCAAACGCCATTGCCGTCATTTCGGCGCCTTTGCCCTGTAGGTTGGGATCCTGGTAGACGCCGGTTAGCATGACGACCAGCGCGGTCATGGTGCAGATGATAATGGTGTCGATAAAGGGTCCGATCATGGCGACGATACCCTCGCGCGCCGCTTCTTCCGTTTTGGCCGCCGAGTGTGCAATGGCCGCCGAGCCAATGCCGGCCTCGTTGGAAAAGGCCGCTCGCGTAATGCCCGTAACCATGATGCCCAGCACGCCGCCGTAAAGCGCATCGCCGCTAAAGGCCTGGCTGATAACAAGCGAGAACATGGCCGGCACCTGGCCGATGTTTGACAGGATAATGAACAGTGCGCTGACGACGTAGAGTAAGCACATCGTCGGCACGAGGCGCGACGTCACGTTGGCGATGCGGCGAATGCCGCCTATGATGACGACGCCGACGAGTGCGGCCAGTATCATCCCGACCAGCCAGTTGTAGGTTTTGAAAAACGGGCTCAGCGTGCCTAGGGCTTCCAGTGTTTGGTTGGACTGAAACATATTGCCGCCGCCCAGCGAGCCACCGATGCACAGCAGGGCGAAGACGACCGCTAGGGTGCGGCCCAGCGGCTTGAGGCCCTTGAGCTCGAGGCCCTTCTCCAAGTAGTACATCGGACCACCGGTAACGCGTCCATCGGGATGAATGTCTCGGTACATAATCGCCAGCGTACACGAGGCGAGCTTGGACGACATGCCGAAGATTGCGGTTACGATCATCCACACCAGTGCCCCCGGACCCCCCGTGCCGATGGCCACCGCTACGCCGGCAATGTTGCCCAAGCCGATCGTGGCCGAAAGTGCGCTAGTTAACGCCTTGAAGTGCGAGATTTCTCCGGGGTCATTCGGGTCGTCGTAGATGCCTCGGATGACGTCGATAGAGTGGCGGAAAGCGCGAATGGAGAAGAAGCCAAAAAAGAGCGTGTAATAAATGCCGCCGACTAACAGCACGCCGACGATAAAGGGAACGCCGGTGCCGAAATCAAACAGCAGGATCGAGGCCAGCCAGCCAACGGTGCCGCCGAGGATATTGTCCAACTCGCCTAGGCGGCCCTGAACCCAGCTGTTCTGGCTAGCTTCTTGAGCGCCTGCTGGCAGAGAGGACAGCAGCAGTGAGATCATTGCCCACGGGGCCCACGGGCTTCGCTTTAAAGAGCGCATTAGCTTTTTTCTCCATTGCTTTGTAAGAGGGCCTGCAGCTGCTGCAACTTGTCCGGCTGCATGTGCATGGTATTTTCTGGAGCGGGAAAGCGCAGGGCCTCTACGTCGTTGCGGAAGCGAGTAAATACTTCGCGCATCTGCTGATGCACGTTGGCATAGGGCGTGGCCAGCGTCAGGGCCGTATCGGATATGCCCAGCAAATCGTTGACCACGAGCACTTGACCGTCGCAGTGAACGCCGGCGCCGATGCCAATGATGGGAATGCGTAGGCGCTCGCTAATAATTTGTGCGGCCTCTTCCGTGACCAGTTCTAAGACGATGCCAAACGCGCCGGCATCTTCGAGGCGCAGCGCTTCTTCTAACAGGCGCTGTGCCCCCTTGGGGCCCTTGCCCTGAAATTTGGGCACGGTGCCGCGGCGCTCGCTGAACAGGTAGAAATCGCGCACCTGGTACTGCGGAGTGAAACCGAGGTGACCCATGATGGGGATGCCGGCATCGGCGATGGCGCGGACCTGGGGCAGCACGGGCGTGCCGCCTTCTAGCTTGATGCCCTCCGCTCCGCCCTCTTGCACTAGGCGGCCGGCGTTGACTAGCGCTCTTTCCACGGAGGGTTGGTACGCCATAAAGGGCAGATCAGCCAGCAGGAACGCGCGCTCCACTCCGCGGCGCACAGCGCGCAGGTGATGCAGGATATCCTCCATCGTCACCTGCTGTGGCGAGCGGTAGCCGAGCACGTTGGTGCCAAGCGAGTCGCCGACAAAGACGATGTCAATTCCGGCCTCATCTTGCAGGCGCGCCGTCGGGTAGTCGTAGGCCGTCAGCATGCTGATCTTTTGCTGCTGACCCTTTTTGGCCTGCAGCTGAGCGACGGTCGTTTTTTCGCGGGAAACGTCGTTGGGCATAAGCACCTTGGCTGAATGCAGTCAATAATATATAGGCCTGCGCCGGGCTGCAAGCTGCGCGGTCGGCGCTCATACCAAACCACTTACGTAATGGAGGGCCGGTGCGCGCACGCCGGTGACCGATTTGCACGCGATAGGGGGGCTTTTGTGGCCTCATTTTTTGCCATGCACGGCTTTGGTCCGCGCGGCGGACGCATCCGCCTTGACAGACTACGAATGCGGATTTAAACTAGATCGCTTAGTTTCGAGGTGTAAGCCCACGCACAGCTCCGGAGCTGCTTATGGCTCCTTTCTCAGAGGGGATCGTTCTCATCAACTATGGCTAGCAGTCGCATACAAGTGAAGAAAGGCCTCAGCCTGCCCATTACGGGTTCGCCCGAGCAGGTGATAGAAGAAGGTGCGGCCGTTCGCCATGTGGCCGTCATCGGAACGGACTACATCGGCATGAGGGCCACCATGGCCGTACAGGAGGGCGACCAGGTCGCCTTAGGCCAGTTGCTCTTTGAAGACAAGAAAACGCCCGGCGTGCGCTATACCTCTCCCGCCAGCGGCAAAGTGGTCGCCATCAACCGGGGTGCCAAGCGCATTCTGCTGTCGCTGGTGATCGAAGTGGGCGGCGATGCCGAAGAGCGCTTTGAACAATTCTCCGACGTGGCGCCCGATGGGCTCAGCCGCGAGCAGGTGCGCGAAAAGTTGGTCGCCTCAGGGCTGTGGACGGCCCTGCGCACGCGTCCGTACAGCAAAGTGCCCTCGCCGGACAGCACGCCGCATTCGCTCTTTATCACGGCCATTGACACCAATCCACTGGCTGCCGACCCCCAGGTGGTTCTGGCCGGCAGCGAGGCGGATTTTGCCCTCGGTGCCAGCCTGCTGAGCAAGCTCAGCGACGGGCCGACCTACTTGTGCAAGGCGCCGGGATCATCCATTCGCGCCGAAGGGTGTCAGGAAGTCGAATTTGCCGGTCCGCATCCGGCCGGTCTACCGGGAACGCACATTCACTTTGTCGATCCAGTGGGCCCCAAAAAGACGGTTTGGTACATCAATTACCAAGACGTTGTAGCGGTGGGCAAGCTTTTTACGAGCGGTCGCCTCTCCTGCGAGCGAGTCATTGCCCTGGCGGGTCCACAGGTCGCGCGACCGCGCCTCGTGCGCACGCGCCTGGGAGCCAACCTGAGTGAGTTGACCAGCGGTCAGCTGCAGGACGGCGAAAATCGAATCATCTCCGGCTCCGTATTTGCGGGCCGCGCGGCTGCCGGGCCGCTCGACTTCCTCGGCCGTTACCACATGCAGGTTTCGGTGTTAGCGGAGGGGCGCGAACGCGAATTCCTCGGCTGGCAAAAGCCCGGTGTCGATAAGTTTTCCGTCAAAAACGTATTTGTGTCCAAGCTCCTGCCCAGCAAACTCTTCAATTTCACCACCTCTATAGAGGGCAGCGATCGCGCCATGGTCCCCATCAGCGCCTACGAGAAAGTGATGCCGCTCGACGTCGTGCCGACGTTTTTGCTGCGCTCGCTGATCACCGGGGATACGGATCAGGCGCAGCTGTTGGGTGCGCTGGAACTGGACGAAGAAGATCTGGGCTTGTGCACGTTCGTATGTCCGGGTAAATACGAGTATGGGCCGCTTCTGCGGAAAAATCTCGAACAGATTGAACTGGAAGGATAAGATAGAACGATGAAGCTGCTGCGAGACTTGTTGGATCAGGCCGAACCGCTTTTTCACAAGGGAGGCCCGCTGGAAAAGGGCTACGCGCTTTTTGAGGCGGCCGACACCTTTCTGTACACGCCCGGTAGGGTGACCAATGGGCCCACGCACGTGCGCGACAGCATCGATCTCAAACGCACGATGATCACCGTAGTTGTCGCGCTCATCCCGTGCATCTTCATGGCCCTCTGGAATACGGGTTATCAGGCGAATTTGGCCATGCAAGAAATGGGCCTGTCTTCGGCTGGGGGCTGGCGCGGCGTGGTCATGGACATTATTGGCCTTGGCTACTCCCCCTCCAGTTTTATCGCCAATATGCTGCACGGCGCGCTCTACTTTCTGCCGGTCTTTCTCGTGTGCAATATGGTTGGCGGCCTGTGGGAGGGACTGTTTGCGACCTTGCGCGGTCATGAGATTAACGAGGGATTCCTCGTTACGGGCATGCTATTTCCGCTGACGTTGCCGCCGACTATTCCCCTGTGGCAAGTTGCTTTGGGTGTCAGCTTCGGTGTGGTTGTCGGCAAAGAGGTCTTCGGCGGCACGGGCAAGAACTTTCTCAACCCAGCGTTGACCGGTCGCGCCTTCCTCTACTTCGCCTATCCGGCGGCTATCAGCGGTAATGCGGTGTGGGTAGGGGCTGACGGCTACACGCAGGCTACGGCCTTGGGTATTGGGGCAGAAAGCGGTATGAACGCCGTGCGCGAATCGGTATCTCTGATGGATGCCTTCCTGGGAACGATTCCCGGGTCGATGGGTGAAACGTCGGCGCTGGCCTGTTTGATCGGCGCCGTCATATTGATCGTGACGGGTATAGGCTCTTGGCGCATTATCGTGAGCATGGCCCTGTCCACGTATATCTTCGCCGAACTGTTGCACATGATTGGCAGTGATACCAACCCCATGTTTCAGATGGACGGTTTGTGGCACATGGTCGTCGGCGGTTTTGCTTTTGGCTGCGTCTTTATGGCTACGGACCCCGTATCGTCATCGATGACGGAAAAAGGACGCTGGTTTTACGGTGCGCTGATTGGTGTCATGACGGTGCTTATTCGCGTAATCAACCCGGCTTTTCCCGAGGGCGTTATGCTGGCTATCCTGTTTGGCAATGTGTTCGCCCCGGTAATCGACTACGTCGTTGTGAACGCCAACATCAAGCGGCGCCTAGCCCGCACTGTCCTCAGTAACTAGGAGAGATTGCTCGTGGCTCAAGACACAGTAGGAAGAACGTTTAGTATTGCTCTGGGCGTCTGTCTCGTATGCTCCGTTTTGGTTTCGGTGGCCGCAGTCTCGTTGAAGCCGACACAGGCCGTAAACAAAGCGCTGGACAAGAAACGCAATATTCTCATGGCGGCCGGTCTGCTAAAATCCGGAGAGAGCGCTGGGGCTGCTCGCATAAACGAGCTGTACGGACAGATTGAGGCGCGCGTGATCGATCTGTCTACGGGCGAGTACTCCGACGTGAGCCCAAGTGCATTTGACGGGCGCAAGGCAGCCGTTGATCCGGCGCAGAGTGTGGCGATACCGGTTGAGAAAGATCTCGCCGGTATCAAGCGGCGCGCCAAGCTATCCGACGTGTACGTCGTTTCAGAAGGGGATCGCATCCGCAAAGTTATTTTGCCGATCAACGGCAAGGGACTGTGGTCCACGTTGTACGGATTCTTGGCGCTTGATGCCAAAGACCTCAATACGATTCGCGGCTTGGTCTATTATGAGCACGCCGAAACGCCTGGTTTAGGTGGCGAAGTTGATAACCCGAACTGGAAAGCGCTGTGGGACGGTAAGAAAGCATACGGCGAAGATGGCCAAGTGCGGATTGAAGTGCTCAAAGGACAAGTGGTGCCGGGAAATCCTGCCGCGCAGTATCAGGTGGACGGCCTTTCGGGGGCTACTATTACGGCGCGCGGCGTTAAAGATATGCTGAGATACTGGTTGGGCGAAGAGGGTTTCGCCCCGTATCTCGACAAATTGCGCGAGCAAGGAGTGAGCTAATATGGCCGACAAGCCGAAAGAAGTATTATTCAATCCACTGTTTAACGACAATCCGATTGCGCTGCAGATACTGGGTATCTGCTCGGCTTTGGCGGTGACTACAAAGTTGGAAACAGCCATAACGATGTCCTTAGCGGTCATCTTTGTTTTGACTATGTCGAGCACTGCTGTTAGCCTCATTCGCAATTTTATTCCCAACAATATCCGCATTATTGTGCAGATGACGATCATCGCCTCGCTGGTAATTATCGTCGATCAGTTTCTGCGCGCCTACGCCTTCGACGTCAGCAAGCAGCTTTCGGTTTTTGTTGGGCTCATCATAACGAACTGCATCGTTATGGGACGTGCCGAGGCGTTTGCCATGAAAAACGGGCCTGGGCTCAGCTTTCTCGATGGGCTGGGCAATGCGCTGGGATATGGTCTTATACTCCTGGTCGTTGGCTTTTTTCGCGAGTTGTTCGGTTCGGGCAAGCTATACGGCATAGAGATGTTTGCGCTGGCCAACGAGGGAGGCTGGTACGTGCCCAATGGCATGATGCTGCTGCCGCCAAGTGCGTTTTTTCTCATCGGCTTTTTCATCTGGTTGCTGCGCGCAGTAAAGACCGAGCAGATCGAAGAGGAGAACTAGACCGTGGAAGCGTATCTCAGCATCTTTATGAAGTCTGTCTTTGTCGAGAATATGGCGTTGGCCTTCTTCTTGGGCATGTGCACTTTCCTGGCCGTCTCCAAGAATGTCAGCACGGCGTTTGGCCTTGGCGTTGCCGTGGTTGTGGTCCAGCTTATCACCGTTCCCGCAAATAACTTGGTCTTCCAACACCTGCTCAAAGAAGACGCCCTCGCCTGGGCGGGGCTAAGCGGCGTAGACCTGACGTTTATCGGCTTGATCAGCTACATCGGTATCATCGCTGCTATGGTGCAGATTCTCGAAATGTTCCTCGACAAATACGTGCCGTCCCTTTACAACGCACTCGGTATCTTCCTGCCGCTGATTACCGTAAACTGCGCTATTCTCGGTAGTTCGCTCTTCATGGTTGAACGCGACTATAATTTCGCAGAAAGTGCTGTTTTTGGTTTGGGTTCCGGTATTGGTTGGGCATTGGCCATCGTCGCACTCGCCGGCGTGCGTGAGAAGATGAAATACAGCGATGTGCCGCCGCCTCTGCGCGGTTTGGGCATTACGTTTATCACGGTCGGTCTGATGTCGCTGGCCTTTATGTCGTTTTCCGGCATCCAGCTTTAATCCCGAGGAGAAGCGAGCGTTCAAATGACAGAAATCGTATCCGGAGTAGGCATGTTCATCGCCATCGTTTTGGCGCTGGTGGCCCTCATTCTGGCTGCCCGTTCCAAGCTGGTGGCCAGCGGCAATGTGCGGATTCTCATCAACAATGACGAGAGCAAGGCCCTGTCGGTGCCGGCCGGCGGCAAATTGCTCAACGTGCTTGCCGACAATAAGATCTTTGTCTCTTCTGCCTGCGGCGGCGGTGGCACCTGTGCGCAGTGCAAGGTGCATGTGCACGAGGGCGGTGGCGACATCCTACCGACGGAATTGACCCACATAACCAAGGGGCAAGCGCGTGACGGCATGCGCCTGTCATGCCAGGTCAACGTCAAGCAAGATATGAAGGTCGAGGTGCCCGCCGAATTCTTCTCGGTCAAGAAGTGGGAGTGCGAAGTCGTGTCGAACGACAACGTTGCCACGTTCATAAAAGAGTTTGTCGTCCGTTTGCCTGAAGGGGAAACGCTGGACTTTGAATCGGGCGCCTACATTCAGATTGAGGTGCCTCCCTACGAAGCGAATTACAGCGATTTCGAAGGTATTGAAGACCGCTTCAGGCCAGACTGGGATCGCTTTAAGGTCTGGGATTTCAAGGCCGTTAATACCGAAACCTCGATACGAGCCTATTCGATGGCCAACCATCCGGCCGAGGGTAATATCGTGATGCTCAACATACGTATTGCCACGCCGCCGCCGGACCGCTCGTCGCCGACGGGTTGGAAGCAGGTGCCGCCCGGAATCGCCTCGTCCTATGTGTTCAGCCGCAAGCCGGGCGATAAAGTGACGATCTCAGGGCCCTTTGGTGAGTTTTTTATTAACGATACGGAGCGTGAGATGGTGTATATCGGCGGTGGTGCCGGCATGGCCCCGCTGCGCTCGCATATCTTCCACCTCTTCCACACGCTGAAGACGGGTCGCAAGGTTTCATACTGGTATGGAGCGCGGAATCCCAACGAGGTCTTCTACGAAGATCACTTCCGCAAGATTGAAGAAGAGTTTCCCAATTTTACGTTCCATATCGCTATGTCTGATCCGCGTCCAGAAGACAATTGGACGGGCTACGTGGGCTTTATCCACCAGGTTGTTCACGACAACTATCTCAAGGACCATCCGGCGCCTGAAGATATCGAGTTCTACATGTGCGGGCCGCCTATGATGGCACAGGCGGTGTTCAAAATGCTCGACGACCTCGGCGTGGAAGAGGAAATGATCCGCTTCGACGACTTTGGTTCCTGAGCTGCGCTAAGCGCGCCATTCTCTTTTCGGAGCGGGATCCATGACTACGCTACTTGCCGCATTTATCGCCTTTGGACTGGTCATGCTGGCCATGGCCGTGGGGGTCATTTTCTCCGATCGCCGCATCAAGGGGTCGTGCGGTGGCCTGAGTTCAATGAGCGACCGCTACGGTCAGCCGATGTGCGAGTGCGGTGCCAAGCCCGGTTCGTGTGGGGGCGAAGAAAAAAAATCGCTGGATGCGGCATTTGCCGCGAATTAGTGCCTAGTTGAGTTGTGTGTGAGCGGTGGACCTAGGTCCACCGCTCTTTTTTTGCACAGCAGTTTCTGCAATGGGGATGAACCATGTCTTCGGACAAGCGCAACAAGCCCAAAGTGCTGTCCTCATACGCTGAATCTAGTCGCTACATGGGCCTAGGGATACACTTTGCCCTCTCGACGCTGCTTGGGGCGGCAGGCGGCTGGTGGTTGGACGGCCATTTTTCTACCTTGCCGCTCTTTGTGCTGATCGGTATGCTCTTGGGAGCGGGTGCGGGCTTCTACCACCTGTATGCCAAGTTGGTCGATATGGAAAAAAGAGATCGGGAGCCGAGAAAATGACCTTGACGTGGGATGGCATCGCACTGGGAGTGGCCGTGGGCGCTCTGACGGGATGTCTTGCGCTGCTGGCCCTGCGCTGGTCGGATGGGAAAGGCCACCAGGTATTTATGACGGCATTTATGGGTGGGATGCTCGTGCGCCTCCTGCTCATCGCAGCGGCTTCGGCCTATGTGCTGTCCTTTACGGATACGCATGCGGCGAGCTATATCGTTGCTATGTTGGGCACGTACCTGCTGTTTTTGGGGCTCGAGGTATACTATGCGCTGGCTAAAAATGCCCAGCGTAAGCAGTCCGGCGCTGAGGCCGCTACAAACGCCGATTAAATTGTCTTTTGTAGACCAATTTTTATTGACAGAAGGTGGGGGGCTATTTAGTTTATTCCTCCCGTAAATAAGTGGACCGATAAATTTCCCAACGCCTTTCAAAGCAGTCTGACGATACTCAATGGCCGGAGACGCGCAGGCGGCTGATGCCGCAGCCCCGCAGGTAGATATAATCGGGCATATTCTCAATCAGAACTACTTGGAATTGCCCTTTGTAGATCCGCATCACCTTCTCGCCGGAAAAGTAGAACTTCCCCAGTTCCCTCCGATCAACGTGGGGGGCGTGGAAATAGACCTTTCGATCACGCGCCACGTCGTGATGATGTGGGTCGCCAGTGCGGTGCTGATAGGGCTGCTGCTTAGCGCTTTCCGCAAGGCCAGCGTAGTGCCTTCAGGCGTGGCAAACTTCTTTGAGTCGATTGCCGTTTTCCTGCGCGACGAGGTGGTCGACCCGATCATGGGTCATCACGGCAGGAAGTATCTGCCCTTCCTCCTGACCATCTTCTTCTTCATTCTATTCTGCAACTTGCTCGGCCTCGTGCCCTATAGTGCGACGGCCACTGGCAATATAAACGTGACGGCCGGTTTGGCGATTTGCACGTTCTTTGTCATGCTCGGAGCAGGTATTGCAAACAACGGTTTTTTTGGCTACTTCAAGAGCCTGATTCCAACCGGGGTGCCGGGCTGGCTGCTGTTTATCCTCGTTCCCGTCGAATTGATCAGCCTCTTCGTCAAGCCCTTTGCCCTGTGCGTGCGTCTCTTCGCAAATATGACGGGTGGCCACGTTGCCATTCTGGTATTCCTCGGTCTGATCGTCATTCTGCAGAGCGAGTGGGTTGCGCTGGGATCCGTGCCTTTTGCGGCGGCTATTTACTTACTCGAGGTGTTCGTCTCTTTCGTACAAGCATTTGTCTTCACCCTGCTATCGACGGTGTTTATCGGCATGGCCGCACACCCGGATCACTAGCGGGGATTCTTTCATAAGAGAGGAGTGTTGTAAGATGGAAATGCAGTGGGCTTATCTGGGCGCCGGTATCGGCGCAGGTCTGTGCACGATTGGTGCCGGTTTGGGCATTGGTCGTTTGGCCGGTTCGGCCATGGAAGGTATCTCCCGTCAGCCGGAAGCGGCTGGTGATATTCGCACGAACATGATTCTGACAGCTGCTCTCATCGAGGGTGTTGCCCTCATCGGTGAGGTTGTATCGCTGTTGGTCGTCCTCACCAAGTAGTACCCAAAAGGATTAGCTTCAACTTATGCTGCTAGATCCCCATTATGGGACTATAATCTGGACGATCGTCACCTTTGTATTGGTTCTATTCGTCTTGAAAACGTTCGCTTGGCCCCAGCTTTTGGGCGCCTTAGACGAGCGTGAAGGCCGTATCCGCGAAGCGCTCGAAGGGGCCGAAAAGGCGCGTGAGGGTGCTGAGGCGGCGCTGGCTGAGCATCGGACAAAGCTGGCTGAAGCCGAGTCCGAAGCGCGTCAGATCGTTGCCCAATCGCGCGAGGCGGCTGAGAAAGTCCATCAGGACGTCGTTGCCAAAGCGCGCGAGGAAGCACAGGGCATGGTCGAGCAGGCGCGTCAGAGCATTGAGCGCGAGAAAAACGCGGCCATCTCTCAGCTGCGCCGCGAAATGGCCGATCTGGCCGTTCAGGCGGCCAGCGCGTTGGTGGATGCCAATCTCGACGACGAAAAGAACCGCAAATTGGTCGATGATTTAATCGCCGGAATTCCCGAGAATGCTCAGCGCAACTAGCGGCTGGGCGCAACACGTTACCATACGAGCTGAACTCGAATGAACGCTCCCGAAGTTGTGCGGCGCTACGCAGCTACGCTGCTGGAGGCCGCCGAAGAAACGGGCGTGTTGGATGCTGTGCGCAAAGACGTTCAGGGCGTGCTCGAGACGTTGGCTGGTTCGCAAGAGCTCGCCGATTTTCTCGCCAACCCCCTGCTCAGTGCTGAAGTGCAGGACCGGACGCTCGTCGCCCTCTTTGATGGCAAGGTCCAGCCTCTGACGCGCAATTTCTTGTCGCTGGTCGCACAGCGTCGCCGCGCTGGAATGCTCGCTGCCACTCTGTCTGCGTTTGCCGAAATGGTGGAAGAACGCGAGGGCGTGCTCAGCGCCGAGGTCGTTTCGGCCGTGCAGCTGAGCGAAGAGCAGCAGGGTCGCCTAGCCGAGCGCCTGGCGGCGTACACGGGCAAGCAAATACGCCTGCACGCGCGCGTCGATTCCGCCCTGCGCGGAGGACTTGTCGCGCGCGTGGGCGACACGGTATTCGACGGCAGTCTCAATACGCATTTAGAGCGCCTGCGCCGGCGGTTGGTCGGCGCCTGAGCGTTCGCCACAGTTATAGCAACAAGCAAGAACTAAAAAGAACGAGAAGGGGTAGATTCTATGGCCACCGAAGCGATGGTCCAGCCCGACGAGATTTCTCAGATACTCAAGCAGCAGCTGCTCGGCTTTGAGAAAGAGATCGACGTATACGAAACGGGTACGGTGCTCTACGTGGGTGACGGTATAGCGCGCGTCCACGGTCTGGGAAATGTGCGCGCCACGGAGTTGGTGGAGTTTCCCAACGGAATTATGGGCATGGCGCTCAACCTCGAAGAGGACAACGTCGGCTGCGTGCTCTTCGGCGACGATACGCTGATCAACGAGGGCGATCAGGTGAAACGCACCGGCCGCATCGTGGAGGTGCCGGTGGGCCCGGAACTGCTCGGCCGCGTCGTCAACCCGCTGGGCCAGCCAATCGACGGCAAGGGCGATATCAACGCCGCGCAGACGCTGCCTATCGAGCGCAAGGCCCCCGGCGTAATCGCTCGCCAGCCCGTTAAAGAACCGCTGCAAACGGGTATTAAAATCGTCGATTCGACGGTGCCGATCGGCCGCGGTCAGCGCGAGCTGATTATCGGCGACCGCCAGACCGGCAAAACGGCCATTGCCGTGGATACGATCATCAACCAGAAGGGCCTCGACGTACAGTGCATCTACGTAGCCATCGGTCAGAAGGCGTCAACGGTGGCCAAAGTTGTCGCCGAACTCGAAGCGGCCGGTGCGCTCGACTACACCATCGTCGTGTCGGCCACCGCCTCGGAGCCGGCGCCGCTGCAGTTTCTCGCGCCCTATGCTGGCTGCTCTATGGGCGAGTACTTCCGCGATAACGGTCAGCACGCGCTCATTATCTACGACGATCTGTCCAAGCAGGCATGGGCCTATCGCGAGATGTCGCTGGTGCTGCGCCGCCCGCCGGGTCGCGAGGCCTATCCGGGCGATGTGTTCTACCTGCACTCGCGCCTGCTCGAGCGCGCGGCCAAAATGAGCGCGGACCTAGGCGGCGGCTCTCTTACGGCGCTGCCAATCATCGAAATTCTCGAAGGCGACGTGTCGACCTTTGTGCCGACCAACGTCATCTCCATTACCGACGGTCAGATTCTGCTCAAACCCGAGCTGTTCTACTCGGGCAACCGTCCCGCTATGGACGTAGGTGCTTCGGTGTCGCGCGTTGGTTCATCGGCGCAAACCAAAGCGATGAAGGCCGTGGCCCGTTCCATCAAGGGCGATATTTCACGCTACAACGAAGTGAAAGCCTTTGCCCAGTTTGGCACTTCCGATCTCGATCAGTCGACGCGCAACCTGCTCAACCGCGGCGAAAAGCTGATGGAGATTCTCAAGCAGGGTCAGTACAAGCCGATGCCTCTGGAAGAAGAAATCGTCGCGTTGGCCACCATCGACTCGGTGCTCGACTTGGAGACGGGCGATGTGCGCCGCTTTGAGGAAGAGCTCATTCAGTACATCCGCGATCATCAGAGCGATTTGCTGAAGGAAATCCGCGAAAGCGGCGACTTGAGCGACGAGAACGCAGCCAAGCTCAAAGAATCGATCGCCAGCTTTAAGGGCACGTTCCGCGGTTCCGAAAACTAGGATAACGAAGGGAAAGAGAAGTGGCTACACTTCGCCAGCTCAGAACGCGCGTTGCCAGTATTTCCAACATTCAGCGCGTTACCAATGCGATGCAAATGGTCGCTGCCGCGAAAATGCGTCGGGCGCAAGATGCCATTGAGGCGGCGCGCCCCTACGCGCAGCAGCTGGATGCGGTATTGGGCAATTTGCAAAAGAGCATTGATCCCGAGGAAAATCCGCTTTTCCGCGAGCGTCCGGCCGAACGCGTTGCGCTGGTTGTAGTGACGGCGGATCGCGGCCTGTGCGGCGCGTTTAATGGCAGCATTTGTCGTCGAGTGCAGACCGAGCTAAGGGAATACGATGGCAAGACGGTTGAACTGGTCACTGTTGGCCGCAAGGGATACAACTACTTCCGCAGTCGAGAAGCAGCGATAGAGACCAACTATGGCGAAGTTTTTCGCCAGCTGGAGTTTTCTCGGGCGGCCGAAATCGCGCAGGGACTTACGTCGCGCTTTCTGGCAGGGCAGGTAGATCGCGTATTGCTTGTATTTAGCGAATTCCGCTCCGTGGCCCAGCAGATACCGGTCGTTCAGCAGCTGCTGCCGATTCTGCCCAAACAGGACGACGGAGAGCCGGAACGAGATATCGACTATATCTTCGAACCCTCTCCTGAGGCATTATTAGATACGCTGGTGCCTCGGCACGTCAACTTTCAGGTTTGGCGCGCATTGCTAGAAGTGAACGCTGGATTCTTTGCTGCGCAGATGACTGCCATGGACAATGCCACTAAGAATGCCGGCGAATTACTCGACGAATTGACGCGCGAAATGAATAAGGTGCGGCAGTCGTCCATCACGCTGGAATTGATGGATATCATAGGCGGCGCCGAAGCCGTGGCGTAAGCGGCGTTTTA
>JAYPJE010000001.1:112799-117072 GCA_038128265.1 Gemmatimonadota bacterium
TGGAATTGATGGATATCATAGGCGGCGCCGAAGCCGTGGCGTAAGCGGCGTTTTACCCTTAAGGAATAGGTCATGAAAGAAGGAAAGGTCAAAGAAATCATCGGCGTGGTCATCGACGTCGACTTCGCCGGTAGCGAACTTCCGCCGATCTATAATGCACTAGACGTGGCCGAAGACGATCGGCCGGGCGATACGCGCCTGGTGCTCGAGGTGCAGCAGCACCTCGGTGAGAGTCTTGTGCGCTGTGTGGCGATGGATTCTACGGATGGCTTGACGCGCGGTGCGCGCGTGGTCGATACGGGCGCGCCGATCCAAATCCCCGTAGGCGAGCAGGTATTGGGACGCCTCTTCAACGTGATTGGCGAGCCGATTGACGGCAAGGGTGCGCTGCCCGACGACGTCCCGCGCCTGCCCCTGCACCGCGAGCCGCCTACGCACCAGGACCAGGTTACGTCCGATCAGGTGCTGGAGACGGGTATTAAAGTTCTCGACCTGATTTGTCCCTTCGCACGCGGCGGTAAGCTCGGTCTGTTTGGCGGCGCCGGCGTGGGTAAAACCGTTATTCTCACCGAGCTGATCAACAACGTCGCATCGGGGCACGGTGGTTACTCGGTGTTTGCTGGCGTGGGTGAGCGCACGCGCGAGGGCAATGACCTGCTGGGCGAACTCGAGGAGTCGGGCGTTATCGACAAGACGGCGATGGTCTTTGGCCAGATGAACGAGCCGCCCGGGGCGCGCCAGCGCATTGCGCTGACCGGCTTGACGATTGCCGAGCACTTCCGCGATCAGAGCGGCCAGGACGTCCTGTTTTTTGTCGACAATATCTTCCGCTTTATTCTCGCCGGTGCCGAAGTGTCGGCTCTGCTCGGGCGCATGCCCTCGGCTGTGGGCTACCAGCCGACGCTGGCTACGGAAATGGGCGCGCTGCAGGAGCGCATCACCACGACTAAAGACGGCTCCATTACCTCGGTCCAAGCCATTTACGTGCCGGCCGACGATTACACCGACCCGGGCGTGGTTACGGCTTTTGCTCACCTCGACGGGCGCATCGTGCTGGAGCGTTCGCTGGCAGACCAGGGTCTCTATCCGGCCGTCGACCCGCTGGCCTCTTCTTCGCGCATTCTCGATCCGCGCGTCGTTGGCGAAGACCACTACAATGTCACGCAGCGCGTACAGGAAGTCTTGCAGCGCTATCGCGACCTGCGCGAAATCATCGCCATTCTCGGTATTGACGAACTGTCTGATGAAGACAAGCTGGTCGTGGCGCGTGCGCGCAAAATTCAGTTTTTCCTGACGCAGCCCTTTCACGTGGCCGAAGTCTTTACCGGCACGCCGGGTGCTTATGTAAAAGTCGAAGACACGGTGCGCGGGTTTAAGGGATTGGTCGAGGGCGACTACGACGACGTGCCCGAACAGGCGTTTTACATGGTCGGCACGATTGACGAGGCGCTGGAAAAAGCCAAGGGCATGTAGGACATGGCTGCGTTCCAACTAGACATCGTCACGCCAGAAAAGACCGTTTACTCGGGGCAGGTGCGCCACGTGCAGGCTCCGGGCAGCGAGGGGAGCTTTGGCGTCCTTTCCGGCCACGTTCCTTTTCTCACTTCTCTGCAGATAGGGATCCTCAATATCGACGAGGACGGCGGCGGAGAGCTGAAAATGGCTATTAGCGGCGGTTTTGCGCAGGTTGCTCCACAGGGAGTCACCGTGCTGGCCGAAACGGCAGAGAAAGCAGATCAAATCAATGTCGATCGCGCCCGCAGCGCGCGCGAAAGGGCTGAGGGGCGGCTTGCTCAGTCCGCCGAAGCCGTCGACTCGGCGCGCGCGCAGGCCGCGCTGGCCCGTGCGCTCAACCGCCTCAAGGTGAGCGGTCAGCTCTGATGCATTTTCGCCATTTGCTTTGAGGCCAACCATCTGTCGGTGGTTGGCCTTTTGCTTTGTGTTGCCCGCGCGCGTCAATTTGTTCTAATTGGTCAAATACCCGTAGCAGCAAAAGGTTTTCTATGACTTCCGTTCCCCGTGGACTGAGTGACTTCCTGCACCGCTATATCCCCGAAATAGAACGGGAGATGTTCGAGTTCCTGCCCGTGCAGGAGCCCGAGGACTTTCTCTATGCGCCCATGCGCGACTATCCCGAGCGCGGCGGCAAGCGCTTCCGTCCCGCGCTGGTCCTGCTTGCCTGCGAAGTGTTTAACGGCGATATGAGAAAGGCGGTGCGCACGGCGGCTGCGTTCGAAATGTTTCAGTCTTTTGCCGTGGTGCACGACGATATCGAAGACGATTCCGAAATGCGCCGCGGCAAGGCGTGTTTGCACAAGATGCACGGCACGCCGTTGAGCATCAACGTAGGCGATGCGCTCTACGCCAAGGTCTTCGAAGTGCTCAGCGCCAATCGCCCTCTGCTGGGCGCGGAGAAGTCGCTCGATCTGATAGAGGAGATGATTCGCGGCTCGCGCGAAACGTTTGAAGGGCAGGCCTACGACGTGGGTTGGATACGCCAGCAGCACATTCCCAGCGAAGAAGAATTTATGGTTATGCTGCGCAAAAAAACGGGTTGGTACACCGGGCGCGGGCCCTGCACGGCCGGGGCTATAATCGCCGGTGCGACACCGCAGCTGCGCGAGACGATCGGCCACTTTGGCGAGGCGATGGCCATCGCCTTTCAAATACGCGATGATCTGCTCAACTTGCGCACGTCCGAACAGGATGCCTCGGTGGCGCCGGGACTGACTTCGGGGGCCTATGGCAAGGAGCGCGGCGGCGACATTGCCGAAGGTAAGCGCACGCTCATTATCATCGATCTGCTGCGCAAATGTTCGGCGGAAGAAAAGGTTGAAGTGCTAGAGATCTTGCACGAAGATCGGCAGCACAATACGGTAGAGCAGATTGAACGCGTCATTGCGCTGGTCGAGCACTATGGCTGTTGCGAATACGCCGAAGAGGTGTGCATGGATAAGGCGCGCGAAAGCCGTCACTACTTAGAGCAGATACCGCAAAACGCCGGGCGCGATATTCTGGCGGAAATGCTCGACTTTCTCGTTCAGCGCGCCTTCTAAGCGCGCCCCTTCACTACGACATGGGGTTCAGCACGTAGGCCAGCAGCAGGCGCGTCGTGTTGACGATGCCCGCGCGCGAGCAAATCTCGTAGCCGTGCGTATTGTCGCCGGGATAGCCGATCAGCGCTGCGCGTGCGACGATTCCGCTGGCGCGGGCAATGCTGCTGTCGCTGGCATAGGACGTCACGACGGCCTTCTGCACGTTGAAGCCTTCGGCGATGGCCAGCGCTTCTAGGTGCCTATTGGTGGCGGCGTGGTATACGCCGCGCGCGTCTTTCTCTATGAGAATGGGATCGCCGCTATTATGCGTTCCATACTCTGCTGCAGCCGGCGCAATGTCGACGGCAATGGCCGTATCTACGGGTAGATTGGCCAGCGCATAGGCCGCACCCTGTCCGCCGATCTCTTCGCTTTCGCTGGCGACGATGTACACGTCCTGTGCCGGCGGGTTGTCCTTTAGGTGCTGTGCCACCTCAAAGAGGGCCGCTAGTCCGGCGCGACAGTCCAAATTGTAGCCGCAGAGATAGTCGCCCATATGCCAGAGGTTTTTGCGGTGGCGCGCGATGCACACGCGCGTGCCGACGCGCACGCCGCGCTCGGCCAGCTGGGCTGTCGATAGCTTGCATTCCACCCACATATCTTCCCAGACCAGCCCCGCGCCCTCTTTGAGCTTGCCTGCAGGGCTGGCATTAGACACGTGCTTGGCACCGATGGAGAGCACGCCGGGCACAAGGTCGTCGCCAAGCACTTCGACCGGCGTTTCACCGATCGCCCAGGGATGGAGACCGCCGACCGGCACGACGCGCAGGCGGCCATCGTCCTCCACGCGTTTGACGATCATCGATATCTCGTCTTTATGGGAGATCACGGCGACGGGCGCATCGCTTTGCCGACCCTTTATATGGATAATGATATTGCCGGCCGCATCCTGCCAGGTTCGGTCGCCGAGGCCGTCGATCAGGTCTTGAACGAGGGCGTCTGCTTCGGCTTCGTAGCCCGAAGGAGCGTGTATGGGCAGCAGGCGTTCTATGTGCGATAGGAGTCGGTTTTCGTCGATTTGAGGTGCCATTATACAGTCCTTTTTGCCGCCGAAGATAGTCGGTCCCGCCAAGTGCGTCAAATAGAAAGGCGGCCGCCCCCGGGGGGGGGGCCCCCGGGGGCCAATAGGCAGGGGGGGAAGGAGGGAGAACCACGTGGCACGAACCCTCCGACCGCCC
>JAYPJE010000001.1:117082-128571 GCA_038128265.1 Gemmatimonadota bacterium
CCTCCGGAGTCCTATGTGCAGTGGGCTAGGCAGTGGCCGCCAGTGGACCGATCACTTCCTCGGCCAGCGTGCGCAGCGTTTTTTGCAGCCGCAGGCGGCCTCGATTCACGCGCGATTTGACCGTGCCGACGGGGCAGCAGATGATCTTTGCGATGTCCTCATAGGAGAGGCCGTTGAGGTCGCGTAGCAGCACCGCTTCGCGGAACTCGTCGGGCAGCTGGTGTATAGCTGCAACCACGGCGTCTTGCACCTGATTGGAATCGGCGTGTTCGCCGGGCAGGCGCTCGCGATCAACGGGCTCGTAAAATGCGGTGCGCTCTTCGTCTTCGCTGGGCCCAATGGGAATCCAATGCCAGCGCTTGCGCCGGCGCAGCTCGGTTTTGGCCAGGTTGCCGGCGATCGTATAGAGCCACGTCGAGACCTGTTCGATGGCCGGGTACTGATGGCTGTGGCGCATGCAGCGAAGAAACGTCTCTTGTACAATATCCTCCGCCGTCTCGCGGTCGCCGACAAATCGGTAGACAAAATTATAGAGGGGGGTGCGATAGCGCTTTACCAAAACGGAGAGATACCCCTGGTCTGTCGCCGCTTTTTGTAGCACTTCTCGATCGCTGAGTTGTTCCATGGCTTTCATAATGCGTCCCTTTCGTAGTGGCCGGGATAAATGGCACAGGATTTGGGGATGCTTAGGCGTGCGGCCTCGCCGCACTTGCCGAGAGTTTAGCAAGTTCCGTACCGCAGCCAGATTCGGCATTTTTTGCGCAATTATAGCCGAAAAAAGCCTCATTTTGAGTTTATGTATCAGAGATTCTCCTCAGAAATTTGAGGAAGTACCAGAAATCTGATGGTCCTACTACACCTTATTTTGACTTTTCAGAAGGCAGGTAATAGTTTTTCTAACCCCGTGAATTACAGCCCATTGCGAATGGAGTTGAGTTGGTGCAAGAACTGGTAGAAAGGCTGAAAACCCTGTGCGAGAGCGCGGGCGTCGACAAGTTCTCCGCCGAGGAGATCGTCGAACTGCTGGAAGATGGAGAAGAAGTTGAGTGGATTCTCGAGCAGGTGGGACAGGCCGCAGACAGTCCCATCGGCGACCTGCTGCAGCAGATCGCCGCGCAGGCCGCTCCGCAGGTGTCTGACGATGGAGAGGATGGAGAAGGCGGTGAACCTGCAGGAGAAGAGGATGTAGAGGCTGGGGACGAGGGCGATTTTGATCCAACCGATCTGAATATGGAAGACCTCGAGGGGATGCTGCCGCCCGGGGTTGACATGGGCCAGGTGCAGAAGATGCTCGCCTCCCCGCGCGGTGCGCTGCTGGCCGATTTTGGTGCTTTCTGTCAGGAGCACGGCGTGGAGATGGATGCCGGGCAGGGCGAGATGAACGAGGCGATGCAGGAGCTGCACGAGGAGTGGCTGCAAACGCCGCGCGAATCTCTAGAGGGGAAGAAGCCGGCCGAAATGCTAGACGGAGGACGGCTATTTCCAACTAAGGTTGAGACGTTTCGCCGCGAGATGCCCAAGGTTGGCCGCAACGATCCGTGCACCTGCGGCAGCGGCAAGAAGTACAAGAAGTGCTGTGGTAAGGCGGCTTGACCCACGCGGTCTTTTAGGCATATGAGGAGGCGAGATGAGCGTTGATTTAGTGCGGGCACTGCTAGAGACGGAAGCGCTGCGTCTAGCGCCCGCAGGGTCGGTGTTTTGGTATACGTCGGGCACGGTCGGTCCCTACTATATAAATACTGAAAACTTGTATGGAGGCCCTGCTGCCGCTGCCGACCTATTGGCCTTTATCGATGTGGAAAAAGCCAATCCGCGCTTTGCGTTTGATCTGCGCGCGCGCGTGCTGCGCCAGTACGAGCAAAATGCGATCTATCGGCACGTCGTCGACGCGCTTGTAGCGCGCGCGCAGGATGCGCTAGGAGGCGAGATTGACGCCGTGTCGGGTGGCGAGCGCCGCGACTGGTTTTTCTCGCTGTCCGTGGCCGAGTGTTTGGGCAAGCCCAATCTGCTCATTTTTAAGAACCGCAAAAAGGTGCTTTTCGACGGTGAGCAGGTGTCGGCCGATGGAGTCGCCGGCCTGCGCACGCTGCACGTGGCCGATTTGGTAACGGAAGCATCGAGCTATTTTCGCGACTGGATACCGCTGGTTGGCGAAGGGGGCGGGCAGATTGTCTACAGTGCCAACGTGGTCGACCGCGGCCAGGGAGGCATTGAAGCGCTGTGCGAAAAGGGCGTGCCATCGAGCGCCCTGCTGCGCGTCGACGAAGCGCTCTTTGCGCGCCTGCTCGAGGTTGGGCACATCAATGCGGCACAGGCGGAGCTGCTGACGGCCTATTACCGCGATCCACACGCGGCCATGCGCGCCTTTCTCGTCGAGCATCCGCATTTCCTGCAGGCCGCTCTGCAGGCCGAAGACGCACGCACGCGCGAACGCGCGCAGCGCCTAGTCGATGAGGACCTCTACGGACTCAATAAATAATTCGATCGACTGTCTGCGGGCCCTGCTATCCAGCCGCGTCAACCAGCTGATCGCGCTCGTCGACGCGCACCGATACCAGCTGCGATATGCCCTCTTCGGGCATGGTGACGCCGTGCAGCGTATCGGCGGAGGCCATGGTGATTTTGTTGTGCGTCACGACGATAAACTGCGTTTTGCGCGCGAACTCTTTGAGCACGCGCACGAAACGCCCGATGTTGCTATCGTCTAGCGGCGCATCTACTTCGTCGAGAATGCAAAAGGGGCTGGGCTTGACGAGGTAGATGGCAAAGAGCAGCGAAATAGCCGTCAGCGCGCGCTCCCCACCCGAGAGCAGGGCGATGCTCTGCAGCTGTTTGCCGCGCGGCCGGGCAATGATTTCTATGCCGGCCTCCAACGGGTCGGCGCCCTCCTCGAGCGTCAGGTCGGCTTGGCCGCCCTCGAAAAAGCGCGCGTAGGTCTCCTGAAACTTTTCTCGAATCTGGCCGAAGGTCTCCAAAAACATGCGCCGCGCCGTGCGGTCGATGAGGTTGAGCGTCTTTTTGAGATCTTCCGCTGCGACGACGAGGTCATCGCGCTGCTGGACCAAGAAATCATAGCGCTCTTTTTGCTCGTCGTATTCTTCCAATACACCTAGATGCACGGAGCCCAGCCGATGCAGGGCTTGGCGCAGCTCGTCCAGTCGGCGCTGCGATTCTTCGGAGTCGATTTCTTCTTCCGGGGCGCCCATGGCCTCGACGTCACAGTGCTGCTCTTCCTGCAGTCGTTCGCGAATAGACGTGGCGCGGTTGCCCAACTCGGAGATGCGCAGCTCTATCTGGTGTCTGCGCTCGCGCTGGGCATTGAGGTCGCGCTGCATGCGGCTGATCTGCTCTTCCAGCTCTCGGTTTTGCGCGTTGAGCTGTGCCCAGTGCTGGCGGCGCTCGTCCTGAGCTGCGGCCAGCGCTTCACGCCCTTCGTGCAGGGAGCGCAGCATCTCTTCCAAGCGGACAATATCTGCGCTGCGTTCCTCGGATTCGCGCGCGGCCTGCTCGCTCTCCCCTTGCAGGCGATCAATATTGCGCACCAGGTTTTCCTCAATATTGCCCAGGCGCTGCGCATCGCGCTCCAGGCTCTGGGCCGACTCCGCCGTCCGTGCTCGTTCCACGCGCAGCACGCCCAGCTGATCGCGCTTTTCCTGGCGCGTATTTTCGCTGGCGCGGAGCTCGGTTTCACCTTCTTCTATTGCCTGCTCAACGGCCCGAGTCTGTTCGTCGATTTGCGTTAGGCGCTGAGTTTGTGTGGCAATCGAATCGCGCAGCGAATGGCTGCGTTCGGCGATGCGGGCCACCTCTGCGCGCAGCTGGTCTAAGCGCGCCTGCAAGCGCTGAACCTCTTGGCTGGCGCTCTGATGGCTATGGGTCGTATCGCGCTCTTCCTCGCGGCACTGACCGACCCGCTCGTCGAGCGTTTGCTGCACGCCCTCGAGCGTTGCGCGCCGTCGATCCTGTGCCTTGATCTGCAGGTCGAGTGCGACGAGCTGGGCTTCCTGGCGCGCGAGCAGGTCGCGCAGGGTGCGGATTTCGCTACGCCGACCGAGGACGGCCGACTCCTCGTCTCCGGCCTTGCCACCTGCTACGCGACCATAGAGGTCGATGGCATCGCCGTCTGGGGTGATAAAGCGCATCGCCGTCGATGCATTCTGGCGGGCCAGTTCCAGCGCGCTGCCAAGGTCGTCGACCAGGTAGGTATTGTGCAAGAGGTGCTGCAGCAGCGATGCGGCGGGAGCGTCGACGCGCACGAAGTCGAGTAGGGGGCCGCGCAGGCCAGGAGCCGGGGCCAGCGCCGCGCTCGGGCGGGGTGACAGCGGCCAGTCCAAGGGGTATATGCCCGCTCGCCCCGAGTGTTCTTTGAGGTGTCGTATCGCATCTAAAAGGCCGTTTCCATCTCGGGCGATCAGCGCCTGAAGCGATTCGCCGAGCGCCGTTTCTACGGCGCGCGCGTGCTCGGGTGCGACTTCGATTAGGTCGCCGAGCACGCCTTGAAAGAGGTCTGCATAGGGGGATTCTAACATGAGCGTGCGCACGCCGCTGGCATAGCCTTCGTAGCCGGAGCGCAGCTTCTGCAGGACCTGTAGGCGCGCCTCGTTGGCTGCGGTCGTGCGGCGCAACTCGTCCCGCTGCTCTTGCAGTGCGGCCAGGCGCTGACGTGCCGCGCCGACTTTGACTTGCGTTTGCTCTTGGTGCTGGCGAACTTCACCCAACTGGGCGCGCGCGGCTTCGAGCTGAATGCCAATTTCGGCATGGCGTTCATGCGCGCGCTGGCGCTCGGCGTCGAGGCTTTCCAATTCGCTGCGCATCGCCTCCTCGCGCTCGTCGAGGGATTCGCATTCGGCCTGCTGGCGCTCGAGCGAACGGCTGCTGTCGGCCTGCTGACGCATGTAGTCCATGCGCTGGCGCTGGCGCTGTTCGAGCGCTGTGCGCAGGGTGCGGTAGGCCTCTTCGCTCTGCTGTGCTTCGCTTTCGCGCTCGCTTAGGGTCGACTCGGTCGCCGCTAGCGCCTCGCTCACGGCCCCTAGACGTTCGATCGCTTCGCTGCGCTGGGCGCGTGCCTGCTGCAGCTGGCCTCCGTAGTCTTCGGCTTCGCGCCGGGCGCGCTCGACGCTCTGCTCGGCCGCTTCGCGCCGCCCGCGCAGCGCGACCAGTTCGCGCTCTCTTTCGTGTATCTCCTCGATGCGGCTATTGAGCTGCAGGCCGGCTTCTTGCATCTGCTTTTCGGCGTCGGTCAGCGCCAGGCGGGCCTTTTCCAATTCGGCTTCGCGCGTGGTGAACTGAGTGTAGTCGGATTCGCTGCCGCGATTGAGCTGTTCAAATTCCTCTTCGAGCGGTTTGAGTTCGGCGCGAATGGAAAAAAATGTGAATCGCCCGAGCAGAACCTCCAGGTTGTCGAGCTCTTGCTTGTATTCCTGATAGCGGCGCGCGCGGCCGACCTGTCGACCGAGGTAGTCGACCTGGCGCTTGACCTCGGCGATGATGTCTTCGATGCGGGTGAGGTCTGCCTGCGTGGCCTCGAGGCGGTTCCACGTCGAGCGCCGGCGCGTTTTGTACTTTGTTATGCCGGCCGCTTCCTCGAGAATGCGCCGGCGGTTTTCCGTTTTCTCGCTGACGATTTCGTCGATCATGCCCTGCTCCATGACCGAGTAGGCCCCCTGGCCTAGGCCGGTGTCCATCAGCAGGTTGGTGATGTCGAGCAGCCGGCAGGGAATTTTGTTCATCAAGTAGTCGCTCTCGCCGGAGCGGAAGAGGCGGCGCGTCAGCATCACTTCGTTGAACTCTATGGGCAGAATATTTTCGTGGTTCTCAATCGTCAATGCGACCTCCGACATGCCCAGCGCCTTGCGGTTGCGCGTGCCAGAGAAGATGACTTCCTCCATTTTGTGGCTGCGGAAAGCGCCGGCCCGCTGCTCGCCGAGAACCCAGCGGATGGCTTCTACGACGTTTGATTTGCCGCATCCGTTGGGACCGACGATGGCGGTGATGCCCGGGTCAAAGGGAATGACAATTTTTTGGGCGAAGGATTTAAAACCAAAGACTTCCAGTTGAGTGAGGCGCACGATCCAGGACTCCCGATAGATACACCGCTGTCGCAGCGGTGCAGATAGGCATTGAGTACGACCTGTAAGGGGAGTGGTGGGCCACAGTGGGATAAAACGGGGCCCGATCGCCTGCATCTGGGGGAAGGGGACGCGGCGAGTATACACAACAACTTGGGTAGAGCGCTGAATATAGTACTGTATATTGGATGTGTGGTCAAGCATTTTATGTGGCTTGACGTGCGGCGCTGCCGGGTGCAGATTAGCGCAAAATGGAGGAATGGCCCGATTGAATATAGAAATGCTCCACGGTGAGATCGTCGCGCGACTGCCCGAAGACCGGCGTGCGGTGATGCAGGCGCTCACCGACGAATTTGAGGTGGGGGAGACCATGCATCTAATCCTAGCCCTCGTTTCGGGGACCAGTCAGCGCGAACGACAGATCTTGCGTTTGCTGATGACCGATATCGAGAAGATGGAGGCGCAGAAAGAGAGCGGAAATCAGTAGAGGATCAAGTGCGGAAGTCGATATAGAGTATATATCACATAGTTGGATACCAAGTAATACCGGAAAGCAGGAAGACGTGTTGGAATACGCACTTGGTTTTACCCTGATACTCTTGCCGCTGTGCATGCGCATAGTCACGGCCGATGCAATGAGAAAACGCACCCAATACATGCAGCAGATTGACGGCGAGTTTCGCGCCATCTCCGACCAGATGTGCGACGTGCAGTCGCAGCTAGAGGACGCCGAGCGCCAGCAGCGCCAGTATGCCATCCGGCGATCTCGCTTGCTCAACGAAATTGCCGCTGCGCGCGGCGAGTTGGAGCGTTTGCGCCGGCCGGCTGGCGTGCGGATGGCCGCTTGAGCGAGGTGATGTGCCCGAGTGGCGCGCAGCCTATCGCATAGGCGATAGCGCGCTGGTTCTTTGGGGCGCGTCGCCGGCCCTGGAAGCGTGGGCGGCGAGTCTCTATCCCTGCGCGCGCAGTGGCGACCGTGCGGATGCAGCGCGCGCGTTTTACCTCGCCGAGCAAGAGGGTGCCTACGGCCTTTGGGAGAAGGGCGAGCAGATCGCGGTGGCCGCCACGCAGAGCGCCTTTTTCATTGAGCTCGAGTGGCGCATGACGCGGGTGCTGATGGAGGGGCTGCACCAACGCTACCAGCTGCATGCCGGCGTCGTCGCGCGCAACGGTGGTGCGCTCGTTCTATGCGGTGCGTCGGGTGCGGGCAAGACCTCCCTGTGCGTGGCCCTCGGCCTGCGCGGCGCTGTCGTCTACAGCGACGAAGTCGCCGCATTCGACATGAATACCCTGCGCATTGACCCCTTTCCCCGCGACCTCATCGTCCACGCCGGCACGCAGTCGCTCTTCCCCGAATTGGCTTCGCTCGACGTTCCGCCTTGGAAGTGTTTTGCTGATCGCAAGCACCTGCCGCCCCGCGGTTGGTGCGCCCAGGCCGAAGGTCCCGTGCCCTGTCGGGCACTGCTCTTTCCGCGCCTGCAGGCGGGCGGGCCGTCCGTGCTGCGCCGCCTTGGCCAGGCAGAGGCGGCCCAGCGCGTATTGGAGCAATCGTTCAGCGTTGCTCAGTGGGAACAGCGGGCCATCGACGCGGTGGCCGCGCTGGTCGAGCACCATCCCGCCTGGGAGTTGGTCTTTGCCGACGCGCGCGGCGCGGCCGATATATTATGGGATTCAGAAATCGTCTGGTGAGAAATCGGCTGGGTCTTCGTCGCGCCCCATAGCAATGATGTGTTCCGCCTGTATTTCCCGCCGCCCGGCATAGCCGCCGTCCAATTCGTGCCAGTGACCCACTTCGCTTTCGCCGCGTTTCCAGCACAGCAATACCCAGCGCCCCTCAAAGGTCGTTGGAAAGTCGATGAGCCCGTGTTCCAGACCGCCCTGCGGAAAGCGCACGCCCAGCGAGAGCAGGTCGTCTTCAATAAGCTTCACGATATCCTGTTTCAAATAGCCAACGCGGCGGCGGTGCTGCTGGAATTCATCGTTGTCCGGGTTGTGCGAATCGCGCACCTCGCTGCCCCACAGGGCGTCGAGAACGTGTAGCTTCTGCACGTGGTTTGCCAGGGCGGCTTTCTTCGCCTCTATACGCTGTAAAATAGACTCGATTTGCGGTAGGGTGGCATTGGCTTCGGCCACGGTAAATGCTTTGCTCGGCATGGTCTATCCTTTGCTTTTGAACGCAGAGTATAGGCAAAGGGCCGTGGGCGTTCAAGGGGACAAAACCCTTGCGCCGGCCTGTTCTTTGCAGCATATTAGGTCCGATTTAGGCGGTGGTGTGCGCGGCAAAAAAGAATTTCTATATAACTCACAAGTTGCTGATTTATATGGCTGTTACAATTGAAGACGTCCGTGTTGTTGCCGGGCTGGCACGCCTGCGGTTTAGCGAAGACGAGGAGCGCGTTCTAACGGGAGAACTCAACGGCATTCTCTCCTATATGGAGAAGCTCAACGAGTTGGATACCGAAGACGTCGAACCGACATCGCACGTGCTGCCCATGGTCAATGCGTTTCGAAGCGACGAACCCGAGCGCTTTCCGTCGCTTGCGGAGCTGCGATCCATCGCTCCGGACCGACAGGGCAACCACTACAAAGTTCCGAGAATAATCGACTGAGCGCGGCGACAGAATACCTGTCGCCGTTTCTCTTTATACCTTTGCGACCATGCGCAGGACCAAAGGAGCCAGACGTTGACGCAAGAGTACAATGGGCCCAAGTACGTCGTCGTAACCGGGGGAGTTATGAGCGGCGTGGGCAAGGGGATCACGACGGCCTCCATGGGAAAGATCCTTTCCGAATATGGCTATCGCTGTACGGCCGTAAAGATCGATCCCTACCTCAACTACGATGCCGGCACCATGCGGCCGACGGAGCACGGCGAAGTCTGGGTGACGGACGACGGCGGCGAAATCGATCAGGACTTGGGCAACTACGAGCGCTTTCTGGGATTGGATTTACCGCGTCGCAACAACTTGACCACGGGTCAGATCTATCACACCGTCATCGAGCGCGAGCGCCGTGGCGAGTACCTCGGTCAGACGGTGCAGCCGATTCCGCATATAACGGACGAAATCACCGCGCGCATCCAGGAGGCCGGCAAGGGATTTGACGTCGTGTTGGTCGAGATCGGTGGCACGGTCGGCGACTACGAAAACGAGCCGTTTCTCTTTGCGATCAAGGCGCTGGAGCGCGAGCTGGGCGAGGAGAGTTTCGTGCACGTGCTCATCACGTATATGCCGATTCCCCAGCACGTCGGCGAGATGAAGACCAAGCCTACGCAGCAGGCCATCCGCATGCTCAGCGAGCACGGGATTTTCCCCGATTTTATTGTGTGTCGCGCGGAAATTGCCATAGACGAGGTGCGCAAAAAGAAGATCCAGATCGGTGCTAACGTGCCCAACGATCACATCATATCGGCGCCCGACGTCGAGACGGTATACGATATTCCCCTGACGCTCGAGGCGGAGGGGTTGGGCACGAAGCTGCTCAAGAAGCTCTCGCTGGAACGGCGGCGCGAGCCCGATTGGGATCGCTGGGAACAGCTGGTGCGCCGCAGCCGCGAGCCCGAAAATACGGTGCGGGTTGCCATGGTTGGTAAATACGTCGGCATCGGCGATTTCCAGCTCACCGATTCCTATATATCCGTCAACCAGTCGCTGGTGCACGCCGGCGTGGCCTGGGATGCCAAGGTGGAGATTACGTGGATCGACGGACACAGTTTTGAAAGCGGCGAGCTGAGCCTGAGCGAGTTGGATCACTTTGACGGTATCATCGTGCCAGGTGCCTTTGGTAGTGGAGGGGCCGAGGGCGTAGTGCAGGCCATCCGCTATGCGCGCGAAAACAACGTGCCGTTTCTCGGGCTCTGCTATGGTCTGCAGCTGGCCGTTATCGAATTCGCGCGCAACGTCGCCGGCATTAAGGGGGCTACATCCGAGGAGTTTGACGAGAACTCCGAGTGGAACGTGGTGTGCGTGCAGGAGAGCCAGAAAGACGCGATCGAGGGTGGTCGGATGGGTGGCAGCATGCGCCTGGGCGCCTACGCCGCCGTGCTAAAAAAGGATAGCCGCGTGCTCGAGCTGTACGAGGAGTCGGGCCGACTGGCAGAAGATTCCGACCGCATCGGGCAATTGCTCGAGATGCCCGAAGAGGCTTTTCGCATTGGCATGGTCATGCTGGAGCGCGACAAAGTCGTGCTCGAGCGCCACCGCCACCGCTACGAAATTTCGCCGCGCTACGTCGAGCTATTGGAAGACGAAGGGCTGGTCTTTTCCGGCTATCACCGCCGCGTCGACGGAACGCGCCTGATGGAGTTTCTCGAATTGACGGAGCACCGCTACTTTGTCGCCACCCAGGCTCACCCCGAGTTTAAGTCGCGCATGGACAGCCCATCGCCGCTCTTTTCGGGTTTTGTCGGTGCTTCCCTAGCCTATCAGCAGGAGCGCCAGTCCGACGATGGGGGGCAGGTCGCCGCCTCCTGAACCGCGCGTGCACTGGTCTATAGTTTTAATCCTGCGTCGCGCCCTGTGTTATGGGGCGCGACCTTTTTTTGGCGCTGTCTGCCTGCTGCTCAGTCACTGTGCTCCCATCGAACCCGATGCGCCGCGCGTCGAAGCACCCGATGCCGACACCGAGGCGCGCGGCGTATTTCTGCAGCTAAATCGCCCGGGCACGCGCCTGGAAATCCGCGCCGATTCGATTAGTGAACACAGCGAGCGCCAGGCGGCCCTGGCGATGGGAGACGTGCGCATGGATTTTTACGACGCGTCGGGCCGGGCCGGCGTACAGCTGCGCGCCGAGCGCATGCATTTGGACCATCGAACCGGTGCCATCGATATGGCAGCCGAAGTCGTCATGATCATGGGTGACAGTCTGAGTGCGCTCGCCGATTCGCTGCGCTGGCATCCGCAGGGAGAGCGCGTGACGATACCGGGCTCTCTGCGCATCGAGCTGGCCGATGGAGTGGAAACGGGGCGCGATCTGGAGACGGACGCATCGGCCGATAGCTGGGCGCTCAGCGACGTGCATGGGCGCTGGCAGTGGGCCGATGAAGAGGTGGACGTGCGCGCGGCTCAGGAGCGCAGTCAGCGCGTTGGCGGCATGCTGCAGGTGCGCTACGAAGAGGCCGAGTTGAAGGTGGCCGGTATGCAGCTGCGCTGTGCGCTGGCCCACTGGCTGCCGGACGAGCGCCAGCTGGTGCTGGGGGGAGGCGTAGAGGGCGTAGATTCGTCGGGCGCGGTTATCGCCCCACACCACCAAAAAGACCTGGACCCAAAAGAGCTGCGCCCGCCCGGCCCGGTGCGCCCCCCCCCGGGCCCCGCTCACGCCGCGCGCCCCCGCGACGCATAGCCGCGCCAGCGGGGGCACGTACGCGTTTGCTGCGGACATGCGTTATCGCAGGCGCAATTTGGGGCTTACCCTCTGCACTTG
>JAYPJE010000001.1:128581-157689 GCA_038128265.1 Gemmatimonadota bacterium
GGCGATGTGTCTCAGCGCGGGGGGGGGGGGGGCGGTTGAGGCCTCCGGGCGGTGGGCGCATTTAGCCCCCCGACACGTCGAAATCGACGTGGACCAAAAGGAGCTGCGCGCGCGCGGCCAGGTGCGCGCCCAGCGTGGCCAGGCTCAGCTCGTGGGGGAGGAGTGGCGCGAGGCGTGGCGTCAACATCGCTCTCATATCGTCGGCAACCCGGCGCGCTACCGACGCGATGAGCGCCATATGGAGGCCTTGCGCATGGACTATGCGCGCGACGACGAGCGCGTGGAAGCCAGCGGGGCGGTGTTGTTTAGCGAGGGGGCGCGGATGCTCGGGGCGCAGACCATGGTCTACGACAGCCGCCGCGACGTGCTGCGCGCAGGAGGTGGGGTCTCTGTCAGGGACAATGCTTGGGAGGGTGTGCTCAGCGGCGACAGCCTGTTTTTCGATCTGAGCGCGGAGCGCGGCTGGCTGTCGGGCACGCCGCAGCTGCGCAGCAGGGAAGAGAACGATTTGCGCTGGCAAGCCGACTCGATGTATTTCGATATGGCCGCGCGCGCGCTCGTTGGGGACGGACAGAGTGCGCTGTCCAGCGGCCACGTGCGCATTCACTCACAGCGCAGCCACTACGCAGCCGAAGCGCAGCGCTTTGCTTTTGGCGTCGGCGTGGTGCTGGAGCGCCGCACCGACGGCGCGGTCGATGGATACCGCATTGAGGCCGACTCGATGGTCGTCTTGTTTGAAGACGGCGTGGCGCAGCGCGCAGAGATGGACGGGGCGCTGTCGGGCAGGGTGGCGATGGACGGGGAGCGCACCAGCTGGCTGTCCGGATCCGGCGGGGCCTTTGTCTTGCGCGACGATCGGCTGCAGCAGGTCGAGTTGAGTAGCGCAGCCGACGTCACCTATCGCCATGCCGGCCGGGACGAGGTGAGTCGCTTTCGCGGTGACTCGATGGTGCTCCACTTTGACGAGGAGGGGCTCTATCAGGTGCACGTCGAGGGCGGGGCACATCTGCAATCGCGCCTGGTGCGCGCGGAGGGCGAGGCTACCGTAAACAGCGTCGAGGGAAGCGAAATGGATATACACTTTGTCGACGGATCGCTGGCCAGCGTGCAGGTCGGGCCGGGTATTGAGGGCCTGTACGTACCAGCAGAGGACGTGCAGTAGTGGCGCTGCGGGCCGATAACGTGCGCAAGCGCTACGGCGGTCGGGCCGTCGTCGACGGCGTCAGCATTGCAGTGGAGTCGGGCGAAATCGTCGGCCTGTTGGGGCCCAACGGAGCCGGCAAGACAACCACTTTCCACAGCATGGTCGGCTTTGTGACGCCGGATGGCGGGCGCATCGAACTCGACGGCACCGATATAACGGAGCTGCCGATGTATCGCCGCGCGCGTCGGGGCATCGGCTACCTGCCGCAGGAAACCTCTATTTTTCGCCGCCTGACGGTGGCGCAAAACATTCGGGCGGTGCTCGAAATGCGCCAGATGGATCGGGCTGCCCTCGAAGAGCGCCTGGAAGAGCTGCTGGTGGAATTGCATCTGGCACCGCGCGCCGACCAGCGCGCCGATACGCTGTCGGGCGGCGAGACGCGCCGCGTGGAAATCGCGCGCGCGCTGGCCTGCGATCCGCACTACATTCTGCTCGACGAGCCGTTTGCCGGCATCGATCCGCGCACGGTAGAAGACCTACAGAATATCGTTTCCGAACTGCGTGCCAAGGGCCTAGGCGTGCTTATTACCGACCACAACGTGCGCGAGACGTTGGCCATTACCGACCGCGCCTATATCATGGTTGACGGGCGTATTCTGACGGCGGGAACCGCCGGCGAATTGACCAGCGATGAGCAGGTGCGGCGCATCTATTTGGGCGAGCGCTTCCGCCTGGACCGCTGAGCCGATTTAGCCCCCATATAGTCACTTGACACATTTTCCACTTTGATAGTATACTCCCTTTACAGCAATTATCGAACCAGTTCTACAACTACTTGTAAAAGTATTTAGATAAGCCCCATTATGCTCCGAATAGCGCAAAATCTGAGTCTCCAGCAGAAGATGGCTCCGCAGCTTATCCAGTCACTGCAATTATTGCAGATGTCGACGCTGGAACTCGAGCTGGAGATCAAGCAGCAGCTCGAAATCAATCCGCTGCTGGAAGAGACGATGGAGCAGCTCGAAGAGGCGGAAGAGAGCGCCGAGGAAACAGAGGGCATTAAGGAGGAGGAAGAGCTTCCTCAGGAGAGCGAAGAAGTCGATATCGACGCCCTCTTAGACGACCAGTTCGACATGGGATCGTACAATAGCGAGCGCACCGAATACGATCCCAACTGGGAGGTCGATCGCGAACCGCAGGAGAATCGCATCACGACCATACCGCCGCTGGTCGAGCAGCTGCGCGAACAGCTGGCGCTGGGCGAACTGTCCCTCGAAGAGCGCGAAATCGGCGAGTACATTATCGGCAATCTCGACGATAGGGGCTATTTGGGCTGTTCGATCGAGGACGTCGCGGCCGATTTAGACGTCGAGGTTGAAGAAGCCGAGCGCATATTGCGCATGATCCAATCCTTTGAGCCGCCGGGTATCGGCGCACGCGACCTGCGCGAGTCGCTGCTAATCCAGCTGGCGTTTAGCGACGAGCCGCTGGCCGAGTTGGCGCTGGAGATCGTGCGCGACCACATGGAAGACCTGACGCGTCGTCGCCTCACGCGCATCACGCGCGCGCTGAACATTTCCAATGAACTGCTTAAAGAGGCGCTGGAAATCATCGAGAATTTGCAGCCCTATCCCGGTTCGCCCAGCAGCAGCGACTACAACGGCCTGCTGACGCTGGATACGGAGGTTTCCTATATCACGCCGGATCTGATCGTCGAGAAGGTTGGCGAGGAGTGGGTGGTATCGCTGGCCGACGGCACGCTGCCGGCGCTGCGCATCAACCCCGAATACGCCGACTTGCTCAAGCAGCCCAAGCAGAAAAAGGGTCCCGACGAAGTAAAGACCTATGTGTCCAAAAAGCTCAACGATGCGCGCTGGCTGATTAACGCCATACAGCAGCGGCGCACGACGATGCTCCGCGTCGCCAACTACCTAGTGCGCGCGCAGATGGATTTCTTTGAGCACGGCTCTTCGCACCTGCGGCCCATGGTGCTCCAGGATGTGGCCGATGCCGTAGAAATGCACGTGTCGACGATTAGCCGCGTCAGCAACGGCAAGTACATGCAGACCCCGCACGGCGTATTTGAGCTGAAGTATTTTTTCGACAGTCGGGTCAGCACGGACGATGGCGAGGACGTTTCGGCCCGTTCCGTAAAGGACAAGATCGGGCGCATGGTGTCTGACGAGGACAAGGCCAAGCCGCTGTCCGACCAGGAGATTGCCGACCGCCTGAGCGAAGACGGCCTGCAGATCGCGCGGCGCACGGTGGCCAAATACCGCGACCAGCTCAAGATTCCCTCGCAGCGCTATCGCAAGGCGCTGTGAAATAGGGTGCTCTAAACGCCAAAACCCGCGGCCGAGAGGCCAGCGGGTTTTTTTGTGCGCGGTAGCGTTGGGAGCTGATCGGAACTCCGGGGGCGTCTAGCGTAGGCGGCCCTGTTCGTCGAAGCGCATGTCCATCAGCTCGCCGACCTGCTGCAGATCGGGGTGGTTGGCAATCTCGCGCAGCAGCGTTTCGGAGAGCTCTATTGCGCCGATGGCGCGCGTGTTTTTAATGCGCACGACGCGCGCGCGCGCGGGATGCTCTAAACGCTGCACGTCGATGGCTGCCTCGATGGCCTGGCGATCGCTGTCCATGATCACGGGTATATTGGCGCGGTTGAGGAAGGTCGTGGTAAAGACGTTGGCGTAAGTCGCCTGAAAATCGATGGATTCGTAGAGATCGCGCGTAATGATATCGGCCAGGCCGACGCCGTTGGCGTTGCCGTGGCTCTCTTCCGTTAGGCCGAGGGCGACGATGCGTGCCACGCCGGGCGATTCGGGCTCCTTGACGCCGGGCAGCAGCATGCGGCCGACGACGTTGGTGTCCATGCCGGTGCCGGAGATATTCTTGCCCATCTCCTCGACAATCAGCAGATCGACGCCCTGCACCATAATGCGCGGCATGGCGGCGCGGGCCTCTTCGAGCAGGTGGGGCTCGCGGCTCTCGAATTGGTCCGGGCGCAGTGCTTCGACGCGCAGCGTTTCCTCGTAGGCATTTTCGACGATGGCCAGCCCCATGCAAATCGGTGCCTTGGCCAGAATCTCAGCGCCCCAGGCGGGGATGAGGCGCGCCAGGCCTTCGGCGCCCTGCGCATGGGCTATGGTCGCTCCCTTATGGCTGCCCAAGCCAATGGTCATCATTTTCATCAGGCCGCTCTCAAAGCGCCCTCGGAACGAAGTGTGCGGCTTGATGCGGTTGATCAGGACAACGCCATCGGCCTCCCATGCCAGGCGGTTGAGCAGCACCGGCGTATCGTCGGCCAGTCGCCCTACTTCGACCACGTCCATCGTCGCTTCCACCGGACAGCCCATGGCCTCCGGCGTGATGCCGTAGCTGGCCAACACCTCTTTCTGTCCCTCGGGGTTGGCGCCGCCGTGGCTGCCCATGGCCGGCAGCAGAAAGGGCTGTCCACCCGCCTCCTTGACGCAGTCGACGACGGTGCGGGTAATGAGGGGAATATTGGCGATGCCGCGGCTGCCAGAGGAAACGGCAATGCGCTGCCCCGCAGCGATGGATCCAGCCAAATCGGCTGCGGCCAGCGTTTGGCGCACGCTGGCTTCGACATCGTCGAGCGCGGTGGCGGCAAAGTGCTGCTTTACTTTGGCCATGCGGGGCAGTTGCATCGCGTATCTCCTATGTTGGGGCTGGCGATCCTAGCCGACTAGCGCTTGGCGCAGGTTGTGCGCTCGCTCGCGGATGGGACGCTTGGGTTTGGGCACCGGTTCGCTGGCCTGTGCGATCTTCCAGATAAAGACCTGTGGTCCCGCGCCGGTGAAATGCGCCTCCAAATGCGCGTCAAACTGGTCGGCATCTTCGATCGTGTAGACGTTTTGGATACCGGCACCGCGGCAGATTTGCTCGTAGTCGATCTGGCCGGCTCCGGGCACCGGCTGGTTGCCCGTCACTTCGTAGGTGCCGTTCTCGGTGATGACCATCGTCAGGTTGGGTGCCGGGCGCTGCGCCAGCGTGACCAGCGTGCCCAAACACATCAGCGTCGAGCCGTCGCCGTTGATGACAAAGACGCGGCGTTCGGGTTGGGCGATGGCCAGGCCGAGCGCGAAGTCGGCCGCGTGGCCCATGGCGCTCTCGACGTGGGCAAAGTCGAGCGGCCCGTCGGACAGCTCGGCCCAGGGCATGGCCACGCTCATGGTGGTGACGACGACTTCGTCCGTGCGTCGCGCCGCTAGCTTCTTCAGGCATTCGTATTTGTCGAGCATATCAGACGGTCTCCGGGACAATAAGCACGGCGGTGGGCAGAGAGGTTTCCCGTGCCTTGGCGAAGGCGGCTGGAATCTGTGCGATATCGCCGTCTTCGTGCATGGCGGTGTAGGGAATGTCCCAGGCCTTGAGCGTTGGCTCAAAAAACGTCGCCGCCGTATCGACGCGCGGGGCACCGGGTTCCATGGTCTTGTAGCCGCGGTAGCCGACCATCATGACGAGGGGTATGCCCATATTGTAGGCGGTGCCGCGAAAGCCGTCACCCGCTTCGAAAAAACCCGTGTTTTGGATCAGCACGAGCGGCGTGGCGCCGCCCAGATAAAGCCCGGAGGCGAGGCCAAAGGCCTCGCCTTCGCGGCTGGTAAGAATGACTTCGATCTGCGGATGGGCCCACAGGCGCTCAAAGAGCGCGCGCGAACCGTTGTCGGGCACGCCGACTACGTGCGTAACGCCCTGCTCCTCAAGGGCGTCAATGATCTTTTCTGAACTTAACAAGGGGATACGCTCCTTACTCGGCAAAAATCGAGCGGTTGGAGATACCGTAGGCCGCTCCCTCGCGCTGGATGCCGCCGACAAACTGCGCCGTGCGTCCGGCCGGTGCACTGCCGGCGTAGTAGGCGCTGAACGACTCGTTGAACGTGCCGAGCCCGGCGCGGTTGGCCGCCGTGTCGGCCCCGGCGCCGATATAGGCGTTGTTGAAGATGCCGTTTTCTTTCAGACCCTGGCCGCCGGCTTCTTTCACGCGCGCATCAATAGTGCTCAGCTGAGCGCCGGCATCGTCGCCGGCTACGGCGCTGACCATGACCTCGCGCACGCCGTGGTGGCGGATGGCCGTCCAGGTGCTAAAGCCGTCTTCGACCTGCCCCGAGCGCACGATATCGACCTCGCCGGAGACGACGCGCGGCTGCGGTTCGATAATGCTGTCGAGGTTGGGAATGCGCGAAACCGGATAGATCAGGCCGGCCGGTAGGTCGTCGCCAAAGTAGTCGACAAAGGCCTTGCGCGTAATTTCGATGCGCTCCCAGGTCTTGGCCGGATCGTCGTCGACGGCGACGAGGATTTCCATAAAGACCGTCTGCTTGCGGAAGTCGACGCCCTGCTCGGCAAAGGGCTTGGCGTACTGCTCTTCGAGGATGAAGTTCATCTCCTCGACCAGGTCGTCGCCCAGCGTCGTAATCATCTGATCGCCCTTCTTGTGCAGCACGGAGGCGCCGGAGGGCTGGTGGTCGATCCACGTGCCGTAGTCCACCTTGCCGCCGCCGATCGTGACCTTTTCGCCTTTGACCGCTTTGATCTGCACTTCAAACAGGGCCGCTGGGTCGGGAAAGCCTTCCTGATGCGTGAAGCGCGCCATGCGATTGGAGCGCAGCGGGCCGCCGGTAACGGCGTTGATCAGGGCGCCATAGATCTTATTGAAATCGTTTTTACGCGCATCGCACTCGTCGCGGTCGGCCGAGGGCGTGGTCCACAGCACGTCTGTTTTGTAGACGTCGGACCAGTGCACGCCGCAGGTAGTCAAGCCCTTGTTGAGGTTTTCGATGGTGCCAAACCACTCGGAACCGACGTCGTTAGCATACTGCGTGCCGACGTTGCCGGACGGCTCGACGAGGCGCACGACATCGCCGTTGTCGTCGCGGATAAGCACCTCGGTGGGATTGGAAAAAACGGCAATCGAGTTGTGGCGAATGATGTTGACCTGGGCCATGAGGTTCCCCTTTTTTCGTGGATTAATGCGGGATTAAAGTGACGTTGCGATATTTTTTTGCGGTCAAATAAAATAGGGAGGAATAGCGGTGCGAACAACAGCAGGCCCACGATGAAGCGCAGCATGGTTCTCTTGGCCAAAAAACCAGAGCCAGGGCAGGTGAAAACGCGGCTTCAGCCGTGCTGCAGTGCAGAGGGCGCCGCTGCACTCTACACCGCATTCTTGCGCGATTCAGCCGAGCTGCTGGCCGCTGCCAACGCCGACGAGAAGGTGATAGCCTACGCGCCGCGCGACGGGCGCGCTGCGCTGCAGCAGTTGCTGGAAGGCGGCGGTGATTTCACCTATGTGGCACAGGCCGACGGCGATCTTGGGGCTCGTCTACAGGCTGTCGTACAGGGGGCTATAGCGCGCGGTGCCGAGTGCGTTGTGGTGATTGGTTCGGACAGCCCGAGTCTGCCCTGTGAATACGTCGATCGCGCGTTTGAACTGCTCGAAGCGCACCAAGTCGTACTGGGGCCGAGCACCGACGGGGGATACTATCTGATCGGCCTGCAGCGCACGGCGCGCTGCCCGTTTTCGCATATCGCCTGGAGTTCGGGCGCGGTGCTCGAACAAACCCTGCAGCAGATCGGCGGGCAGTCGCTTGGGCTCTTGCCGCCCTGGTATGACGTAGATACACCAACCGAGGCGGCCTTTTTGCGCATTCACCTGCGCGCGCTACACCGGGCGGGCAGCGCGAGCGGGCGACACAGTCTGACGGCATTAGAAGGCATCGAACTGCCGCCGCCTTCGTAGCGGACGCCGCGTTTTATTCCAGCCTACATACCCATAAACTGATATCCGGCGTCGACGTATATAATCTCGCCGGTGATGCCCGAACTGAGCTCGCTGCAGAGGAAGAGCGCACTGTTGCCGACTTCTTCAACGGTGACGTTGCGCTTGAGCGCGGCGCGTTCGGCGTGCGTTTCCAGCATGATATTAAACTGGCCGATGCCGCGCGCGGCCAGGGTCTTGACCGGGCCGGCAGACAGGCCGTTGACGCGGATGTTGCGATCGCCCAGCTCGCGGGCCAGATAGCGCACGCCCGATTCCAGCGCGGCTTTGGCCACGCCCATCACGTTGTAGCGCGGGATGGCGCGCATGCTGCCTAGATAGGTCATGGCGACGATGCTGCCGCCGTTGTCCATCAGGGGCACGGCACCGCGACTGAGGGCGTTGAGCGAGTAGGCGCTGACCGATAGGGCCAGCTGGTAGTGCTCCTGCTCAATGCCGAGAAAGTGTCCGTCCTCGAGGTCCTCGCGCCGCGCGAAGGCGATGGAGTGGACGGCTGCGTCGAGGCGTCCGTACTCGCTTTTAACCTTGTCGAATGCGGCGGCAATCGAATCGTCGTTGGTCGCCTCGCAGGGCACCACGAGCGGCGTTTGCGACAGTTCGCCGACCAATTTGTTGATGCTATCCCGTTCGCGCTCGCTCAGATAGCTCAGCGCCAGGCGCGCGCCGTGTGCGTCGAGCGAGCGGGCAATGCCCCAAGCAATACTGCGGTGATTGGCTACGCCGGAAACAAAGGCAAATTTGTCCTGCATCAACATGGTATAGCTCCTTTATCGCTTCTACTGTTCGGAATCGCTCTTCTGTTTGAACAACTGTTCCCACTCGTCGACTTCACGCTCGTCCAACGCCAGGTCGGGATCGAGCTCCCGCGCGCGCCGTGCCGCGTTGCGCTTTGGCTGCGCACGCCGCGTCGGCTGCTGGAAGACCTTGGCCAATTCGTCTACCTCGTTGCGCTCGGGCGCCCAGTGCGGATCGGATCCCGGATCGACGTCCTCGGCCCGGTCGGCGCGTTGGACCGGGCGCTCCAACTCCTCGGCAAAGGTCGGCGAATCGACAAAGGCAATATTGTGCCGCGCGGCAAAGCGCTGAATTTCTCGGTCCGATGTGACCACGCGCAGCCAGCGCGCGCCGTGTTTGCGCTCTACCGCTTCCATAATAAGGTCGTCGGCTTTTTGTGGACGACGAGAGAAAAATATATCTATGTTGCCGCGTTGTTGGTAGTCCGCATAGCCGATTTCGGGATCGCCGTCGTAGTAGATAGACACCCGCAGGTCACCGCGCTTGGCATGAGCTGACAGCACGGCCTCGATGTGGTCGCGCGCGGCCGCTAAACTCTGGTTCTGCGTTTCGCTGTAGAGCGGGACGCATTTAATCAGATTGTATCCGTCAACCAGGATATGTGGGCGTTGCTTGGCCATGGGAGCGTATCGCTTTTCTATGCGCGCTCGCTTAGGGCAATGCCCGTGCGGTTAAGGCGGTATGACACGACGCCGCTCTTGGCGTAGGCCGCCACCTTGCGCAGCTCGTTGAGCTGTTTGCGCAGCGCCTCTTCGCAGCCTGCTCGCGCTATGAGCAGGGCAAAACCGCCGCCGCCCGCACCGGTAATGAGGCCCCCTTCGCTCAGTTCGCGCATGGAGGGGTGTTCAAATAGGTGCTGTAGCGTTTCGCTGGTGGCGCCGGCATCGAGCGTGCAGCGCAGCTGCCAATAGCGCGTGGCCAGCTGACCGAGCTGGGCGTAATCGGCCTGGCGCAGGGCTTCGACCATGCGATCGTGAATGTCGAGCGATTCGCGAATGGCCGGATAGCGCTTGGGGTCGCGCGTCAGATAGGCATCGAGCACCTCGTTGAGTCCGCGCGTTGCACCGCGCGATATGCCGGTGTCGAATAGCACGACGCGCTCGGCAAAGAGCGCTTCATCGATACCGCTTATAAACTGGCGCTCTGGTGTGGGTAGGCCGTCGGTCGGCGGCGCGTAGAAGTCCTTGATGGCCGATGGGCCACCGCAGGCACCGCGCGCATCCTGCCACCCGCTGTTGAGGCCGAAGCTCTGTTCGAGCAATACGCTCTGGTCGTAGAGACCGGGATACTCGCTTTCGGCCCTCGCATAGGCGTGCCCCGAAAGTCGGTAGAGCATTTTGAGGACGGCGGCGGCTAAGATGCTGCTCGTGCCCAGGCCCGAGCCCTGCTGCACCTTGCTGCTGGTGACCAATTCGAGTCCGCCGCCGCCGGTAAAGGCGGCGACGTCGTCCAGTATATTGTCCGAGTTGTCGCGGACGATGCCGATGTGCACCAGCGCCTGCTTGACCAAGCGCAGGGCCTCATCGCCGCCGCGCCGGTAGGCGAAAAATAGCTTGCTCTGCGTGGCGGCATCGCCCTTGTTGCTGGCCTCGAAATCGGCTTTAAAATCCATCGAAAGCGAACGCAAAATGAGTTTGGGCTCGGCTAGGCGCCGCGCTCTGACCGTCAGCGGCGGCGAGGCGTGTTCCTCGCCTTCCCTCTGCAGGTCGATGCCGATGTTTAGCGTCTTGCCTCCCTGCTCTTTGCTGCGCATGTGGTTGTCGGAGGCATTGGCGCTGGAAATGCCGATGCGCAGCGGCGATTCGACGAGGAACGTGCGGTTAAAATCGTCCTCTACCATGCGCGGGGCCGCGTCGCGCTCCTCGCCTAGCGCCGCTAGGCTGCGCCGCAGATCGATGCGCTGCAGCTGGTTGATGCGCGCTTCGTATGCCTCGGCTAATTGGTCGTAGGCCTTATCCTCTTTGAGTTTGGCAATGGCTTCGCCGTCGATGCGGCAGGAGGGCGCAGAGCGCCGGCGCCAGGCTCTGGCGTCGATCTGCATGCGGCCGTATAAATCGGCCAAAATGCGCGCGGTGCGCATGCCGCGCAGACGGCGCTTGGAATCCTGCTGCTTGTCGATGTAGGTGCTGAGCGCTTTGATTGTGGCAAAGAGCACTTTGGGATCGTCGTCCGGCAGCAGGCGGAGAATCTGGCGGTGATCTACATCGGCCTGTGCGTCGACGGCGTCGACGGCGACCTTGGGCAGTTCGCGCTCGACGGCATCGGCAAACAGCTGGGTCCAGGTCTCGGGGGTCATAACCGAAAAGAGATGGTCGATCGCCGCGTGCGTTTGCAGGTGGCTGAGCAGGCCGTCGTTGAGCAAGAGGTGACGGATAAACTGGCGGCGTTCGTCGCGGCTGCTCTGCCCGCTGCGCACGCTCTCCACGATGCGATCAATGAGTTCGGTCGCCTGTTCGGGGTGTGCTACAGCCGCGAGTCGTTTGAGGTATTCGTCCATGGGTATTTTCGTTTTCCGTGAGAAGGGGCCTGTGCGAGCTATGCGACGCGCGCGCGCAGGCCATTCCACAGCGTTTCGCTTACGCCGGCTTTGCCATCGCCCATTCGCTGCGCGTGGCACAGGCCTGCCGGCCTGGGGTTGGCCTCGAGGAGGACGGCGCAGGGGCGTCCCGCTGCGACATCGACTACGAGGTCAATGCCGACCAACAGCAGGTCGGCAAAGAGGGCCGCTGCGCGCTCGGCGCGCTCGGCAGTTTCGCGCCAAAAGGCGCAGTCCAGCTCAATGGGCTGCCAGGCGTCATCGCAGCGATAGAACAGCCGGTCGCGCAGCGTCGCAACAGAGGCGATGCGCCCGCCCCTGCCGCGCGAGGCAGGGGCCCTGTCGTGGGCACCTAGCTGGGCGTAATGCGAGTCCGCCCGGGGCCCAGCGCACGTGCCTACGTTGATGCGCAGGGCCAGCGTGCGCACGGGACCCTCCTGACCGTCTCTAAAAAAAACGCCGTCTCGTCTGGCCTGCAAGAGCGCGCCAGCGCCGCTGGTGCGCTCTCCCGCGTAGGCCATCCAGTCGCCGGTGCTGTCCACGTAGGCCACGTCGCGTCCCTCGCTGGCATCGTTTGGCTTGGCCACGGCGCGGGCGTGCTGCTCGATAAAGGCCCGGGCGCTAGCGCCGTCGTCGACGGAGAGGAAACGGGTGGCCGGCACTTCGAGACCGCAGCGATTCCAGGCCGCCGTCGTGGCCGCTTTGTCGTCTGCCAGTTGAGCCCCGTCCCACGGGTTGACCTGCGGTACTTGCAGGCGCGCCGACCACGCCCTGTGCAGAGCCTGTTCATCGCTTCCCATGCAGAGAAAATGGGCGCTGTCGATGGGCAGCGGTGTCTCCAAAGGGGCTTCGACAAAGCGCTGTCGGTCTAGATCAAAAAAAATGGCACGGCGCGCGCAGTTGTCGTCGTCAATCCAGTCGACGTGCACGCCCAGCACGTTAAAATGCGCCCGCCCCAGCGCCGCCGAATCGGCGCTAAAGGCGTCGACGACTAGCGGGTAAAGTTCGTGCGTAAAAAGCGTGGGGGCTGCGCATACGACGGCGTGATTATGCGCACCGGACAGCAGTTGGCGCAGGTGCTGTCCGCTCACCGCGCGAGTTGTTATGCAGAGTTCGGGTGCCAGGGGTTCGCTCATGCGGGCATCGCGTGCCAATTCGATGAGGCGCCGGCGGAACGGGGCCGAGTGGGCAAGCGCCTGGCGCGCGTCGCCCGCGTCGACTGCTGTCGACCAGTCCCACTCTGCACAGAGGGCGTCAAGCGCGCACTCACCGTCGTCTTCTGCATCGCCGAGGGCATCGGCTAGAGCGTATTTAAAGGCGACGCTGAGCTCCTCGTCGCGCAGTCGCGCACCGGGGTCGAGTCCGAGCGCGCGTGCCGCGCGCGCGCAGGCTGCGAGACTACGGACGCGCATCGCCTGCGCGACGCAGGGCGGCTACATAGTCTTCGCCCGCTTTGGTCAAGTCGGATAGCACGATGCGCGCCTGCTGGCCGATGGCATCGGCGTCGACCGCTCGCCCTGCGGCATCGGCCGCCTGTTCTTCGAGAACGGCCTCGCGCAGCGCGACGCGATCCCACAGCCCTAGGCCGATATTGGGTTCGACCAGCACGACGCGCCAATCGCGGATACGGGCGGGAAAGGTCTGATCGCCGCGACGCAGCACATACTGTGAGCCGCTGCGCTGGCCGCGCTCGTCATACTGCGGCTGTATGTCGACCAACTCGCCTTCGCTGTCAAAGACGGGGGCGACTAAAAAGTCGAGCATCATGTAGCGCGGGTTGCCGTAGGATACGCCGGATAGGTCGCGTCCAACGCGGGCGCCCGTCTCCTGCAGGTAGGCTTCCGCCGTGCGCGCCTCGTAGGCGGCCAGCGCTTCCATGACGCGGGCGCCGGCTTCGGCCAGCTTGGCAAAGAGCGCTTCGCGGTGCACCTCCTGCACTATATCGGGCAGGAACAAGTCGAGGTTGCCGCCGCGCCCGACATTGGTAACCAGCTGCTTGCTGTTAAGGGTAATCCAGTGCGATATATGCCATTTGTCGGCGGTGTTCTCGGCCTGGGGTGCGTCGGTCGACAGAATGATGCGATGCGATCCGTAGATGCTGGTGCGCGGGCGGCGCTGGCGGTCGACAGAGCTACCCCAGTCGACGATCTGGCGATCGACAAACGAACGCATAAAGTCTTCTGTTGCCCAGTATTCGGGCGAGGAGACGACGACCTCCTGAATGGAGACGTTGTTTTTGAGTGCGATCTGATAGGTGAAATCTACCGCTTCGCGCATGGCCTCATCGTCTAGGCTGCCGTCGACGCGGCGCAGGACAAAGACGCTCATGCCGCGCCCGCCTGAACCCGCTGCGTCTTTGACGATGGCGATGCGATGCTGGCGGGCAAATTCGGCCAGCCCCGGATAGGGCGTGCCCTCCCGGCCGCGCTCGATCCACTCTTTGACTTGCGCCTCGCTAGCGCCCTCGCCATAGCGACTCAGCCAATCGATTTCCGCGGGAATTTCCACGCCGGAAGACGGCGGGAAGATGTCTGGGTATTTGGCCTTGTCGTAGGTGGTCCAAGTGTGGAAGCGCGACTGGATTGTGTAGGGCAGCCCGCATGCTTCGAGCTGGCCCTCGTCGTACGATGGGTCGCCGTGAAATGGATAGATCAGGGCCGCCAGCACGGGGCGCGTGAAAGCGGCGGCCACGCGAATGCCCTTGGCCGGCACGGCCGATGCACGCCGCGCCGCTTCTTCAGCGGAGAGGCCTTTGTGGCGCTGCAGCGCCTGGGCATAGGTCTCGGCGTCGATGTAGAAGTGACCGCTGGCTACGCGCACCGTCGGCGGCTGACCGTCGGCCATTTCGATATAGCGGCTGATGATGAGGTTGGCTCCCGCGCGGCCCTGGTCGCGCAGCTGGCGACACAGCGTCGGTCCTTCGCCCAAGGCGCGCGAGTAGTGCGTGCGGCCGACGGGCACGGCAAAAATGTGGTTGACGCGGTGCTCGGCGTCGATCAGTTCGGGGTCGAACTGGCTAAAGATCTCTGGGATGGGAAAGCCGTCATTGCGGATAAAAGCCAGTTCGCGCAGCTGTCCGTAGGAGCGCCACAGATGCTCGGCTGGACTCGCTGCACCGGCGCCGATGGCCTCTATGGCCTGTCCATCGAGCCAGTTTCCCAGCAGCAGGTCTTGCTCCTGCTGGGACAGCGCGGCTACCTCGCTGCAGGTGCAGACGACGGTGCGCAGGTAGCGGTAGAGCCAGGCGTGGTGGTGCGCTGCCAGCTGGTAGAGCGCCTCGCCCTCGACGTGGTCAAAGCCAATGCCGCGGTCAAAGATCCACGGGCGGTAGGGATAGAAGTGGTCGTTGATGGTTTCGGCAAAGAACTCAGCTAGCCCGCGCCAGAGCGCCTCGGTATCGCGCTCTTCCGCGGGTGCATGAGTAAATGCGATGGTTGTTTCAATCGCATAGAGGCTGTAAAAAAGCGCACCGGCGCGGGCGATCATATCGAGGCGACGGTCGTGCTCGGCCTGGGTGATGTGCGCACCCTGTCGCAGCTCGACGGTGCGCTGGGCCAGCCTGCCCAGATCGCCAATGTCCTCGTAGCCGCCGGCGATGGCGCGCCAGTTTTCTTCCTCGATCTGACGGCTGGCAAAGAGGGCCGATATGCGTTCGATAAACCCCTGTGCGACCTCGGGATGTTCCTCGTCAAAGAGGTGACTGGCCAGCGCAAATAGGGCGTTGCGCGCGTGCCCGCAGAAGGTGCCAAAGGCCGCTTCGCTCGGCGCCGTTGCACCGTCGCCGAGCGCGTCGTCGGCCGCAGTGCAGGCCGCGTCAAAGGCGATGTGCTGCGCATCGACAGCGTCAAAGGCGCTCTGGCGCTCGTTGAGCGCGCGGGCCAGGGCGATGCGCTCGGCCAGCTGGCGCCGCGCTTCGATGGCGATGGTTGGACTCTCTTCGGAGGCCTTGTTGGAGCTCTCGATCCCCTTTTCTTCGCGAAACTCTTCGGCGCGCGGCTGAAAGCGCGCGTGCAGCAGCGCACTGAGTGGACGCTGTGGGTCGGGCGGTGCGCTGTTGGTCAGGGCGGCGACAGCTGCTTCAACGCGCTGGCGATAGGTGCGAATCTCGGACTCGGGCTGGCCGTCGAGCAGGAAGAGGCCGCCTAGGGCGAGAAAGGTCTCGAAGTCGAGCGCATCCAGTTCCAGTCCGCGGCCGATCCCGGCTAGCAGGCGCGCGATGTGGCGGTCGCGTTCGCGGTCGCGGCCAAAGCGGTGCAGCTTGGCCGCCTCGTCCAGCTGCTGTTCGACCTCCTGTTCCTGCCGTATTTCGTCGCGAATCTCGTCGTAGATGAGGCGGGCGTCCGCCGGGCGGTTCTCAACTAGGGCATGGCCCAGCGCCTCTGCGCGGCGACGGCGACGGCGCATGGCCGCGCGCCACGATTCGATGGTCTGACCCCCTAGGCCGATGCTGGCGTATACGCTCTCGCGCTGGCGATTGTCTCCGGCGGCAAAAAACAGCATGACGTCAAAGCGGTTCATCGCACGGCGGCGTGCACCGGAGGCCCCGTCGACGATGACCAGCGCGCTGTGCGGATTGCCCTCCAGCATCAGGTCGCAAAGGTGGGCCGGATTTTCTAGCAGGTCGAGCAGCTGGCGATGGGGAATGCCCGCGTCGAGCACGTCGGCGCCCTGCAGCGCGCGCTCGTAGTCGTATTCCGGGCCGACGGTAGCCAGGTGTAGGGCGTGCAGACGGCCGCCCAACTCCTCGCACAGGGCGCGCTTGGTCTGGTCATCAATCGGCGCGCGGTGGGCCCAGCGCGCCACGTCGGGGCCGTAAACCTGCATATTGGCCTCGATTTCGCTCTCGCCAAAGCCGCATGCCAGCAGGCGGCGCTCGGCGTCGGCGGCTATTTCCTCCAGGCGCGTATCGCTGGTATAGGACAGCAGGTCCTGCGTGGACAGGCCGGTAGGCGATACGACGCGCATTTGGCCGGGCGGCGCGTAGGCGGGAAAGATGGCACAGAGGCGCTCTTCGTCCAGCGCGCTGGGGTCGCCACCGAGCAGCTCGACGATGCGCTGGCCGCGTCCGCGCGCTTTGAGTGCGGCATAGCCCTCGCCCGTCAGTGCGGCCAGCTCTTGGCCCTCGCTGTCGAGCGAGTAGAGCAGATGCTGACCCGTGCCGGCCATGATTTCAAACTTGCGCATGCCGGCGGCAAAGCGGCCGTCCTGGGTGTCGGGTTTGTACTCGGCGGCCAGCACGGCGACAAAGCGCGCCGTGTCGATCGGCACGTGCGGATGGCGCCGCGCTGCTTCGACGACGGCCTGGCGCAGCAGCCAGGTCTTAAAAAAGGGCATAAAGCGGTTCACGTGCTCGCCGCCTGCCACCATCTTGTGAATGCCCCAATGCGCCGCCAGGCTGGTCATGACCCTGTAGGGATCGCGCAGTTCGGGCTGACCGAGGCCGTCGAGCACGCCGGCCACGCGCGTGAGGTGAAAAATAGAGGAGGTTGCGTCGATGTGCTGCTGCAGATAGTCGGCCGCCCACTGCTCCCACTCAAAGTGGGTGGCGTATTGGTCGCGCTGGGCCAGCACGTCGTGGGCCAGCTGGACGGCGCGCTCGTGCTGGTCTTCGGGCAGGCCGATTTGGCGCAGCTTTTCGCCGCGCGTCAGGGTGAGGACAAATTCGAGAAAGAGCCCGTCTTTGGGCACGCAGTAGCCGCCGTAGCCCTCGCCGGCCGGGTGAATGAGGCGATCGCGGCGCCGGCTCATCTGGTCGCCCATTTCCTCTATGTCGCCGTGTCCGGAGGCCGTCGTCATCAGCGAGAGGGCGTTGGAAAAGGCGAAGTGCGAGCTCATTGAAGCGTTCTCGCCCGTTTTGAGCAGCTCGGGCTGAGTCAGGCTCTCGTAGCTTTGCACCGACTTGTTGATCAGGCCGTAGATGCGCCGGCCGACGCGGGCGGCGGCCCGATCAGCGCCGCCGACCCACTGCGACCAAGTTTCGACCGACTCGCGTTCGCGGTGGCCCAAGTCGACGCGGCTGGGCGTGTACAGCAAGTGGTAGCGCTTGTTGGCGCCGCTGGCCTGGTAGTAGTGGAGCGGGTGTAGGGTGCGATGGGCCAGGCCGTGCTCGGCGACGATTTCCTTGCGCGCGGTAGTTTTGGCCAGGCGTCCGTAGCGGCGCAGAAAGCTGTCGGCGCGCTGGCTCAGGCCTAGGGTTGAATCGGCTGCATCGAGGTCTTCGAGGACCTGCTGACGCGCGGCAAAGCGCGCGTAGGTCTCGCGGTCCTGGCGGTAGTCGGCATCGGCGTCGACGACGGCGCGCAGGGCCTGGCGTGCGTCGCATCCGGGATGGGCGGCGGCGTAGGCGGCGACCGCGCTCTGCAGCGCCTCTCCGTTACGGCTGACGACGTGGTCGAGTGCGCGCTCGCGCAGGGCATCACCCTCTCGCTGTAAGTGCTCTTCTACCAGCGTCGGTTCGCTCAGCGCGCCACTGAGCAGGGCACCCGCCTGCTGCTCCTGATGGGCGACGAGCACGCCGAGGGTGGCCAGTTCGCGCTGTACGCGCCCGTTGCCGCCAATGACGCGGCGCAGTGCCGCACCTTCGGAAATCTGCTCGCGCGAAGCGAGCTCTTCGACTTCGACCCAGATGCCCAATTCGCGCACGATATGGCGACCCAATTGGGCGATGCGCTCGGCGTAGAAGCGCTGGCGCTCCTCCACCTGGGGGTGCAGGTCGAACTGGCTGACGACGTTGTAGAGCGCCATGGACTCTTCTAACCAGGTGCGTATATAGCCTTCCGTCATGCCGGCCGACTGCGTTGTCAGCACGTGCAGCGTGGGCAGCGTCGGGCGCGGTGCAAACGCCTCGCAGTGGCGCTCCTGCCACGCGGCTGGATTGCACGGTAGGTTGAGTGATGTGGCTACCCCATCTACGGCATCCGACCACGATAGGCCGCTCTCGCGCAGGGGGCGCAGTGCCGCCAGTGCGGCGTGTTCGTCTTCGATGAAGATGCGTCGAAGCGCCGCGTAGGGCTCGATGTCTTCGCGCTCAACAAGCTGGTGGACGGCCGCGCCGTCGCGCGCGTACAGTGCGTCGAAGAGGGATGCCAGGGCCAGCACTTCTGCGTCGCTGGCCCTTTCCTGTGCGCGGGCAATAAGATCGCTGTCGGTGCCGCCGCGGCCGGCGATCCATTCGCGCGCTAGGGCGATCAGCTCGCTCTCCAGCACGCGGCGTATATTGCGCGCCCAGTGGTCGGCCATTTCCTCGCGAAAGGATTCTTCCATGCCGGCGATGTCGACGACGGTGCGCGTCTGCTCGCGTCCATTCACGACCGAAACCTGCTCTTTGATAAAGAGCGGTATTGCTTCGATCCAGTGGTCGGCCTCTTCCAACCAGCGGTAGTCGGGACTGCTGTAGACGCGATTGCCCGACAGGCGCATGAGCTTTTTGAGGTTCTCGGCCTTGCCGAGATAGGGTTCCTCAAACTCGTTGATCTTGATGAGCAGATGCGAGCCGGTCGGCGATGGACGCTGACTGACGACTACGTAGGCGGCGTTGCGCTTGGGCGCAGCTAGGGCCGCGCGGCGCACCTGTTCTACCAGGCGCAGGCGCGCGCTGGTCTGCTGGCCGATGTGGGCATCGTCCAGGCTCGGCAGCGCTTCGGCTGCCAGCTCGTCTCCGTGGTTCTCAATCTGCTCGCGCGCGCGCTGCAAGAGGTTCAGCGTCTCGCGCTGCTGGACGTCGAGCACGGCTTCTTCAAAGCGCTCGCAGGCTCCTTCTAACTGCGTCAGGGCAACTTCATCGCTCTGCTTGAGCAGCAGGCGCAGCGCCTCGGCCGTCGGCTGCAGGGCCTCGCTGTCGCGCGACGTTTCGTCGAGCGCATCGGCCAGTTCGGCCATGGCAGCGGTCGGGCGCAGCAGGGCTGCATCCGCAAAGAGCGTGCCCTGATTGTGAAAGGCGCGGCTCATGCGGCCAAAGACCAACTCCTGCTGTTCCCGGCGCACTTCGGTGGCGATGCGGACGATGTTGTCGCCCTCGAGTTCGCGGTCGTAGGCGCGCAGCACCTCGTAGAGGCGCAGGCGTTTTTCGTCGGGGTCGATATCGCTGGACAGCACCTCGCGCGCGGCGCGGCGATCGTAGGGCAGGTCGAGCCGGTCCTGACCCAGCAGCCAGGTGATGTGCAGGTCGCGCCACGCCGCCTCGCTCATGTCTTCTGCGCTGCGCGTGGCGGCCCGGTCTAGGAAGTGGGCAAAGGCGTTGCCGCTGTCCAGGTGCGGCGATTCGAGTAGCTGGTGCAGGCGCAGGCGTTCGCTGCGCGACAGCGCGTCGTGCAGCGAGAGCACATCGCGCAGCGCGCGGCGCGGCGCCGCCCCGCGACGAACGCTGAAGAGATAGTACTGGCCGAGCGCCAACAGCACTTCAAAGCCGTTGAGTAGCTCGGGCTGGGCAGCCGTCAGATCGCCCTTGTGGGGATCCAGTTCGATGTCGAATAGGGGCGCAATATCGCAGGCGACGTAGATCGCCTCGTCGCCGATGTCGAGCAGTCGCTCGTGGTCGCGCACAAAGTGAATGCGCAGTCCGTCCAGTTCGCTCCAAAAGGTCGCGTCGACCTGCTCGGCAAAGCGGCGCAGCACCAGGTGTAGGGCGCGCTCACACAGGCGCGCCGTCAGACGCGCCGGGGCCGCCGTGTCGTCGTCCAGCTGTATAGCCGGTGGAACAATGGTTTCGCTGGACGTGCGGTAGTAGCCCGCCCCGACCTGTTGGCCGCTGCCGCGCCGGGCGCGCCAGAGACCTGCGCGCGGGTTGTGCGATGCTACAAGTCGCAGGGGAAAGCCGATAGAAGACACGAATTACTCTCCTGAGTAGAAGGGGGCGCAGGGGTGGTGCGCACCGTGATGCAGGCGGTGGGCCGTCGAATAGGCGTCAGGCCGTCTGCTGTAAAAAGGCGATAGAAGCGCTTTTAATCTTGGGCGCCGTCAGATAGCATAGCTTGAAGAATTGTCTGTAGTCGATCAACTGCCACAGGCAGTCGGGCACCTCGAGCCCCTCCAGCGCGCCGGACAGCGCTTCGAGGCAATCTTGGCCAATGGCCTCTTCGACGGCTTCGTCAAGGCCCATGCCCGATTTGGTTTTGACCGCCGCTTCGATCTGCGAAAAGATGAGGGGAAACGGATGATGCGCCTCGCCGGGGTAGGGAAACAGACAGTTGCTGGCCAAGTTGGCCAGGGCGATCAGTTGGAGCAGGTACGGCGAGTTTTCGCCCACGTCGTGGTGATGGGCGATGACCTGGATGAGCCCGGCCGGTAGCTCCCACTTTTCGGCCAGGCGCGAGCCGATAATCTGGTGGTCGATATCCTGCATGAGAAAGCGCTCTATGGCCAACGTGGAATGGGCCCACAGCTGGCCCTCTTCTTCGGCCTCTTGTGCCTCCGACTCGATGACGGCGTTGATTAGCTGCAGCGAATCCTCCAGGCACATGATCATGGTGATCTTGCCGATGTCGTGCAGCAGGCCCGAGGTAAAGGGATCGTCTTTTTCGTGTAGCTCGAAGCGGTTCCACAGTTCGGCCTGGCGCAGGGCCTCCAGCTGGTCGTCTTCAAACTGGTAGCGATCGAGCTCGTTTCTATGCTGGGGCGACTGCTGGGCTGGGTCGGCTGGCAGCACGAAGAGCTTGGCGTAAAAGGCGGCCGCCAGCGAGTGGCGCCAGTACTGGTCGATGGTGCGCTCGTTGGTATTGCGCAAGATCTGGCGCATCTGGCAGGCGGTGACGATCTCGCGGATCGTCCGTGCGCTCGCCAGCGAGACGGCCTGCTCGATGGTTTCGACGCGCGTGCGAAAACCGTAGCGCGCGCTGTTGAGCAGGCGCAGGATAACGGTGCGCATGGGCACATCCGAGTCGATGGCCTCGGCCCACTTTCTCGGCGAGTCCATATCGTCCAACTCGGCGACTTTGCGCTGCGTTTCGGGCAGCGAGGGAAATTTATCGACCGCATTGAGGCGCGCGTCGATCATGCTGCCGCGCTCTTCCGGACTCATGTTTTCCAAGTCGATGCCCACCGACATGCCGGAGATAACGTAGTCTTTGATGATGGGAGCAAAGAAGTCGCCGTTTGCATCGCCCACTTCGACGATGGTAATCCCGAGCTGCTCGAGATTTTTCTCCGTTGCCTTGATTGCTTCTACGCTGCTGCCGAGCGGATTTCTGCGGGGGTGTATGACGATGACAATTTTAGCTTTTTTTGACAGCATGCGCGCCACGGCGGTGGCGTTGCCGGTTAGCCCGGGGCCGATGAGGACCATTTTGACGGTGCCGAGGTAGCGGCGCAGGGCCAGCGCGACTTCGGTGCTGTCCTTGCACACGGCGTACTTGATGCGGTCCTCTGCTGCCAGCGCGCTGTTTTCTACGCGCAGATGCTGCAGCAGAGCGACTAGATGCGCCTCGGGCTGTATCTTGTCGCCGATGACGATCAGCGGGTTGTCCTCGTACTGCGGGGCTTCTTCGTCGCTCAACAGGGCGTCCTCCAAGCGGGTCCGTGGCGCTGAGATGATGCGAAGGTATCAGCCGGGCAAAGACCCAAAAATAGCTTGGAGGCAGCAATAAATCAACATGCTATCGAACGGAGTACTAAAGGAAAAGAGAAGCCCCTAAGAGGGACTTCTCTTTTCCGTCTTAACAGACTGTGCGTTCAGGCTATACGGCGACTGCCTCGAGCTCTTCTTCGGGTTCGAACTCCTCTTTGCCGCCGTCCTTAAAGGCGCTCATGGCGCCGTACTCGTGCAGCTTGTTGCGCAGGGTGCGCGTGCTGATGCCGAGCAGGTTGGCCGCCTCGGTGCGGTTGCCCTTGCACGACTCGAGCGTCTTCATGATGAGGCGGCGCTCCATTTCGTGCACCGTCATGCCGACGTGGATGCCGCCGTCGCCGCGGTCCTGCGGCGCGGCCGACAGGCGCTGCGGGTAGTCGCTGGCCACCAGCTGGGGTCCGCGCGAAACGACGACGGCGCGCTCGGTGTAGTTTTCCAACTCGCGGATATTGCCGGGCCAATCGTACTGCATGAGCGTTTCGAGCGCTTCTTCGCTAATGCCGGCGATGTCCTTGCCGTTTTCCTCGTTGTATTTGGCGATAAAGCTGTTGACCAGCGCCGGTATATCCTCCTTGCGCTCGCGCAGGGAAGGCAGGGCCATTTCGATGACGTTGAGGCGATAGTAGAGGTCCTCGCGGAAGTTGCCGGCCTCGACTTCGGCCTGCAGGTCGCGGTTGGTCGTGGCAACGATGCGCACGTCCACCTTGATCGTCTGCGCCGAGCCTACGCGCTCGAACTCGCGCTCCTGCAGCACGCGCAGCAGCTTGGCCTGCAGCGCCGGATCGATCTCGCTGATCTCGTCGAGCAGCAGGGTGCCGCCGTCGGCCAGCTCAAAGCGGCCGCGCGTCTGCTTGACGGCGCCGGTAAAGGCGCCCTTCTCGTGCCCAAACAGCTCGCTCTCCATTAGGTCTTTGGGCAGGGCGGCGCAGTTGAGGCGGATAAAGGGGGCGGCGCGGCGCGCACTGTTGTAGTGCAGGGCGCGCGCTACCAATTCCTTACCGGTGCCGCTCTCACCGGAGATCAGCACGGTTGCGCGGCTGTCGGCGACGGTGCCAATCATGTCGAAGACCTGCTCCATATTGTGCGCTTTGCCGATCATATTGCCGTAGCTGTACTTGTCCTGCAGCTCGGAGCGCAGGCGCCTGTTTTCGCGCTCGGTCTCCTGAAATCGCAGGGCGCGCTCGACGACCAATTCGATTTCGGTCGGGTCGGCCGAGCCCTTCTGCACGTAGTCGTAGGCGCCTTTCTTCATCGCCTCGACGGCGTCTTCGATCGTGCCAAAGGCCGTCATCATAATGACGTGCGTATCGGGCGCTTTGAGGCGCGCCGATTCGAGCAGCTCCAAACCGTTCATGACCGGCATCTTGATATCGGATAGAATGAGGTCGTAGTCGGCGTCGTCCAATTTGGCCAGGGCCGCCTTGCCGTCGTGTGCGGTGTCGACGTCGTACTGCTTGCGGCGCAGGATCTCTTCCGTTGCCTCGCGGACGTATGAATCGTCGTCTACTACTAAAATGCGTTTGCTCGCCATGATGTGTTCCTCGCTGTGTTTATTGGGGTAAGTTGACGTAAAATTGCGTGCCCTGGCCGGGATGGCTGTCGACCCGAATGGATCCGCTGTGCGCCTCGACGATTTTCTTCGAGGTCACCAGACCCAAGCCGGTGCCGTCTTCTTTGGTAGTGAAGAAGGGCGTAAAGAGTTTGTCGCGCACCTCGTCCTCCATGCCGATGCCGGTGTCGCCCACGCAGAGCACGCCGGCGTCGCCTTCGGCGGCTACGCGGATGTGCAGGGTGCCGCCCTCGGGCATGGCTTGGGTGGCATTTTGCAAGAGGTTGAGAATGACCTGCTGGATCTGCTCTGGGTCGAGGCGGCAGACTAGCTCGCCGTCGGCATAGTCGCGCTCGACGGCGATGTCGTCGCGCTGGCGCTCGAGGTCGATCTCGAAAAAGGCCACCGACTCCTCGACGAGTTCGACGAGGTTGACCGGATGGGTGTTGAGGCGCAGGGGACGGGTGTAGGTCAGCAGGCTGGAGACGATGCGATTGAGGCGACCGACGCCTTCGATAATGCGGTGGACCAGGCGGCGGTTGGGATCTTCGGCGTCTAGATCGCGCTCGAGCATGCCGGCATAGCCGGCGATGCCGCCCAGCGGGTTGCGAATCTCGTGTGCCACGGTTGCGGCCATCTCGCCCAGTGCGGCCAGCGTGTTGACGCGCTGCACTTCGGCCTCCAGGCGCTTTACTTCAGTCATGTCGTGAAAGACTTCTACCGCGCCGAGCACCGTGCCCTGTTCGTCGCGCAGCAGGGAGGTGCTAAAGCCGAGGGGGATGGTGCGGCCGTCGGCGCGGCGCAGGGCCTTTTCCCTGTTGAGCAGACGTTCGCCGGTGTCCAGCGTGTGCATGGCCGTGTGCTGGCGGCCGTCGGCCAGGCCGATGATATCGGCGTAGGGGTAGCCCAAAACCTGGTCCTGGCTGTAGCCGGTAATCTCTTCGGCCTCTTGGTTGAAGTGGGCGATTTCGCCGTTGAGATCGACGACGAGGACGCCGCCGCTCATGCTGTCGAGAATGTTGTTGAGGTAATTGGTAACGCGGTCGCGCTCTTCGACGCGCTTTTGCAGGTCGATGTTGGTCTCTTCGAGCTTGACCGTCAGCGACTCAAACTGCGCTTCGAGCTGTTCGTAGGCCTCGCGATACTTGCGCGTCGTCTCCTGAAAAAGGATGTAGGAGTCGGTGAAGCTGTCGAGCTGGCTGTCGCTGCGTCCCAGCGGCAGCGGCGAGGTTGAATCGGCGGAAGCCATGGCGATCTTTCTCTCAGCTCCGGGCCGCACGCCGTGCGCCGTATTGATAGGGGCGCGGGCGGTTGATGGGAATGCCCTTAGAGGCGAGCAGTTTTTGGTTGCCGTCTTCCAGCTCTAGCAGCGTGCGCATCTGCGCGATTAGCTGCGACAGGTCGCCGTGTCCCTCGGCCGGCGGCTGAGTGGCCAGGGCGCGAATGCCCTCCTGGAGCTGGGTGACTTCGGCGGCCGACTGGCGCAGCAGCGGCGTCAGGTCGCAGGTCGCCTTGCCCGTCTGCAGTTCGGCGCGAATGCGCTGCGCCAGATCGATACACTGGGCGCATTGGGTGCCCAACTGCGCGAAGGGGTCGGTGTGCTGCGTCTGCGGTTGTTCTGCTGCGTGCATGTCCATTCCTCGGGTCTGAGTCTGAGATCGCCCCCACTATAGCAAAAGGGATGCCTCTCGTGCCAGACGAGGGGAATTTTACTCCCCAAGCGCGGCCAAAAGGGAAAAAAAGGCCGTGAAAGCGGGGAAAAGCCGCCGAATATGGGAGGACGGAGCAGGCGGGCCGATGCGGCCGCATACAGGGGGTCGGGCAGAGTCTATGCGGAAAAAACTTCCACACGGCACTCGAGTGTGGGAAAATATTGCCAAATATAGGCGGGAAGGCGCGCCTATAGCAAGCGCAAAAGGCGGGTTCTAGCGGTTGGCCATGGGGCGCACTTTGCGCTCTAAATGGCCTGAATACAGCCTTTTACGCGATGGGCGATTGCCCCAGCGCACGCGCATGCGATCCTCGGCGGCCGGCACGGCGACCTCGACCAGGCGGTCGGGCTGCTGCTCGAGAATGCGACAGGTGGTTTGCGCGCTGATATGGCCCTGGCGGGCCAGGCGCAGCGCGTGTGCGGCCCACAGCAGGCCGAGCAGGCCAAATACGGCGATGTCGGCGCTCAGCCCGGTCATGTAGGTGATAAACGTCGCATCGTTCTCAATTAGATACAGGCTCATGGCCAGCAGCGTGCAGAAAAACAGGCACAGGGCAAAGGCGGCATGGCAGTAGCCGCGCCAGAAGCGGTGGCGGTTGTAGCGCAGGGCTTCGGCGTCGCGCAGGGGAATATCGAGGGCGTCGTCGACCTGCTTGCCGTCGACCAGGGCCGGCAGCAGGCGGGCAATGCGCTGGAAGCGCTCGCCCAGAGCCAGCAGGCCGGTGACGGCCATAGCCGTTCCCAAGATAAAGGCCGCGCCGCCGGGCGCAACCCAAGTAAACGGCGCTAGGTGTTCGGGGTGGATGCCCAGGCAGAGGGCGATTTGGGCAGCGGACGCAATAAGCGCCCCCAGGGCAAAGAGAAAAATAAAACGCCTCACGGCAATCTCCACGGGCACTAGGTAGAAAGGACCGCGCAGGGCACGGCGTGATCTAGTGCTCAGTGGGCAAGATCTGTGCCATATTTCTTCTCGCCGGCCGCCACGCTGAAGGGCAGGGTGTTGTGGGCGGGTGGCACCGGGCATATATAGGCGAGATTGTAGTCGCAGTATGGATTGTAAGCGCCATTAAAATCAATGAGATATAGCCCATCTTGTAGAGGCGCTACCTGCACGTAGCGCCCGCCCACATAGGTGGTCTGGCCGCTGCTCTGGTCTTTGAAAAAGGCTTCGAGTTGGCCGTTCTCCAAGCTGCGGTAGACCTCGAGCCAGTACTCTTTTTCCCCCCAGCTAAAGTAGAGGCGGCCAAAACGTTCCATCGTCAGGGTAGTGCCGCCGGTATCGGGCACTTCAATTTGGCGCTGGCGACCGTAGATGTGCATCTGGCCGACGAGGCGGTAGGCCAGATCGATGGGATAGTAGGCCAAGCCGCGAAACGATGGCTGGTCTTCGGGCAGCAGCGGCGAGTCGGTGCCGTGGCGCAGCAGGCTGTCTTTGAGGGCGCGCGTATCGCGTATAAAGTCGATGTGGGCGCTCTCCTCGGCAGAGGGCTGGGCGCTGGCGATGTGGGCCAGCAGCAGCAGGAGCGGTATGGGGCGAAGCATGGGCATCCTTTGCGCGTTGACGCAGGCGGCGATTGTCGACTTATTTCAGCACGCTTTTGAACGTACTACAAACAACGAAAAGCGCGCGCTTTTTTTCAAGCTAGCGCGGGAGGGACGCCATGCGTTTACAGGATAGAGTGGCTCTGGTCACGGGCGGTTCGTCGGGCATTGGCCGCGGCATTTGTTTGGAGCTGGCGCGCGAGGGCGCACAGGTTAGCGTGGCCGATCTGCGCGAGGAGCCCAAGGTCGGCAAGTATCACGATGTGGAAACGCAGGCGCCGACGGCGCAGGCCATCGTCGAGGGCGGCGGCCGCGCGCATTTTGTCGAGGCCGACCTAGGCGATGCGGCCTCGGTCGAGGCTATGGTCGCCGCGTGCGTGGCGCAGTGGGGACGCCTCGATATCGTCGTCAACAACGCCGGCATCCACATTCCCGGCGACAGCCAGCAGCTCGAGGTGGGCGACTGGGATCGCGTGATGGCGATCAATCTGCGCGGCCCCTACCTGAGCACCAAATTCGCCGCGCCACACCTCAAGCAGTCGCCGGCCGGGCGCATCATCAACATCGCCTCGGTGCACGCCTTTGCCGGCGGCGGCGGCCCCGTCTACCCGCCGGCCAAGGCCGGCTTGGTCAACCTGACGCGCGACTCGGCCGTCGAGTTGGCCGGCCACGGCATTACGGTCAACGCAATTTGTCCCGGCTATATCGAAACGCCGATCCAGGACTATCTGACGGAGGAGCAGATCGAGGCCTCGCGCCAGCGCACGCCGCTGCCGCGCCTGGGGCTGCCGCGCGATATTGGCCGCGCCGCCGTCTTTTTTGCGTCGGACGACGCCGAGTGGATCACGGGCACGGCCCTGCCGGTTGACGGCGGCTGGCTGGCGCCCATCATGTAGCTCTTTTCGGGAGAACGTGCGATGGAACGCGCGCTGAGCGTAGACGAAGCATCGAGTGCGGCCGGCATACAGCGGGCCATAGACGAAGTGGCCGAGCGCGGCGGCGGGCGCGTCGTTTTGCCGGCCATGGAGCTGGAGCTAGACCGCGGATTGGAACTGCGCTCGGGGATCGAATTGTGCGGTCAAGGCGTCGATACGGTGTTAAAAAAGGGGCCGGGGCGGGTCTATCCCTTTTCCGGCTACCACAACTACGGCATGTGCGACGCGCCGCTGCAGTCGGCGGCCGGACTGGACGTGGGCATGACCGTGTCGCTGCACGACGGCCGCACGCACGGCGGTTTCTACGAGACCTTTGCGACGATCACCTGGATCGACGGCGACTGGGTCGGGCTCGACCACGGCATCGAGGCCGACTACCGCGCCGAAGACGCGCCGTGCCTGACGACGGTCTATCCGCTGGTCTTTGGCCACCGGGTGCGCGACGTGGCGCTGCGCGACCTGCATCTGGAGGGCAATCGCGCCGCGCAGGAAAAGGGCATGGGCGGCTGCCGCGGCAGCGCCGTCTACTTTGCGCGCAGTCGCGGTATCGAAGTGTGCGGCGTCAGCGAGCGCGACTACCACGGCGAAGGGCTGGGATTTCAGATGTGCCGCGACGTGCAGATCGTCGATAGCCGCTTTGACGACAACAGCGGCAACGGCCTGCACCCGGGCGCCGGCAGCACCAATGCGCGCTTTAGCGGCTGTGCGGCCAACGGCAACGACAAGGCCGGCTTTTTCTTCTGCGTGCGCGCCAACCACATCACGGTGCGTGCGTGCGGCTTTGCCGGCAATCGACTCGGCGTATCCATCGGCACGCGCGACTGCTACAACCTGGTCACTGGGTGCACGATCGAAGGCAACGGCGGTCCCGGCATTCTGGCGCGCTCGAGCCCGCGCCCGGTCGAGGTGCACTCGTGCCGCATCGAGCAGTGCCAGCTGCGCGACAACGCGACGACGGAGGGCCGCGGGCAGATCGAAGTGACCAGCGACGCGCACGATATGGTCCTGTCCGGCAACGCAATCGACGGCGGCGCCTGCGGGGTGCACATTGCCGAAACCGCGCAGAACATTTTTTTGCAGGGCAACGCCTTTGCGGGGTGCGCTGTCGACGTTGCGGCCGAGAAGGGGAGCTTGGCAGAGACCGAACCGGTCTTCGAATGCGGCTATGGCTCCGGGTCGGAAGCCCACTTTCGCCACTTGGATACGGCGTGAACCGACCGGTTTCTCCAGTAAAACAGGCAATTTTATTATAAAAAAGATAAATTTACATTTTTTTAGAAGATCACCGTGTAAAAAAGTGGCAATTTGATTGGTTTTATTTTAAGTTGATAAATGTGACCTTCGTCACCGACGCACGTATACTAGTGTGATACATTTTTCTCATGTAAATGCAGTGTTGAAAATGCTGCGCGCTTTGGACTAAGGCCGTGTCCATCGCGTCACCCGAGAGCGCACTGTATGTCCACAGTCTCTAATCCAACCCATCGCTCCGTTGCACTGGCCGCGCTGTTCTGCGCGGCGTTTGTGCTGTACGGC
>JAYPJE010000002.1:0-46561 GCA_038128265.1 Gemmatimonadota bacterium
CGATAGACAGGCCAATGGGATGCACCGAATGCACTTTGCCGGCGGGTGAGGCGGGCGCTTTGTGCACGGCAAACTGGCGCACGTGGAATTCAATAGTCTGCTCTGCGCTGAGATTGTTGGCCAGATCCATATCGCCGTCGTGCAGCAGGCTTTGGGTGACCCGCAGATACTGGCCCTCGTCGCCGTGCAGCATAGTGATTTGACAGAAATACAGCGCATACAGCCCATAGCCCAGCAGGCAGGTGCAGCCCAGCACGAGGGCCGTAGAGGCGCTGAGCGAGCGCGAAGATGAATCGTCTTTTCCGTCTTGAATTGGGGGACGGTCTGTAGGCCAGTGTATGTAAGAGAGGAAAGCCAGCGCCAGCGCCCAGGTCGCATGCGGCGTCCACAGCAGGGTTAAAATGGGAAGGAGCGCCGTCAGCGGAGACCATAAGGCGGCTAGGCGGACCAGACAGAGGAACAGGGCGAAGAGCGTAATGCGCTGCAGGCGCTCTTGCAGGTAGATCGCACCCTCTGTGCTACCTCTGTGGAGGCGCGCGTAGCACAGCAGTAGGCTAAAAGTGCCAATAAGCCACGGTCCGAAGGGCCAGTCGCCCTGCCAGCCGGTCGGGCTGATAACCAGCTCGAGCGCCTGAATGGCACCGGCCACCTGTACCTCAATGCCGGCGCAGAAAAACCAGGCGCAGAGCACGCTGACGGCAAGGCAAAAGTCGAGCAAGAGGGGGCGCTGGGGATTGAGTCCGATGCGGGCGGCGATACTTCTCATAGAGGTCGCGTGCTCTCGGCGTCGAGGGCGATACGGCTGCCGGTTGCTTCGCGCTGACCCTGGTATTTGCCCCGGTAGGGGTTGGGGGTTGCCCGATCCATGCGCGCAAAGACGAGCTGGCAAATACGCCGGTCGGCCTGCAGGCGGATTGGCAGGCGATTGGCGTTATACAGCTCCAGCGTGATGGTTCCCTCAAAACCGGGATCGACCCATCCAGCATTTTGTATAAAGAGGCCAACGCGCCCAATGGAAGAGCGCCCTTCGACAAAGGCCGTCACGTCGTCGGGCAGGCGAATGTACTCGCGCGTGGTGGCCAATAGGAAGGAGTTGGGGGGAATGATAATTTCGCGCTGGGTGATTTCTTCGTAGCGCACGTCCTCGTCGAGGCGAATTACGTCGAGGCGGTTCTCATCCACTTTGAGAAAGTGATCGCCGAGGCGCACGTCGATGGAGGCAGGCTGTATCTGCTCTGCTTCGAGCGGTTCGACAAGGAGTTCGCCGCTTTCGAGCATGGCCTTCAGCGTGATGTCGGAAAGAATCATGCGCAGTGCTCGGATCTCTAGGGCCAGTGTGCCTACCAGGTGCGTGCCAGCTGGGCCAGCAGGCGCACGCCAAACCCAACGCCGCCTTTGCGCACGTAGTGACGATGCGCCTCGCTGGACGCCGTGCCGGCGATGTCGAGGTGGGCCCAGGGGTAGCCAGTGGCAAATTCGGCTAGCAGCGCCGCGGCCGTGCTGGCGCCGCCGGGTGGTCCTCCGGAATTTTTTACATCGGCGATATCGCCCTCTATTTGCTGGCGATATTCGGGCCACAGCGGCAGGCGCCACAGTCGCTCGTGCGTGTGCGCTCCCGCCTGCAGCAGTCGTTCAGCGAGGTCGTCGTCGTTGGCAAATAGACCGGCGGCATGGTGGCCGAGTGCGGTGACACAGGCCCCGGTCAGCGTGGCCAGATCGACGACGGCGGATGGCTTAAAGCGTTCTACGTAGCTCAGTGCATCGGCCAAAACAAGGCGTCCCTCGGCATCGGTGCTGAGAATTTCAATGGTTTTTCCAGACAGCGTAGTAAGGGCATCGCCTGGTCGAAAGGCATTGCCGTCGGGCATGTTTTCCGCCGCTGCCACTACGCCGATAACGCGGCGCGGCAGGCCGAGTTCAGCCACCGCTTGCATGGCGCCAAAGACGGCGGCTGCACCCGCCATGTCCTTCTTCATAGATACAATGCCGCTCACGCTTTTAAGCGACAGGCCGCCGCTATCAAAGGTGATGCCCTTGCCGACAAAGACCAGCGGCTGCTCCCGCTTGCGCGCGTTGTACTCCATGCAGATAAAGCGCGGAGGATTGGAACTGCCCTGGCCAACGGCCAGCACGGCACCCATGCCGAGTTTGGCCATGGCCTTTTCATCGAGGATGCGCACTTTGATGGCGCTGTATTGCTGGGCCAGACGACGCGCCTGCTCTGCTAGGTAACGCGGCGTGACGGTATTGCCGGGGTGGTTGACCAAGTCGCGCGCAAAGGCCGTCGCTGAGGCTAACGCCAGTCCCGAACGCACGCCGCGGCGCACCGCGGCCAGTTTGTCCGCATCAAACTCGACGAGGGTGAGCTGTCGTAGCAAAGGCGTCTGGGGATCCGAGCGGTAATGCTCAAAGCGATAGAGTGCCAGGGCACTGGCTTCGGCCAGCGCCTGGGCTGCTTCCGCCGATTCGAGGCCGCCAGCACCGCCGCCGTGTAGGATGGTTGCGGCGCGCCGGCACCCTAACTTATCGAGCGCTATAGCGGCTTGCGCCGCGGCACGTCGAGCCGCTTCGGCGTCGAAAGAGGGCTGTGCGCCTAGGCCGACGACCAGCACGCGCGGTGCGGCGATCCGCCCTTGGCTATAGAGCAGCAGCGTCTCGCCGCTGGCGCCCTTAAAGTCACCTAGGTCAATGGCTGCACGGATTTGTCCGCCGAGTGCGCGGTCTACGGCGGCCGTTGCTCCACCGGGGGCGCTGCCGGCAAACAGGTTGACGACGAGCGCATCGGCGCGCTGTTTTTGAATTTCTCCCCGACGTACTGTAATTTTCATATTCGCTTGCATTTTCGCGCGAAAGTATAGATGGGGCCTCGCTTGCTGTCAAGCTAAGGCCCTCTGTGCACGGACCCATTGTTGCATATATTCTCTCTGGTATGAACGACCCTGTCTTAGAACAACTGAGCGCCTTTCTCAAGGCCGACCAACTGCTGACTTCGGCGGAAGATCTGGACGTGTACTCCTTTGACGGAACGGCTCTTCTCCAGCAAAAGCCGCGGTGCGTCACCCTGCCGGAAAATAGCGCAGAAATAGGTCGCATTCTGCAGGTGGCCAACGCCGCTAACGTGCCCGTGGTCACACGGGGCTCGGGCACGGGCCTTGCCGGTGGATCGGTGCCGGTAGAAGGATGCATCGTACTCTGCCTCGTGCGCCTAAACCGCATTTTGGAACTCGATGCGAAAAATCTGGTCATGGTAGTTGAGCCCGGTGTGCTAACGCAGAAAATTGCCGACGAGGCGAATGCGGTAGGACTCTTTTATCCACCGGATCCCGGCTCGATCAAGATTTCCACAATTGGCGGTAACGTGGCTAACAATTCCGGCGGGCTGCGCGGTCTCAAGTACGGCGTCACCCGCGATTATATCATGGCGCTCGAAGTCGTTCTGGCCGATGGGCAGGTGCTGCAGACGGGCAGCAAATGCGTCAAAGACGTGGCTGGCTTTTCCCTGCGCGATCTATTTATTGGCTCGGAGGGCTGTCTGGGTGTGATTACCAAGATTACGCTTAAACTCATACCGCAGCCCGCCGCAAAAAAGACCATGCTGGCGCTCTTTGACAGCATGACTGCTGCCGCCGATACCATTTCGTCAATCATCGAAAACAAGATTATCCCCTGCACGCTGGAGTTTCTCGATCGGGTAACGGTTGAGTGCGTCGAGGGCCACGCCAAGATTGGCCTGCCCACCGACTGCGAGGCGCTGCTGCTGATGGAGGTCGATGGGCACTCTGCTGAGGTGGATGAGCAGGCCGAGCACATTGTGACGCTGGCCCGCGCCGGCGGCGCGCGCGAGGTGCGCCTGGCCGAGTCGGCCGAGGAGGCGCTCAAGCTGGCGTCGGCCAGGCGCACGGCGTTTTCGGCGCTGGCTCGCCTGGCGCCAACGGTAGTCCTCGAAGACGTAACGGTGCCTCGCAGCGAATTGGCGCGTATGGTTGGACGCATCGACGAAGTGGGGCGCCGTCACGGGGTAAAGGTAGGCACCTTCGGCCATATGGGAGACGGCAATTTGCATCCGACTTTCCTGTGTGACGAACGCGATGAGGAGGAGATGCAGCGCGTCGAACAGGCTATGCAGGAGGTCTTTGACTTCGCTATTGAACTTGGTGGTACTATTACCGGTGAGCACGGAGTAGGCCTGGCCAAAAAGCCCTTTTTACCGGCGCAGTTGGGCGACGTCGGCATGGCGATGCTGCGCCGGCTGAAAGACAGCTTTGATCCCAACGGGATCCTCAACCCGGGCAAGGTGTTCGATTGAGCGACGGCGAACTCAACTTGCTGCGCGACTTGGACTATTCCGTCGTGCAGCAGTGCATGCACTGCGGCATGTGTTTGCCGACCTGTCCTACCTATGTCGAAACGCTAAACGAGCGCTCTTCGCCGCGCGGCCGCATCGCCATGATGCGCGCCGTTGCCGATGGTCGCCGAGAGCTGAGCGAGGCCTTTGCAGAGGAGATGTACTTTTGCCTGGGCTGCATGGCCTGTCAGACGGCCTGCCCGGCCGGCGTTAACTATGGCGAACTTTTCGAAAGCGCGCGTGCTGAGGTCGAGCGCCAGGGGCTGCTAGATACGCCCAAGCGTCGGCGCATTCGCCGCTGGACGCTGCGCTGGCTCTTTGCCGACCAGAGCCGCCTGCGTCGCGTCGCGCGATTGCTGCGGCTGTATCAGCGCAGCGGACTGGAGCGCCTCGTTCGCTCCGTCGGTCTGCTGCGACTCTTGCCCCGCTCGCTGCGCGAGTTGGAACCGCTGACGCCGCGCATCAGCCGTGCATTCACTGCCGAACACCATGCCCGTTCGACCGATCCTGCCGATGCGCGCTATACGGTGGCGCTGATCGGCGGCTGCGTGCAGGACGTCGCCTTTGCCGAGACAAACGCCGACACCATATACGCGCTGCGGCAAAACGGCTGTCGCGTGTTGCTGCCCGCCGATCAGGTATGCTGCGGTTCGCTGCACGCGCACAACGGCGACCTCGAATCGGCCCAAGCGCTGGCGCGGCGCAATATCGACGCCTTTGCCCCCGAACAGATCGATGCCATCATCGTTAACGCCGGCGGCTGCGGTTCACACGTCAAGCACTACGACCACCTCCTACGTGACGACCCCGACTACGCCTCGCGCGCAGAGACGTGGAGCGCGAAAGTGCGGGACGTACACGAGTTCCTCGCCGAAATTGGCTTTCGCGCACCCACGGCTGGCGGAGGCGTCGGTGCGGTAACCTACCATGAGTCGTGCCACCTCAAACACGGCCAAGGCGTGTCGGACGCGCCGCGGCAGATTTTGCGCGCCATTCCCGACTTGGAGCTGGTTGAACTGGCCGAAGCGGATTGGTGCTGTGGCAGCGCCGGCATTTACAATATTACGCAGCCGGAGATGTCGATGCGCCTGCTCGATCGCAAGATGGGCAACGTGCGCGGCACGGGTGCACCCATCGTGGCTACGGGGAACCCAGGCTGTGCTATTCAACTGCAGCATGGCGGGCACCGCGAGGGCATAGATATTCAGGTGGTGCACCCCATTTCGCTGTTGGCAGGCGCCTATCGCGCCGAGGAGAACGTGTCGTGAAACACTATGGATTGACGATCGACCTGAAGAACGATCCGGATCTGATTGCACAGTATAGAGAACACCATGCCAACCCGTGGCCCGAACCGCTGCGCGGACTGCGCGAAATAGGAGTTCTCGATATGAAGATCTTTCTGCTCGGCACGCGCATGTTCATGTACATGACGACAGCGGATGAATTCGAGGCCGAACGCGACTTTCCCACCTACGTCGAACGCAACCCCAAAGCGGCCGAGTGGGATGCGCTGATGCGCACCTTTCAGCAGCAGGTTGCCGAAGCGAGGGAGGGCGAGTGGTGGGCGGAGATGGATATGGTTTTCGACTTACAGCTACACGTTTGACCGATGGAACAGATCGCACGGCAAGAGGGCGACCGCCGCTGTCGGCACGTCATTGCCAAGCGCGTCATACACCACATAGCAGGTAGGGGATACTAAGAGAAAGGAGACCATGCTCGCTGGAGACGATGTGCAGTTAAGCAAGCCAACCCGCAGACCGCAAAATCCCTGCTTTTCCTCTGGGCCGTGTGCCAAGCGGCCGGGCTGGAATTTGGACGCGCTTGTCGCTGCTCCGCTGGGTCGCTCGCACCGGGGCGCCCTCGGCAAGGCGCGGCTGGCCGAAGTCATCGAGCGCACGCGCGCTGTATTGGAGATTCCGGAAGACTACCGCATCGCCGTTGTGCCTGCTTCCGATACGGGTGCCGTGGAAATGTGTTTGTGGTCGTTGTTGGGGGAGCGCGGCGTCGATATCGCCGGCTGGGAGAGCTTTGGCAAGGGATGGGTTACCGACGTCGTTAAACAGCTCAAGCTGGAAGATGTGCGCGTCTTTACCGCTGAATATGGCCAGCTACCGGACCTAGCGCAGTGGGACAGTCAACGCGATATCGTCTTTACGTGGAACGGCACGACCTCGGGCGTATGCGTGCCGAATGGAGATTGGATTGCCGATGACAGGCAGGGACTGACGATTTGCGATGCCACGTCGGGCGTGTTTGCCATGCAACTGCCCTGGGATAAGCTAGATGTAGTAACCTATTCGTGGCAAAAGGCGATGGGAGGCGAAGCGGCGCACGGTATGCTCGTGCTCAGTCCGCGCGCCGTGCACCGCTTGGAATCCTATGTGCCACCGTGGCCGCTGCCCAAACTCTTTCGCATGACCAAAGCCGGTAAATTGGACGAAGCCCTCTTTAAGGGCAGCACGATCAATACGCCTTCCATGCTCTGTGTGGAGGACGCGATAGACGGGCTGAAGTGGGCCGAATCTATTGGCGGACTGCCCGAGTTGGTTCGGCGTTCGCAAATTAATTTGGCCTGTTTGAGCGACTGGGTTGAGTCCAGCGATTGGGCGTCTTTTCTCGCCGAGGACAGCGCATGCCGTTCGAGCACGTCGATCTGTTTTACGATTGTCGACCCGTGGTACGGCCAGCTTTCTGGCCAGGAGCAGCGAGCGCGGGCTGGAGCGCTTGTCGATTTGCTAGAAGAGGAGGGCGTCGCCTACGATATCGGCGCCTACCGGGATGCGCCGCCGGGATTGCGTATATGGGGTGGTTCCACCGTGGAGTGCAGCGATATAGAAGCGCTATTGCCCTGGTTGGACTGGGCTTGGGGACAGGTGAAAGCAGCCGGGTAGATGTGAGACATTGGATTGCAAAAGGCCATGGGCGTGCTCGGTTGTATATCGAGCACGCCCCTCGCTGCATACGGGATGGGGTATTGCGCTAGCTGGCCAGTTCGTAGGCGGCGAGCATGGTGTTGCCAATCTGGTCTAACGCCTGCTCCCAGGCTTCGTGCACCGCTTCGGTCCATGCGTCGCCAGCAAACTCTTCCATAACGCAGAGCAACGTGCCGCCAACCATGAGGTAATGGTTGGATTCGACGCCGTAAGACTGGTGGCGTTTGCCGAGCAAGGTGAGCGCAGAGTTGAGTTTTTCCGGTGAGCGCAGGTTGTTGACCGTTAGCACCAGCGCGTTTATGAGGTGTTTACGCTGCGCGTCCATATCGACGCTGGCAAAGAGTGGAACTACCTCCGGATAGTCTGCAAACAGCTTTTCGTAAAAGCGTTCTACAAGCGGTTCTGCGCTGGGTGCCAATAGGGCAAAACTCGATTCGAGTAGTCCTACGTTGAGCCCGTTTTCCCCCTGCGGTACCGACTCCTCTTCCTCTTCCTCGTCGTCCCGGCCGGTTCCCCACAGCGTTTCTACTTCCTCTTCAAGGCCGCTGTCCCCCTCTAGCGTCGGCATAGAATCGGGTGGATCGGCTATGTCTGCGGTGCCGTCGGCCGCCGTGTTTGCGTCGGTCGACGGCCGTTCCTCTGTGTCGGTGCGGTCATCGGGCTCGGTTGCGGAGTGCGTATCGGGAGATGCCTCTTCTTTCCATTCGGGTGCGGGCTGATTCTGCTCGGCGATATGGGCCACGTCAAACGGAGAACTGGCCTGCGCGTCGCGCAGGAGGATGATGCGATCGCTGCCGCGCTGCCCGGCGTCTTCGATTTGCCAACCGCTGCGCGCATATTCGCTTACAGCACGGCGGAAAAAGGCCTCGTTGACAAAGGCTCTGTGCTCGCCGTCGTGGGCGAGGACGATTTCTAGTGGATTAGTCCCATCGTAGCGGGTAAATACCTCTTGGTCAATCGCCTGCAGCTGCGTTTTCATCCACTGCAGCTCTTGTTCCGTAAGGGTTTTCACTTGGCGAGGCGTAACGGCCATGGGGGAGATCGCTCCTATATTAATACTAAGTGATACTAAGTATATCGACCGCGGGGAAAAAAAGTTTAGGAGCTGATTGGGGAGTGACGTCGTCAAAAAAAGGCCCCATCCCGCGCTGCGGCGGAACGGGGCCCGAATGGGGGTATGCAGTGTGCTGCCTCAGCGCTTTTTGGCAGCCGCCTTTTTCTTATTGCCCGCCTGCAGGCGATTCGCGGCGCCGACGGAGCCAATGTGCAGCGTGTCATAGGCCTGCTGAGATGATTCAAAAGGCCCTTCGTGCGTTTGGGCACCGTGCCACTGAAGGTTGGTATACATGGGATTGGGCGCATTGGTCGCCTTTTCGCGCTCGGCGATATGGGCCAGCATGCGCTCCTCCAGCATAGCGACAACGGCTTTTTCCCTATTGGCGAGGTTTTTCAGCTCGAGCGGGTCTTCGACTAAGTTGTAGAGTTCAACGCGCGGTTTAAAGTGAAAGTCGGGTTCGAGGGCAATCATCAGCTTCCACTGCGGCGTGCGCCATCCGTGTTTGCGCATCCAGGTGCATTCGGTGATGTAGAATTCGGAGTAGTTGGACGCGCGCTTGCCGGAGATGAGCGGCAGCAGCGACTGGCCGTCGAATTGGATATCCGCCTTGACGTTTAGCAACTGCAGGATTGTCGGCACGAGGTCCTGGTGCAGCGTCGTGCCCTTCACGCGCTGTCCGGCGGGGACTTTGCCGGGCAGGCGAATAATCAACGGCACATAGAGCGTGTTGTCATACATGCCGTGATGGTCGTACCAGCAATCGTGCTCGTAGAGCGTTTCGCCGTGGTCGCCGTTGATGACGATCAGCGTATCGTCTTCCAAGCCGAGCTCGGAAACGCGCGTAATAAGGCGCTGAATACAGGCATCCATATAGGCAATGGCGCCGTCGTACTGCGCATCGACGTAGTGTCGGTCGGTCACGCCCGGCGGCATCCAGTCTGCGAAGAAATCGCAAAACGGCTTGAAGTTAAAGACCGGCTGCATGGACTTGTTCTTGGGATCGAATTCATTGCCGCTGTAAAACATGCGTTCAAAGGGAGCCGGTGGTAGGTAGGGAGCGTGTGGGTCCATGTGGCGCAGAAAGAGGAAGAACGGCTTTTTCGACTTGGATAGGCGTTCGAGCTCGGGGATGGCCACTTTGTTGAGCTCTTCTGCTTTTGGGCTGCGACCGGCGGCCCAGGAACCCCAGCCAGGGTAGTCGAAGTAGCGGTCAAAGCCGCGCGAACTCGCATTGCCGCTGAAGCCGACGCAGGACGTATTGTAGCCGTTCTTTTTTAATATTTCCGGCAGGGTGCGCACCTTTTTGGGCAAGCCTCCCCGGTGGCGCAGAGCGACAACCGAAGTCGAAAAGCAGTCGAGTCCGGTGAGCATGGAAGCATAGGCCGAAGTAGTTGGAATATGCGGAGAGTAATTTTGCTCAAAGAGCGTGCCGCCTTCGGCGAATCGATCGATGTGCGGAGTCGTCTGACGGTGATAGCCGTAGCAGCTCATATGGTCGGCGCGCAGGCTGTCGATGCCGAATAAAATAAGGTTTGTCTTTTTTGCGGGCATGCGTGTCCCCTTTGCATGGTGAAGTGTTGGGCTTGGGCAATGCTAAAGCGAGAAGGATGTATCGTCAAGGGAAGACGATAGCCGATTGAAGCCCGATTGAAGCGGTGTGCTACATTGGTTAGATTTCGCCGGCGCTGGGTCGATGGTCGCGCGCGGTGTGCGAAAGAATCGATCGGCGCGACGCGATGTATTATCAGACGGGAGAACGCACATATGGGTAAAAAATTAAAGGTAGCTGTGCTGGGCGTAGGGGGGATCGCCGGGGCGCATATGCCCGGCTGGAAGGCATCTGAAGACGCCGAACTGGCTGCCGGCTGCGATGTCAACGGCGAGGTGCTGAGCAAGTGGGGTGCTGAGCACGGAGTCGACCGGCTCTACACCGATGTTGAAGCGCTGTGGGCCGATGATGAAATCGATATCGTCGATATATGCACCCCTAATATGTACCACGCGCCGCTGAGCATTGGCGCATTGGATTCCGGCAAGCACGTGATCTGTGAAAAACCGCTGGCGCCAACGCCCGATGAGGTGCGCCAGATGATTGCCGCGCGCGACCGCTCGGGCAAACTGCTAATGACGGCGCAGAGCGTGCGCTTTTCCGGCAATGCGCGCGCCTTTAAAGAAGAAGTTGATGCGGGTGCGCTGGGCGAGGTCTATCACGCGCGCTGCTGGGCGCTGCGCCGAGCGGGCGTGCCGGTGGGGCCTGGCTTTATCCAAAAAAAGAACAGCGGCGGTGGTCCGTGTATTGACATCGGCGTGCACATGCTCGACTTGGCTCTGTGGCTAATGGGCAACCCCCAGCCGGTATCGGTCAACGGCGTGTCCATCGCGCCGCTGGCCCACAGAGAGGGTGCATTTTCCGAATGGGGCCGCGCGCCCATTCCACCCGAATACGACGTCGAGGACTTTGCCGCCGGTTTTGTGCGCTTTGCCAACGGGGCGACGATGGTGTTGGAAATGAGTTGGATGCTGCATCACGGCGGATCGGAGACCGGCGTCTGGCTCTACGGAAAGGACGGTGGAGGGCACTGGCCTTCGTGCGAGTTTTTCCAGAGCAATTACCAGACGCGACAGCACTACAATCGCACGCTCAAACTGCACGGCGATGGGTTGGGTTCGCACGCTGAAGAGTGCATCGCCTTCGCCCGGGCCATCGCGCAGGGCGAACCTTCGCCGGTTCCGGCAGAGCAGTCGCTGCAGGTTGTGCAGATTCTCGATGGAATTTATCGCAGCCAGGACACGGGATCGGAAGTGCGCCTCGACTGAATGGGTATAGCTTCGAGCAGTGGGAGGGCTGGTACGCGCGTGCCGGCCCTCTTTTTGTACCCACTGGAGCCCTTCGTCTTGGGCCTCGTTTTGATGGTGTGAAAAGCGGATTAGAGGGGCACGATCAGAGGGCGGAGTTGGCTTCGGGAGGGTTTTTGAGTATAGATTAATAGAAATTTATTAAGCTGAAAAATAAATTTACCCTATGTAAGTGAATTAAAAATAGTATGTTATAAAACCGTCTTCGCGGGCGCGACACGAATCTGCTTGACTTATATACAAATGAACAGTATTATTTTGTGCAGGTTTTGGCAATTGCTAATTTTTTAGAAAACGGGGAGCAGCTGGCCGGCAGTTAGCCTCCCTTTCACAGAGAGAGAAAACGCCATGCAGCGATTGGTCCCATTGAGTATACAGACCGCATATCAGAGCGAAGACCTTCCGGCGACGGGCTGGCTGAGGGTGCTTACAGGTGCGCTGATGATCGTCGTCATGAGCTATCCCACCATTCGTTATCTGGCCTGATCTGGCGGGGAAACGAGCCAATATGTCATCTATAGAAAAGGAGCGGATTGAGCGGGCAGCCCGCATATACGCCAGCAATTTCGATGCAGGTCTGGCCTTGGGCATCGCCCCGGGCAGCTTTGGTCGCCTGTGTCGGCGCTACGGCATCGAGACGCCCCAGGCGCGTCGCCGCCGCCGTCGTGCCGAATGGAAGGCGCGGTAGCCGCAAGCGTCCAGTGTGCAGAGGTTGGAATGAGTGATATAGGTTGGATAAAATACGCTAGGAAAAGGAGAGTGATATGTCGCGCGGCAGTGTAAATAAAGTCGTATTGGTCGGCAATCTCGGAGCCGATCCCGATGTTCGCTTTACGGCAAGTGGGACGCAGGTAGCCCATTTTAATTTGGCCACGAGCGAAAGCTGGCAGGACAAAAACGGCGAGCGTCAGGAGCGCACGGAATGGCATCGCATCGTCCTGTGGCGGCGGCTGGCCGAAATTGCTGCCCAGTATATCAAGAAGGGTAATAAGGTGTATATCGAAGGCAAGCTACAGACGCGCAGCTGGGATGATACCAACGGGCAAAAGCGCTACACGACGGAAATAGTCGCCCAGACGCTCGAGATGCTCGACAGCGCGAATGGAGGGCCTGCCGACCTCGATTTGAGCTACGGCCGCGCCCACCAAACCGGGTCTGCCGGGATAAATAGCTCGCAGGGGGTGGGAGAAGATTTGCCGTTTTAGACCTGCGCTAAGCAGCCTTGACCGGTTGCTATTAGGGGTATTAGATTGGTCACGCTTCCACGAGGGAGCGTGACTTTTTTATGCCTAATGGGAGGTAACCATGGCTTTCGAACTCAATGTCAAAGGTAAGTTCAAGGATCTAACGCCGAGCTATCGCGGCACCCGCTTTCAAGATGGGCGCCCCAAAGTCAACGACAATATCCTCAAGCGCATGAAGAAGGTAACCGTTGAAGAGGCGTGGGGGGTACTGGCTGGAAAAGGGCATCACTTTCAGTTTGAGGGCAACTGGCTCAACCTGCATCCCGATCGGGTCGTGGTGGGGCGCGCCGTCACCTGCCGCTACGTGCCTCACCGGCCCGATTTGAACGATATTGTTCAGGCCGACGGCAAGCGCAAAAAATATATCGGGGGCCAGAACAGCTGGGTAATTGACTCCCTTGTCAAAGACGACGTGCTGGTTGTAGAGCTATTTGGCAAAATCGTTAAGGGCACGTTTATCGGCGATAACCTCGGCACGGCTATCAGCGTCAATACCGGAGGCACCGGGGTTGTTATTGACGGCAGTATTCGCGACGATGAGCGCGTGCGCGATCTGCCCTTCAACGTGCTATGCCGCGGCACGCATCCGACGGCTATTGGCGAGGTGACTATGGCGGAGATGAACGGTCCCGTGCGGATTGGCAATACCACCTGTATGCCCGGCGATATTGTGTTGGCCAAGCAGGCTGGCGTCGTATTTATTCCGCCGCAGTATGCCAAGGAAGTAGTTGAGCAGTCGGAAAATGTGCGCCTGCGCGACTACTGGGGTAAGAAGACCATTGCCGATGGTCGCTATACGCCGGGCGAGGTCGATCGCCGTTGGTCGGATAAAATGGAGAAAGAGTTCGCAAAGTGGAAAAAGGAAGTAGATATCAACGCCGTCTTTGACGAGCTGTAGAGACGCATTTGACGGTTGGTTATAAAGGGGGTTGTCGAGGCCCGGAGACGGCGATCTCCGGGCCTCGGTGCGTACTGGATAAAAAAACCAACTGCAGTGCGCAAAGAGATGGGGTGGGGGCCATGGCTTGCCCCAGATGCCTCGTGCGGCGCGTGTGTATCTGGTTATAGTGCAACAGCTGGTTTTCAATGCGAGAGGAAGCTGAAATGAAAAAGTTGCGGATGGGCGTTGTTGGGTTGGGTATGGGGCGTGGGCACGCGCGAGGTTACTTGAACCACCCCCAGGCCGACCTGGTGGCCCTGTGTGATATGGATGGAGAAAAGCTGGCGCGTGAAGCCGGCGAAATGGGCGTCGAACAGACCTATGAAGATGCAGGCGAGATGTTTGAAAAGGCCGACCTCGACGCCGTAAGCATTGCCGTGCCGAACAAACTACATGCCCCGCTGACCATCGCCGCGCTCAAGAGGGGTCTACACGTGCTGTGCGAAAAACCGATGGCGCGCACGGCCAAAGAGGCCGAACGCATGTTGGCAGCGGCGCGTGCGGCCAAAAAGAATTTGATGATTAACTTTTCCTTTCGCTTTTCCGATATGAGCTACGCGCTGAAAGAGCAGGTTGATGCGGGGGTAGTGGGCGATATCTACTTTGGTCGCAGCGTGTGGCACCGCCGGCGCGGCATGCCCCGATTTGGTGGATGGTTTGGTATCAAAGAGATGTCGGGTGGGGGCCCGCTTATCGATCTGGGCGTTCACCGCCTCGACCTCGCCCTATGGCTGATGGGTTACCCAGAACCGGTCGCCGTCAGCGGTTCGACATACGATCCGCTCGCGCGTGCCTTGGCCGAGAAGGAGGGCGCGTCATACGACGTGGAGGACTTGGCCTGTGGCCTGGTTAAATTTGCCAACGGTGCCACCCTAATCTTAGAGGCTAGTTGGGCGCTCAATATAAACGAGAACGAGCATATGGTTACCTCGCTATACGGGACGCGGGGCGGACTGGTGCAGCGCAATGTCGGTGGGGGCTACGAGTTTGAAGCCGAGTTGTACACGGCAGAGGGCGAGAGCCATTTCACTAAGAGGCTAGATCGGCGCACGCAGCGCGCGCCCTCCTCGTACGGGGAATTTGTCGACAGTATTTTAGAGCGGCGACAGCCCATTGCTACGGGTGAGCACGGACTAAAAGTGATGAAAATTCTCGATGGTATTTACAAAAGTGCGGCTACCGGGAGGGAAGTGCGCTACCGCTCGCACTAGCGTTGGAGCGCCGTGCGAGCGGTGCATAAGACTGCGATGCTGTGATATACGCTACTTGTTGGGCTGTGGTGTCTCGCGCAGGTAGGGCTTGAGCACCGTAAAGCCCTTCGGTAGCTGCGCTCTGGCCTGTTCGTCGGAAAGAGCCGGCGAGACGATGCAATCGTCGCCGTCCTTCCAATTGGCGGGCGTGGCGACCGGGTATGTTGCCGATAGCTGCAGTGAATCGATGACGCGCAGGATTTCGTCGAAATTGCGCCCAGCTGAAGCCGGGTAGGTCAAGGTGAGCTTGACCTTCTTGTCTGGACCAATGATAAATACGGAGCGCACGGTCATATTATCGAGTGCATTGGGATGGATCATATCGTATAGGGTAGCGATGGTGCGATCTGGATCGGCGAGCATGGGGAAGTTGACGCTCGTCTCTTGCGTCTCGTTGATATCGCTAATCCAGCCCATGTGGTCATCTAAGGAGTCAACGCTTAGACCGATGACCTTGACATTGCGCTTGTCGAAGTCGCCTTTGAGTTTGGCTACAGTGCCCAACTCGGTCGTGCAGACCGGCGTGTAGTCGGCTGGGTGGGAGAATAGCACGCCCCAGCTATTGCCGAGCCACTTGTGGAAAGAAATCGTCCCCTGTGTGCTCTCGGCTGTGAAATCGGGGGCTGTATCGCCAAGGCGAATGGCCATGGTGTGTGCTCCTATTGTATTGAGGTGTTGGTTGGTTCCCCTGTGCAAAAGCACATTTTTCAGACAACATAAAATATGAGTATTGCTCCCACTGTCAAAAAAACGGCCCCGTTGATGAGGGGTAGAAGAGGCTGGTACGCGATGAGGTTGATGGTCTTTATGCTGTGTTGGATGGCCCTTCCAGCGAGCGCATGGTGGGGTAGTGGACACGCGGTCTTGTCCGAGGCTGCAGTGCGGGCGTTGCCCGACGAAATGCCCACTTTTTTTCGCGAAGATGCGCGCACAATCGCCGCTGCATCGATTGATGCCGACCTGCATAAAAACCGCGCTGTGCCCAATATCAACCAGACTGAGCGCACGGAGCACTTTATCGATATGGAGCTGCTCAAAGGGGCGGACCTGCCGGCTCAGCGCTATGCGTTTATCGCCCTTTGCTACAAAGTAGGCGTTGAGCCCGAGCGCGTGGGCTTGGTGCCCTATGCCCTAGCCGAGTGGACGGGGCGGCTGGCCGTGGCCTTTGCCGAGCATCGCAAGTGGCCCGACGATCCTGCGATACGAGCAAAGTGTCTAGTTTATGCGGGCTTTGTTGCCCACTACGCCCAGGATTTGACGCAGCCGCTGCATACGACCGTGCACTACGACGGAATAAAGCAGCCCGACGGCACGACGATTGGAAAGGGCATACACGAGTTGGTCGACTCGTCTGTCGAACGCCTAGCGTTGGATCCGGGCGAGTTGGCCCGAGGGATAGAGTTGGTCGAGCACGACTCGCTAATGGTGGCCATTGTCGCGGCGCTGAAGGAGAGCCATGCGCAGGTCGGTTTGATATACGACATCGGCGATGCCTGGGAGGACGTCGATGACGAGCGCATGCAGGCGGTGTGCCAAGAGCGCGCGCGCACGGCCGTTGCGCTGACGGGCTCGCTCTTTTTGACCGCTTGGCGCCGGTCGGACGGCATGTGGTTGCCCGGTTGGTTGGCGCGCTGAGCGGTTCTTCCCGTGCGCTAGAGCGTTAGGGAGAATCCGTCGCGATCCTCTACGCCTTGTGCAAAAATTCGCTCTTCGATAGCAATGCCGGCTCCGGGCGTGTCGGGCACGATGAGTTTGCCATCGAGAACGCTCCAGCCGTCTTCGATGTAGCCCGGCATCTGTGCGGGCGCGGCTTCCAATAGGGCATAGTTGGGTATCGATGCGGCAAAGTGAGCGTGGTGATAGCGCTCGATGTAACTGCCCCAGGTGTGCGGTGCACAGAGCACGTCCCACGCTTCCAAACGCGCAGCGGTCGCGCGCCACCAGGTCAGCCCGCTATAGCGGAAGTCGTGTTGGACCACGTCGATAAGACCGTTTTCCACGAGGTCAAAGAAGTAGGGCGGCGGCGCGAACTCGCCGTCGGCAACTAGCGTGTCCCAATCGTTCTCGACGATATATTCTTTTAGCGCTTGGTTGAGTGGGCGGTCCTCGGCAAAGGGCTCTTCAAACCAGTAAATGCCGATGTCGGCGCACAGGTCCAAAAGGGCTTTGGCGCTGTTGAGCGTGTTGCCCATATTGGCGTCGATCATCACTTTGGCGCCGGGTTCGCAGGCCTGGCGCACGCTGCGAATGACGAGTGCGTCGCGCTGGAGGCCGGCTTCCGGTTCCATCCAACGCGCGCCGCGGCCGACTTTAACCTTGAAGTTTCTGTAGCCGCATTCCTGTCCGCTTTCGACCTCTTCGCGAAACAGCGCGACTGCTTCTTCGTCGCTTAACTCCAAATCATCTATGTAAATTGATGCGTCGTAGAGCTCGACCTGGCGCCTGCCGCGTGCCCCCAGCAGCCTGTACAGCGGCAGGTGCATCAGTCGTGCGACCAGATCCCACAGCGGCAGGTCGACGGCGCGGCCGCCTGGCAGAGTGCCTTCGGGCAGGCGGAATAGCTCGCTGATCGACGTGCCGAGCAGCGCTTCGGCAGCAGGGCGGTCGATATTCGACCAGCCGATGCCCCAGGCGCCGTTCGCCGCTTCGAGGCGCACGACGGAGTCGACGATGCGGGATCCGTGCGTGGGAATGCGCGCGTTGTGGCCAATCGAGCGGGGGCGCGTGCCGCGTATAATTGACTTTTCGATGCGGACGATGCGTTCGTCTGGCGTAGTCTCTTCGCTCATGACCTGTTATTCCCTCTGTTCCGCTGCCACGCACCCGCCACCATGGCGTGGGGAGATGCCTTGGACGGGTGATCCATTGGCTTGGTTGGTATGCAATCGGCTACCGATCAAAGTCGCGCTCGGCGTTCCCACTGACTACGCGTGGCTCATACAGAGCGCCATCGGCTTCGACTAGCGCACCGTCTCCACGCATGATTTGGTTGGGCGTAGAGCAGGAGACGCGGGCGGGAAATTGCGTTTTGAGCTCAGCCGTCTGGCGCGCGCGCAGATCGGCTGCTTCATCAAAGCTGAAGTCTTCGAGCGCGGCCTGACGCAGCGCTGCTAACTCGTCTGGAACGGCGTCCCTCTCAAGCAGGTTGACCTGTTCATCGGGGTCGTTTTCTAGGTCAAACGCCAGGTCGCGGCAGCCGCGGAATGCCACGTACTTGTAGCGCCTGCCGCGCGCCATGCGGAACTCCGTGCCTTCGCCCCAGCGCGCCGCAAGAGATTCCGTTATAACGGCCGGTCGTAGGTTCAGCGCGTCGCATGCCTCGCCGCGCACGGCGGCACTCAGATCGATGCCGTCTAGCTCGGCGGGAGCGTTGGCGCTGGTCAACCCGCAAAGAGTGGGAAAGAGATCGGCCAGGCTGGTCGGGTCTTCGATCGCGCAGGCGGGCTGTCGTCCGTTTCGCTGCGCGGGTGTAGAGACGATAAAGGGCACGCGCGCGGAGGCTTCGTGCCATGTATTCTTCCAAAACAGGCCGTGCTCACCGGCCAGTTCGCCGTGGTCGGATGTGTAGATAATCACGGTGTTATCGAGCAGTCCGTCGCGCTGCAAGAGCGCGAGAAAGTCGCCGATCATTTCGTCGAGAAAGTCGACACAGGCCGCATAGGCAGCGCGTGCTTTCATCATTTCCTCTTCCGCGATTTCTCCGCAGCGGAAGCCGGCGAAGGCGCCCTGTGTCATCGGGTGGTCGGCGCTGTCGCCGCTGCGCCGAACGCGCGGTGGAGTGATGCCGGTTGGGTAATAGCGGTCGAAAAAGCGCCGTGGCGCCGTGAGGGGAAAGTGCGGGCGGCTAAAGGATGCGTATAGCAGCCAGGGTTGCTGCGGAGCGGCGTGGCGCTGCTCGCGTAGCCAGGCGATGGATTCGCGCGCAACTACTTGCTCCTGCAGCATCGATTCGGGTATCTGACTCAGGCCGGCATCGGCCGTGCGCGATCGCATATCCATGCCGGGTCGAAGCGATTCGCTATACAGGTCGAGGGGGTCAAATTGGTGGGCGCAGGGACCGCCAAAATCGCCGTAGGGCCGATCGCGAAAGCCCGCCCTCTGGCGCGAGCCGCCCAAATGCATCTTGCCCACGGTGCAGGTTGCATAGCCGGCCGCTCCCAGTGCGTCGGCAAAAGTGGGAACGTCTGGGGGGAGTATGGAGCTGTTGCCCCAGGCGCCGCAGCGATGCGAGTGGCGGCCGCAGAGCATGGCGATGCGGCTCGGTGAGCACAGCGGCATTTGGCAATAGGTCGTGGTAAAGTGCGTGCCTCTATCGGCGAGTGCGTCGAGTGTAGGTGTGCGGCAGGGCTCGCCGCCGTCTTGCGCAGACCGGGCTGAGAGGAAGCGATAGGAGTGTTCATCGGACTGCAAGAGCAGGATATTGGGTCGCGAAGACATGAGGCATTCCTTTTGGGCTTTTGGACCCGTAAACTATGCAATTTACGTCGCACCGGCTAATGGCCTCGGAGGGGAATGAATCGCCATTTAACCGCTTAATGGAGCGACTTATAATGCAAATGACGATTCATCTGGACCTGTTGCGCGGCGCGTGGCGCGAAGAGAGAAGAAGGCATAAAATTTTTTAAGTCTTTTAAAATTATGCCGATAGTGTATCTTGTGTAAGCCGATAGTCCAAAGTGCTGACTAGTGGCATACCTATTGCTATGATTACAGAGATGGGGAAGAATCCGCCTAAGGAGCGATAAAGGATATGTTTGGACGAAAAGCGAAAAAGGCAGCTAAGAAAGAGCGCAGCTATGAGAACGGGCGCATTTCCGTAAGCGATAAAGATATCGAAATGCGTTTGCGTTTCCAGGGACTGTCTGAGAGGGATCTCGGCGTCATTTTGACCTGGTCGTATGTGCTCAACCCGAAAATTGACTTACTCTGCGATCGCTTCTACGAGCACATCAGGAGCAATTCCGTAACGCAAGAATTTCTCAATCGCTTTACGACCGTTGACAAGCAGCGCCCGCTGTTGACGCGCTATATTATTTCAATGTTGGCCGGCGTTATCGACGATGACTACGTGGAGGCGCGCCGTCGCGTTGGTGCGCGTCACAACGATATCGATTTGGACTTCAACTGGTACATTTCGATGTATGAGGTCATCCGCAAAGTACTGGTCGAACAAGTGCACGAGGCGGGGGCAACCGACGATGAGTTGAACACGTTCAAAGATGCGCTATCGCGCCTTATTCAGACGGATGTCGCTTTGGTTAGCAACGCGCTGACCCAGGCGCAGCGCGAATTGGGCAATATGGTCGAGAAGCAGCGCGACAGCGTCGTGCGCTTTTTTAACGACACGTCTGCGGTGCTGGCCAAAATGGCAGATCGAGATCTGTCGATGCGCATGGATGGCACCTACGAAGAAGAGTTCATGCAGGTGCGCGACGCGCTGAATAGCGCGTTGGATAACCTGGACGAAGGGCTGGCCCAGGTCTCCGTGAGCACCGATCAGATCTCTTCGGCTTCCGGGCAGATAAGCGACGGCAGCCAGTCGCTGGCGCAGGGGGCCACACAGCAGGCCTCTACGCTGGAAGAAGTTGCTTCCAGTCTCGAGGAAATCACCTCGATGTCCAAGCAAAATACGGCCAACTCCCAGCAGGCGCGCGCCATGGCTGAGGAAGCTGGGCGCAGCACGGACAAGGGCGTTGAGTCAATGAAGCGCCTGTCGCAGGCCATCGATCGCATAAAGAACTCCTCCGATGAAACGGCGCGCATCGTCAAGACCATTGACGAGATCGCCTTCCAGACCAACCTGCTGGCCCTGAACGCCGCCGTCGAAGCGGCGCGTGCAGGCGAGGCCGGGAAGGGCTTTGCCGTGGTTGCCGAAGAAGTGCGAAACCTGGCAATGCGCTCAGCCGAAGCGGCCAAGAATACCGCAGAGATGATTCAGGAGTCGGTGCAGAATGCCTCCGACGGCGTGGCGCTCAACTCAGAGGTGTTAGAAAACCTCGTGGAAATTAATAAGCAGGTGCAGCGCGTGGGCGAGGTTATGGCCGAGATCTCGGCAGCTTCCAGCCAGCAGGAGTCGGGCGTCGGGCAGATTAGCCAGGGCGTCGGGCAGCTCAACCAGCTGACCCAGCAGAACGCGGCCAACGCCGAAGAGTCAGCGGCCGCGTCCGAAGAGCTGTCGGCGCAGGCCGAAGAGATGCGCTCTCTGGTGCGCTCCTTCCGCCTCACCGAAATCATGGGGCAGCCTGCGCCACTGGCGCCTGCTCGCCGGGCCAGCCATGGCAAAAGCGCCGCGAAAAACGGTGCGGCTAGCGGGCGCAGTGCCGACGAGTTGATTCCGCTGAACGACGAAGACGAAGACGTGTTGAGCGAGTTTTAAGGCGCGTTATGAGCAGCAGACAATACGCGATCCTACTCGCCCGCCTGGTGCACGCCGCGATAAAGGGCGTGAGCATCCTGGGCATCTTTATCGCCGTGGAATACAGCGATGCCTATTTTCAGGATGGGCTGCAGTAGGGAAGCATAAGGGGAGTAACTGCGCGGGCACATCGTACGATGTGCCCGCGTTTTTTTGTCTGCGTTACTGCGGTGTGTATCCGAGATTGGGAGCCAGCCAGCGCTCGGTTTCCGCGACGGCGAGGCCCTTGCGCGCCGCGTAGTTTTCCACCTGGTCACGGGCTAGGAGGCCAACGGAGAAATAGCGCGCCTGCGCGTGTGAAAAGTAGAGGCCGGATACGGAGGCCGTAGGCCACATAGCGCAGGTTTCCGTCAGCCGCAGCGCGCTGCGTTGCTCCGCTTCAAGTAGCGCAAAGAGCGTTCGTTTCTCGCTGTGGTCTGGGCAGGCTGGATAGCCGGGGGCCGGGCGAATGCCGCGGTAGCGTTCGCGGATCAGGTCGTCCGTGCTCAGGCTGTCTTCCTGTTCGTAGCCCCACTCGCAGCGCGCGCGTTTGTGGATCATTTCGGCCAGTGCTTCGGCGAGGCGGTCGGCCAGGGCCTTTAGGAGAATGGCACTGTAGTCATCGCCGGCGCGTTCAAAGCGCTCTACGTGTGTTTCAATGCCGATGCCGGCGGTGAGGGCGAAAGCGCCGATATAGTCGGTTAGACCGCTGCTGCGCGGAGCGACAAAGTCGGCCAGCGCTAGCAGGGGTTGGTCGGGATCGCGCTTGGCCGCCTGTTGGCGCAGCGTGTGAAAGCGCACGGCTTCGCGCTGACGCGATTCGTCGGCATACACGACGATATCTTCGCCCTCGCCGTGAGCGGGGAAAAAGCCATAGACGGCCTCCGCTTCAAGCCAGGATTCGTCGATAATGCGCGCGAGCATGGCCTGTGCATCGTCGAAGAGTTCGCGCGCCTGCGCACCGACGGTGGGGTCTTCGAGCAGGCGTGGATAGGCACCGCGCAGCTCCCAAGCGTGAAAAAACGGCGACCAATCGATATACTCTCGCAGCGAGTCTAGGTCGATGTGGCGCTCGTGGTGCAGGCCGGTAAAAGTGGGGGTAGGTGGGCTTTCTCCGCCCCAGTCAATCGCTAAGCGTTTTGTTTGCGCCTCGGCAAACGGGTGTAGCGGCCGCTCGCGCACGGCGTGCGCTGCGCGCTGCTGCTCCTGCTCACGGCTATTTTCCTCGACTAGCGCTTGGCGCTGCGTCTCGCTGAGAAACTGACGGACCACGCCGGGCGCACGCGATGCATCGGCCACGTGCAAAACCGGATGTTCGTAGGCGGGGGCAATTTTAACGGCCGTGTGGCGTCTGCTCGTGGTGGCTCCGCCAATGAGCAGGGGAATCGCCAGGTGTTGGCGCTGCATTTCGCGCGCCACGTGCACCATTTCGTCGAGCGAAGGGGTGATCAGGCCGCTGAGGCCGATCATATCGACGTCCCGTTCGACGGCTGTGCGCAGAATCTGCTCGGCCGGCACCATGACGCCCAAGTCGATGATCTCGTAGTTGTTGCAAGCCAGCACGACGCCGACGATGTTCTTGCCGATGTCGTGCACGTCCCCGCGCACCGTGGCCAGCAGCACTTTCCCGCGCGCGCGCGGGAAAGTGCCTTCGCCGGGCTCGTTTTCCATCAGTGGCTCCAAAATAGCGACGGCCTGTTTCATTACGCGCGCGCTCTTTACGACCTGCGGTAGAAACATTTTGCCGGCGCCAAAGAGCTCGCCAATGTGGTTCATGCCGTCCATCAGCGGCCCCTCGATGATATCGAGTGGCTTGTCGTACTCCTCTATCGCTGCGGCCATATCTTCGTCTATATGCTCACTGCGGCCGTGCAGGAGGGCATAGCCCAGGCGCTCGCTCACAGACCCGCTGCGCCAGGACTGGTCGTCTTCTCGCTTCTTCCCCGCTCCGCGCACCGACTCGGCGTAATCGATAAGGCGTTCGGTGGCGTCTTTGCGCCGCATAAAGAGCACGTCCTCGACCCGCTCGCGCAGCGGTTCGGGGATGTCTTCGTATACGGTTAGCTGGCCGGCGTTGACAATGCCCATATCGAGGCCGCGCTGGATGGCGCGGTAGAGAAAAGCGGCGTGTATCGCTTCGCGGACGTAGTCGTTGCCCCGAAAGGAAAAGGAGATATTGCTGACGCCGCCGCTGATAAGCGCACCCGGGCAGGTTTCTTTGATCTGTCCCACCGCCTCTATAAAGTTTAGGGCGTAGGCGTCGTGTTCCTCCATGCCGGTAGCTACGGTGAGTATATTGGGATCGAAAATGATATCGCTGGCCGGCAGGCCGACCTCTTGAGTGAGGAGGCGGTAGGCGCGCTGGCAGATCCGCACCTTGTCGTCTATTTCCGTGGCCTGACCCCTTTCGTCAAATGCCATGACGACGACGGCCGCGCCGTAGCGGCGACAGATGTGCGCCTGTTGCACAAAGGCTTTCTCGCCCTCTTTCAGGCTCAGCGAGTTGACGATGCCCTTGCCCTGCAGGCAGCGCAGGCCAGCCTCGATAACGGAGAACTTGGAGCTGTCGACCATAATGGGCAGGCGGGCAATATCGGGTTCGGCGGCAATGCGGTTGATAAACGAGTGCATCGCCTCCTCCGAATCGATCAACCCCTCGTCCATATTGATGTCGATGATATTGGCTCCACCCTCGACCTGCTGGCGCGCCACGTCCGTTGCCGCTTCGTAGTCGCCTTCCCTGATCAGGCGGGCAAAGCGGCGCGAACCGGTGATATTGGTGCGCTCGCCGACGAGGGTGAAATTGTCATCGGGGCCGATGGAGAAGGGATCAATGCCGCTGAAATGCGGATGGGCCTTGGGTTGGGGAGGCGTGCGTGGGGCGATATCGGCTACGGCCCGCGCGATGGCCTCGATGTGGTCGGGTGTGGTGCCACAGCAGCCGCCGATTAGGTTGATGAACCCCTCCTCGGCATATTGGCGCAGGCTGTGGGCTACTTCGTCGGGCCCTTGGTCGTACTGACCCATTTCGTTGGGGAGGCCCGCATTGAGATAGCAAGAGAAGGGCACGGGGGCGATCCGCGCCAGCTCTTCGATTGCCGGGCGCATCGCCTGTGGAGCCATGCCGCAGTTGATGCCGACGGCGGCCAGTGGCGCGTGCTCTATCGAATACCAGAAGGCCTCCGGAGTCTGGCCCGACAGCGTGCGGTAGCTCAGGTCGGAGAATGTGGCTGAGGCGATGAGGGGGATGCGGCGACCGCTGTCCTCAAAGTAGCGCTCTACGGCAAAGAGACACGCCTTGAGCGTTAATGTATCGAATACCGTTTCGGCCAGCAGGAGATCGACGCCGCCCTCGACGAGTCCGGCTATTTGCTGGTAATAGCCTGCTACAGCCTCTTCAAAGCGGTGCGTTCGGTAGCCGGGGCGGTTTACGTCGGGGGATAGGGAGAGCGTGATATTGGAAGGACCAAGCGCGCCGGCGACTAGGCGCGGTCTGTCCGGCGTAGAGAAGGCGTCAGCGGCTCGGCGCGCAATGTGCGCAGCGGCTCTGTTGATATCCGTTACCCGGTCTGCCAGCTGGTAGTCCTCGAGTGAAAATGGGTTGGCGTTAAAGGTATTGGTTTCGACGATATCGGCTCCGGCTTGCAGGTAGCCTCGGTGAATTTCCTCTATGACATGGGGCTGCGTGAGGCAAAGCAGATCGTTGCAGCCGCGCAGTTCGCCCGGGTGGTCCTGCATGAGTTGGCCGCGAAAATCGGCCTCGGACAGCTCGTATGTCTGTATCATCGAGCCCATTGCCCCGTCGAGCACAAGGATGCGCTCGGCGAGGAGACGGTCCAGGTCGACGGAGCGTTGGGCGGTGGAATGGGTCATGCGCAGAGTGCCATTGTGATGGGGTGCGGTGAGATGTTCTAACTACGCAAATCAGCTGATAAATGTCAATATCAAGATTTATTGATATATCGACGACTTGGCTGCAATGTGCAGGGGCAGGAGAATTTCCTATCTTAAAGCGCGAACTGTTAAACGTCGGAGTGTTGCCATGGTCTACAAGAGCCTGTGTGCGGTTGCTCTCCTGTATTCGATCGCCGGGGCACAAACGCTAGAAATCGCTTTGCCAGAAGGGGATGCGGCCACCCTTCAGGTAGTGGCAGAGCGGGAAATAACCCTTTCCATCCGCGCCGATTTGGCCGGTGCTGGCGGCGTTTCGGGTCTGGTATTTCACCTGGCGGTACCCGCAGGGGCCTTTGCTTTTGAGGCGCCTGCTCCCTTTCGCCAAGGGACGCTCTTTGCCGGAGCAACGGAATTTTCCAACGATGTGCTGCGCGGCGCGCAGGCCATCGGCGGCCCGCTGGGGATGGACGTATTGTCCTATGCTCTGGTGGCAGGGCCTGGCTCGCAGCGCGGGCGCACGGGTCGTGGAGAAGTGGCTCGTCTGACCCTGCGTCCGCTGCGCACCGGTGCGGTGCCGGTCGCCTTTATACAGTCCCCAGCCTATCCGGGCAACGTCGTCTTGGACGATGGCCTTGGCGAGCGCTCCTTCCAGCGGATGCGGGGCATTGAGCTGTTTGTCGGCGACGGCGGCAGCGGCAAGCCGGCCATCGGCGATACGTGGGCGGCACTTAAACGGCAGTTTCAGTAGTCTATTGAGGAGATAGCATTCGTGCGACAGCGACCCGATTGGAAAGTGTACTACATGAGCATTGCCATGGCCGTGCGCGCACGCGCCGACTGCACGGGCAATCGCGTCGGTGCCATTCTCGTGCAGAATGATCGCATTATCGCCACGGGATACAACGGGACGCCTCACGATATGCCCAACTGCAGTGCGGGGGGATGTCATCGCTGTGCGCACCGGGGGGCCTATGAGTCGGGCAAAGACTACGACCTGTGCATCTGCGTGCACGCAGAGCAAAATGCTCTGCTGTCGGCCGCGCGCTTTGGGATTGCCACGGAAGGGGCCGTTCTTTACTCGACGATGCAGCCGTGCTTTGGTTGCACAAAGGAGATTATTCAGGCAAAAATCCGCGGCGTGTACTATTTGCACCCGTGGACCTATCCCGACGCGCAGCGCCAGCAGAGCTACGAAGAGTTGCTTTCCTATGTGCCCGACGGCGTGCTCGGGCTAGAGATAGACGACCCCGATGCCGCGTGGGCGGTATCCACGCTGCGCACGAGCTAAAGGCGGCATTTAGGTGCATTCGTCGCGGCGCTCTGCACGGTGTATGCAGGTGTAGCCTAATCTTGGTTAGTATCACCTTTTCCCCTATAATTTGGTCTCTATTCCCACGGGGAGGTGGTTTTGCGGCACGCATGCAAAAGGCGGTCTAGGTGGAGTTGGTCCGTCGTTGGTCTGCTGATTCAGCTTTCGGTGCATGGGGCATGGCCCGTAGATGTAGTGGTTGCGCCTGTGAAGCCGCAGGTCGATGGAGTCCTAGGGGAGTGGGGCGCTGCCCGAGCGATTGACATCGCGCCCGCAGGACGGGGCGTCGGTCTGCGCGGGGCATTTGACGGCATCGGAGATCACTGGGCATCGGTGCTGTTGATGTGGGACGCCGATTCGCTCTACATCGCCGCATCGGTCATAGACGACGTGCTCGATCGCCAGCCCATTGCTGCCGGTGACAACGCGTGGGACGGTCCGGGGGGCGAGCGCAAGGACAAGATGTTCTACTACGACCATCTGAAGGTCTTTCTGCGCGGACCCGAGCAGCCGCTGGGTTTCAATATTTGGCTGGCACCCAATAGAGAGGACGGCCCGGTGCACGCCTGGGGCGGCCAGCAGCGCGGCGCGCCCAGCGCCGACCTACCCCTGCACTTAGCTTCGCAGTCGCATGGCGATACCTATAGCTACGAAATGGCGCTGCCCTGGGAGTGGCTGCGCATCGTGCCGCGCCCGGATATGGAGCTAGACGCCTTGTTCCTATTTCCCGACTCGGATATGCCCGACCTCGAGTTGCGCAAAAAAGTAGCCGAGAGCAACAAGTGGATTTGGTGGCAGGGCAAGGTTGTGCTGCGCGGAAAACCGCCGGGATTGCGCGATGTGCCTGCGTCGGATACCATCGCGGAAATCGTCCAGCAGCAGAGCGAAATCGTCGTGCCCAAGGTCGCTGTGCCGCCGCGCGAGAACGTCGCGTCTACGGATGGAGGCGGTGGCGTAGAGGCTGATGCGGCGGGCCGCAAAGAGCAGGGAGACGACCCACCGGCTGCATCCTCTGAGCCGGCTGAAGCGGTGGTATCAGAAGAGGCGGATGCAGTCGCCAATGAAGGCGTGGCTACCGCTCCGCCCATCGCCGAACTGCGTGCGCGTTTAAATCGCAATTTGCTCGGCCGCTCGGCCGTGTATTCGGCACCTGCCTGGGTGGTCGAGGTCGCCGGCGACGAGCTGACATCGGCTCAGATGGACTCGCTCTACTTTCGCTTCGGCGAGACGATCGAGCGCATATCGCGCGACAATATAAGTAGCCGCAGCGACGGGCTTATAATGGACATGGCCGAGTACGCCGGCGTTTGGCGTGCCCAGGCGCGCTCATTTGTCAGGGCTATTCTCGGCGCGGTGCTGGCTGCCATCGATGGAGATGATGCGCAAATGGGCGCGGGCATTGCGCGGGCCGCCGCGCAGACCGAGATCGAGGAGAAGCGCGTGCGCGCTTTTGTGCGTAATCTGTGCCGCGAGGCGCTGAATGTCTATGAAAAAAACAGAGTAGTTGCTACGGGAGACCTAGTGGATAAGGCGCGACGTAAGGCCGGTATTGCTTCAGAGAAGCAACAGCCTTTGCTGGAGGCCCTCTTGGCGCAGTGGCGGCCGTGAATCCCTTCGCCTTATGTTCTGCGCTGTGCGCAGTGGATTGCATAGGATGCCGCCCGCCCGTGGCGGCTTTTTCGTTTGTTGGGGAGAAGAGAGCATGCCCACGTTTAGCAGTGAGTATCTACAGCGCTGTGCGGCGGCTATTTTCGCCGCTGCTGGCGCTCCGCCGGCGCGCGCCGACCAGGTAGCGGAACTGCTGGTCGCGGCCAATTTGGTCGGCCACGATTCACACGGCATTATACGCGTGCCCCAATACATCGCGACCATAGAGCGCGGTGAAATCGATCCCAACGCAGAGATCGCCGTCGAGTCGGACACGGAGGCATCCGCTGTGCTCGATGGCAACTGGGGTTTTGGCCAAGTGGTCATGAGTGAGGCGGCAGCCATGGCCGTTGAGAAAGCATCGCGCTGTGGGGTGGCCGCGCTTACCGTGCGCAACGCCAACCATATCGGCCGTCTCGGCAGCTATGTAGAGGATGTCGCCCGTCAGGGCATGGTGGCGCTGCTCTTTGCCAATATGCACGGTGGAGGAGCCTGCGTCGTGCCGTGGGGTGGGCGCGAGCGCCGCTTGGGCACCAACCCGCTGGCGGCTGGGCTGCCCCGTCCCGATGCCGATCCCATCGTGTTGGATATGACGACCAGCGTCGTGGCCGAGGGCAAGGTTCGGGTACAGCGCAACCGCGGCGAGGCCGTTCCCGAGGGGTGGATTATCGATGCGGAGGGGCAGCCGTCGACCGATCCCGATGCATTCTATGGTTCGCCGCGGGGGGGGATCCTGCCCTTTGGCGGTGCGGCGGGTCACAAGGGATATGGGCTGGGCGTTATTGTCGAAATCCTTGGCGGCGCTCTAAGCGCAGCTGGCTGTGCGGGCACAGGGGCGCGCAACGGTAACGGCGTGCTGCTGCTGGTCGTTGATATCGAGCGCTTTGTGCCCATGGACAGTTATCTGAGCGAAGTCGGTCAGCTAGTCGAGTTTATAAAATCGTCTCCGCTTGCTCCCGGATTTAGCGAGATCCTCGTTCCGGGCGAAATTGAATCGCGTCAGCGCGCGCTGCGCCGGGATAGCATCGAAGTGGACGGGCAAACGTGGTCCGAGGTCGTAGAATGCGCCGGGCGACTAGGCGTCGAGCTACCGGCACCATGAGCGACGTTGCCCGCACGGTGGCCCTACTCAAGGGGGGCGTAGATGAGGGCGTGCATCCCGGCGGACAGCTCTACGTGCAGCAAGGCGATGCGGTCGTGGCCGATCTGGCCGTGGGCGATGTAGAAACCGAATCGCTGATGTGCTGGTTTTCTGCGACCAAGCCCCTGGCGGCGGTCGCCATTGCCCAGCTTTGGGAGCGCGGTGCGCTGGCTCTCGACGACTGCGTGCATCGCCACATACCCGAATTTGCCGCGCGTGAAAAGGGAGAGATTACGCTGCGTCACCTGCTCACGCACACCGGCGGTTTTCGTTCGCGCATCGATCTGGAGCAAGGCGACCTTTCCTGGCAAGAAGCCGTGGTGCGAGTCTGTGATGCGCGCAAGGAACGCAGCTGGCCGGTGGGGCGCAAAGCCGGTTATCACATCGCCTCCTCTTGGTATGCGCTGGCCGAAGTGGTGCGGCGCATTGACGGCCGGTCGTTTGATCGCTACGTGCGCGAAGAAATCTTTAAGCCGTTAGGCATGGACGATTGTTGGATCGCCATGCCGGAAGAGTGCTACCGCGCCTACGGAGAGCGCGTGGCAGAAGTCTATTCCACGGAGGGCGGTGCGACGCAGATAGAGGCATACTACGCGGGCGCCGCGGCAGCGGCACGCTGCGTGCCCGGTGCTAGTGGTCGTGGTCCCGCGCGCCAACTGGCCCGGCTGTATGTCGCGCTGCTCGGAGGCGGCGTGCTCAATGGGCAGCGCATCCTTTCCGCACAGGCCGTCGAGGCGCTGGTAGCGCGCCAGCGCACGGGCCTGTACGACCATACGTTTAAACATCGGATGGACTGGGGATTGGGCTTTGTAATCAACTCGGCGATGTATGGAATTGACACCGTTCCCTACGGCTACGGGCGTCACGCTGGGTGGCGCACCTTCGGCCACAGCGGCCAGCAAACCTCCGCAGCCTTTGCCGATCCCGAAGCGGGTCTGGTCGTCGCGCTGGTTGTAAACGGCATGCCCGGAGCGGCGAAACACCACCGTCGCTTTCTCGATGTGCTCAGCGCACTCTACGTAGACCTGGGACTCGTCACAGGCGAATAAGTTCGGCCATGACGAGGCTACATGCGTGCGCGCAAAGCGCTGTCGGCTGCGTGCGTTCTTTGTCGTAAAACGGCCTTTTCGCTACATTTCCCCAAAGCAGAGCACTACGTCGAAGGAGAAAAAAGAGCGATATGAACGCAGCAGATCTCTTTGTTAGGGCGCTAGAAGCCGAAGGCGTAGAATACATTTTTGGCATTCCCGGCGAGGAGAACTTAGACCTGCTAGAAGCGCTGCGTCATTCGCAGCAGATACGGCTCGTTCTTACCCGCCACGAGCAGGCCGCCGGCTTTATGGCGGCTACCTATGGACGTCTCACCGGTAAGACCGGCGTGTGTTTGGCAACGCTGGGGCCCGGCGCTACCAACTTTGTTACGGCAGCGGCCTATGCACAGCTGGGGGCCATGCCGATGTTGATGATAACGGGTCAAAAGCCCATCAAATCGAGTAAGCAGGGTCAGTTTCAAATTGTCGACGTCGTTGAAATGATGCGCCCGCTTACCAAATTTACTCGGCAGATCGTCAGCGGTGCCAACATCCCATCGCGGGTGCGCGAGGCGTTTCGCCTAGCCGAAGAGGAGCGCCCGGGAGCCGTGCACCTTGAACTGCCGGAAGATATTGCGCGCGAGGCGGTCGACGGGCCGCTTTTTCCGCGCGATCGCGTGCGCCGTCCCATTCCCGAGGAAAAGGCAATTGCGCGTGCAGCGGCGATGATTGAAGAGGCGCGACACCCGCTGCTACTAATTGGCGCGGCGGCCAATCGCAAGCGCACTTCAAAGATGCTGCAGCACTTCGTGCAGGACACGGGCATTCCCTTTTTTACGACTCAGATGGGCAAGGGCGTTATTGACGAACGCCATCCGCTCTTTCTCGGCAATGCCGCTCTTTCCGATAACGATCGCCTGCACTGCGCCATCGCGCGCGCAGATTTGATTATCAACGTCGGTCACGACGTCGTCGAAAAGCCGCCCTTCTTTATGGAGGGAGACGAACTGCGCGTAATTCACATTAATTTCTCTTCGGCTTCTGTCGATCCCGTCTACTTTCCCCAGCTGGAAGTAATCGGCGACATCGGCAACAGTATATGGCAGCTTATGTTGCGCATCGACCCACAGGCACACTGGGACTTTTCCTACTTTGAAAAGGTCAAGGCGTGGATCGACGATGGACGCGAGTTGGGCGTAAATGACAGCTCCTTTCCCGTGCTGCCGCAGCGCCTAGTGGCCGACGTGCGCCGCGCGATGCCCGACGATGGCATTATCTGTTTAGACAACGGCGTGTACAAGATATGGTTTGCGCTCAACTACCGGGCCCATGCCAACAACACCGTGCTGCTCGACAATGCCTTAGCGACGATGGGCGCCGGCTTACCTTCGGCTATTGCGGCTCGCTTGGTCTATCCCGATACCCGCGTTATGGCCGTCTGCGGCGACGGCGGTTTTATGATGAACTCGCAGGAATTGGAGACGGCCGTGCGCCTGGGTATAGATTTGGTGGTGTTGGTGCTCAATGACAATGCCTTTGGCATGATCAAGTGGAAGCAAGCGGCTATGGGATTGGAAAAATGGGGCCTTGACTACGGGAACCCCGATTTTGTCAGGTATGCGGAGAGCTACGGCGCGCACGGTCACCGCGTGCAGTCGGTCGACGACCTGCTGCCGACGCTGCATGCCTGCCTGGAGCAGCCCGGCGTGCATTTGGTCGAAGTGCCGATGGACTATGCGGGCAACAACAAGTTGCTTGACCGCGGTCTGGTGTGTCCGGAATAGAAGACGGTTCAATGGGTAAGAGAGCGGTGGTTATCGGGGGAGATGCGGCGGGAATGAGCGCGGCGGCGCAGATGCGGCGAGCGGCTCCCCAGTTAGAGGTCGTGGTTTTTGAAAAGAGCGCACATGTATCGTATGCGGCCTGCGGCATGCCGTATTATATCGCCGGCGATATCGCCTCGCACGAAGACCTATTGGCGCTCAAACCCGATGAAGTGGTACAGCGCGGCATCGATGCGCGCTGCCAGCACGAAGTGTGTGAAATCCGCCCGGGCGCGCGCGCGGTGGTCGGACGCACCCGCGATGGACGTTCTTTTAGCGAGCACTACGACTATCTAGTACTGGCCACGGGCGGCGCCGCGCGGCGTCCGCCGTGGGCAAGTAAGGGATTGGATGGGGTTTGTACGCTGCGGACGCTCGAAGACGGCATTGCGCTCCGCGCCTTTATCGAACAGCGCCGCCCGCGCCATGCCGTTGTCGTTGGCACCGGCTTTATCGGGTTGGAAATGGTCGAAGCCTTTGCCCGCTGCGGTTTGGACGTCACCCTTATAGGACGCTCGCAGCACCTGCTAGGACAGTTTGACCGCGCCTTTGCCGCACCTGTTTTTGACGCGCTAAACCACTGTGGCGTCTCGCTCCACCTGGGCGCGGAGGTGCGCGCAATAGAAGGTGTCGACGGACGCGTGACGGGCGTCGTAAGCGATGCGGGACGCCACGCGGCCGACCTCGTTCTCGTGGCTACGGGGCTGCGGCCCAGCGGCGAATTGGCGCGCGCTGCCGGACTGAGCGTGGGAACGAGCGGTGCCATCGCCGTCGACGAGCGCATGCAAACAGATCGGCCTGGGATCTGGGCAGCTGGTGATTGCATCGAGGTAAAACACATTGTCAGCGGCGAAAAAGTCTTTGCGCCCCTGGCGCTGACGGCCAATCGCACCGGCCGCATTGCCGGCGATCAAATCGGCGCGCATGCGGTCGGTCGGGCTTCGCATCAGCGCTTTCGCGGCACGGCAGGTACGGCGATAACCAAGGTCTTTGACTATGCGTTGGCACACACCGGACTCTCGCTGGCCGAGGCGACGCGCGCCGGATTTGATGCGGTCGAATTCGAACGCACCAGCCGCTCGCGGGCAGGATACTATCCGGGATCCAAACCGCTAAAAGTTCGCATTGTCGTCGAGCGGCGCACGCGACGACTGCTCGGGGCGCAGATGCTGGGTGAAGAAGGGGTCGTAGGGCGTATCGATGCGCTGGCAACGGCCCTATTTGCGCGCATGAGCGTAGACGATGTCCACCACCTAGATCTGGCCTATGCACCGCCTTTTGGGCCGGTATACGACGCGATAATCGATGTGTGCGGCCGGGCCGCTCTCGAACTGTAGCGCATGCGGGACGCAACGGAGGGACTGGTTCAGATCGCCGGCAATGCCGTGCTCGACGTGCTAGTCAGCGGCGCCGAGGATATCGCTGCGGGGGGCCATACCTGGGGCAACAACGTGCAGCAGCTGCAGCGCCCAATCGACGCGGCACTCGGTGGCTGTGGTGCGGCTGCGGCCTACGTGTTGGGCGCGCTGGGCCAGCAGGTGATGTTGAATACAAATATCGGCGGCGATTGCTGGGGCGATATGCTGCGCGCCTGGTTGGAGAGCGTCGAAGTCGAAGTCGGCGGGCTGCAGGCAGGTGCCACGGCCGTCCACGTTATTGCTCTCGATGGGACCGGTCGGCGGCGCTCACATTACTACATGGGTGAAAAGGTAGACTGGCACGCCTCCTTGGAAATGGCGGTGCCACAGATCTTTTTTGCTGCCGGCTATGGAGCGGTTGGGGCGGAAGACGTCGCCGAGCTAAAGGCCGTCTTTGCCGCCCTGCGCGCACGAGGGGCTGCGATTGCCTTGGACGTGAGTCCGTGGTTTGTAGGGCGTGCGTCGGCGAGCGATATGCTGGCCCTCTGGCGCGAGGTCGACTACCTAATTGGCACGGAGGACGAACTGGCGGCTTGGCAAGAGGCCGACGGGGTAGAGGACCTAGCCGAGCGCGTGCTCGACAGAGGCGTCGAATGCGTCGTCGTCAAACGGGGGGAAGAGGGCGCCTACTATGCCGCGCGCGACGGGGAGCAGGGACATGCTCGGGTCGAGGCGCTAGCCGACGTCAATAGCGTTGGGGCGGGCGATAGCTTTAACGGTCGGCTGCTCTACGGGCTATGTCGCCAGGAATCGCTATCGGTTGCCGTGCAGGCGGCAGCGGATCTGGCCACGCGTGCCGTCCGCTTGGGGCGTGGGGCGCTGGGCGCAGTGGAAAACAATAGGAGGACTGCATGAGAGACAGACCCAATGTGCTGGTTATTATGAGCGATCAGCAAAAGGCCACGGCCAGCCACCTATACGGCAATAGTTTTTGCCATACGCCATCAATGCAGCGCTTGGCCGACGACGGGGTGCTCTACGAAAATGCCATCACGCCACATCCCCTGTGCATGCCGGCGCGCGTCTCGTTTTGGACCTCGCAATTTCCCCATATGCACGGCGGTCGGCGCAACGAGACACCGATGCCGGCTGGGGCTGAGCACGCGTGGAACATATGGAAAGACGCCGGATACGCGACGGGGTTGATCGGCAAGAATCACTGTTTTGTGCGCGAAGAAGATCGCCAGCTGTTTGACGTGTGGAATGCATTTACGCACGGCGGCCAGAGCGAAGGGCCGACTACCTGGGGGATGGAGTGGTTTCGCCCGCAAGAGGGGCGCCAACGCGTGGCAGAGGCGGTGCGCGCCATGCAGCCACAGACGCCTAGCTTTGCCTATGGGTCAAACGATTTACCGCTCGAAGACCATTCCACCGGCCTGATCGCAGGGCAGACCGTGCGCTTTTTAGAAAAGTATCAGCACGAACCCTTTGCCCTATGGGTTTCTCTGCCCGACCCGCACGAACCCTGGATGGCTCCGAGACAGTATACTTCGATGTTTTCGCGCGATTCGATCGAGCTGCCGCCGCAGCGCGACGACGAGTTCAGCGACGGAACCGCGCCCGAGCGCAACCGTGTGCTGCACAATATGCTCAGCTGGCGCGAGGACGATCTCGACGATGTCTACGGCGTTATGGGCGCCTACTACGGCATGGTGCGCTTTCTGGACGACGGGGTCGGACAAATCCTCGATGCGCTCGAGCGGTTGGAGCTGCGCGATGATACAATCGTCGTATTTTGCTCGGACCACGGCGATTTTATGGGTGAGCACGGCATGACCTGTAAGGGAGGCGTATTCTACGATTGCCTGACCCGCGTGCCCCTTATTGTTTCCTGGCCAGGCCACATACCCAGCGGCGTGCGCGACAGCAGCATGGCCAATCTGATCGATGTCGTGCCGACCTTGCTGCAGCTGCAGGGATTGGAAGTGCCGCGCGCTATGTGCGGCCAGGGGCTGCCCGCTGCCACCGATGCAACCCCGCGCGACGCGACGTTCTCCGAGTACGGCAGCGGAGGGGCCGCTTTTACGCAGGCCGATTTAGAGCGCCTGCCTAAGCCTTGGGGGCGCCGCGCGCTGATCCGTTCACTGCGCTGGCGCGAAGCGGAGGGCCGTCGCAAAATGGTGCGCACGCAGCAGTGGAAATACGTGCGCGACCCGATGGGCGATCGCGATGAATTATACGATCTCCATGCCGATCCGTGGGAGCTCTACAACGTCGTCGACAGGGAAGAACACGCGGGCGTGCTGGCCGAAATGCGGCTGCGGTTGGCCGATTGGAGTATGGAGACAGAGGACAGTCCCCCCGTGCCGCTGCCCGAAGACGAACACTATCAGTTTGAATAAAAGACGATTAGGGGGCGCGATGCGCAGTGCGCCGAATCTACCTATGAGGAGAGAGCTGTATGAGCAATCCGATTATCATGATTCTCGGTTGGCGCTCCGGCACGTCCAGCCTGACTAAAAAGCTCTACGAAGAGGGCTTTCCGATTACCCCACCGTTGGATATGCGTCCGATGGAGGGACACCAGCCGGAAGGTCACTACGAAAACCAACAGGTTTACCAGATTAACGAAGCGCTGCTCAAGCACTTTCAAATGTCGGTTTTTCAACCGGGCTTGCTGCCTTTTGTGAACGCCGACGTGGTGGAAAAGTGGCTACTTGACCATCCCGAACCCGTTATTATCAAAGACCCGCGTCTGGCCTTTACGTGGTCGGTGTGGACTTCTTCAACGCAGCGCCCGTGCATATTTGTGTGGACGGACCGCGAGACGACATCTCAGGTTGCTTCTATCGTGCGCTGGTATAAGGTGCCCGAGGGAGCGGCCCAGGCCTGCGTGCGCATGCACGACCTCTGTGCGCGCCTGGCCTGTAAGGAGTATCGCTCGTTAATACTCGATTTGCTCGACCCCGAGCGCGCCGATAAGGCCATGGCCTTTATCGCAGAGTTTGTTCCGCCCGGCCAGCGCCCACCGGCTGAGTAGGTTGAGGCCGCCGTGCGCCTGCTGTTTTCTGCGCGGTTCTACCGCGTAAAAGGGCTTGACATGCTCGCCGTCCAGCCGATACCTTTGAACAGGCTGTCAACGTTATTTTGAGGTGTATTCAGATGTCTCTACGAGTTTCGGTCGTGTCTGTCCAAGTGCGCGCTGTCTATGCCTTTGCGGCCGCTGAAACGTCTGCACTTACGGCGACCGCTGCGTCGACTACGCGCGCCCATAGGGCGGTGGAGCATCCGGTTTAAACCGAATCGATCGAGTGCTAATTACCCACTGCCGCACTGCGGGCAGTGGGTTTTTTCATGTCTGCTGAGGAGAGCATCATGCTGATTAGAGTGCCCGCAGGGGAGGTCATAGAACACGAGGGTGGAGGTGCGCTAAAAGACATCCTCGTCGAAAGGGATAAGGGCTTATTAAAGGAGTATATCGCCGCTAAAATGGGCGGCGAACGCGTTGACTTTCACACCCAGCTAGCGGCCGATGCCGAGGTAGAGTTAATCGCGTGGGACGATCCAGAAGCGGCATGGATCTATCGCCACAGCCTCTCGCACGTGCTGGCTCAGGCCGTTCTGCGGCTCTTTCCGGATGCAAAGCTGGCGATTGGGCCGGCGATTGAAGATGGTTTCTACTACGATTTTGATGTCGAACAGCCTTTTACGCCGGAAGACCTAACCCAAATCGAAAGGGAGATGAAGCGGGTCATAAAGCAGAACCACAAATTTGAGCGCGTAGACGTATCGCGCGCAGACGCTGTGGAAATGATCGCCGGAGCACCCTATAAAATGGAGATCCTCCAGGATCTCGAAGATGGTCAGCAGCTGTCCTTCTATAGGGACGGCGAATTTGTCGACCTGTGTCGAGGGCCGCACATGCTGGGCACGGGGCAGGTTAAGCACTTTAAACTGCTCTCGGTGGCCGGAGCCTACTGGCGCGGCGACGAGAAGCGCAAGATGCTGCAGCGCATCTACGGCACGGCGTTTGCAACGCGTGAGGCGCTCGACGCGCACGTGAAGATGTTGGAGGAAGCCAAAAAGCGCGACCATCGGGTATTGGGCCGGCAGCTGCGCCTCTTTCACATCGATGAGGAAGTGGGGCAGGGACTGATTCTATGGACGCCCAACGGAGCCGTCGTGCGCAACGAATTGCAAACCTTCATATCGGCCGAGCTGCGTCGACAGGGCTATAGCCAGGTGTTTACACCCCATATTGGCAAGCTCGACCTCTACCGCACGAGCGGCCACTTCCCCTACTACCAGGAGAGCCAGTACCCGCCGCTGATCGACCACGACCACATGCAGGGTCTGGCTGACGAGGGCTGTTCCTGCGGCGAGCTATCCAACCAAATGCGCGCGGGCGATATCGACGGCTATCTGCTCAAACCGATGAACTGTCCGCACCACATCAAGATTTTCGCATCGCAGATGCACAGTTATCGCGACCTGCCGGTGCGCCTGGCCGAGTTTGGTACGGTCTACCGCTGGGAGCAGTCGGGCGAATTGGGGGGCATGACGCGCGTGCGCGGCTTTACCCAAGACGATGCGCATCTGTTTTGCACCGAAGATCAGGTGGCCGGCGAACTGCTCGGTTGCTTAGAGCTGGTAAAAATCATCTTTGGCACGCTCGGCATGGAGGACTACCGCGTGCGCGTCGGGCTGCGCGATCCCGATAGCAGCAAGTACGTCGGCGATCCGGCCAAGTGGGACCGGGCTGAGGAAGCCTGCCGGCAGGCGGCCCAAAGTCTGGGCGTCGCCTTCAGTGAAGAAGCCGGTGAAGCCGCTTTTTACGGTCCCAAAATCGACTTTGTCGTCAAAGACGTCGTTGGGCGCGAATGGCAGCTCGGCACGGTGCAGGTCGACTACAACCTGCCCGAGCGCTTTGATTTGCAATACGTCGATGCCGAGGGCAAGGCGCAGCGCCCGGTGATGATTCACCGCGCGCCCTTTGGTTCGATGGAGCGCTTTGTCGGCGTGCTGATAGAGCACTTTGCCGGTGCGTTCCCCGTGTGGCTAGCGCCGGTGCAGGCAGTGGTGTTGCCGATCGCCGAACGCCACGCCGAATATGCCGAAGGAGTCTACCAGCAGCTGCGCGCTGCCGGGCTGCGCGTCGAACTCGATGCGGCTAACGAAACCCTCAACAAGCGCATTCGCCAGGCGCAGACGCGCAAGGTGCCCTACATGTTTATCGCCGGTGACCGCGAAGTGGAAGAGGGGCAGGTTTCCGTGCGCCTGCGTTCAGGGGACAATCTCGATCCGCTCAGTGCGGCACAGGCCGTTGAACTGCTGCGCGACAAGGTGGCCGAAAAGGCGCTTCTCTAGGGAGAAGCGGCGCCTACCGCGCCGTGCTTCCCGTCGTTTTAGCGCGTCCCCAGGTCTGTCCCTCAACCGCCGAGGGCAGCGCTATGCCCGGGCCGTCGTCGTCGCCCCCGTCGGTTGTAAACTCGGCCCATACGGGACGCCGCTGCGAAATGCCTTCGACTGCCTGCGCGTCTTCGCTGTGCTGGTCAAAAAAATCGACCCCGTGCACTCCGGTAAATTCGCGCGTGAGGGCGTCCACTAGGTAGATATTGGCGCTGGCGCCGCTCCCATCGAGGGCGACGGGAACGTCCAACGGGAGTGCGTTGCGTAGCGGGGCGGGGCTGGGGGTGGGTTCGGCCAGCGAGGTAAAGAGGAGTATATCGCCTTCTTCGGGCAGGCGTTGGAGCATGTCTTGGTAGGCCTGTTCCAACTCGGTCGCTGCGCTGGCGGCCGGTGCACGGGTTTGGTAGTTGAGGGCGACAAAGTCGAAGTCGCCAGCGCGAAACGCAGCGTAGACCGGACGGCGTTCGGCACCGATGTCGAGAAACGAGCCCGGCGCCAGGATCTGCACGCGCCGGTCGCGCCAGGCAAAGGCATAGCGCGTCTCGTCGGCAGCGGAGGGCTGTGACGGCAGCACCTTAAAAAAGTCGCCGCGGCGAAAGAGAATGGCCAGCAGTTGGTCGGCTGCAGCTAGGTCGCGTAGGTCTTGAATCGCCGCAAAGTCGTACTGTTGTATGATGTCGGCTACCCCCTCTAAGTCGGAGTTCAGCGACAGCTCGCTGGCGTGGAAAGAGGTGACGCGCAGGGGTTGAGCCGTCGCCGATAAGGCCGACAGGAGCAGGGCCAAGCAGCAGATGCCACCATTCATAGATCTCTTGCCTTTCTCTACATGGGATTCTTTAAAAAGATAAACTATATCGCGGGTATTTTCTGGCATTTTCGCTACTATGCGCTCTGTGCTGCCCTCGCCCTAGTGTTTTGGGAAACGTCCTTTATAAAACCTTTTCGCTTTTTTGTCGTTCTCGTGCACGAGGTTAACCATGCTGCCGCTGCTCTGCTGAGCGGAGGGGAGGTAGTGGAAATGCGCACCCATTGGAACGAATCGGGCCATACGCTGACGCGGGGCGGCTTTTTTCCCCTTATTAGCGCAGCCGGCTATGTCGGTTCGGCTCTGTGGGGTGCGTTGCTCATCTATACCAGCCTCTATCCACAGGCCCAGCGCCTAGCGCTGCTGATCGTAGGCGCAGTATGCATGGGAATGACAATGAAATACACGCCGCTGGGCGGCCTTGATTTTTTTATCGGCATCGGCGGCGGGTTTGTGCTGATGGCCATGGCGATCAAATCGCAGCAGGCGGCGCGGGTGGGGTCGGTATGGATGGGCATTATGCTCTGCCTATACAGCCTGCATGACTTTCGAACGGACCTACTCTACGTGCCCGAACGCACCGATGCCGGTATTTTGGCCGTATATCTGGGCATGCCGCCGGAAACGGCCTTCTTCCTTGCCTATCCCATTGCATTTAGCTGGGTGCTCTTCTCGCTTTCGGTCATGTACCGCGCGCTGCGTGCGCTCGTGCGCGACGAGGGGCGTCGGCGCAGCATATAAGAGGGGACGACGTTGAAAGGGCAAAGGCGATAGGCTAATTTAAACAGACCTGCTCGGTTCGTTGTAGCCCAGTAGAGCGGGACCTTGCCTAAGCACATACGGGATTTTTTACGGAGATATCTTCAATGAGAATGAGTCAACTGTTTAGCACGACGCTGCGCGAAATCAGCGCCGACGCCGAAGTCGCTAGCCATCAGCTGCTGCTGCGCGCCGGTTATATACGCCAGCTAGCCAGCGGAATTTTTAGCTATTTGCCGCTGGCGCAGCGCGCCCTGGGAAAGATCGAACACATTATTCGCGACGAGATGGATGCAATTGGCGGACAGGAGATCACTATGCCGGTCGTGCATCCTGCTGAAATATGGCAGCGCACGGGGCGCTACTACGCCATCGGCAGCGAGATGAGCCGATTTAAGGACAAGAACGAGCGCGATATGGTGCTGGCCATGACGCACGAGGAAGTAGTTGCCGATCTAGTCAGCCGAGAGATCAAGAGCTATCGGCAGCTGCCCCAGCTCGTCTATCAACTGCAGACCAAGTGGCGCGACGATCCGCGGCCGCGCTCAGGGCTAATTCGCGTGCGCGAGTTCACGATGAAGGACAGCTACAGTCTTGACGCAGACTGGGAGGGGCTGGAAAAACAGTACCGCGCCCACTACCAGGCCTATTTCAATATCTTTCGCCGCTGCGGCATTGACGCCATTGCCGTGGCCTCCGATACGGGTATGATGGGCGGCAAAGTTGCGCATGAATACATGTATTTGACGCCGATTGGCGAGGACACGCTGCTGCTGTGCGATGGCTGCGGTTATTCGGCCAATCGGCAGATTGCCACCTTTAAGCGTGCGGCCGTTGCGGCCGAAGACGCGCTGGATATGGAAAAGGTCGCCACGCCCAATGCCGAAACAATCGAAGAGCTGGCCCAGTTCCTCGATATCGAGGCGAGCCGCACGGCCAAAGCCGTTTTTATGATGGCTACCGTAGGCGAGGGCGAAGAGCAAAAAGACCAGTTTGTGCTGGCGGTGATTCGCGGCGATATGGAGGTCAACGAAACCAAGCTGGCCAATGCGGTCGGCGCGCGCGAGATGTGGCCGGCCAATGCCGAGGAAATCGCCTCCGTAGGCGCGGTGCCCGGCTATGGCTCGCCGCTGGGCGTGCAGGGGGCATTGGTGGTTGTCGACGCGTCCATCGCCGATTCGCCAAATCTGGTCGCTGGCGCCAACGAGGGGGGCTATCACGTGCGCAATGTCAACTGCGGTCGCGACTATACACCGGATATAACGACGGATATTGCTGCGGCGGGGGAGGGGGATGGCTGTCCCCGCTGTGGACAGGCGATGCGCACGTCGCGCGGTGTAGAAGTTGGCAATATTTTCCAGCTCGGCACCAAGTATACCGAGGCGCTGGGCGGTGAGTTTCTCGATGCCAACGGCAAGTCTCAGCCGGTGATTATGGGTTCCTATGGAATTGGCGTCGGCCGTCTGCTGGCCTGCGTGGCAGAAGAGCACCACGACGATGGTGGACTGATATGGCCGATATCTGTCGCGCCCTTTGGGGTGATGATCACGCTGCTGGCCAAGGGCGAAGGGGAAGCGCAGACGGTAGCGGAGAAGATCTATGCGGATCTGAATGCGCGTGGCTTGGAAGTGCTGCTAGACGATCGGCGCGAAAATCCCGGCGTCAAATTTAACGACGCTGATCTGCTGGGCATACCCGTGCGTTTAACGGTGGGCGACCGCGGGCTGAAAAACGGCGTTGTAGAATTCAAACTACGCGGCGAAAGCGAACGCAGTGAAGTGGCTGTTGAAGCGGCTGTCGAGCACACCGTTGAAGCCGTTCGGCAATTGGAAGCCGAACTAGCGCAGCGCGTTGTCGAGGTAGAATACAAGGAGTAAATGATGCCAATCGTGCGCAGTGAATCAGAGCGGATGCCGGCTTGGTGTCAGATGCGGCACTACGATATTGTGCGCTTAGAGCCGGGACAGCATCGCGAGTATCAGCGCAGCGGTGTGATGGAGAAGCTTATTGTTGGCCAGGGAAGCGGAACGCTGCGCGTTGGCGATGATGCAGTCGCCGTCGAAGGAGGGGCCAATATAGACATCGGTCTCGGCGATGCGCCCTTTGCCGTCCTGTCGGTAGAGCAGCCGATGGTGCTGGTGCGGATGTGCGGTGAATGGGGGAATGAGTGCGGTGGGTCGGGCCTGTTTCGCGGTGAACACTCGGATGCACCGCAGGACAAAGGCGATGCCGTAGACTACGAGAAGTGCACCAACTTCGACAGCCACTACCACGACTGTGACGAGTATTGGATACTATACGAGGGCCGGGCCTCCGTCGTTACAGAAGGGCAGATGCACGACGTTGGTCCGGGCGATTGCGTGGCGACGGGCATGGGTTTTCACCACGACATAGCACGCGTGTATGAGCCCGTACGCGCCGTCTACTTTGAAACTACGCTCGAAGGTGAAAAACGACGTGGACATCTATGGGACCACACGCATGGAATCGCTCGGCCCCGCCTCGACCGCGTGTAAATGGCTTTTAAGCACCGGCCGCCCCAGTTCTTCTACTGTTCCCACTCTTCTTCTGGCACAATCGCAATGTCCTGCGGTTCGTAGCCGATGACGCGTTTGCCGTGTTCCATATCGTAGAGCGGCCAGTTGCTTCCCGAAACGCCAAAGACGACTTCGTAGCCCACGCCGGGATGCGTGATGGCGCATTCGAATACGCGCACGCAGTCGCCGTGGCTCAGATGGTGGGGGTGTTCGGGTAGATCGCGTTCGCCGTTAAAGTTGCCAATGCGCACGCAGACGATTTCCATATCGTATTTTTGCACGTAGGAGTAGGCTAACGACTCGCCAAAGACCTTGCTGATGGTATAGTGGCCAACGGGACGTGGAACCATATCAGCCGTGCGCGTTAGCCGTTTGGGGTAGGGGCTCAGGACGCCGGCTCGACTGGCGTAGGCGATGCGCTTGACGCCGAGTATGCGCGCAGCTTCAAAGACGTGGTAGGTTCCAATGAAATTGCTCTGTAAGAGCGCATCCCAGTCGTCGCCTCCAGGCAGGCCGCCGAGGTGTACGACGGCATCCATGCCCTCGACCGCGCGCTGGACTGCGGCAAAGTCGTTCAGGTCAGAGACCACTTGGTCGTCGAGATCGGGTATGGCGACGCGGTCGTGGCCGCGCACGCTGTGGTTTTTTTGCAGTCCACGCACGACGTGCTGACCTACGAGTCCGGCAGCGCCGGTGACTAAAACGCGCATAGTATGTTCTCCTTTAAAATGCTCATGCGGGATGCAGTACGAGCAGCGGGGCTTCCGCTGGACAGCCTAGGCGAAAGGGCAGCCAATGCCCTAGGCCTGAGGTTGTGTAGAGTTGGCTGGTTCCCCGGCGATACCGCCCCCAAATATAGCGATCGGGCAGCAGCGAGTCGAAGAGGCTGCGGCCGCCGAGGCCAAGTTGGAAGCCGTGCGTATGTCCGGCCAGAGTCAAGTTGGTGCCGAGGGGGGCGGCGTAGTCGAGAGCCTGTGGCCGATGGCTGAGCAATAAGCTAAAGCTGCCGGCGGGCACTCCATCCATGGCCCGTTCGACCGAAGAGCGCAGATAGGCGTGCGATTCCGGGCTGTTCAAGTAGCGCGGGTCGTCGGCCGCTGCAATGTATAGGCTGGTACCGTCGACGTCTATTGATCGCCCCTCACTAACTAAGAGCGGCAGCGTCGTCTGTGCAAAGAGGCGCCGCACTCGGCGTATGCCGCGGTGATACTCGTGGTTGCCCAGCGAACAGTAGGCACCCAGCGGTGTCGGAAAGGATTCGAGCAGGCGCAGCGTGTCCAGATAGTATGGCATGTGGTCGCACAAATCGCCGGTGATGAGCAACAGGTCCGGTTGTAGCGCCTCGCTGCGCAAGAGAATCTCTTCTAGGTCGCTCAGGCTGACGTAGGGACCTATGTGGATATCGCTAATGTGTAGAATGCGCAGTCCGTATAGTGGACGGGGCAGGTCGGTAAATCGAAGGTCGATCTGAGGCATGGCAACAGCAGCCCCAGCGCGTGCCAGGCCCCATGTGGTGCCGACCGATCCAACTGCGGGAACGGCGAGGAGCGCGCGATTTAAAAAGGCTCGACGTGCCGGAGAGGGCGGGGGCATGAGGTGCTGCCATAACGGGCGTGCCAGCAGGAATGGAGCGGCCGTGAGGAGGGCGATGAGTAGGCTGCCGAGGTAGAGGAATAGGGCGACTAGCACACTCCAGCCAACGATTTGCGCACCGTAAAGTGGGGTGGTGCGTCCGACGATCCACAGCCCGACGCTGATAAGGGCAATCGGTAGCTGTCCATAGAGCGCGTAGCGGAGCCAGCGCTGCGCCCACCAGCTTTTGTAGAGCGAGCGCAGCAGGGCTACGTCGAGGGCAAATACGAGTGCGTAGAGACCGCAAAAGGTCAGAACAAAGCGCATGGCCGCTGACATCGGGTTGTTGGAGGGGAGATGGCCAATGATCAAGGGGCGTCTGCCACTTCGTATAGGGTAGGCATAATCACACCGATGGCAAGAGCGAATGCAGTTCGAGAGTCCGTAAACCGATTTGCCGGGTTTTTTAGAGTCGGAGTATTTTCGTATTTTATAATGCTGATTTGTATACGCACCAGTAAGATGTCCACCTAGCTGCAGGTGTGCCGCAGAGGCACGTTCGATCAGTATAGATACATGAGCTCAGATACGCGCGGAGAACAGGGCGAAGAGGAGGCACTACACGATCTCGAGGTGCTCAGAGAATCAAAGAGCACCGAAGGGATCGATGCGTTTGCCGACCTAGGTGCATTGGGCTCGGTAGAGGATACGCTGCACATTTCTGCCGATGGACTCGTCGCGCGCCTGTGGCGTATTGATGCCGGCTCGACGCGTGCCGATATCGATGCGCTGCTGCAGCGCAATGGCGTATCGGAAGGTATTGACGAGGCGGTGCTTGAGCGCGCATTAGTCAACGCGCAGCGCGGTCAGGTCCAGATTGGGCTAGTCGTAGCGCGTGGAAAACCTGCCGGCATCATTGCGCCGGCGCGTGCGATCTACCACCCTAGCTTGGAGGGTGAAGAGGCGCATTTCGCGATCCTCCTTCGGAGTTTGCAGGAGTCCTCTCCGCAAGATGTGCTTGATGGCAATATTGAAGCGGTTGTCGTCGCGCCTGAAGTTGTGTTGGCCGAGTGGCAGCGGGCGCGCTATCGGCCGGGTCTCACCGTGCGCGGACAGCCCTTTTACCCGCCGGTGGCTGCAAAACCGGCATTTCTCCTGGGAAACGGGACGCACAAGAGCGAAGACGGCAAACAGTGCCTCAGCTCGCACTACGGATATGCCGGAATAGTCGATGGACGCATTTGCGTCGTTCCACCGCTCTGGTTTGCTCCGGACCGTTCAGAAGTACACTTGGTGCACCTGCAGACAAAGTTCGTAGAGCCCCCACCAAGCCGACAAGACCTGTTGGACGTGTTGCGCGCAGCGGGTATCGAGCGCGGCATTGATATGGTTGCCGTGGACGAGGCTTGTCGGCGGATTGCCGAAAAGGAGCAGCCCTTCTCACTCTGCCTGGCGCGCTCTATTCTGGCTGAGCTGGCGCTTGAATCGGAGATTCGCTACACCTTTAATCGGCTGTATCTGCTGAGTTGGAATCAGTGGCGCGGCTTGTTGAACAGCGAAAATTTGGCTCAGATACGCGAATCGCTCGAACTGCTGCTGCGCGATGAGGAACTGTGCTGTCCGCTCAAACGGCGCGGAGACCTGCTGGGAGAAAAGGTGGATGAGACAGACGCCGACGGTGAGTGGGGCGAGGTCGGGCGACACGTAGCAACGAGCGTTGATGGCCTGTCTGCCAAGTCTGATATCGTCGGGTATGTGTGCCTGCGGGGTGAGCGCCTCGAAGTGATGCCGCCTATATGGGTTGCTCCCGATGCCAGTGCGGCGTACTTCATCAACTTGCCTCAGGGCGATGAGCCCTATTACCCGCAGATCGGTGAGATCCGAGAAGCGCTCGATCTGGCTGGTGTTACGCACGGGTTTCGCGAGAGTGACTGGCTGGCTGCGCTGGATGCTTTGGCCATCGGTCAGGAACTGCCTCCGCTTATTCCGATTGCTCTGGCCAGCCCGCCTGGAGAGAGCCGTGATGCTGCCTTTGAGTGGGCGATCGATATAGAGGGGAATCGCGTTGGCAAGATTCTCGAAGACGGGTCGATTGACTTTCGGCAGCGCAGTCGTGCACCGGCTGTCTCCGAGGGCGACCTGATCGGAACATTTTCTCCGCAAAGTGCCGGCGTGCCAGGCCGCGATGTGACGGGGCGCGATATTCCGGCGATGCGACCTCAGCGAATCGATGTAATCGCGGGTGCACACG
>JAYPJE010000002.1:46571-48743 GCA_038128265.1 Gemmatimonadota bacterium
GTGCACACGTCCGCGAAGAAGTGCAGGGCGACGTTGTGCGCTACTATGCGGAAGAGGGGGGTGAGGTCATTAGCGACAACCAGACTCAGGTGGTGCGCAATCGCACCCAGCGTCGCCTGCGCCTGAGTGTTTCGCAGGTGGTCAATGTCGACGGCGATGTCGACTACTCCACTGGCAATATCGACTTTAGTGGCGATGTCGTCATTCGCGGTTCGGTGCAGTCGCTTTTTTCAGTGCGCGCGGAAGGTTCGATCCATATTAGCGGCTATATTGAAGACGGTGCCGTCGTATCAGCTGGCAAGGATATTATGGTGGGTGGAGGCGTCCTTGGAGCGTCAACACAGGTTGAAGCCGACGGTTCGCTGTGGGTCAAATTTGCTCAGGAGGCCAATATTCGCGTTGGAGGAGATGTGCGGGTGGGCTCCTACATTTTTAACGCGTCGGTGCGCGCCGGTGGCAAGGTGATCGTGCTCGGTCGTGGAGAGGGCAAGGCGCGTGCATTGGTTGGTGGCCTCGTGTGGGCAGGTCAGGGCATCGAGACGCTGTCGGTGGGATCGCCCTATAACTCGGTTACGCGTCTGGTAAGCGGTGTCGACTTTCGCCAGGTAGAGCGTATGGAGTCGCTGCGCAGCGCGCTGTATACCTGTGAGGAACGGATGCAGGAGCATATGAAAAAGCTCGATATCACAACGCTCGATATAGCGCTGATTCGCGCGCGACTGCAGCGTCGGACCTCACCGAAAAATCGCCGGACGATCTTGGCTTCCGTTAAGCGGTTGGCCCGCCTAAACGAGCGGCGTGATGCGCTGCAAGAAGAGATGGATGCGATCGTCAAGGAGCAACGCCAACTGGCCCGTCTGGCCCGTATTGCCGTGCGTGGCACGCTCTTTTCCGGCGTCGAGATCCGGTTGGGAGAAACTGTAAAAACTATTGGCGACGAGCGCACGCGCGTGCAGATGCGCTTGGTCGAAGGGGAGGGCACTTTGTATATCGAGGAACGGCCGGTGTCCTGAATGCCGCCGGGTAATTGACCTCTGTTCGTCCCTTGTATAGCGTATGGGATAGATCAGCGATCGGGATAAACAACAGAAAACACACTGCAGAAAGGTGGACAGATGGCAACTGCAAAGAGCATTCGCTGCGGCGTCGTAGGATACGGCGGCGCGTTCAATATGGGACAGACGCACTTAAATTCGATGGCGCGCAACCGACGCATGGAAGTCGCCGCTGTCTGTGAGTTGGATCCGAGTCGACGCAAGGTCGCCGAGAGTGATTTTCCCGGAATCGAAACCTACGCTAAAGTAGGCGACTTGTTAAAGAATGCCGACGTAGATTTGGTGACCATTATTACCCCACACAACACCCATGCCCCGCTGGCCATAGAGTGCTTGAATGCCGGCGTCAACGTGGTGTGCGAAAAGCCGTTGGCGATAACGAGTCGAGAGGTTAAAGACATGATCGCTGCGGCTAAGCGCAACAAGGTCATGCTGTCGACTTTCCACAACCGGCGCTGGGATGGCGACTTTCAAACGCTGCGCGATCTGATCTGCAAAGAGAAGGCTATTGGCCGCGTGCACCGCGTAGAGGCTGGCTTTTACGGCTACGGTCCGCAGGGCACGTGGTGGCGTTCAGATCGAAAAATATCGGGGGGCGCCATCTATGATTGGGGTGCGCACTTCACCGATTGGATTCTAAATATCGTGACGGAGAAAATCGACTGGGTGAGCGGCTATCAGGTGAAGAATCGCGACTGGAAAGGCTATAGCAACGAAGACCATTCCGAGTATAGCCTGCGCTTTGCCAGCGGTGCTCTGGCCACTTTAACCATATCAAATTTGTCGATGAGTGGGCGCCCGCGCTGGCGCGTGTTGGGAGAGCGCGGTTCCATCGAGGATATCGGCGGTAAATTTCAGCTGAAAACGACGGTTAACGGGCGGCAGATGAGTACGGAAGTGCCCTTTGCCCAGTCGAATTGGCATGCCTACTACGAAAATGTGTACAAGCACCTGTTGGGAAGGGCCAAGCTGATAATAACGGCCGAATCGGCGGCGCGCGTCATTGGCGTGTTGGAGGCAGCCAATAATTCGGCCGCGCGTAAGTCGACGCCCGTAAAGCCCGCTTTTGCCTGAGCCGTGCGCCCGCTCGACGCGCAACAGAGCGCTGCGCTGTCGT
>JAYPJE010000002.1:48753-95658 GCA_038128265.1 Gemmatimonadota bacterium
GAGTTGGGGAGGGGGAGGTCGGTGGGGAGGTCGATGAAGGGGGGTTGGTGTTTTAAGGTTAATAACCTGACACGCACGAGAAAGGGAGTCAGTGGAATTGTCTGAGCGCGCTGCGCTGTCGTCGCTGCTGGCTATTGGCTGTCGGTCGGGGGATACGGTCGTCGGTCTGTCCAGCGTGCGGCGCTGCGCGCGCTTAGCCTACGTATTTGCCGACAGTCAATTGGCCGAGCGCACGCTGCGCGAATTGGCCGAGTGGGAGGGGCGGGGGGCGCGCGTGTATGTGCTCGACGATTTCGCCTCGCTGACCCGGCCCTTTGGTCGCAGCGATGCGCGCGTAGTCGGCGTGATAAAAGGCTCGCTAGCCGACGGCATTGCCGGGCGCTTAGATCTTAGCCAACGCACTTAGCGCACGTAGAATAGTAGAATAACTGTTTATCTAGGAGGATTGCGCCGTGATTTTAGCGGAAATGACATCGCCCGAAATTGATGCGCTGCCGCGCGATATCGTCGTGCTCATGCCCGTTGCTTCCTGCGAGCAGCACAGTCTGCACCTGCCCGTTTTTACCGACTCTATGATTGGCGGCGAAGTGGCGCTCCGGGTGCATAGGCTGATACCGGACGATGTGCTTGTATTGCCGGTGCAGTGGCTTGGCTATTCGCAACACCACATCCGCTACCCGGGCACGCTCAGTGCCATTTCCGAAACCCACCTGCTGCTGATGATGGATATTGTCGCCTCGGTTGTCGGATACGGCTTTAAGAAAGTCCTCGTACAAAACAGTCACGGTGGTAACGGCGCCAATATTTCCGTGCTGCTGCAGCGCCTGATGGAGCGCTACGGCGATGACGGCGTCGAGTTCTACAGCCGCTGGGCCTGGGCCGGCAACGATGCGCTCAACGCAATCCGCGAGTTGGGCAACGCCGGTTCGGGGCATGCCGGCGAGACGGAAACTTCGATGGTGTTGGCGATGCGTCCCGACCTGGTGCGCACCGATAAGCTGGATGCCGACGGCGAGCGTCCGGGAATGCGTGTGAGCGGCGTGGCATCGTATCATCGCTTTGATCAACGCACGCAGCACGGGGGCGTTGGTGACCCGCGCCCGGCCACGGCAGAAAAGGGCGAACGTCTTTTGCAGGCTTCGGCAGAAGAGGTGGCTGCCCACGTGCGCGAGATCCGAGCACTGCGTCCATTCGGCTAATCGGGTGTCTATTTGACTGCAAAACATAGCCTCCGTACTTTGCCCGCTGCCCTTCCATGAGAGATGGACAGTGCGGGGATCGCGCCCGCTGTGATTGCCCCCTTTTGACCGGGTTTCGATTCTGCCGCGTTTCGACTCCCCATACTACAGGCCATGGCAGATAGCAACGGCGATTTTCGTCTGCTCGAACCGATCGACCCCACCGTAGAAGAGCGGATTGGTGCAGCCATACCGGCAGATGAAGAGCTGCTTATCCGCGTTTTTTCCGATCTATCAGCTGAAGGCATATACGGTGCGCAGTGGGTTTTTGTGACTTCTAAGCGCGTGGTTGTCACCGCTGAAGCAGATACCCGTACTCCACTTGACGTCCCCATCGAACACATTCGCCTAGCGCGCACCGAGCCACTAGTAGGCGGTGGTTGCCTCGAAATTGAGCGCACTGAAGGCGCCTCCCTGCACATTCCCTATTCGAATTCGCTCGCTGGTAAATTTTCCGAAGTCGCACGCGGTATTGAACAGCTGCGCAAGGGCGAGCCATTCTACATTAACTCTCGCTTGGACCGCACGCGCTGTGAAAAGTGCCAGCGTTTGCTTCCGGAGAAAAACGGCATATGTCCGGCCTGTGTGCGGCGCTTAGAAACGCTGGGTCGCATCGTCTCCTTTCTGACCCCGTATAAACGTCGGGCCGCGGTGCTTGCAGCCGCCTCCGTTGCGACAACGGGAGCCGAGCTACTGCCCCCCCTGGTTCAGCGCGAGCTGGTCGACGGCGTGCTGGTGCCGCCAGAAGGCCACGGAATGCTGCTCGAAGACCGCTTTGCCATGCTCGGTTGGCTGGTGCTGGCTATGGTTGGCGTGCGCGCCCTGAGCTGGCTTTCCAGCATGTTGCACCACTGGGTTGTATCCTGGCTCAGCGCGCGCGTGACAGCCGATATTCGCGCCGAATTATACCGTCGCTTGGAAATGCTATCCCTGCAGTTTTACGATAAGCGCCAGGTCGGCGGTCTCATTTCGCGCGTGACGCGCGACTCGAGCATGCTGCAGCAGTTTCTCGTCGACGGATTGCCGTACATGATTATCAACTTTCTGACGATCATCGGCATTGTCGGCTTTCTATTTAGCATGAGTGTTAAGATTACGCTGCTCATTCTGCTGCCGGTGCCCTTTATTGCAGTCTGGAGTTTTCTGTTTTGGCGCTACATGCGCAATATTTTCAATAAGTACGGCCAGAGCTGGTCGCAGCTGGGATCGCGACTGAACGAAGCGCTGCACGGCATTCGCGTGGTCAAGGCCTTTGCCCAAGAAGAGCGTGAGGTCGCCGCATTTGACAAGCGCAACGACGAGTTGGGCGATATAAGCCGTCGATCGGGGCGCATGTGGCTCATTATGTGGTCGACCATGGAGTTGGTTACTGGCGCGGGCATTCTGATTGTGTGGTACTTTGGCGGTGGCGAAGTGCTGGGAGAGCGCCTTAGCATCGGCACGCTGCTAGCCATCTATTCCTATATGTGGATGGTCTACGGACCGCTGGAGTGGATGGCGCAGGTCAATTCGTGGATGACGCGCGCTTTTGCCGGGGCCGAGCGCATCTTTGAAGTGATTGACGCACCGCCCGAATCCTACGAAGATCCCAACGCGCTGGCTATGCCAGCCTTTTCCGGGCGCGTGCACTTTGACGGCGTGACCTTTGGCTACGACAAGAGCAAGCCCGTGCTGCACGATATCCAGCTCGACGTCGAACCGGGGGAGATGATCGGGCTGGTGGGACGCTCGGGGGTTGGCAAGACGACGACGGTCAATCTGGTCGCGCGCTTCTACGACGTCGACCGCGGAACGCTCAACATCGACGGCGTTGATATTCGCCGCATTCGCCTGTCCGACCTGCGGCGCCAAATAGGCATCGTGCCGCAGGATCCCGTGCTGTTTTCCGGCACGATTGCGGAAAACATCAGCTACGGCCGGCCCGGTGCGAGCCTGTCCGAAGTGATGGACGCGGCGCGTGCGGCTAATGCGCACGGTTTTATCACCGCCAAAGCGGATGGCTATGATACAGCAGTAGGCGAGCGTGGGGCAGGTCTTTCTGGCGGCGAGCGCCAGCGCATTGCCATCGCACGGGCTATCCTGCACGATCCAAAAATATTGATTCTCGACGAGGCGACTTCTTCGGTCGACGTGCAGACGGAAAAGCAGATTCAGGAGTCGATTGCGCGCTTGGTGAGAGGGCGCACGACGTTCGCCATTGCCCATCGTCTGTCCACGCTGCGCAACGCGGATCGGCTCGTCGTATTGGAGGCGGGGCGGGTTGTGGAAATGGGCACGCACGAGGAGCTCATAGCGCGCGGAGGGCATTTTGCCGAATTGGTCGAACTGCAGCGGGCCGTAGCGGAAATCATCGCGGTTAAGGACTGAAATGGAAGCCGTAGTTACAAAGCCCTTTAACGTCGAGCTACCTGCGCAGGAGGCGCGTCACGTCGAGCAACTGCTCGATGAGGGGGAAGGCGTGCGCGTGTGCGTGCGGGCCGATATGGCGGATGCGTTTCGCTACGGGACGCGCTGGGTAGTCATCGGTGATAGGCACCTACTGTTAAGCGGTGATGAGGGTGACTGGCTGCAGCTGGCTCTATCCGACATAGATGCGGCACGGACCCTCGAGTTAGTCGGTGGCGGCCTGTTAGAAGTTGCGCGCCGAGAAGGCCCGCCGGAGCTGGTACACTATTCCTCCTCGCTGCACGCGCTCTTTGTCGAGGTGGCCTCAGCACTCAATCAGCTGCTGCGGGGCGAGACGCTGGCCCTACCCACTCAAGTTGAGCGCAGTCGCTGTGCCAGCTGCAATCGCCTGCTAGTCGAAAAGGATGGCATTTGCCCGTTTTGTATTTCGCGTTGGGATACGCTGGGCCGCATCGCCGGTTTTCTGCGCCCCTATAAGGGGCGCGTGGTCGCGCTAATGGTCGGTTCAATGGCGATGACGGCCTTGGGCCTGCTGCCGCCCTACGTGGTGCGCCATATTATCGACGACGTGCTCAATCCCGGCGTTCGCGGCGAAATATCGGCCGAAGAGGGCATGGTGCTGCTGGGCTGGCTCGTGCTGGGTTTGTTAGGAGCTCAGCTGCTGACGTGGGGAACTAATCTGGCCACGGGCTTTCTGCGCGCCGATATCTCGGCCTGGTCGAGTCGTGACGTGCGCGAAAAACTCTATCATAGCCTGCAGTTTCTTCCGCTGCGCTTCTACGAAAAGCGCCAGGTCGGCAATCTGATTTCGCGCTTTATGAACGACGCCGATCGCCTGGAAATGTTTCTGCTATTCTTCGTGCCGTTTCTCGTTTCCAATGTTCTCATGCTGGTCGGCATCCTATGTCTGCTGCTATGGATGAACTGGGAGCTGACGCTCTACGTGCTGCTGCCGGTGCCCTTTATCTGGGCTGCGAGTATAAAGAAGTTTGGACAGCTGCGCCGTTACTGGAGCTCGTGGTCGGCCAAATGGTCGCGCCTCTCATCGCATATAAACGAATCCATATCGGGCATCCGCATCGTCAAATCGTTTGCGCAGGAACGCCGCGAAGAGGAGCGCTTTGCCGCGCGCAACGAGGCGCTGTGGGAAGCGAGCGTAACGGCCGAGCGCGTGTGGGTCGTATTTTCCGCCATCGTCAATTTCGTCATGAGCTTTGGCATATTCCTCGTTTGGTACTTTGGTGGCCGCCAGATTCTCAACGAGGAGCTAACGCTGGGCGTGCTGATGGCCTTTATCAGCTATATATGGCAGCTATATCGGCCGCTGCAGTTTTTTAGCTCTGCCAACAATATGATTACGCGATCGCTGGCTGGTGCCGAGCGCATTTTTGAGGTGATGGACGCACCGCCGGAGTCGTTTGAGCGGGAAGATGCCCGGCCGCTGCCCAACATGCAGGGCCGCGTAGACTTTCGCGCTGCGTTTTTTGGCTACGATCCGGGCAAGCCAGTGCTCAACGGCATCGACCTGCACGTGCAGCCGGGTGAAATGATTGGTTTGGTGGGCCGATCCGGCGTGGGTAAGAGCACGCTCATTAATCTGATCTGTCGATTTTACGATGTGGATCGCGGCCAAGTGGACATTGACGGGGTCGATATACGCGACATTCGCTTAGGCGACCTGCGCCGGCAAATTGGCATGGTGGCTCAGGAATCGTTTCTCTTTAACGGCACCCTCTTTGAAAACATAGCCTATGCCCGGCCCAATGCCACTTTTGAAGAAGTCATGCGCGCAGCGCGCGCGGCTAACGCGCACGAATTTATCATCAGAAAGCCCGACGGGTATGATACTAAAGTCGGCGAGCGCGGCAACGCGCTGTCGGGCGGTGAGAAACAGCGCATATCGATTGCTCGCGCGATCCTACACGATCCGAAAATATTGATTCTCGACGAGGCGACCTCAGCCGTAGATACGCCGACGGAAAAGAAGGTACAGGAAGCGATTGCCAATTTGGTGCGTGGGCGCACCACTTTTGCCATTGCCCATCGGCTGTCGACGCTGCGCAACGCCGATCGGCTCGTCGTGCTGGACGATGGTAAGGTCGCCGAAGTCGGCACGCACGAGGAACTCATGGCGCGCGGGGGAATTTTCCACTCGCTGGTTACGACGCAGCAGCAGACGACGGCGGTTATGGCCGTTGGCGGCAAGGAAAAGGGTGGCTGAGTTGTTATTTGGTCCGAGTCATCGCGCCGGCCGTTGCAAGGCGAATCAATGAAAGAAACGGACTGTATGCGTGCTGGATGGGCGTCGGTCGACTGCACGCCGCCTCTGGGATTGCCCATGGGAGGGCGTGGGACGCGCTTTACGCCGGGGGCCACAGTGCTCGATCCTCTGCGCATGCAAGCGCTGCTGCTGCGCGACGCAGACGGCAAGGGGCTGCTGCTGCTGTCCATGGATATGATTGGTCTATCGGGCGATATGAGCGCGCGCTTTCGCCGTGAAATCGCCGCGCATATTGGCCTCGCACCTAGCGGGATCGTACTCAATTTTTCCCATACGCACAGCGGACCGATGAGCGGGTATGAAGGCTATGCAACCGATCGCCCCAAACCGGTAGAAATGATAGCCTACGAAGAAACCCTGTTAGAGAAGGCCTGTGCGCTCGCCCGTGCCGCGCAGGAGAGCGAAGAGCGCGTCAGCGTGCGCTGGCATCGGGGCACTTCGCATATCGGTATCAATCGGCGCGCGCGCAACGAGCGGGGCGAAATGGCGCTGCGGCCCAATCCAACTGGATACTACAATCCGGACTTGTGGGTGTTAGATGTTATTGGGGCCGATGGCCGCCGCTGCGTAGCCTTTTCCTATGGATGCCATCCCGTCATCGTGTACGGCTATGCATGGGATGGCATTTCCGCCGATTTTCCGGGCGTATGTCGCCGCGTTTTACAGGAAGCGCTTGGTCAACAGGTGCAGGCACAGTTTGTCCAGGGCTTGGCCGGCAATGTGCGGCCCCGCCTGCTGGCCAATGTGCAGCAGGGCGTCTTTGAAAAAGGCACCGCCGAATCGGTGGTAGCCGTTGGCCGCGAACTGGCTGGCGACGTGCTGGCCGCACTGGAAACGGAGGGAGACGAACTCGCGCTGGATGTGCGCGTGCGTTCAACGTGGGTCATGGTAGAGCGCGACCAGCAGGTATGGCCGCTGGCGCACTGGCAGAATCTGTGCGACAGCGCCGATGAGATGCAGCGAGCATTGGGTCAGTATTGGCGCCGTCGCCTACAGGAGGGACCGCCGCCGGTGCGTGCCGTGCCATGGGAAATAGGCCTGCTGCAGCTGGCGCCAGCCCATCGCATTGCCTTTTTTTCTGGCGAGGCACTGGCCGAGTGGCTGCCGCTGCTGCGTCGCTGGTTAGCCGATGAGGGGCTCGTGGCCTGGGGATACTGTCAGGATGGACGCTGCTATATGCCGACCGATGCTCTGCTTGATGAGGGCGGCTACGAAGTGATGCAGTCGAATGTGTATAATAAAAGCGGCCCAGGGCCCTTTGCTAAGGGGATAGACAACGCCGTGCGCAGTGCAGTGGACCGCCTGAGCGGGTCGCTCGTACAAGAGGAGTGCAATCTGTGAAAATAGCTACCTATAACGTCCTCGGTCTGACCGGCTATCCATCCTCCGAGGCTCAAAAGGACTTGGGATCGCTTGGGAGCGAGGAGCACGTGGCGCATTTCGCCGGCGTGTTTGCCTCGTTGGACTGCGACCTTATCGCTCTACAGGAAGGCGTTGCGGTGCGGCAGATGCAGCAAATCGCCAAGGCGATGGGATACTACCTGGCAACGCACGCCTCGCCCATTGCTTGGCCAGGACACCTGCTGTCGCGCGTTCCCATCGTAGAGTCGCGCACGTTTAGCCACTTTGATCCCCACGTCGACGTGCCGCCGTTTAGCCGCACGGCAGGCGCGTCGCTCGTCGAGGGGGCGAGAGGAGAGCGGCTGTGGGTTGTCGATGTGCACCTGCATCCAGGCGATGTGGACCTGCGCCGCGTTGAAGGCGACCTGATTAGGGACAGGGTTGCGGCGCTGCTGGACCACTGCCCCAACGTCATCGTGCTCGGTGATTTTAATTGTGAAGTGGACGAGCGCGTGCACGAAAACTTGCGCGCTTTAGGCTTTATCAATGCCATGCAGCACGCTCATGTCGACGGCATCCAGGCGACGATGGACACCGTAGGCATCCGCACACATTATATTGACCACATTTACTTGAGTCCGACTTTGGCTCCAGCACTGCAGACTGCGCACGTCGTGCGCGCCGATGGATTTCGCCATGACGGTCCGCAGGGTGAGGGACTGTGGGTGCACTCCGACCACCTGCCGGTGGTCGCCGAAGTCGACTGGGACCTTGCTTAAGAGGGAATTATGAGCGAACGCATACAGGTGGGAACGTTACAAATCGACGCGGGGCTGTACGCCCTGGTGCGTGATGAGATTGCCCCGGGTACGGGGATTGAGCCCGAGCGCGTCTGGCAAGGGCTGCAGGCGCTTGTCGAAGAACTCGGGCCGCATCACAGCGACCTGCTGGCGCAGCGCGACGATATGCAGCAGCAGATTGATGAGTGGCACCTGCAGCATCGCGGGTTGCCCTCTGACGGCCAGGCGTATCGCCAGTTCTTGCGCAAAATTGGCTACATCGAAGAGGATGTGAATGCCGTCGTAGTTACGACGGAGAACGTCGATCGCGAAGTGGCTCAGGTCGCTGGTCCGCAGCTGGTCGTACCGGTCGACAATGCGCGCTATTGCATCAATGCTGCCAATGCACGCTGGGGCAGTCTCTACGATGCACTCTATGGAACGGATGCCGTCGCCGAGGACGACGGTGCCGAGCGCGGAAGTGCGTATAATCCCGTGCGCGGTGCACGCGTAGTGGCTCAGGCCAACGCCTTTTTAGACGGCGCCGTGCCGCTGCGCGAGGGAAGCTACGAAGAGGTATGCGGTTTGGCCCTGGTCGATGACGGTGGACGCAAGCAGCTACAGGTGCAGATGGAAGGCGGTACGACGGAGCTGCGCGATCCGTCGCAGTGGGTTGGTTATGTCGAAGAAGGGGGGCAGCTGTCCTGCGTGCTGCTAGTCAATAACGGCCTGCATATCGAAATCCATATAGACCCCAATGATCCCATTGGTCAATCGCATCGGGCCGGTATTAAAGACGTAGTGCTCGAGGCGGCCATTACGACCATTCAGGACTGCGAAGATTCGGTATCGGCTGTCGATGCGGCGGATAAGGTGCGCGTCTACGGCAACTGGTGCGGCCTGATGAAAGGCGATCTGCACGCCGAATTCGACAAGGGCGGGCGTTCCATCACGCGCCACCTGCATACCGATCGGCGCTATTGCGACCCGGCCGGGCAATCGCTCTTGCTGCCGGGCCGCAGCCTACTGCTCGTGCGCAACGTCGGCATCCACATGTATACAGACGCCGTGCTGACGGCCGATGGTGAGGCCATACCCGAGGGTTTTCTCGATGCGCTGATCACCTCGCTGGCAGCGCTGCACGACCTGCGAGGTGCAGGTGAAATAAAAAATAGCCGGACGGGCAGCGTGTATATCGTCAAACCCAAGATGCACGGTCCTGCCGAAGTGGCAGCAACGGTCGCCCTCTTTGGTCGGGTGGAGGAGATTTTGGGGCTGCCGCGCAATACGTTGAAGATCGGCATTATGGACGAGGAGCGGCGCACTACGGTTAACCTGGCCCGCGCTATCAATCAGGCTAGTGAGCGGTTGATTTTTATCAACACCGGTTTTCTCGATCGCACGGGCGATGAAATACACACTAGTATGGAAGCGGGGCCGATGTTGCCCAAAGGCCAGATCAAGGAACAGAAGTGGCTTCAGGCCTATGAGGATTGGAACGTCGATATTGGTATTGAAACGGGGCTGGTAGGACGCGGACAAATAGGCAAGGGCATGTGGGCCATGCCGGATGCCATGCGCGACATGCTGCAGGCCAAGATAGGTCACCCGCAGGCCGGTGCTAGTACTGCTTGGGTGCCGTCGCCGACGGCGGCTGTGCTGCACGCAATGCACTACCACCAAATCTCCGTGGCCCAACGTCAGCAGGAGATCGCCCAGCGCCCGCGCGCATCGCTGGAAGATATTCTAACGCCGCCGCTGCTGGACGTCGAACTAAGCGCAGAAGCCATTCAACGCGAATTGGACAACAATGCCCAAGGCATCCTCGGCTATGTCTCGCGCTGGGTTGGCCAGGGCATCGGCTGTTCCAAAGTGCCGGATATCAACGACGTGGGGCTGATGGAAGATCGCGCTACCCTGCGCATTTCCAGTCAGCACATCGCCAACTGGCTGCACCACGGCCTAGTCGATGCGGCACAGGTGCGCGCTACATTTGCGCGCATGGCCGAAGTCGTAGATCGGCAAAATGCAGGCGATGCGGCCTATGTGCCCATGGCGGATAATCTGGATGCCAGTGAGGGCTTTCAGGCAGCGTTAGACCTGGTGTTTAACGGGCGCCAAGAGCCCAATGGCTACACCGAGAACGTGCTGCACGCGCGCCGCCGCCAGGCCAAGTCAACGTGATATGGCGCAGGAGATCGAGCGGAAATTTCTCGTTGCCGATCGTTTGTTTCTGCGCGGCTTAGAGGGGATCGACTGCACTCAGGGATACGTGCCGGGGCGGGCGCGCAGTGCGGTGCGCATTCGGACAAAGGGCCAGCGGGGGTTTTTGACGATAAAGAGTGCGACCCGGGGTATTGTGCGCAGCGAATTCGAGTACGAAATACCGCTGGTCGATGCGCAGGAGATGCTGGAGCTGTTCTGCGACAAACCGCTGATTGAAAAAACGCGCTACGAGGTGCCCTTTGCGGGCGATGTATGGGAAGTCGACGTATTTGGCGGTCCCAACACCGGATTAGTGCTAGCCGAAATAGAGTTGGGAACGGCAGACCAAGTCTTTGAGAAGCCCCCTTGGTTAGGCGAAGAAGTTTCGCATGACGCGCGCTATTTCAACTCGCAGCTTGCGCGCAACCCCTACAGCTCGTGGAGAACGGCATAATCGCGCTTGTCTCGCTCAATGACTGAGCATATAGGCGCGTACGCGTTCAGCCCAATCCGCCGGCAGATCCTGCGTCGAACATACCTGAAAGACTTCGTCCTGGGTAGCATCTGTCCAGCGCAGGTGGGCCTGTGCGTCGTCAAAGCGGAGTGCGCCCTGGGCAAAGACCCGCTGCTGCTGCACTCCGCGGTGAGCCATTGAGCGAAAATCCAACCTCTGCAGTGTTTTCCTATCGCCGTCGCAATAGAGCCAAAAAAATACGCCACCAGGGGGAGTATCGGCCGCTACGTCGCATTTTTTTACTTCGATCAGGCCGTTTGACGCATTCGAAAAATAGAATAGAACCTGGAATGTGGGATGCTGTGTCATGGGGGCGAGTGCATTTTGCTGGGTTTTGGTTTTGGAGGAAAGAGCTCAGTCGAATAGCAGGCTCAAATCAAGTGCGGGTGCCGAGTGCGTCAGCGAACCAATGGAAATGAGGTCGACGCCGGTTTGTGCTGCTCCCGGTGCGGTTTCCAATGTATAGCCTCCAGTCGCCTCTATTTCGATGGAGGCGCTAGCGCGGCGAATGCGCCCTACGGCCTGTCGCATAGTCTCGTTGTCCATGTTGTCTAGCATGATCCGCTGCGGGCTGAGGGGGATGAGGCTGTCCACTTCCGCTAGTGTCTCTGCTTCGACGAAAATAGGCACGCTGCGCCCGCTCTGGGCCGCGGCCGCCCGCGCCCGGCGCACGGCTTCGGCCACGCCTCCGCAGGCGGCGGCGTGATTTTCCTTTATGAGCACGGCATCGTGTAGGCCGATGCGGTGGTTTACGCCGCCTCCTTGGACGACGGCCCACTTTTGTAAATGGCGCCAGCCGGGCGTGGTTTTGCGGGTGTCAGTGATGCGCGCAGCGGTGCCGGCAATGGCATCGACAAAGCGGCGCGTATGGCTGGCTACGCCGGATAGCCTCTGCAAGAAGTTGAGAGCTGTTCGCTCGCCGCACAGCAACACGGTTGCCCGGCCCTGTAGACGAACGACTGTTTGGTTGGCTTCAACGTGTTGGCCATCGGTTGCTATAGTGGAGAAATGGGTCGTTGGCTCGAGGCGCGCAAAGGTCATCCGAGCCAGTTCTATGCCGGCTAGAACACCGGGGCTGCGTGCGACAATATGGGCGCTCGCCTGCGCGTCTTTGTCGAGTGTCCAAGCTGAGGTAATGTCGTTTTGGAGGTCGATCGCGCCGCCTAGATCTTCGCTGAGTGCCCGGTCGACCAGAGATATACACTCGGTCCAATCAAAGGGGGTACACTGGTTTGCTGTAGTCATAGTTGGTCTCGGAAACGGTGGGGGTATAGTGCTCCAAAATGAGAAATAGCTACAAGCAGCTATTTTGAAAAGAACTTGATGCGAGAAGGCAATTGCGTCAATTGATTGGTCTAGGCGGGCGGGATGAGCAGAGTATTGGGCGGGGTAGACAGCGGCTGAGTGCAGGGCTATTATTCAAGGCGCGCTGTGCTGTAGGTGAGAAAAAGTGCTAAGCTGTGCGACGAGTGAACAGCCGAAGAAAGAGGCGCATGCAACACGAACATAGGACAATGTACGGATGGGCTGAGATCGAGCCAGCGGGACAAGTCGTCGCTGGCAGCACGTCTTCGTTTGCGCTGACTTATCACGTCGGGCGCTACGGCATAGATGATGGAGGAACGCTGAAAGTTTGTGTGCGCTTTGCTTCCGATTGGGGCTATCCGCAGTTTGACGATCCTCAGGCACCAAACTACGCCACAGTTGAGACGAGCGGGCCGGGGAAAATACGCTATCGCTTTGATCTGAAGGGCTATATCCGTCCGTTCCAAAAGTGTTTAGTGGTCGATGTAGAGCAGTGGGCGTTAGCCGAGGGCGATATTATACGCATCGTCTACGGCGATCGTTCGGCGGGTTCGCCCGGTACGGTCGTGCAGACCTTTCGCGAATATCGATTTCAGTACAAAGTGGCCGTCGATTGCTTTGGAACAGGCCAGTTTGTCGAATTGGCGTCTCACCCCGAATTGGAGATTGTGCCCGACCGCGCAGCCAAACTCGTGCTGGTCGCACCGAGCCAGGTGGGTGCTGACGATGCGTTTTCCGTTGGGATCAAGTTGGAAGATGCCTGGGGGAATCCAGCGGAGGGGTTCTGCGGCGAGGTTATCATAGACAATGCCGATGACTTTATCGGCTTGCCCGAGCGCTGCGTATTTGATGCCAACCATAGGGGCGTGCGGCGCTTGGAAGGCGTGCGCTGTCGCCGACCTGGGACGTGGCGCGTGCGCGCGCATAGTGGAGATATGCGCGCCGAGAGCAATCCGCTTGATTGCATACCCGCGACCGATGCGCTGCGGCCTTTCTGGGGCGATCTGCACGGCCAGAGCGGAGAGACCGTAGGCACCAATTCGGTTGAAGAATATTTTCGTTTTGCCCGCGACGTAGCGTTGCTCGACTTTGCCGGTCATCAGGGCAACGACTTTCAAATTACGTCTGAAACATGGGCAGAAATCGGACGCTGCGCGCACGCATTTTACGAGAACGGACGCTTCGTGTGTTTTCCCGGCTACGAATGGTCGGCGAACACGCCGGCCGGGGGAGACCGCAATGTCTACTACCTGCATGATGGCGAAGATATCTATCGCACGAGCCACTGGCAGGTGGCCGATCGTTCAGATGCCGATGCGGACTGCTATCCGGTGAGCCATCTCTTTGATCGGCTACGCAATAAGCAGGCGATTGTCGTTCCGCACATAGGCGGTCGTCCGGCCAATCTGCGTTTCCACGATCCGGAGCTGGAGCCCGTTATTGAAATTTACTCTGCGTGGGGTCAGTTTGAATGGCTGCTGCGCGAGGCTATTGAGCGCGGCTATAAGGTGGGATTTGTCGCCGGTAGCGACGATCACAAAGGGCGCCCCGGGGCCAGCTACCCGGGTTCCTCGTCCTTTGGTGTCTACGGGGGATTAACCTGCGTGCTGGCAAGCGAGCTGAGCCGAGAGGGCATATGGGAAGCGCTCAAGGCGCGCCGCTGTTACGCGACGAGCGGTCAACGCATTGCACTGGACGTGCGCGCCGACGGGCATCGGATGGGAGCGGAGTTCCGCGCCGAGAGTCTGCCGCGCATGGATGTCCGCGCCGACGGGACAGCGGCTATCGAAGAAGTGCGCATCATGCGTGGCTTAGAGACGGTTTACCGTTATCCAGAAGTCATGCCGCGCGACCGCAGTCGCCTGCGCGTCAAGTGGAGCGGTGCCCTGATTCGCGGCCGCGCGCGCATCGCGCGCTGGGATGGCCAACTGTCGCTGCGCAATGGACGCATAAGGGCGGTTGAACCCTTTGCCTTTGACAGCGCTGCCGAATATGTAGAGCGCTGGGACGAGCAGGGCGTTTCGTGGAAGTCGGTAACCTCGGGCGACGAAGACGGGCTGATTCTCGACGTTGACCTGCAGGCGGGAGCCGAACTGCACTTTGCAGCGCCACCGGCCGAGTTTGTCCTAGCGCTTGACGGGCTGGGCGATGGCGTGCACTGCGTGGAAGCGGGTGGAGAAGAACTGCGCGTAGAGGTCGAGTTTTTGCCGTTGGGAGTGGGCGATGCACACTGCGCCTTTAACTGGATCGACGAGGCGCCGTTAGTCGGGTGCACGCCCTATTACGTGCGCCTAACTCAGGTTGACGGCGCGCGTGCCTGGAGCAGTCCGTTTTACATACACTGCGAGCAATCAAGCACATGTTGACGCTGGCACACGTAACGCACGAAGCGGTGCACCAGGCGGGGGGTATTGGCACGGTGCTGCGCGGTTTGATCACGGCCGATGCCTACGCAGACGCGGTGCATCGAACGCTGCTTATCGGCCCCGTCGCGGGGGATGACGAGCAGCCGCTGGGCAGCGATGGCGAGGTTCTATATGACCGGCGGGCGGGAGTTCAGACGGCTGAAGTGAGTGCGCTGCTCGAGCCCATTGAGGCTCACTACGGCACGCGATTGGTCTATGGAAGACGGCGCCTGACTCACGAGGACAAGGCGTGTTGGGTCGAGGTGCTGTTGGTCGATGTAAGCAGTGCGCCGCGTGGCCTCGATGACTTTAAATACTACCTTGCTCAGTCATTTGGTATTGACTCGCGGCGATACGAGCACGAGTCGGAATACGAGCACTACCTGCGCCTGGCCGAGCCGGGGTATGCCGCGCTAGACGCACTCTGCAGTAGAGGGGATGGTGCCTGCCATATTGTCGCCCACGAATTTATGGGGCTGGCCCTGGCCTATAAGGCGATTCTACAGGACGATAAACGCTACAAAACCATGTTCTATGCGCACGAAGTCGCCACGGTGCGTCCACTCATAGAGGGGGGAGAGGGGCGCGATATCGCCTTTTATAACGCGCTGCGCCGCGGCCGTGCGGAGGGTGCCTATATAGAGGATTATTTCGGATCACAGGACGGCTATTTCAAACATGCCCTAGTGCGCCAGGCGTGGCGCTGTGATGCGGTGCTGGCCGTTGGGGATCTCGTTGTCGACGAACTGCGCTTTCTCGGTCCGGAATACGCCAAACGGGCTATTGACTTGGTCTATAACGGCGTGCCTGCACAGCAGCTGAATCGCTCAGAAAAAAAAGATGCCGGCGATCGTTTGAAAGGGGTATGCGAAGGGCTGATGGGATGGAGGCCGGAGTGGGTCTTTACCCACGTTACGCGTCTGGTGCGCAGCAAAGGCTTGTGGCGCGATTTACTCGTATTAGACCACTTGGATGAGGCCTTGGCCGCACGGCGCGAGCGCGCCGTTTTTATTGCGCTGAGTTCGGAGGTTGGGCGTCGTAGCGGAGATGCAGTGCGTTCAATGGCTGGCGAATACGGGTGGCCTCTCGTGCATAGGGAAGGGGGCACTGATCTGAGTCCTGGTGAATTGGATTTTGACCTGCTGGTTCGCGCCTTTAACGCGCGTTCGCGTGCGGTGCGGGTCCTTTTTGTCAACCAATTTGGCTGGGATCGCGCCAGCTGTGGAGAGTGGATGCCGGAGGATATGCATTTTGCCGATCTGCGCCGCGGCAGTGATGTAGAGTTTGGCCAGTCGATTTACGAACCTTTTGGCATCGCGCAGGTGGAACCGCTTAGCTATGGCGCGTTGAGCGTAGTGAGCGACGTCTGCGGCTGCGTAGGGTTTGTCGAGCGTAGCAAACCTGTTAAAGAAGCGTTTGATGGTTTGTTGGTGGGCGCGTACACGGATACGGGTTCGGTCCAAATTGCACCCTCTCCCGAAGCAATAAGCGCCCAATTTGTTGCGGATAATGAGCGGCGCCAGAGCCGTATCGTCGCCGCTGAATTAGATGTGGCTCTTAGGAGGGGATGCGATCACCCCGAAGATAGGCTGCGACTGGGTTTTGCCACAGCTTCCTCTATGAGTTGGGAACGCGTCGCTGCCGATTGGCTCGCTCCCGTGCTAGCGCGCTTGGCCTAGGCAGAGCGGTATACGGCACGCGTTGGGTGCTCGGTAAAGGGGGATATGGTTGACGCAGGTGTATTGGAGAAAGCGGCGGGGTCGTCTAAAGCTCGCTGAGGGGGTCGGCGGAAAGTATCTCGCGCACTCGGGTCAGCAGCAGATCGCTCTGGATGGGCTTTTTAATCACCGCGTAGACGCAGCCGGGCTGGTGAACCGTTAGGTCTTCGTCGACCCAACCAGACACGACAATAATGGGCACCTGATCGCCCTGGTCGCGAATCATGTAGAGAAATTCTTCGCCATCGAACTGCCCAGGCATGTGCAAATCCAGCAGAATGAGATCATAGCTGTTTTCGCGCAAGGTCTGCAGTGCGGCCTCGGCGTTGTCGACTTCTTCGGCATGAAAGCCGGCCGTGCTGAGAATGCGCACCAGGAGTTCGCGAATCGCAGCCTCATCTTCAATGATGAGTATTTTTTTGTCTTCCATTCGGTACGCCCCGTCTCCTTCCAAGGCGGTAAGATAGACTACTTATGGCCTTGGGGCAATCAATTTCTACTGGGTGGGGGGCGCATCGGAAGCACAGCGAAACCCCAAGGAATTATCTCCGTTGTCCGGGACAAAGGCAAAGCGCACAGTAGTCGTAAGCACTTCCTGCGGCACGCCGAGTTTCCAACTGGCGCCGCGCACTACGCGCAGCGTGCCGTCTGCAGGCCCTGGAGGGTTACTCGCCGGGCTGTTGGCATAGTAGTCTGCTGCATAAAAATCGCCCGTCCACTCTTGGACATTGCCGGCCATATTGTGCAGTCCAAAGTAGCTAGCGCCAAGCGGGTAAGTGCCAACCGGAGTCGTCGTGCCAATGGCATTGTTATAGTTGAGCAGTTCGCGATTGGGGGCATCTTCACCCCACGGATACCTTCGGCCATCTTCTCCGCGCGCGGCCCGTTCCCATTCAGCTTCTGAAGGTAGGCGTTTGCCAGACCACAGGCAGTAGGTGGCTGCTTGCTGCCAATTAACGCAGTTAATTGGATGGTCGGCGCGATCGGCGCGCGTCGAGTTGCAGCCCGCTGTAGCCGCTGCCGGTCCGCAGGTGCCCGTATCGACACAGGCCTGGTATTGTGCGGCGGTCACTTCGTACTTGTCTATCCAATAACTGCTCAATTCGACGCGATGTTCCGGGCCTTCGTCGGGTGCTCCAGTAGAGGAGCCCATGATAAAAGCCCCCGCTGGTACTTCGATCATACCTCCCTGTTCGGTGAAGACGCGTTCGAGTACGGTAATAGTGACGACGTCTTGCAGCGAGGTGAGACTGCCGTCGGAAACAGATAGGCCAAAGACGTATTCCCCAGGCAGTTCGGCGACAAAGCTGGGCTGGACTGCTGCGGTATCGGAAAGGGCTACGGTTCCACCTGGAACGCGGCCTATGCTCCAGTGGTAGCGCAGGTCAAATACATCGCCGTCGGGGTCGCTGCTCCCGCTGCCGTCCAATACGACGAGAGAGCCCTGCGCGACCTGTTGGTCTTCTCCCGCGTCGGCAATAGGCGGCAAGTTGCTCGACGCGCGCACTAGAATGACAACTTCGTCTTCATCGCTTAATTCGCCGTCGCTGACCCGCAGGCGAAAGCGATATTCGCCCACGGCGATGGCGATAAAGTTAGTTTGCACTGCCGTTGAATCGGCTAATTGGACGCTGTCCGGTGCCGCGATAACGGACCAGCTATAGGTCAGCGCATCGCCATTGGGGTCGCTGCTGTTCAGCGCGGACAGTGGCACGGCGGCGCCGGCCCCTATCACTAGATCGGGACCGGCATCGGCTACCGGAGGACGATTGCCGCTGCTGACAGCCGTGACGCGAACGGAGTCGGGAAAGCTGGTGGTGTCGCCGTCGGATACCACCAGAATAAAGGTGTAGGTGCCGGCAACGGTGGGTGTGAATTGGAAGCTAATCTGGTCGTCTGGTGAGATGACTACCGGTGTCCGGTCCTCATCGGCCTGATCCCAGCTGTAGGTTAGCGCATTGCCGTCGGGGTCACTGCTTTCGGCTGCGCTGAGCGTCACGCGCGCTTGCGTGGCAACCTGCTGGTCTTCGCCAGCGTCTGCGATGGGGCGCTCGTTGGGTGCGGGCGGCGCCGGAGGGGCACTGCACGCAGCGGCCCACATCGCAAAGCATGCGCATAGTACGAGGCGCATCGGAGAAAATAGACGTCTATTCATGAGCGCACATTCGCGTATTGTACTCGGGAAGGGGCAAAGCGGGGCATGGGGGTTTCCCAATAATAAAAGTATGGCTGCCGACTGTCAATCTGGCGCGTCATTGGCATGACAAAAGAAGGGGTGAGAATTATATTGGTCCGGGAGGTTCAACGTTTGTGACTGGTTCACCAAGTATTGCAGAAACGCTGGAAGCCAATCTCGGCCTTTTCGATGGAGATGTGCGCCACGATCAGGTGAATCGCGCTATTGCCGGCGGTCGTAGAACGATTCTATTGGGTGAGCAGACGCGCCTGCCCTACTTCCCAGACGATGATCGCCTGCCCAAACTTCACGCCGGCGATCCGCTGGTCTTGCTCCTGTGGAAAGTCCTCAAGAAAATACCTGATACTCTGCGCGATGCGATTGTCGATGCGCCGATCAGTCTAACGCTCGTGCGCAGCGATAGCCTGCTTTTTTTTGAAAATTACCGCTGCCACCAGGCATTGCATATAGGCTGCAGGCGTCGCACGATTTACCTGCCGGAAATCCTCCTATATTCAGCCGAAGAGCGCGGCTATGATTACTGGGCGCTTGCCGAAGGACTGATTTTTTCCGCGTGGCTTCTGCTCGACTATTTACTTTTGGTCGAGGTCGTAAAATCCTATAGCGACCTGCTCCGTCAATATCCCAACTATCGGCTTGGGGAAGCGCTGCAGCTAAAGTTGATTGAGCAAGGCAATGGCCATCGCCGCGATAGCATTGACGCACACCGTTCGGAGGTGGGCGAGTTTGCCGATGCCTATCGCCGCCGCCTGCTGGCTCTGCGACCGGAAGAGGCGATAAACGGAGACAGCTTTGCCATTGCGCGCGCGCTGTTTGATGCCGAGGTAGAAATGCGCTGGGCCCAGGACAAGATGGAGCGGATAGCGCAGGTTTTTGACTACCCGCGCCTCTTCTTGTTTGACCGCGATATCATCCATGGCACAGCGCGCGAACTGGCCGAGGCGCGCAGCCTGCCAATTGAACCGCGGTCATTTTCCGATGTCTTGCACGACTACCGCGACGCGATGCGCTTTGAGAGCCGTCCGCTTAAAGCGACGCTGGGCAAGAGCGTTATGCCCAAGCCGCGCGCAGTTTTCTTGCAGTCTGTCGTAGCATTGGGCGCACGCGGATTGCGCGGATTTCTCGTGGCCTATGGCGAGCGGCCCGAAGGAGAAGTGCGCGACCTAATGCATCCGCTGTGGATGTATCTGTGCTCGTTGAGCTCCGATCCAGCGGGCGTTTTTTCGCGCATGGGTCGCTGTCGGGCCATTGGCCGCGAGGGCATAGGAGAAGATTGGGAGCGGCATTTGGCTGGCGTATTAATTCGTTTAGATCGGGCGGAAAATTTTCAGCAGCTGGTATCGGAAGTGGGGGAAATGGGCGAGGGGGCACGCGTCGAGTTAGAGGAGCTAGTGCGCGTTCAGCGCATGGGGGAAGAAGACGAATGGGAGGCGTTTAAGGGGCGCAAGCAGGGAATCGTGACGCACGCCTGCATGGTGCTTGATACCCTAGACGGCGTAGTCGATAGCAAGGGGCAGACCAATTGGCACGAAGACGAGCGCATTCGCCAGGCGCTGGCGGATCGGCCGCATCGGCTCAGCTCTGATCCGAGCGGCGTTTTGATGTATATGCGCACCTACCAAAATGTGATTGAGCGCTTTGGTGGTGACGACCCCGATAGCCTCTTTATGCTCGCCTCTATTTTGCTGCGTTTAGATAAGGCGGAGAATTATCCCGAGTTGCTGGAGTGCATTTACGCGATGGAAACGCCGGCGTTCTCTGCGCTGCATAACGCATTTGAGCAAATACCCGAACGCGATGTGCAGCGCCAGGAAATACTCAAGCAAGCGCGTATTCTGTGGGGGCGCATGATGGCGCGCACGCGTCGCAGAGCGGCCAGGAGGAAAAACGTATGAAGTGTGGTTGGTGGGTGTCGCTGCTGTTGATCGGCTGCGCGTCTCTGGGGGGAAAGCCGGGAGGGCAACCCGAACTCGCCACTGTCGCCGCGGATATGGTCGAAGAGCTTGGCGGCGTGGACTCCGAATTGACATGGGTTGGTTTGCGCGATGCCAGTGGCAAGCAAACACCATCGACGGAGGCAGTGGAACAATACCTTGTTTCGGCGCTGGTGCGCTCGCGCAGGCCTTTTTCCTTGGCCGACAATACATCGAGCACTTGGCCCGCTGATTCAGTGATTGGCGACGGTACATACGATACGCGCTGGGCGCTGGGGGGCCGGTTGTCCGAGGACGGTTCGTCGGCGTATCTGCGCCTATTCTTGGTCGATCTCCAACAGGGCGAAATTGTGCAAACGGGCGTGCGCAGTGTGCGCCGTGCGCACGTAGAAAAGGAAGTCGCACTGCGCGCGCGTGCGGAAGGACTGGGGAATACGATTTTGCCTTTAGACGTTGAGCTGCACTGGGTGCTGCTGCGCAAAGAGGGCGAACTTCGCGAGCCCGTCAAACTGAGCGAGGGAATGAGCGTGCGCGAAGGCGATGAACTGCAGGTGCGCTTTCGCCTGAGTCGCGATGCGCAGGTCTTGGCCTTTCTGTACAGTTCAGAGGGCGAAGTGCTGTCGCTGGTTCCCGATGAGTTTCGCTATTCGGGATTGCCCTACTACGGACCGAGCGAAAATGGCTGGGTGACACTCAACGAGCTGGATCGGGTCTATACCGTTTACTTTATGGCTGGCCCTCGCCTATTGGAAGAAAATGCGGATGAGTTTTACGAACGGCTCGACGAATTGGTCGAGCAGGGACAGGTAGACCGCTTTGTCGGATTGGCCAAGCAGGACGAAGTGGTTGTAGAGTTTTTGCAGCGCAGTTTTTCAGGCAATGTATCGATCGAAGTGGTGCGCGATGGTGCGGTCATCGCCGACGGCCGAGAGGAAACGTTGGTATACAGTGATGGCACGCGCTTGCAGAGCATCGCAGAAAAGCTGAGCGCTCCCGTAGTCGTGCGCGCAATTAGCTTTTCGATTCAGTAAACGTTCAAACTGGGAGAACAGTAGATGGCACACGTCAAGATTACATACATAGGCCACGCATCCTTTTGCTTTGAGTCGCAAAAGGGAACAAGCGTTTATTTCGACGCGTGGCTAGACGACAATCCGCTGGCCAAGCTTAAACTAGCCCAAGTTAAAAAGGCCGATATCGTCGTCGCCAGTCACGGCCACAACGATCACATAGGCGATAGTTTTGCGCTGTGCAAGAAAACGCGCGCCAAATTTGTAGGTAATTACGAACTATGCCTGGCCGCCCAGGCCAACGGGCTTGCATTGGGTTCGCGCGCTCTGCCGCTCAATCCAGGGGGCTCGACAAAGATAAAAGACGTGCAATTGACTATGGTCCAGGCTTTTCATTCGCTGTCGATGTCTCCGCGCGTCTTGCCGGGACCGTTGGAACAGGGGCAGGTTTTTCACGCCGATGGCACCGTGGGGGGCTATGTAATGGCTTTTGATAACGGCATTAGCATATACGATACCTCGGATACGTGTTTGTTTAGCGACATGCAGCTGATCGGGCAGATGTACGGTCCCCAGGTGGCCATCTTACCCGTGGGGGGTAAGTTCACTATGGGAGTGCGCGAGGCGGCGCGCGCCGCCAGCTACATTCGTCCCGATGTGGTCATTCCCTGTCACTATGGTGAGGCGATGGGGCAGCCGGCCGACATAGAAGAGCTAAAGGCACAGGTGGCGTTCCTCTCGCCCAATACGAAAGTTGTTGCACTGAAGCCCGGCCAGTCGCTCACCTACACGGCGAGCTCGTATAGAGTGGGAAGGTAAGCGCGTGCTGGACGCACTGCGGCGATAGTGCGTCCAGCACCGAAAAGGGATGCTTAGAGAACGGCTGCGATGGCGGTGCAGAGCGCGTCCATATTTGCAGCGGTCATACCGGCGACGTTGATGCGTCCACCGCCGACAATGTAAATGGCATATTCTTCGCGCAGGCGCTGCACTTGATCATCGCTGAGTCCTGAGTAGGAGAACATACCGCGCTGGCGAGCAATAAAAGAAAAGTCGCCCTGGGCGCCTTTGGCACTTAGGGTGTCGACAAAGAGCTGGCGCATGCCGTTTATGCGCGCGCGCATCGCAGCCACTTCGCTTTCCCACTGCGCCCGCAGCGTCTCATCCGACAAAATTTCTGCGACGATCGCCGAGCCGTGTGCCGGTGGGTTAGAATAACTGGTGCGCACGGCAATTTTGAGGTGGCTTAGGCCGCGCGCCGCTGCACCATCGTCGGCTGCCACGAGCGTGAGGGCGCCAATGCGCTCCTGGTAGAGACCAAAGTTTTTAGAAAACGACGAGGCGACGAGCAACTCCAGGCCAGGACGACATAGGGCGCGCAGGCCAGAGGCGTCTCTGTTGAGCCCGTCGCCAAACCCCTGATAGGCAAAGTCGACTAGGGGTAGCCAGCCGCGCTCCTGTGCGGCATCGGCGATTTGCTCCCATTGGGCCGGTGTCGGATCGACGCCAGTTGGATTGTGGCAGCAGCCGTGCAGCAGCACGACGTCGCCCGCCGGGATTTCATTCAGCGCCGCTAGCATGGCGGAAAAATCGAGGCCGTTGTTGGTCGCATCGAAATAGGGATAGCTCTGCACGTCAATACCGGCTGCCTGGAATATCTTGGGGTGGTTGGCCCAAGTTGGCTGGCTGAGCCACAGGCGTGCGTTGGGGAAATGGCGATGCAAAAAGTCACCCGCGATGCGCAATGCGCCGGTGCCTCCGGGGCTCTGCACCGTTACCGCACGCTCGCTGCGCACGATTTCGTGGTCGTCGCCCAGCAGCAGGCTCTGCACGGCGCGATTGTATTCGGGGGTCCCATCGATCGCAAGATAGCTCTTGGAAGTGGCACTGGCGAGGATGCGCTTCTCCGCTTCAGCTACCGACGGAAGGATTGGCGTCTTGCCCGCATCGTCCTGATATACGCCGACGCCTAAGTTGATCTTGTTGGGGTTATCGTCGCTTTTGAAGGCGGCGCTAAGGCCCAAAATGGGATCGGCCGGCGCCATATCTAATTTTTCGAACATTGCGTACCTTTGCGTGAATTAGGTGTGGAACTCATAAAATAGCTAAGATGGAACAAGAGGAAAACCGTGTTTAAAAAGCTTCTGCGCGCCTGCGGGTATGACCTGCGGCGGCGGCGGTGGACGCCGACTCATTTAGCCAGACTAATTGACGCGCGCACCGTAGTAGACGTAGGCGTGGCCTTTGGCACTTGGGAACTCTACAGGGCGTTTCCGCAGGCGCATTTTCTGCTGGTGGAGCCGCTGCGAGACTACGAGCCCGACCTGCAAAAAATCGCTGCACAGTACCGCTGCGATATCGTGTATAAAGCGCTAGGAGAGGCGGAAGAGCGTCGCGAGATCAACGTGGATCCGCACATTCTGACGCGCTCTTCGCTGCACGAGCGCACGGCGTTGACGTGCACCGGATCGCCGTTAGAAACGCGCGAAATAGAGGTGACGACGCTCGATAAGCTGCTCGAATGCCACCCCAACTTGGAGAGACCGCTGCTGCTAAAGATTGATACGGAAGGGTTTGAGCTGAACGTCATACGCGGCGGGGAGCAGTTCTTGCAGCACACCGACGTAGTAATAGCAGAGGTGTCGATTGCCGAGCGCTTTGCCGGCTCGTACGCCTTTGCCGAGTTTATCGCCGCCATGGACGAGCGCGGTTTTGTCGTCCAGGATGTCCTGCGCGTCAGCTATCGTCGCGATGGGGCCGGCGCGCAAATGGCCGATTTGGCCTTTGTCCGTCGCGCGCGCTTGGCCTAGCGCCGGCGGTAGGTTACAAAAGCTAGGTCATCCTCTTCGCGCCGCGTCACTTCCGCCCACGCTGAACGATCCCATTCGGGAAAGAATGCATCGCCCTCGACCTCTTGTGGTATAAAGGTCAGCACCATTTCATCCGTTTTATCCAGCGCCTGTCGGTAGATTTCTGCTCCGCCGAGAACAAAAACCCTGTCCTTGCCCTCTTCGGCCGCGCGTGCAAAAGCGGACTGTAAATCGCTCAATACCACAGCGCCACCCTCGGCTCGATACGAAGGGTCGCGGCTAAGGACGATATTGAGGCGGCCCGGCAGCGGTCGCACCTGAAAGGACTCGTAGGTTTTGCGCCCTGCGATAACGGGGTAGCCGCGCGTCGTGTCGCGAAAGTGCTTCATATCGGCCGGATAGTGCCAGGGAATGTCGTTGTCGAGTCCAATGGCGCCGTTGCGGCTGATGGCGGCGATAATGGATATAATCACGTCGCTTTTTCTCCCGGGTGAAAGAAGGGATAGACGACCTGGTGGTCGGAGCGCAGGGCTTCGTCATTCGACCCAGTAAAGACGACGCGCCCCGCGTCGAGCATGATAAGGCGACCGTTCAGGCGGCCAATGCTCAGCAACTCGTGTGTGACGACGACGATGGTGATGCCCAACTCGCGGTTCAGGGTGAGCAGGAGCGCGTCTATTTCTGCCGCAGTTACGGGATCGAGCCCGGCGCCCGGTTCGTCGCAAAGCAGGATCTCTGGATCGAGGGCCATGGCCCGCGCTAGGGCTGCCCGTTTGCGCATGCCGCCCGATAGCTCGTCGGGAAAGCGATCGTAGGCGTGGTCGAGCGAGACGCTGGCCAAGCGCATGCGCACAATGTCTTCTACCAAGTCTCGAGATAGGTCGGTGTGCATTTCTAGCGGCAGGGCGATATTGTCGCCTACCGTGAGTGAATTGAGCAATGCACCGTACTGAAACATAACGCCGAGTCGCACCGCCAGGCGCGGACGGCTGCTCTCGTCGAGCGTAGCGGTGTTGGTGCCGAGCACCTCGACGCGTCCCGAGCGCGGTTGCACTAGGCCGATAACTGTTTTTAGCAGGGTGCTTTTGCCGCAGCCGCTGCCGCCGAGGATCACGGCTATTTCACCCTGTTCTATGCGCGCGTTGACCCCGTCAAGGACGGTCGTCTCGCCATAGGCGACGCGCAAATCGGCGATATTGATGGCCGCTTCCATATCAGTAGAACAGCAGGTTAAAGATCAGGTCCAGCACGATGATGCCGACGAGCGAACTTACGACCGAAGAGGTAATGGCGCGGCCGACACCTACCGCGCCTCCGCTGAAATTGAGGCCTCGATATACCGATATGACGGTAATGATCCAGGCAAAGGAGACGCTTTTGACCAGGCCGGTTGCGATATCTTTAAGAAAGAGCGACGAGATGACCTGGTTGACGAAGGCGACCGGGGCAATGCCCATCGACGTAACGCCGACAACGGTGCCGCCAAGAATGCCGATAAAGTCGGCCATTATGGTAAGCAGGGGCATGCTGACGACCATGGCCCACATCTTGGGGACGGCGACAAAGCGCAGCGGTTCGAGAGCCATGGTGCGCAGCGCGTCGAGCTCCTCGGAAAACTTCATTGTCGCCACTTCTGCGGCAATCGCCGAGCCGGAACGGCCAGAGACCATAATGGCGGTCATAAGCGGACCCAATTCGCGCGTGATACCGATGGCCAGCAGGTCGGCGACAAATATATCGGCACCGAATTGGCGCAGCTGCACGGCCGATTGCAGCGCGGAGACCGCGCCGATGAGAAAGATGATAAGGCCGATAATGGGCAGGGCCTGGGCGCCAATGGCATAGGCCTGATCAACAAAGGCGTCGCGGCGTATATCGCGCCGATGCCACAGCGCGTGCACGGAAAAGTAGCTCAAGTCCGACATCAGGTAGAGAAAGTCCACTGCCCGTTCGTAGGACTGGAGAATGCGTTCGCCCATGCGCTCGAGCACGCCCGCACGCGGCTCTTCGGATGGCGCCAGCGCGCGGCCGGGCGCGGCAAACTCGAAGAGGGGTTGTAGATGTTGGGGAAGGGGACTCAGCGCTAGCTGACAATCGTGCGCGGCAGCCTGGTCGGGAAGGCGGTGTAGGAATATGGCACCCGCCGTATCGAGGTGGGTCAGTGCGCTCAGGTCGGCGGTCCAATGCGTCCCCGGCTCGGATGCGAAGAGCTGGCGAATATGCGCGTCGACCTGGGCAAGATTGGCGAGGGAGAGCGCGTCGTCAAAGACCAGCGTGTGGCCGTCGCTGCGCACGGAGTTCATAGCAGGTAGACAAAGCGCAGCAGCGCCTGCTGCTCTGACTGCAGGCGAAGAATGGGTTTCCTGCGCTGGATATCGACGACCAGGTCGAGGTTGACAAATCGGCTCAGCTGAACGCGCCAGCGGTTTTCCCAAGAGAACTCCCACGAATCCGTTTTAATACCTGGGATGAGCAGCTCGAATTCCGAGTCCAAGCTGACAAAGCGCGATAGGCGTGAATCCAGCACGAGCAGTGTCTCTAAGCCGATGCTCTTAGCCGTCTTAATCTGACGGGCGCTGGTGCGGTCTTGGCTCAGGTCGTAGGTGTCGAAGACAAAGGTCTGGCGCGCTCCCAGGCCAAGACGCATCGCCAGGTTGAGGGGGAAACTGCGCACCAGCTGCGAGTTGATGCCGAATCCCTGGCTGAATTCGAGCGGGCTGAGTGCGGGTGAGATCGTGAACTCGCTAATGTCGGCAAGCGTCGTCGTGTCGCCGCGCGCGTCGATTTGATAAAGCGTTTGCCGCTGGTCAAAGCGCGCTTCGGTCGCAAATAGCTTGGCCGAGAGCTGTCCGCGCAGATAGGGGCCAAAGCGTTCGGAAAGCCCGCGGTGTATGTACGTGCCGCGCAGGTCGAAGTCGTCGATTGCCTTGCGGAAGGCATCGCCCTCTTCGCGGGTAAACCCCTCTTCGACAATGAGGCGGAGGTTGGCAAAGGTGCGCTCGGAGTTGTAGCTGGCCCGGCCGAATATCTGTGCCGATAGCGAGAAAATAGACAGGTCGTTGCCCGTCGTATTTTGCGACGTCGTAAACTGGGTTGAACCGCTCAGCTGCCACGAGGTTTTCCAATTAGAGGAACGCCCCTGTCCCAGCAGGGCCTGCAGGGTCGGCGGGTAAAAGCCAATAAAGCTGAAGCTATTGGTATCGACTACGAGATTGCGCTGGACGAGCTCGCCCGGCTCCAGACGGACGCTGAACTTATTGGTTGTGGATATGTTGTCGCCGACGCTGAGCACGGTGTAAACGCCCGCCGGCAGCAGCCAGGTCTTTACGGCCTCGCCGCGCTCTTCCTCGATGCCGAAGCCAATGCCGTAGTTTTCCTGCTGGTCCTGCCAGTAGAGCTCGTAGGATTCGTTGACCGATGTGCGGTTGGCGTCGATGACGTTGATGACTAGAGCCGACCAAAAGGGTTTTACCAGCGTTGTCATGCCTTCGCGCACTTCGACGGTGCGGCTCATCATCTGCGCTATAGAGCCGGAGCCGATAAAGACCTCGTAATAGCCGGGGGAGAGCAGGATGCCAGTGCCGGGGTTTGCTTCGGCCACCTCGTCTTTGCCCTGGAAAACGCGGTAGCGCGGCTCGTTGAGGGAATTCGACATGGTGGGCACAAAGAGAAAGCCCTTGCCCATGGGTATGAGCGTTGGATCGCGTTCGAGCTGGGCGCGCGATGGCGCGGCAATCCAGGAATAGCTCTTGTCCTGAGCTAGCGTATCACTAGCCTGAAAAAAGAGGGCGATAACGAGGATAATGAGTTGGCGCATAGCGTTCATCGGGCGAGTTTGCCGGGCAGAATCTCGTAGTCCTGTTCGTCTGTCTCTACGCGCTCTACGCGGACCGTGTCCACCGCTGCTGTTCCTCCAACATCGAGCGAGTCGATGGCCAGAGGAGTCGCCTGCGCGCCGCGCTTCATATTGAGAAAAATAAAGTCGATCTCGCGCATGGATGCTTCCATTTGCTGGCTGAGAATCTGGCTAAACGCGGCGACGGTGTGCTTCATCTCGGGGAAGAAGACCTGCCGTTCCTCATCAAAGTCCTTTTGCCATATGACCAGCGCGTCCTCTTGGCGCACGAGTTCCATGCTGAGGGCGAGGTGTGCGGCCCAGACGTCCCCGCTGTCAAAACGCTCGAGCGCTTTGACCGTGCCGCTGAGGACGTAGTCAGGGCGACGATCGTAGAAATCGCGGTCATCGCCGATGTAGGTGAACAAGTCGGCTTGGCGCAGGTACTGCTGGATGGCATCGGTGAATAGGTCGCCCGGCCGCGTGATCCAGCTGTGCAGCGGATCGCGATGCAGTTCGTATTCATCGCGGCGAAAGATGATCTCCATGCGGTTATAGGCGCGCTGTACGTCGAACGGTTTGACCTGAACCTGCACCGCGTAGGGGCGCTCGGAACTTTCGAGGCTGTTGCGCACCGGTTCGGCACTAAAGTCGTAGAACCGCCGCTGCGGTAGCTCGGCATTGCCGCCGAGAAATTGGCTACAGGCCGAGCACAGCGCGACAAGAGCCAAGAGCGCAAGGTAGTTGCCCGATTTATTCACCGCCACCGCTGCGCCCTCCGCCGCGTATGAGCACGGCTGGATTTTCGCGAATAAGCTCGGTCGTCTCGCGAATGTTTTGCAAGGTTTCCTCCAGGTCTTGCATGGCGCGCAGCAGGTTCTGACGGCTGGCGCCAACGGTCTGGTCGATGCCGACAAACGTGCGGTCTATATTCTTGACCATAGTATCCATGCGCGCAATGAGCAAGGGCAGCGGGCCATCCATCTGCTGGCGCATGCCCTCCATCGTCAGGCTCAGGTCGTCGATGGATCGCTGCAGCTTAACCCCAGTTAGCAGGCCGTGCAGCGAATCCATCGTTGCGCTCATTTGCTGCGTCGTGGTGGCTAGATGTTGACTAGTCAAATGGACCTGCACCATAGTGCTATCGAGCGCCGTGCGGTTGCCCTGCACCAGTTCGTTGGTCGTGTGCACCAGGTCGCCAGCATTGGAAAGGAGCCGGGTAAAAACGCGCTGATTCTCTCTGTTGAGCAAGGTGTTGAAGTTGTCGATCGACTGTTCTACTTTGACGCTGAGGGCTTCGGCGCGCTCCTGCAAATTGCTGAAGAAGGTTTCACTGGCACGAATGCGCGAGCCGGACGGAAGAAGTTCGGCACCGTTGCTGCCGCCAAAGAGCTCTATATACTTGAGGCCGGTTATGCCCAGGGAGGCCATACGAGCTTCGGTGTCGACGCGGATGGCATTTTCGGCGCTCTGGCGCTCGACGGATATTTCTACGACGACCGTGCTTACGTCGTCCGCCGATATATAGATGTCCTCTATGCGCCCCACGTTAAATCCGAGGTATTTAACGGCGGCTCCCTTGTTGAGTCCGCTTACCGGCATGCCGGAAAACTCGATAGTGTATGTATCGCGCTTGCCCAGCAGCTGCGTGCCGATTACGGTAATCAAGAAAAGGCCCAGCACCGAGGTGGCGACGATAAAGAAGAGCGCAAGCCGTGTTTTTTGTGCCCTAGTGGCCATGGATGTGTTCTTTGATAGATGGCGAAGAAGCGAAAAGGGCCCCGTAGTGCGTTGGGGGAATATGGGTATTGCACCGATCTTATGCAAGCGATACGGGATGGTGCTGAGAGGGGTTACAGAGCGGGTAAAATGGCGCGCACGGCCGCTGGTGCCACTTCGAGTACGAGAGGCGTTTGCCCGCAGTATTCGCCGTCGGCAAAGAGCAGGCGGCCGGCCTCGCCGCCGATTTCTAAAAAATGGGTGCGTTCAACGCGCACGGCGGGATGGCGAATGTGCCGACCGCTAAAGACCTGCGGAAGCAGTGCGAGAGCTTGTAGATAGGAGAGCGGTTCGACGATGCATACGTCAAAGAGGGCGTCGTGCGGCGTGGCGTGCGGTGCGATGCACATGCCGCCGCCGTAGGAGCGCGTATTGCCGCTGGCTACCAAAAAGACCGGTTGTTCCAACTGGCCAAAGGCGCCGCGCAGCTGGGCGATGGGGGGCTGGTAGTGGCGCAGATGGCGCAGCGATTGCGCAATATAGCCCGGCGTGCCGCTAAAGGGGGCCCGTCCGGCGGCCATGGCAGCGCTGACCTCTGCGTCAAAGCCAAAGGCGGCAACGGTTGAGAAGTAGCGGTCGCCCATGCGGCCCAGATCGATGGGTGTCGACTGTCCCTCCACTAGGCAGCGCACCGCGCGCCTCAGATCGAGCGGTATGCCTAGCGCGCGGGCCAAATCGTTGGCAGTGCCAAATGGAAGCAGGCCCAGCGCGGTAGTTTGGCCGACGAGTGCGGGGAGCGCTTCCCCAACGGTGCCATCGCCGCCGCAAACGGCGAGTATGGGGACCTCTTCGGAAACGGCCTGTTCGGCGATCTGTCTACCGTGTCCTTTTTGGTGCGTATAGTGTAGTTCGATCGACTGGCCATGGTCCTGCAGCAGGAGTGCGGCCTGTTCGGCGAAGCGGCGTGCGCGGCCACTGCCGGCGGTGGGATTGGCGAGAATCCAAATCATGGATGGGGCGACGATTATGCGTCCGTATAGGAGGCAATGAGACAGTTGTGAGCTTGGCAATGATACGGATAAATGCGCGGATTGCCTACTGCAAGGACGGTCTGTTGTATGGGTAAAGAGTCCGTGGGAAAGGGTTCCAAGCGGCGCGATGCCCTGCGCGAGCACATCGCCCACCCCTATATAACGGGGCAGCATTTGCAGCCGCCGCCCCGTGCGCAAGAGGAGCGTCGGGCCGAACGCGAACCCGAAGATCGAGACGATGGTAAAACTTGTAAGCCAAAGGACTAACGCCTATATTTACAAGTTCAATTTTAGAATGGAGTTATGTGATTATTCCACCTCCGCCCAGGCGCGTGGTGGAATATATTTTTAACGCCCTATGATACGAGAATTTTACGCGGGACGGACCGTTCTACTGACCGGCGGTACGGGTTTTTATGGCCAAGGTTTGTTGGCCAAAATAATGCGCTCTCTGCCCGAAATCGAGCGCGTCTATGTTCCGATTCGCAGCGGGCGGGACAAAAACGGCGAGCGGGTGGGTGTCGAAGAACGCCTGCGCGCGTTGCTCGACCAAGCTGCCGTATTTGATCGCTTTCGCCGCGAAGACCCACAGGGGTTTGCCGACGCGGCACAAAAGGTCGTGGCCATTGAATGCGATATGCTCAAGCCGGGTCTTGGCCTTGCCGAGGATGTTCGCACGCGGCTGCTGGAAGAGCTGGATGTTTTGGTCAGCTGTGCGGCCACCGTTTCTTTTGACGATCCGCTCGATCACTCGCTGCAGCTCAATACGCTGGGGCCGCGCGAAATGCTGGAGTTGGCGCGTGCCTGCCACAAAGATCCCGTTCTCGTACACGTATCGACGGCCTACGTCAACGGGCGACGCGGCGGCCTCATAGCAGAAGAGCCGCTGCCGTACGATCGCGACATACTACAGCTCATGGACGGCGGCCAGCCGCAGCATCCCTTCGACGTCGAGGCGGAAATCGCAGACGGACTGGCGCGCTGCGAGCAAATACGCGCCCGCGCTGAGAGTGCCGAGCAGGAGGCGGCATTTCGCCGCGAGATCGTCGAGCAGAGCCGCTCGAGTGAGCTCTCCGAGGCGCGTCTTTCCAGGCTGATGGAGGGCCATCGGAAGCGCTGGATAGAGGCCGAATTGGTACGCGAGGGCATGCAGCGCGCGCACGCGCACGGCTGGAATGACGTCTACACGTACACCAAGGGCATGGGCGAGCAGCTGCTGGTGAAAAACCGCGATCGGGTGCGGCTGGTCATCGTGCGCCCAGCGGTTACGGAGAGCAGCCTGAGTGATCCCGAGCCGGGCTGGATTCACGGCCTCAAGGTTACCGATCCGCTCGTCGTAGCCTACGGTCGCGGCCTGGTGCCCGACTTTCCAGCGCGCCGCGGAGCGCCGATGGACCTGGTTCCCATTGATATTGTCATTAACTCGATTATCTTGGCGCCGACCCAAGCGGATGCTGGGCGCGTGCGCGTGTTTCACGCCGCCACCAGCGGTGAAAATCCGCTCTACAACACCAAGATGTTCGAGTATGTAAAGGGCTATTTTACCGCCAATCCGCTGCTGAGTAAGGACGGCTCGCAGCCCGAGCTGGTCGAATGGTCTTTTCCCAGCGTAGCGACTTTTCGTCGCGTATTTCGCTGGCGCTATATGTATCCGCTCGAAATGCGCCAGTGGCTATTGGACAAGCTGCCGCAGGGGGCTGATGCCAACAAGAAAAAGCGCCGTTTGGCCGCCATCAGAGCGCGCCTCAAGCGCGTGCTCTATTTCGTCGACCTATTCAGTCCCTACACGACGCTGGACTGTCGATTCCAAATGGGGGAAATGCTCAAGCTCTACGAATCGCTGTCGCCCGAAGAACGCGAAGTGTTTAACGTCGATGTGCGTCGAATTGACTGGGAACAGTATTACCAGCACACGCATTTGCCCGGACTGCGCCGTCACGTGCTTAAAGGCGAAGCCGGTGGCGACCCGGTATTTGCCGAAGTGGACGCGTGATGGTGCAGCGCGCGGCATGCAGATTGCCCCTGCGCTAGGCCCCTAGAGTATGTATCCCTATCTCCTACAAATTGGCCCAATTACTATTGCCAGCTTTGGCTTGATGGTCGCGTTGGGTTTCCTCGCTGCCCTGCAGGTGCTCAGCAGGGAACTGCAGCGCAGAGAGGTGACAGATGCAGCCGATTTGGCCTCTTCGATTATTACCACGGCTATGATCGGTGGGTTGATAGGCGCAAAGCTCTATTTCGTCCTGTTTGAGACGCCGCCCAACTTAGAGTGGGGCGAGCTGTTCGACCTCGTGTTTTCAGGCTATGGCTTAACCTGGTACGGCGGCTTTATCGTTGCCACGGCAGCCGTTATCTGGCAGATGCGCCGGCGCGCGGTTCCCGTGCTGCAGGTGGCCGATGCCGCTGGCATGGCCCTGGCGCTGGGATATGCAATTGGCCGTATTGGCTGCCAGTTGGCAGGCGATGGCGACTACGGCGCACCAACGGATCTGCCGTGGGGTATGGCCTATCCCAACGGCGTCGTGCCCACTCTGGAGAAGGTGCACCCCGCGCCGGTATACGAGACGGTGGCTCACCTAGCCATTTTTGCAATTCTGTGGAAAACGCGTGAAACGATCGGCCCGCCGGGCCTGAGTTTTTGCGCATACCTAGTCCTATCGGGGATGGCGCGCTTCAGCGTAGAAACCATTCGCATCAATCCGCGCGTTCTGTGGGGACTCAGCGAAGCACAGCTTATTAGTGTGGCAATGATCGCCGTAGGGGGTGCCTGTGCATGGTGGGTGCTGCGCGCTGAAACAACGAGACGTCGGGAGGTCAAAAGTGAGTGAGGCCGTGCGCTATCCGCGCGTATCTAGCTTTAAAAGTGCAGCATCGTTTCGCGCCCATTTGGAGTCCATTGGTGCGGAAATGGGCTGCGATGATGAAATACTCAAGGCGCCCGACTCGCCGCTGGCGCAGCCTTATGTGCTGGGGCCAATGACCGTGGGCAATCGCTTTTGCATTCAGCCTATGGAGGGATGGGACGGCACGCCAGACGGCCTGCCCAGCGAGTTGACCCGCCGCCGCTGGCGCAACTTTGGGCTGAGCGGTGCTAAACTTATTTGGGGCGGTGAGGCCTTTGCCGTCGTCCCTGAAGGGCGCGCCAACCCCAACCAGTTGCTGGCCCGTTCCGAGACCCAGGGGGCCATGGCCGAACTGCGCGAAATACTGCTGGCTGCACACGGCGAGGCGATGGGGGGCTGCGAAGATCTGCTGCTGGGTCTGCAGCTGACCCATTCCGGTCGTTTTTGTCGCCCGTTTCGCAAAGATCGCATGGAGCCGGCCATACTCTATCGCCATCCGTTGCTGGACGGCAAATTCGGCCTCGATGCGGACTATCCGCTGATGGAAGACAGCTACATAGACGATCTGATAGCACACTATATACGGGCTGCCAAACTGGCCTGGGATGTCGGTTACCAATTTGTCGACGTCAAGCACTGCCATGGCTACCTCGGGCACGAGTTCCTCAGCGCATACACGAGGCCGGGGCCCTATGGTGGCTCGTTTGAAAACCGCACGCGCTTTGCCCGAGCCATTATCGAAGGCATCCGCAGCGAAGCGCCCGGACTGCAGGTCGGTGTGCGCTTGAGCGCCTTTGACTTTGTTCCGTTTCGTCCCGATCCAGACGGGGGCGACGAGCGGCGCATGGGCGCAGGCATTCCCGAGCCGCACGCGGCGTTGCTGCCCTATGAATACGGCTTTGGTCTCGATCCGACCGATCCGCTGCGCATTGATCTGGGCGAAGCCCTGCGCTTTATCGAGATGCTGAGCGATTTGGACGTGCAGCTGATCAATATCTCCTGTGGAAGTCCCTACTACAATCCGCACATTCAGCGGCCGGCGCTCTTTCCGCCTTCGGATGGCTACCAGCCGCCGGAAGACCCTCTCGTTGGAGTCGCGCGCCAGCTCGATGTCGTCGCGCAGATCAAGGCGCGCTTTCCACACCTGGCCGTCGTTGGTTCGGGATACTCCTACTTGCAGGAATTTCTGCCGCACGTAGCCCAGCACTGCGTGCGCAGCGGCAACGTCGACTTTCCCGGGCTGGGACGGATGGTGCTTTCCTATCCTGAGCTGCCGCGCGACGTATTGGGTGAAGGCAAGATGGCGCGCAAGTTGATTTGCCGAACCTTTAGCGACTGCACGACGGCCCCGCGCAACGGCATGGTCTCGGGCTGCTTCCCGCTCGACAGTTTCTACAAAGAGCGCGAAGAAGCGAAGACATTAAAGGGACTCAAGGCGAGTTAATATGGTCGATCAGATGGATTCGGTCGCCATTGTAACAGGGGCTGGAACGGGCATCGGCCGCGCCGTTGCGCACGCCTTTGTCGGGGCGGGCATGCGCGTCGCTCTGTGGGGGCGTCGGTTGGATAGGCTGGAAGAAGCGGCGCACGATCTGGATCCACAGCGCGTTTCTGTGACAGTCTGTGATGTGGGCGATCGCGCCCAGGTGCAAACGGCAGTAGACGCCGTTCAATCCCAGTGGGACACCATTGACGTGCTCGTCAACAACGCGGGTATCAATACAAACCCTCGCTCGATTGCCGAGGTCGATCCGGCCGATTGGGATCGCACGGTCTCTACTAATCTGACGGGTGTGTTCAACGCTACGCGCGCCGTCCTGCCCGCTATGCGCGCGCAGCGCGCAGGCATCGTGATCAACGTCGCTTCAATTGCTGGGCTGCGCGCTAGCCAAGTGGCCGGAGCGGCCTATTCGGCCACCAAGCACGGCGTGGTTTCTCTGAGCAATTCGCTTAACGACGAGCAGGTCGAGTACGGCATACGCGCCTGTGCCCTTTGCCCGGGTGAAGTGGAGACGCCGATTCTCGAACAGCGCGTAGAGAAGGTGAGCGCTGAACGGCGCGCGTCCATGCTGCAGCCTCAGGACGTCGCCGATGCCGCGCTCTTTGTCGCTCGCCTGCCGCCGCGCGCCTGCGTGCCGCTGCTCGTCATAAAGCCCACGGTCCAGCGCTTTCACTAGCGCTGCCATCAGATGGACGAGCGTGCGAACCCGTCACGAGAGTCCCTTCAGCCCGTGACCCGATAGAACGGCAACCAGCACAGCGTCTGCTGGCACGCTATTATGTCGGCAATAAGATCGCATGCCCTGCCACACGACGGCCGACGTCGGCTCAACGCAGATACCGCCCCTGCCAAACTGGCGCAGGCCCTTTTCTATATCGGATTCCTCAACCGTTACGACGCTTCCATCCGTTTTGCGCAGCGCATGGAGTAGCGCCCGTCCCCGCACGGGTTTGGGCAGGGCGATGCCCTCGGCGCGGGTCGGTTGGGGGGCCGGACATGCAGCGACTTCGTCCGTTTTTGCCTGCCAAGCCGCATGCAGTGGCGCAACATGAGCTGCCTGCACGGCCACTAGCCGAGGCATGCGCTCTATACTACCGGCTGCCAGCAGGCGAGAAAAGCCGGCATGCAGGCCGAGTAAAATGCTGCCGGCCCCAACCGGGCAGAATACGATGTCGGGTGCTTGCCATTCCAGCTGTTCGGCAATTTCGAATGCCAGCGTTTGCACACCATAAATGAAGAGGGGAGTCCACAGGTGTGAAGCGTACAGGGCGTCGTTCGCTTCTATATACTCGAGCAGCGCGCGCGTGGCCTGGGGGCGCGGTCCGTCGATCGGAGCCAACTCCGCCCCGTAGCGGCTGATTTGGGCGAGCTTGGCCGGGGACGCGGACGACGGGCAGAATACCTTTAGCTCAATGCCGGCGCGCGCGGCATAGGCGGCTATCGAGGCCCCGGCATTGCCGGAGGAGTCCTCGACTGCCCGGCGCACGCCGTGGCGCTGTAGAAAGTTCATCATCAGCGCAGCGCCTCGGTCTTTGTACGAGCCCGTCGGCTGGGCGTAGTCGCACTTTAATAACACGCGCCGATCGTCTAGGGTAAATGGGACAAGGGGAGACATGACCTCGCCCAGCGTTAATTCGCCGGCCCACTCGGGCAAGGCCTCGGCGTAGCGCCAGGGGGTCGGTGGGCGCTCGGCTATGCGCTCCCTTGGGAAGGTCGCCGCAGCCGGTTCGCATTCGAGAGGTCCGCTGCACGACGGGCAGCGGTAGTGTTCCAATGGGTCGATGGCTGGCGTGCTGCACGTCGGGCAAAAAAAGCGCATATCAGGTGGATGCCAGCGCGGCGCGCGTGCCTTCTATATCGAAACAGGCCCGTTGGTTGCCGCGCATCAGGCGTTCGGCCAGCGCCATGGCCTGCGCCTCGTCGAGTAGCCCGTCGTCGACCTCGGCCTGTAGACTGCGAGTTAGCCAACGTCGCGCCTGAATGGCGTAGGCTGCCGACGAGGTCGGCCAACCGGTGTCACCGCCAAAGGCAAAGAGTTTGTTGGCTGGAGCTGCGTGGATAAAGCGGCGCACGAAGTCGGCCGAAGAGAATGGGTCAATGGACCAGGCCCAGCACAGGTCGGCCCAGACGTTGCGATAGTGCTTGACGAGGGCGATGAGTTCTCCGCTATAGGGGTAGGCGATGTGCATAAGTACAAACCGGCAGTCGAGATAGCGTGCCAGCAGGCCGCACAGATTGCCAGACCGTATGCGGTCGACGGGCATGCGGTCGTTGCCGGCGTAATAGCCCGTGTGAATTTTAAACGGCAGCCTGTATTCGATGGCCAATTCGACGCCGCGCGCCCAGCACCAATCGCCCAGCAGCAGGCGACCGCCCTCTTCAATGTCTTCGCCCTTTAGCGTCCTGAGAAGAACGCGTTCGGCATCGGCATCGCTGCGCTCTTCCCAGCGCAGCGTGCGGTTGTAGGCGTGCTGCGCTTTAACGGCAATGGCCTGGCGACCGTAGCGGGCAAAGAGTGCCGCCATAGCCTGGCGCAGAGATGCGAGATCCTCCACCTCGATATCGGTTTCGGTATGCAGCGCCGCTGCGTCGATTTGCCCGTTGCAAAAACCGGCCCATGAAAGGTCGTACAGGAAAAAGTCGCGCCCCGACTCGTCGGGCAGGCAGGGCCAGCAAAAGTCGTCTGTTTGCACGTGGTCAAGGTTGGCCCGCTCGCGCAAGAGATGCAGGCGGCCGCCGGGCTGGCGCCACTGTACAAGCTGTGCCTGCGCCCGTTCAAACGATGCCCTGCTGAAATCTTCCATGCCGTATATTTCGCGGGCGAGAATGGTTACGGCCTCGCCGTAGCCCGTGTGCTGGACGGCTTCCCAAGCGGCGCGAATTCCATTAAAGCGCGCGGCGAAATCGCCATTGCTCGCGTCGGTGAGTTGGCGCATGGCCTCTGGCGTGGCTCCGGCTGATATCAGATCCGCGGGAATGTAATTGCCGAAAAGGTCTTGTAGAATATCGGGACCGTCTCCGTTCCAGTCGCGCTCTTTGCGCAGGTGTTCGTGCGTGTCAATGAGCGGCGTTTCTTGAATGGTGTGCTGCAGGTCGGTTGCCATGGAGGCCCTCGCGGAATCAGTTGGTTAAACGGGTGAGTGCAGCCTGTGCGGCTTCTGCTGGGGGATGATATTGCGCAGCTGGAAGCGTGTCAATACGGTGCTTGTGTCTCCGCTTAACTTGGGATATACTGGATCCATGATGGACATACACCCACAGGTCGTTCACTTTGCCGTAGCGCTTATTCCATTTGCCGCGCTGCTCGATCTATATGCCCTTTGGCGCGGTGGAGCCGAATGGCACCACTTTGCCTACGTCGCATTTGTCGTGGGCGTTATCGCGGCCGTGGGGGCCGTTGTGAGCGGCAATGTCGCTGCCGCTGAGCACTGGGATCGCGCGGACGTGCGCCCCACGCTCTCTACGCACGAAGACTGGGCAACGGCCGGATTGCTGTGTTGTTTGGCACTGGGGTTGGGGCGGTTGCCGCTGCATTTGCGCAGAGAAGCGCGTGGAAGGCGCATGCTGCCGTGGGCGCTGGGGGCGCTGGGAGGGGCCGCGCTTATACTAATTACTGCCTATTACGGGGGTACACTGGTCTACGAGCACGCCGTTGGTGTGCGCGGAGTCGGCTGAGATCTAGGCGTAAAACAGGCGGGGTAGGTAGGTGGCCAGCTCGGGATAAAACCACAGGGACAGCAGGAGAATGCATTGGATGGCTATAAAGGGGATAGCCCCTCTGTAAATTTGCGGTGTGCTGATGGACTGCGGTGCAACGCCGCGCAGGTAGAACAGCGAAAAGCCAAAGGGCGGCGTTAGGAAAGACGTCTGCAGGTTGAGGGCGATCATCACGCCAAACCAGATGGGGTCGAGTCCCATAGCCAGCAATACGGGGCCGACGATGGGGACGACGACAAAGATGATTTCAAAGAAGTCTAGGAAAAATCCCAGCAGAAACATAACGACCATAACGACCAGGAACGAAACGGCTACGCCGCCGTGCATGGTATGCAGATAGTGCGCGACAATATCGTCGCCGCCGTAGCCGCGAAACACGAGCGAGAAGAACGAAGCGCCGATGAGAATGGTGAACACCATGGCGTTGATCTCGGTCGTCGAGCGCATGACGTCGCGCAGGGTATTACCATCGAAGTGACCCTTGATGATCGATAGGGCGATGGCGCCAACCGCGCCGACCGAAGCGGCTTCGGTTGGCGTTGCCACGCCGAGGAGAATGGAGCCGAGAACGCCGGCAATAAGCAGCAGAGGAGGCACGAGAGCGCTGGCCAAATGGCGCAGAAAGGTAGGGTCGCCCAAGTGCTGTCGCTCTTCTTTTGGGATGGGTGGCACAGCGTCAGGTCGCACGACCCCCAGGGCAATGATATACAGCACGTAGAGAACCATTAGCAGCACGCCCGGCAGCAGTGCGCCCATAAAGAGGTCGCCGACGGATATGGATGTAGGCGAGAAATTGCCGAGCTTGAGCTGAGCTTGCTGATGCGCAGATGAGACTACGTCGCCGAGAATGACCAGCACGATGCTGGGGGGAATGATCTGACCTAGTGTGCCCGAGGCGCAAATAATGCCCGTCGATAGCTCCGGGGAGTATGCCCGCCGCTGCATAGCTGGTAGCGATATGAGGCCCATGGTGACGACGGTGGCACCGACAATGCCGGTCGAAGCGGCCAGGAGGCCCCCTACCAAGCAAACGGAAATGCCGAGGCCGCCGCGCAGACCGCCAAACAACTGCGACATGGTCTCGAGCAGGTCTTCGGCGATTTTTGATCGCTCCAACACGACCCCCATAAACACAAACAGCGGCACGGCGACGAGGGTCTCGTTGCTCATAATGCCGTAGATGCGCGAAGGCAGAGCGGAGAGAAAAGCCGCGTCAAAATGACCGGTTAATAGGCCGAGGCCGGCAAAGAGCAGTGCCGTGCCCGCCAGGCAGAAGGCGACGGGAAAGCCGGACAGCAAAACAAAGAAGGTGGCGATAAACATCGCCAGTGGATAGAACTCGCTCATGGGGCAGCGCGCAGCGTGGCGATGCTCTGCCGCAGCGTGGCGATAGCCTGGGCAAAGAGCAGCAGGCAAAAGAGGGGAATCGCCGTTTTGAGCAGGTATACTGCTTCGAGTCCGCCGCCGTCCTTGGAGCCTTCAAGGACGGACCAAGAGGCGATGACGTAGGGAAGCGATTGGTAGAACAGAACGGCACAGGTGGGAATCAGCAGGAGCGCGCTGCCCAGCAGGTTGATCCACGCCTTGCGGCGCTCTGATGCGGGCCGGTAGAAAATGTCTACGCGCACGTGCTCATCGCGGGCCAGCGCGTAGCCGGCAGCCAGTAGAAACGTGAAGGCGTGAAGGTAGAGCACGATCTCCTGCATCCAAACCCAACCGCGCTCGAAGGCGTAGCGCAGAATGACGATGGTAAAGGTCACCAGCACCATGCCCAGCGTGCACCAGGGAACGGTGCGGCCGATCAGTCTGTTGAGGCGCTGCATTAGGCCTGCGTAAGCGCGCGCGCCAGCGTGTAGGCCTCTTCGGAAATGCGCGTATAGGAGACGGACTGTGCGCGGTAGGCGTTAAACGAGTCGTACACCCTATTAGAGAGCGGATCTTTTGCCGCAATTTCGCCAACTACGTCGCGGGATACGCGGCCAATGGCCTCGAGCACCTCATCGGAGAATCGTTTAAGCTGGACGCCGTGGTCTTCAACGAGTGTCTTGAGCGCGAGGCTATTGCGGGTCGTAAACTCGGCGAGCATATCCTCGTTGGTTGACTGACAGGCATGGCGCACAATGTGCTGGAGTTCGCTCGGCAGCGCATCCCACGCTTCTTTGTTGATCATCGCTTCCATCGTGGTGCCGGGTTCGTGCCAGCCGGGCCAGTAGTAGAACTTGGCCGCCTGGTGGAAGCCAAAGGCCAGGTCGTTGTAGGGGCCAACCCACTCCGTTGCGTCAATCGCTCCCGTTTTAAGCGCCTGAAAAATTTCTCCGCCCGGCAGGTTTTGCACAGTGGCATTAAGCCGGCGTAGCACTTCGCCACCCAGGCCTGGCATGCGCATTACTAGACCCGAGAAATCGTCGAGCGCGTTAATCTCGCGATTAAACCAGCCGCCCATCTGAACGCCGGTGTTGCCGGCGGGAAAGGCTTTGAGTCCAAAGTCGGCATACAGCTCGTCCCACAGTTCCTGCCCGCCGCCGTAGTAAAGCCAACCGTTGATTTCCTGTGCGGTCAGGCCAAAGGGCACGGCGGAGAAAAACTGCGTTGCCTCGTGCTTGCCCTTCCAGTAATAGGCGCTGGCGTGTCCCATTTCGGCCGTGCCGCCGGCCACGCCGTCAAAAACGCCCATGGCCGGCACCAGTTCGCCGGCACCGTAGACTTTAACTTCGAGCTGTCCACCAGACAATTCGCCAATGATGCGCGCCAGGCGATTGGCTCCCGTGCCAAGACCGGGGAAATCCTTGGGCCAGGTAGTGACCATTTTCCACTTGAAGTGCTTGCGCGTATGCGCGGCAGGGGCGCTCTGTTCCTGGGCCTGTCCGCAGGCGACTAGGGCGGCTGAGGCGGCCAGCGGGGCCGTGCGCAAAAAACGGCGACGCGAGGTGTTGCGGTGCTCTTGCATGATATCTTGGCTCTCTGTGCGAGGGGGCATGCAGTCGGTGAGGATATGGGTTAGCGGCGTTCGATCAGGCGGCAACTGCCATCGTCAGAGCCGACGATAACTAGGTCGGTCAAGCCGATGAACAGGCCGTTTTCTACTACTCCGGGCAGCGCGTTTATCCAGCGTTCGCTATCGGTCCCATCGGCAATACCAGCGGGGAAGGTGCAGTCGATAATAAAATTACCGTTATCGGTTTCAAAGGTCTCGCCGTCTGCGTCCTGACGCAGAGAGGGGCGCAGGTCGCGCTCGATAAACGCGCGCTGAATCAGCGGCCAAGCAAAGGGTATTACTTCGACCGGCAGCGGGGCCTTGGTCCCGAGCTGGTCGACCAGCTTGGACTCGTCGACGATGATGATTTGGCGAGTGGTGGCAGAGGCCACAATTTTTTCGCGCAGCAGGGCACCGCCCAGGCCCTTGATCAGGTCGAGTTGTGGGTCGACTTCGTCGGCACCGTCTATGGTGACGTCCACTACCGGCTCTTCCTCCAAACTGACGACGTCGATACCGAGAGACTGCGCCAGGTTCGTGGAGGCGATCGAAGTGGACACGGCAGTTATATGCAGCCCCTCGCTGACGCGCTTTCCCAGCGCGCGTATGGCATATTCTGCCGTTGAGCCCGTTCCAAGGCCCACGACCATGCCGCTCTTAACGTATTCGGCGGCTTTGGTGCCGGCCGCTTCTTTGGCGTTCATAGGGCCTTTCCTTTGAGGCGCATTACGTAGTGTATTTGCTGCGCAACTTCTTCAAAACCGACATCGGGGTAGAGATGCGATCCGATGGGGTTCTGTGCCAGCGTTTCGATTTTTGCGCATTCCATGCCCTCGGTGCGCATGAATTCGAGCGCATATTCTAGCAGTTGGCGCCCAATTCCTTTTCCCTGGAGGGCTGGATCGACGGCGATATTGGGAATGCCGCCGATTTTACTTTCGGGGTCGATGCGGGTCGTCACGTAGCCGCCGACTTGGCCGTCCTGCTCCCAGACAAAAACGCCGCGCGCGCGATCGCCCAGCACATCGTCGTCGATATGGCGCAGCTTACGCCAGCGCCAATCGCGGTCGCCGACGAGGCCAAAGCGCTCTTCGATATTGCGGTCGATCGACACGCCGTCAAAGCAGATCGCCGTAATTTCCTTGAGCCGCGGTAGATCTTTTGTCTGGTAAGGTCTGATCATAATGGGGCTATAATATGGCCCATGAGACTTTTGCCAGCAAGCACCGGTGCGCTTCAGTCCGTCGTCGTCGCGGTGCCGGCCGCCAGCAGCGCATCGGCAAAAAATTTCGTAGACCAATTGAGTATAGCATACGGCACATAGGCGCCGTACATGGGAAAAGACGAAGGTAGACCGCCGCGAATGCCGGGGTGGCGCGAGCGAAGGGATTGGTGCGTTTTCAGGCGGTTGACCAAGGTATGGGCAATCCGATGCGGGGTGCTATCAGGCGAATCGCTCAGAGCAAAGAGCACGATGGCCAACTGGGCGTTGCCCGTCAGGCACATATGCCCGGCGCGTCCGTTCCACGAAGCATCGAGGGCCGCTGGAACAAACCCCGTGGTAGCCATCTGCGACTGGCTGCGCAGCAGGCCATCGACGGCGCGCTGGACTGCGGCGCGCACGGTCGTGCCCTCGTCGCCGAGCAAACGCGCGCATTCGAGCAGTCCGCGCAGCGTGTAGGCTATGGTGTGAGTGATGGGATATTCACTGGGTTGCAGGGCCATATGTGGGAAAAAGCCGCTGTCCTCCTGCAGCGGGAGCAGCCAGTCGATAAAAGACCGTGCCGCGCGGCGGTAGCGCTCGTCGCCGGAGAGGGCGAAGACCTCTAAGAGCGGCCAGGCTACGCGGGCGTGGTAGGCGCGCGGTGCGTCCAGATACGTGTGGCGCGTCCACTTGCCATCGCCGTCCTGTATGTCGAGCAGCCAGTCGGCCGCGCGGCGCGCGGCGTCGAGATAGCGCTCGTCGCCTGCGTGGCGATACAGCGCGGTCCAACCCAACATTACCTGGCCCGTATTAAAGACGATGGGGTAGTCGTTGAGTCCGATGCCGCCGCGCACGGCGCCCGAGGGCAGTTGCACGGCGATCTCCCAATCGCCCATGCGCTGGGCGCGTTCGACAAAGTGGGGGTTATGCGAGCGGCAGGCGAGCAGGGTGGGAATGATATAGCCCGTTGTTTCCGGATAGGGCGGCATCCAGCCGCGGCGCAGAAAGTAGCCGGCCGATACGCCCTGACCGCCGCCCGCATCGTGTGCGCGACACAGCCACTCAAGCGCTGCGATTAGGTGTGCTCTCGCATCGCAGATGGGGTGCTGTCGGCTCGGCTGTAGGAGCACGGGCCAGTGGCCTGGCCTGCCCAGCAGATGACCATATTCGTAGAGTGCTATGGCGAGCTGCTTGGCGGTTCGGAGCATGGGAAATCGCGAATTAGATGGGTTAATGGACTTTGCTATGATTGCAATAACATAATATTTTTCAGTGTATTATGACAGAGTACTTGGTTGCTGAGGAAGCCGCATGATACGGGAATTAGCGCGACGCGCACTGCCTGCTCCTGCCTACGCACTCGGCCGGCGCTGGGCTCGGCGTTTGCACCGTCGGGAGCCCTTGCAGCCGCTGGGAGAAGACGAACTACGGGGTGTATTAGGCGATGTGCTGGGGGTGCGCAAAGGGGAATTGGCCATGGTGCACAGTTCTGTTGACCGCCTGCAGCTCGGCTTTCCCTTTACGCGCCTACTGCCTCTGCTGCGCAGCACCGTGGGAGCGGAAGGCACGCTCCTTTTTCCCGCTACGCATTTGCACGAGCGGCCCGAGCGCTGGCTCGACCGCGGTGAGGTGTTTGACGTGCGCCGCGCGCCGACTTCGATGGGCCTATTGCCCGAGTTAGCGCGCAGGCAGCGCGATGCGGCGCGCAGCATGCATCCAACCCATTCGGTCGTAGCGGTGGGGCCGCTGGCCAACAGCTTGGTGGAAATGCATCACTGCGATATCTATCCATGCGGTGAGCAGAGCCCCTACTATCAGGTCGCTGCGCGCGGCGGAACGATTCTCGGTCTGGGCGTCGATACGGACGTCCTCACGCTGGTTCACTGCATTGAGGATATATGGCGCGAGCGCTTTCCCGTAGCGACTCACCGCGAACGCATCTACGAGGCGAACGTGCGCACGCCAGAGGGCGAAGAGCGCACGGTGGGCACGCTGGTAGCCCATCCGCGCATTCGCTGGCGGCGAATGCGTGAATTTATGCGCCAGCACGTGGGGAGCGAAATTTGCCGTCGCATAGACGTGGCAGGGCGGCCCTTTTACCGCGCCGATGCAGCCGGGCTGCTGCAGCGCATGGAGGCGTTGGCCGAGCGCGGTATTACGATGTACCGTCGCGGCATCTACCGAGGCCATGCGCTGGAACCGCTCCTGAGCCGCTGGGCAGAAAAATTGGAGGAGAGATGAGCACCGATGCGGGAGTGGTAGAGCGAATAGTCGCGGCGGCCATCGCCGAACTCAACCTACAGCGCAGTGCTGATGAACAGCTGGGCGATGCGCCGGGAGCGCCACTTTTCGGCGATGGTGGACCACTCGACTCGCTGGGATTAGTCCAGCTGATTGCCGAATTGGAACACGGGCTTGAGCAGGCCTGCGGCGTGCGTATAAACCTAGCCGACGAAGCGCTGCTGGAGGCCGAAGATATGCCTTTCCGCAGCGTTGGCGCGCTGCAAGCATACCTGAAAAACTTGCCGTGAGGGCACCGCAGTGACGCATACCTGTTTGCTGGTCTCCGACTTTAATATCGCCCCACTAGGCGGCTATTTGCGCAACGACGCAGAGTGGCCCAACGTCGATGTGGTTGAAGCGCCGCACGGCATTGTCGAACCCGTTTTTCTATCGGAACACCCTGTGTGGCAGAGCGTGCCGGCCGACGCAGTGGCCCTGGTTTGGACGCGTCCGGAAGCCGCTGCGCCGTCTTTTGCCCAACTGCTGCGCGGCATCGCGTCGCCTGCCGAGGTGATAGAGGGCGAAGTGGATCGCTTTGTAGACCTGTTGCTAAGCGCTGGGCCGCGCCTGCGCGCCCTGCTGGTGCCGCTGTGGACCCTGCCGCCGTCGGCGCGCACTGCCGGCATCGGCGACTTCAAGGTGGGTGGACGCCAGTGGGCGCTGCAGCGGATGAATGCGCTTCTCGTGCAGCGTGCTGGCGAGAGCGCGCTGCTGCACGTGCTCGACGCGCCGGCGGTGCTAGCGGCCGCGCAGGGGCGCAGCCACGATGCCAAATTATGGCATATGGGCAAAGTTGCTTTTGCCAATCCTGCACTGCGCCAGATGGTCGGTGAAGTGAAGGCGGCTCTGCGCGCCGTGGAGGGCCGCGGCAAAAAGCTTGTTGTGGTGGATCTCGATGATACGCTGTGGGGAGGTAGCGTGGGCGAAGTCGGCTGGCAGCATCTCAAATTGGGCGGGCACGACTACGTCGGCGAAGCGCACGTCGAATTTCAGCGCGCGCTCAAGGCACTGGCCCAGCGCGGCGTGCTGCTGGCTATTGCTAGCCGCAACGAAGAGGACGTGGCGCTACAGGCCATTGAATGCCATCCCGAGATGGTGCTCAGACGCGGCGATTTTGCGGCCTGGCGCATTGGTTGGGGGGATAAGGCCGCCAGCGTTGCCGCACTGGTCGAAGAGCTAAATATCGGGTTACAGGACGTGGTCTTTATCGACGACCATCCGGCCGAGCGCGCCCGCGTCCGCCAAGCGCTGCCCGAGGTGCTGGTGCCAGAGTGGCCGGCCGATCCAGCCTTCTACGCCGAGGCGCTTGCTGGTCTGCGCGCCTTTGATGCGGTGGGGGCGAGTCGCGAAGACCTCGAGCGCAGAAAGCTCTACGCCGACGAGGGCCGACGCCAACAGGCGCGCGACGCCGTTGCCTCGCTGGAGGATTGGTTGGCCGATCTCCAGCTGGAAGTGTGCGTTGCAGCGCTGGACGGGGCGAATCTCGGACGGGCGGTGCAGCTGCTGAACAAGACCAACCAGATGAATCTGCGCACGCGCAGGCTGGGTGCCGAGCAGCTGGCGGCGTGGACGCAAGAGGGAGCGTGCGAGCTGTGGACCTTTCGCGTGGCCGACCGCTTTGGCGATGCCGGGCTGTGTGGGTTGGTTGGGTTGGC
>JAYPJE010000002.1:95668-156360 GCA_038128265.1 Gemmatimonadota bacterium
CCGATGAAGGCGGCGGGTCGATCTGCGACTTTGTGCTCAGCTGCCGCGTCATGGGACGCGGCGTAGAAGAAACGCTGCTGCACTTTGCCTCGCGCCGAGCGCGCCAACTGGGGTGGCAAAGGCTACGGGTCGAAGGGCTAGCCACGCCCCGCAACAAACCCTGCCTCGACTTTTTTGCCCGTATGCTGGGCCCTGCCAACGACGGGGCATCGGCCTGGTCCGTCCGCGACGAGGTGGCCCTGCCCCTTCACGTGCAGCTGCACGCGTGAAAACGGTCGCTCACTGCATATCGCCCTATCTGCAAACGGCGGGTCCGTGGATTTACGAACAGATCCATCGGGCTGCGCGCCATCGGCCGATTGTGCTGACTCAAGGAGCGATTAACCTCGATGCCTATCCGGTCGAGACACTGTACTCAGCCGAGGACTTCGCTCCTGTGCGACGCCTGTGCAATCGCCTGTGGCGCAAAACGCGCAACGAATACCTGTTTTACGAACCGATTATAGAGCGCGAAGAGGCTGCGCTGCTGCACGCCCACTTCGGCTACGAGGGCTGCCGCGTGCTGCGCGCTCAGCAGCGCAGCGGATGCCCGCTGCTGACGACGTTTTACGGTGCCGATGCGACAGAGTATCCGCGCTATGCGCGCTGGATGCGCCAGTACCGCATCCTCTTTCAGCGCGGTGCGCTATTCTTGGCCGAGGGGGGAGCCATGGCCGAGCGCCTGGTTGCCCTGGGGTGTCCCCAAGAAAAAGTGCGCGTGTGGCGTCTAGGCGTAGACGTAGATCGCATAGGCTTTGTCGAGCGGCAGCGAGGAGAGCACGTGCGCCTGTTGATCTGCGCCGGATTCAAGGAAAAGAAGGGCATTCCCCACGCCCTGCGCGGATTGGCCAAGGCGCTGCAGATCACCCCTTTTGACTATGCACTAACGCTGATTGGCGACGGCGAAGATCGCGCTGAAATTGAGCGACTAGTCGACGCGCTCGGGCTGCGCGATCATACCATTTTTCGCGGCATGCTGCCCTATGCACAGGTGGTCGACGAACTGCCGCAGCACGATATCTTGCTGCAGACCAGCATCACGGCGGCCAACGGCGATGGAGAGGGAGGGGCTCCGGTTATTCTCCTGGATGCGCAGGCTTCTGGCATGCCAATCGTCGGTTCTACGCACGCCGACATTCCCGAATACGTCCGCGATGGGCGGAGCGGATTACTAGCCGCCGAGGGCGATGTTGAAGGCATTGCCGAGCGCATCGTCGACCTGGTCGAACGCGCGGGCGAATGGCCTGCGATGGGGCGCGCCGGGCGTGCGCACGTCGAGCGTCAGTACAGCGCCCAGCGCCAGACGGAGGTGCTGGAGACCATCTATGACGAGCTGCTTTAGCGGCGGTGCAGGGGGCCGTTCACTCCTCGTCCTCGCTCAGCCAGTATCGCTGGTATTCGTCTAGGTAGGTCAGCGTGCGTAGGTCGTCCATGCGATCTAGAAAGAGCACGCCGTCCAGGTGGTCGACTTCGTGCTGAAGCACGCGGGCAAAAAAATCGCGCGCAACAAACTCGACTGGCTGTCCATCGCGACCCAATCCGCGCACCTCTACTTCAACGGCGCGCGACGCGACGCCGCGCACGTCGGGTATGCTCAGGCAGCCCTCCCAGCCGGCGCTACGCTCTTCCGACATGGCGGTAAACTCCGGGTTAAAAAGAACGGTGAGCGGAATGCTGCCTTCTTCGTCATCTGCTTCCGGATCGCCCAGCACAATGAGGCGCAGACTGTGAAATACTTGAGGGGCGGCTAGGCCGATGCCTTCGTAGTCGACCATTGTCTCGATCATATCATCGACCAGGCGCTGCAGGTTTGGATCGGCTATGCGCGCCTGGTCGACAGGCGCTGCAGGACGGCGCAAAACGGGGTGGCCCATGCGCGAAACGCGTAGGATCGACATCCAAAAACTCCTATTAATGCAGTGTATAAAGGATTTTTTCTAATAACAGGGCATGCCGTAGCCCTGTCAAACGACGCTAGCGGACGCCGAGTTGGCCCAGTCGCCGGCGCACGCTCTGGGCGCGCTTGGGGTCCATAGCGGCAAGAGTGGCGGTGCGCTGTTCGGCTGTAAAGTGGCGTAGGGTCTGGGCGACGACCTCGTCATCGAGCGCTGCCAGTTCGACGGCAACTGCCTGCGGGGGAAGTGCCGTAAGCGTCTTGGCTAGAGCGTGCAGCATGGCGTCGCGGTCTTTGGTCAGGGCACCGATTTCGCGGCGCAGTTCGGTTTTGAGTTTCGAGAACTCGCGCAGCGTCGTTGGATCGGGCTGCAGCTGGTTCGCTGCCGGTGCGGCCTCTTGTTCCTGAATGGGAACCGGGGGAAGGAGCGGGGGGGGGCTGGTCGCAGGAGCTACGACTTCACTGCCTGACGGAGGGGGTGGTGTGGGGGAGGGGGCACGAGTAGGTGCAGCGGTGGGCTGAGAGGCGGCCTGCGTCGAGCGAGCCGCCTGCGCTTTCTGCGTGGCTTGGACGGAAGCTGTGCGCGGTTTTTTCGGATCTGTCGAGCGCCTGACAGAGGCGCTTGGCCGGTCGTTTCCGATAGCGCTCATCATAATGGCCAAAACGATGACGAAAGAGAGGCTCATACCTCCGAGGAGCAGTACTAGCGCTTTGATATTCATATTCGCAGCAAAGAGGGTGTCCGTCTATTGCAGTCGTGCCGATTCTGTAGCCCAGATGCGCTGCATAGGCAGTGGGACAGTAGCCGACGCATACGCCCGCCGTAGTAGAGCATCTACAGCAAAGCGCAGACCAGGGAGATCAGTCTGGTTGCGCGGGAGCTGCTGACGCGGTGCGGCAGCAGCGGAATCCAATTAGATCGAGGTGGTAATCGCCGTCCAAAAAGCGTCCGTAGCGCGCATCGGTGCGCGCCATATTGGCGTTGTGGAAGTAGGACCCCCCGCGCACGGCGCGCCACTCTTCCTGCTGGGAATACCAAGAAGCCGTCCACTCCCACGCGTTGCCGATCATATCGTGCAGGCCGTAGCTATTTCGGCACTGGGCGAATGCGCCGCTGGGCGCTAGCCCGTCGCCCCCGACCCACTGGCCATCGCGCTTCCTTGGCGTATTACAGCGGTCGGATTCGAAGGTTTCTCCATATCCGTAGGGATAATTTTCCGGTCCGGTAGCTGCGCGCTGCCATTCTTGCTCGGTGCACAGGCGTTTTTCCGCCGCTTGGCACAGCTGCTCTGCTTGGCCAAAGGTCACGTCAACGGTGGGCAAGGCGCCGCGCCGGTTGGGGTATTCGTAGACGTCGATAAAGAAATTGTCGATGAGGATCATGCCGCCGTCTCTAGTCGAGTCGGGCGTCGATGGGGCGGCGGGCGCGGTCTGCGCCCAGTGGGCCGTGGCTAGAGCCAGTAGGATCGCCGTGGCGGTTAGGCTTTGTTTCATCGCTGTCCCTCTAGCTGTCTGTATGGGCTGTTCGGGCGGTCGTCTATGCGCGCCGCGAACCGAGCATCGAGACAGATCCAGTGCGCTGTCTACGGGGCGAAGTGGACGACGCCAAAGCGCGCCGGGTGGTGAAAGCCGCGCCGGAAGGTCTCGCTCCACGTGTTGTATTCGGTCTGTTCGCCGTAGCGCTCGTTGGCATCGCGGATCGGCTGCAGTTGGCGCTGCAAATCAGCCAGCGTGCGCTGTGCTTCGCTGCTGAGGGCATCGCGCTGTCCAACGGCTACGCCGCTTTCCTCCCACAGCGCGGCAATTGCCTCGTTGATGGTTTGTGCGGCGTCGCCCATTTCGTTTAGCGCTAGTTTGGCCTGACGCCCGGCCTTGCGCTCAATGCGGTAGAGGTTGAGCCGCCAATCCGTGCCGGGTGCTGGGCGCTGACCGCCAGGTATATCGCTGGCCATGGCCGACCACGGAATGGCGATCTCTACGCTCCAGCCCTGATCGACGTCGCTGTTGTCGTTGACTGTGCCGTAGAGTTGCACCGCCGTTTTTAGCCCTTCTATGTCCCATTCGACGGACGAGCGGAATTCGGGTTCCACGGAGTAGATCAGCAGATCGACGACGGTGTTGGTCGGGCTTACTTCCAGCTCCAAGTAGTCGCGGCCGTCGCCGTCCGGATCGATAAAGACTTCGACGACTTCTTCCTCCCACAGGCGGTCGTCTTCCTCGTTGTATATCGCCCACATATCACCGTCTGCACAGGTAAAGGCGAAGTAAAAGTACTCGTCGTCCCAAAGCATTTTAGCGTGCGTCGGCCAGTCGACGGCGTCGTAGTCGTTGAGAATGCGCTCAAATTGATTGATTTGCCCGGCCCGCTCCCAGGCGTACTCGTCGAGGCGCCCGTCGATGGCGATGGGAGATGCCGCCCGTTGGACTGTGTAATGGGCCACGTGTCCGGACCCCGCCAAATAGGTCTGTTCCGCCCACACGCTCGCGGCAGATAGGAGCACTGCACAGGTGATTTTTGCCAGCATGAGCCGTCCTTTCGCTTGGAAAAACAATATAGGGATGTATCGGATGGAGGAGCAAATTGTCGGTGCTGGGAAGGGAAAGGATTTCCCCCGCGCAGCGGGTGACTTACGAAGGGAGTAATATTTCATAAAGCGTTTAAAAACAAATTTTTAAGATTGATAGGTGTGATGGCTAATATAGGTGGCATAGGCCTTGCTCAAAAGGGAGCGGAACTGCGTGGAACATTTCACCCATGAGTGTATGAGATGATAGAGGGACTTTTTATATCGGCATCGGGTATGTTGCCCAAATCGACGCGCCAGGAGGCCATTGCCAACAATCTGGCAAACTCGGAAGTGCCTGGTTTTAAAAAGGATAACATGTTTTTGCGCGAGATGCGCGAACAGATGAAGCGCCAATCGGGTGACTATCCGGACTGGCGTATAAACCGCTTTGAAGGCGTGTGGACCGACCACGAGCAGGGGGCTCTGCGGCATACGGGCGACGTCTTTGACATGGCTATAAACGGAAAAGGTTTCTTTGCCGTGCAAACGCCGGAGGGGGTTCAATATACGCGCAACGGCAATTTCTCCAAGGACGAGCAGGGACAGCTGGTAACGCCTCTGGGGTATTTGGTGCTAGGCGAGGGCGGGGGGCCGATAACGATTCCCGAAAACTACCAGCGCCCGGAAATCGATGCTTCTGGCATGGTGCGCGTGCGCGATGAGCTGCTCGGTGAACAGACGATTATTGGACAGATTCAAATAGTTGATTTTCCCGAGCTTTATGACAAAAATGCAGCCGCGCAGACGCCCTATCAGACGCCGCTTAAAAAGGGGCGAGACGGGTTGTTTATACCCCATCCGGCCACGCCACAGGTGCCGGCTGATAACTTTGTTATTTCACAGGGCTTTCTCGAGGAATCAAACGTCGAACCGGTGCTGGAAATGGTCAAAATGATCGACATCTTCCGCGCCTACGAATCGGAACAGCGGGCTATACAGGTGCAGGATTCGACGCTGGAACGCGCGGTGAACGACCTGGGCCGCGTCAGCTAGATAAACGGGGAGAATAGGTAATGAGTAGGGCACTGTATACGGCAGCGACGGGCATGATAGCGCAGCAGATGAACGTCGACAACATCGCCAACAACTTGGCCAACGTGAATACCACGGGCTACAAAAAGAGCAAGATGGAGTTTCAGGACCTGCTCTACCAGCAGCTGCGCCTGGCCGGTGCGACGCAGGCTGAAGGGGCGCAGGTGCCAGTAGAACTGCAGATCGGCTACGGCACGCGTCCGGTCGCCACGCAGCGCATCTTTTCGCAGGGCACGATCGTGCCGACGGGCAATCCGCTCGACGTTTCCATTGACGGCGACGGGTTTTTGCAGGTTACGCTGCCCGATGGAACGACGGCCTACACGCGCGATGGTGCACTGAAGGTGTCCTCGGATGGCACGATTGTCACCTCGGATGGCTACTCGCTCGAACCGCAGATTACGCTGCCACCGGATGCTACCGATGTCAATATCTCGTCCAACGGCGAGGTTGCCGTTAAGCTGCCGGGCGATGCCGCCTTCCAGACTGTGGGCCAGTTCGAATTGGGCCGCTTTATCAACCCCGCTGGACTCAAGAGCATCGGTCGCAACCTCATGCTAGAAACGCAGGCCTCGGGCAATCCGATTATCGGTGCGCCAGACGAAGAGGGCTTTGGCAAACTATCGCAGCGCTTCCTCGAGCTGTCTAACGTGGAAGTCGTCGATGAGATGGTGAGCATGATCGTCGCACAGCGCGCCTACGAGATCAATTCGCGCGCCATTCAGACTTCGGAAGAAATGCTGTCTAACGCCAACAACCTGAAGCGCTAGTAGCGGGCGAAGAAAGGTAGGGAAACCATGAAATCGCTTGTCGCATTCGCAGCACTTGCCCTGGCTGGGGCAACGATGGTCCGCGCCGAGACCACGATCGGTCCCGGGGAGATACAGCGCGCCGTGGAGCACTTTGTGCAGGCGCAGGTAACAACCGAACTGCCGGAAGACGCGCGCGCCGTGATCGACGTGCGCTGGCAGGGGGAACTGCAGTTGGACGGCGAGGGAGCGACCCACATTCGCGTGCGTCGCACGTCGTCGCGGCCCCTGCGCGGTCCGAGCGTTATGCGCGTTGGCATCGATATCGATGGCCAGACGCAGCACACCATGAGCGTAACGGCCGACGTGCGGATCTGGCGACCGGTCGTCGTGGCCAGTCACATGCTGCGGCGGGGCGAGGCCATTGGCGCCGAGAGCTGTGAAGTAGCTGAGCGCGACGTAACGCAGGTGCGCGGCCAGTACTATGCCGATGCGCAGGCACTGCAGGGAATGCGCGCTCGTAGAACGGTGGGCATTGGCGATATCGTAACGGATAACCACATCGAAAAAATGCCCGTCGTGCGGCGCGGCGATGCGATTATGTTGGTGGCGCGGGCCGGGCGCATGAGCATGTCGGCTGCGGGCGAAGCGCTGCAGGACGGCGGCGTGGGCGATCGCATTCGCGTCAAAAACAGCGATTCGGGAAAAACCATCTACGGGCATGTCCTAGAGGGCGGCGCCATACAGGTGGGGCTATGATCTCCTGCGCTTCGCGCCGTACGTGGGCCCTGCTGGCAACATGCATTTTGCTGCTGCCACAGCTGGTATCGGCCCAGTTTCGCTCGCTCTATTCCGATCCCAAGGCCAATCGCATTGGCGATGCGCTAACGGTGATCATTCAGGAAAATGCCACCGCCAGCAACCAGGCGTCGACGGCGACGGGCAAGAGCAATAGCGCGTCGGTGGGCAGCGCAGTGCCGGGTGCGGGCAACCTGCTCGACTTTATTCCCCTGCACTCGTTTGATAGCGACTACAGCAACGACTACCAGGGGCAGGCCTCGACATCGCGCAGCGCGCGCCTCACCGCGCGCATGACGGTAACGGTGATGGCGATAAAGCCAAACGGCGATCTGATCGTCGAGGGCGTGCGCACGCTAAAGATCAACGGGGAGACCGAGGCCATTTATCTGAACGGCTCGGTCAGTCCGCCGATGGTGCGACGCGACAATACCGTGCTGTCGTCGAGCATCGCGGACCTGCAGATCGAATATACGGGTAAGGGCACCATCACTCAGGGGACGCGTCCGGGCATCTTGGCGCGCTTTATAAACTGGATTTTCTGATATGCTGGGTCGTAGGGTAATGGCTATGTGGAAGGGGCTGTGGGTGGTCGCGGCATTGTTGGGGTTTTGTGCACCTAGCAGCGCAGCGCCGGCCGTGCGCATAAAGGATTTGGCTACGGTGCAGATGGGCCAAGAAATTCCGCTGACCGGCATCGGTTTGGTGATCGGCTTGGAGGGCACGGGCGATGGACGGCGTTCGGAGTTCACCTTCCAGATGCTGGCCAATATGATGCACCACATGAAAATAGCCGTCACTCCCGAACAGGTGCGGGTGCGCAACGTCGCCAGTGTGAGCGTGTCGGCGACGCTGTCGCCGTTTGATCGCAAGGGCAGCCGCATCGATGTGCAGATTGCCTCGATGGGCGATGCCTCGTCGCTGCAGGGAGGCCAGCTGCTGCAGTCGCTGCTGGTCGGTCCCGACGGCACGGCCTATGTAACGGCGCAGGGTTCCATTTCGATTGGCGGTTTCAATCTGGGTGGCGGAGGCGCCGGATCGGTGCGCAAAAACCACACGGTGGTCGGCAGCGTGCCCAGCGGCGGAATTGTAATTGAAGAGACGGAAAAGCTGGAAGACCTGCAGAAAGACCTTACGCTGATGCTCTACCAATCCGACTGGACTACGGCAGCGCGCATGGCCTATGCGATAAACGAGCACTTTGGCGAAATGGATCTGGCGCAGGCGGTCGACCCGGCGACCATTGTGATGGAGTTGGAGCCGCTGCGCAGCACTCCACAGGCGATGGTCGACTTTGTCGCCGAGTTGGAGCGGATCTCCGTCGTGCCCGACCTGCCGGCGCGCGTGGTTGTAAACGAACGCACGGGGACGGTGATTATCGGAGAGAATGTGTCGGTCTCTGCCGTGGCCCTCTCGCACGGTAGCCTAAAGCTGAAGATCCCAGGCGACGGCGGCGGCGATGCGTTCGGCGGCGAGGCCGAAGTCGTAGAGGAACCAGATCGTCTGCATCCCATTATTAGCTCGTTTGACGTTGGGGCCATGCCGACGGTGCGCGAGTTGGTGCGCAATCTGAACGCACTTGGCGTAACGCCGCGCGATTTGATTTCGATTTTACAGTCGCTCAAGGTTGCCGGCGCGCTGCGCGCAGAGCTGGTCATTCAATAGACGGATTTGAGGGTTGTCATGGACATCAACAACACGCTGAAGATGCCGCTATCGCTGCAGGGCGCAGATGTAAAAGGGGCCAGTGATAAATTGGATATTCGCGCGCTGACGGGCAAAGGGCACGGCAGTGTCGAAGAGCGCCGCGCTGCGCTGCGTCAGGCATCGCGCCAGTTTGAGGCGGTTTTTATCAACCAGATGATATCGGCCATGCGCAAGACGGTGGGTGAGGGCGGGTTGATCGATAAGAGCAATGGACAAGACATCTTTGAGGGCATGCTCGACGAGGAATGGAGCAAGAAGTTGGCCAATAAGGCCGGGCCCAATAGCCTGAGCGAGATTCTCTATAGGCAGCTGAGTGCGCGCTTGGGCTTAGAGGAAGGTGCTGCCGTCGGTGAAGAGGCCGGCGCGGTGCAGCTCAACGAGTTCAGGGGAGCGCTGCCCGCTCAGCTACAGCGTCAGCAGGTCCGCGATGAATGAAGAGCTGATCGTCGAACTGACGGCCGTGATAAATGACGAAGTGCGGGCTTTTCACCGACTGCTAGAAGCACTGCGCGAAGAGCAGCGCGCCATCGTAGAAGACGATATCGAAGCGATTGAGGCCTGCGTGGCGATACAGGGCGAAGTGGCCGTGGCCGCACACCAGCTCGAAGGGCGGCGCGTGCGCGTGGTCCAGCAGCTGGCCGAGCAGCTCGACATAGACGCCGACAATATTAGTCTGAGTCGTCTCGTTGAGGCGCTGGAAGATCCGCGCGCCGAAGAGCTGACGCAAATGCGCGAAAAACTGCTCGAGCTCAACGGCAAGATTCGCACTACGAGCGCGAACAATGCCTTTTTGATTCGCCAGTCTCTGCGCTACACCGAGCGCTGTCTCGACATACTGACGGGGCAGAGCTCGGTGCAGCGCGGCGTCTACGGGCAGTTTGGCAAAGTGCGCCGCGACTCAGGCGCGCGCTCCTTTCTAAACCAAACGGCGTAGGAGAAGTCTGAGATGCCCGTCAATTCCCCAGCCCAGCACGGACTTGAGATCGGTCGCCGCGCCCTGCAGGCGCAGCAGGCCGGACTCAACGTGACGGGGCACAATATTGCCAACGCCAATACGCCGGGGTTTTCGCGTCGCCAGATCAATCTCGAGAACGCTATTTCGAGAGTTAATAGTGGGATTGGGAGCGGGGCCGACGTTGCGGATATACAGCGCCAGCGCAATACGTTTGACGATGCGCAGATGCGGGTGCAGCAGCAGGTGCTGGGGCGCTGGGAGTCACTAGAGCGCGCCCTGGGCAGCATAGAAGCCATCTTCAACGAACCGGCAGGGGCTGGTTCGAGCGAAGCGGGAACGATCTTTAATGAGCCTTCGGGCATGGGGCTAAGTGGTTCGCTAAGCCGCTTTTGGAATGCCTGGCAGGACCTAGCCAACGTGCCCGAAAGTGGTGCGGCGCGTGCCGCTGTGCGCCAGGAAGCGGACTTTCTAGTCACAACCCTGCATCAATACAACGCTAAGCTCAACGAAACGCGCACCGAACTAGACGAGGAAGTGGTGTCGGAAGTAGAGGAAATCAACGCAATTCTCGATCAGCTGGGCGATATCAACGCCGAACTGCCAGCCGCTGGTTTTAGCGGGGGCGACGATGGCGATTTAAAAGACCGGCGCGACCTTCTACTAGACCGACTGTCGAATAAGATTGATATCTCCATAAACGAGCGTGCGAACGGCCAAATCTCCGTGCTGTTGTCCGGTCATAATCTGGTTGACGGCGACAGCGTTTCGCATCTGCGGGTGCGCCAGGTGCCTCAGGACGGTAGGGCAATCAGTCAGATCGTATACGAGGACGACGGAGCGGTTGCACCCATCGGCGAGGGGCGCCTGCGCGGTTTGGTCGACGTGCGCGATCAGATCGTTCCCGATATGCTGGGTCGCCTCGACGAAATGGCGGTGGGGCTAGTCGAGCGCGTTAACGGTTTGCACCGCGCGGGGTATGGGCTAGACGGAGGGACGGGCAACAACTTCTTCGACCCAGAGAGCACGACGGCCAGCAATATCGCCATTAGTCGAGCCGTTCTTGAAGACCTCGATAATATCGCCGCTTCCGCCGACGGTAACTCGGGAGATAATGGACTGGCCCTAGCCGTCAGCGCCGTGCGCAACGAGGGCATTCTCGAAGACGGCACCCAGACGATGGACGGCTTCTACAACGAAATGCTCGGCGAGATTGGTGCGCGCAGCCGCGAGGCGCAGACCATGGCTGAAAACAACCGCCTATTTGCTCAGCAGATAGAAAATCGCCGCCAGAGCGTGCAGGGCGTATCGCTCAACGACGAGGCCTCGCAGCTCGTGCTCTTTCAGCGCGCCTATCAGGCTGCAGCACGTGCCGTTTCCATCATAGATGACATGATGGAAGTAACCATCAACATATAGAGCGACGGCCGTGCATAAAGCAAATGGACATATTTTAACGACCCCCCTATATTTGGGGCATCTCCCGTAGGAGATCGGTATGCGCGTCACGACTAAAATGGCCGTAGGCACGCTGGTGAGCAATTTAGACCGCTCGTACGAGCGGATTACGCGCTTCCAGACGCAGCTGTCCTCGGGCACGCGGCTCAACCGCCTTTCCGATGATCCAGCCGCTGTTGAACGCTCGCTTGCGATGCGTTCAGAGCTGCGCAATCTGGAACAGTTCCAGAAGAATCTCGGCGACGGCGCGGGGTGGCTGGAACTGAGCGAGGCGACGCTCAACGAAATGGAAACGCTCTTTGTCGAAGTGCGCGGCCTGGCTGTGCAGGGGGCGACGAGCACCTACAATGCGTCGCAGCGCAATGCCATTGCCGATCAAGTAGATCAGTTTCTCGAGCATACGCTGAGCTTGAGCGAGGCGCGCTACAGAGGACGTTATATTTTTGCCGGCACGCAGACGGACTCCGAGCCCTATCGCGCTCAGCGCGACGGCAACGGTCAGATCGTCTCCGTCGCCCCGCGTTCCGACACCAGCGGTTCGATCGAACGCGAAGTGAGCGACGGCATTGTAATGCAGGTCAACGTTCCGGGTCGGGAAGTATTTGAAAATCCGGAAGATGTGCGCATTTCCATCAACGCGTTGGCCGAAGGGCTGGACGGCGAGGAGATACAGCGCCTCGACGCGCTCTTTGGGGGCCGTTCGCAGCTGGACCCCGATGCGGTCCGTGCAGCACTGGACGACGCGGAGCTCGATCCGCCGTTGAGCGCTGATCTGCGCGAAGTCCTCGAAGGCGGTTTAAGCGATCTTGAGGCGCGGGAAACCAACCCCTTTTCCGTGCTCATTGAACTGCGTGATGCGCTGCGCGACGACGATGCCGAGGGCGTGCGCGGCACGCTAGATAAACTCGCGAATGTGCGCGAAAATATCTCCTCTGTGCGCGGCCTAATTGGCGCGCGCGTGAATCGCATGCAGACCACGCAGAATGTGCTTGATCGCATAGCGGTGGAAATGACATCCGTATTGTCGGCCGATGAAGACGTGGATTTGTCGGCCACGATTGTAAACCTGACGCAAGAGCAGGACGTGTTCCAAGCAGCTCTAGCTTCGGGCAATACCGTCATTCCCCAGTCGCTGATGGACTTTATCTAATGATCTTCCCCCTGGGCGTCTCTCCTCGCGTCCGCTTCACACCGGTTGATGGGCGGCGTGTGCCGTTCGAAATCCGTGTTTCGCGGGATATGGCAAAATGAGCGAAGCTGAAGTGCAAACCGTCACATTCAACAACGCCAAATTTGGCGAAGTGACTATCGACTGTCGGGACCTGCTGGAGTTTCCGTACGGATTGCCTGGATTTGAGCGATTCAAACAGTACGGTCTTATCGAGATCGAAGAGGAGGCCCCATTTCTGCGCCTTCTTTCACTCGATGAACCCCGTCTTGGTTTCGTCATCCTGAACCCGGTGCTCATCTGGCCCGACTACGATCCAGATATAGGCAGGGAAGACCTGGAGGGGTTGGGCATTGAAAAGGTAGAGCAGCTGGCCATTTACTGCATCGTTACGCTGAGCGATACGCCGCAGAACGTGACGGCCAATCTGCGCGGCCCCATCTGCATCAATACGGAGACGATGAAGGCCAAGCAGATGATTCTGGTCGATGAGCGCTACCAGACCAAGCATTCGATTATGGAATCACAAGCGGGATAGTAGAGAATTAAGATGTAGGGACGTCCCTCGGGGACGCCCGTTGCCATCAGGGAAGATTATCATGCTCGTATTAACGAGAAAAGCCGGGGAAAGCATCGTTATCGGTAGCGATATACGCGTCACCGTATTAGAGATGCAGGGGCGGCAGATTCGCATTGGAATAGAGGCGCCGTCCGACGTGTCGGTGCACCGCGGAGAAGTGTACGAACGCATCCGCGAGGAAAACGAACTGGCGGCCAGCGCCGATCCTCAACAGCTCAAATCGCTGAGTCAGGCGTTCAAGTCCCGCTGAGTATACCGGGTGCGCGAAAAGGCAGACACGGAAGGGCCCCGCGCGCCGCATCCCGATACGGCAGACAACAGCCGTGGAGGCAGAAATTACCCAGATGCAAACCTTCCGTAGTTCCAGGCGGATCGCGGCTTTTGACCGCTGCCCTTCCGCTCTGCGTTCGATTGCCGCTGCCGGATATGCAATCGATTTAATACCCACGACCAACAGACCGATAAGCGCTGCCGAGCGCGTTGCTGCGCCGCTGCAGAACACCCGTCTTGTAGAGGGGGCCGAAGTCGGGCAAGATATCTATCAAGCCTTGCTGTGTTGGACGCTAGAAGATCTGCTGGCGGCATCGGCCTGGACCCTTCCCAAGATATTTTCCCCACAGTGCATGCTGTCAGAGTGGGCCGGCGTAAGCGTCGAGGCGCGGCGTCAGGCCCTGCAGCGCATAGCCCCTCTGCTCGAGGGCGTTTCCCTTGTTTTTACATCGAACGCACAGCGCGAAAACTGGCTTAGCTCAGGGGCTATCGTGCCGCCGGGTGTGGACGTCGATCGGGCCGTGCGCTGGGTCGGTGATCGGGCTGAAACGGTCTGGACCGGGATCAATACGCCCGAATGGGCTCTGCGCGAAAGCCACGGGGTGCGCGACCGATTGCTTGGCGATGGCATCGCAGGGCGCAAGCTCGTGCTCGGTGAGGGCGAAGCCGAGAACTGGGATCGCTGGTTGGCGAGTGTGCTACAGGCGCGGACGCTGCTGTGCACGCCGTCGCCCGACTACGCCTTGGGCTGCGAACTCTACGGGCTGACCGCGATGGCCGCCGGTATGCCTATTGTGTCGCTCGCACACGACGCTTCGCCGGTTATCGACGGCGAGAGCGGGTATGTGTCCAACGACTGCGACTATCTGCGCGATCGGCTGCGCGCCCTGCAGGAGGATGCCGACTTGGCGCGTCGTCTGGGCGCGCGCGGCCGCGATCGCATCGCTGCCGACTACAGCCTGAGCGCAAGTGCCGATGGCTGGGAGACGCTGATCGAGGGCGCAGCAGCACATACGAGCCGCGCGGCGCTAGGCCCTTCTGTGCCGCGGGTGAGTATCATCATGCCGCTGTATAACAAGGCGGAGTTTACGGAGAAATGCCTCTACGCGCTGGCGGCCAATACCGGAGAACAGCCCGATTACGAGGTGCTGCTAATCGACAATGCCTCCAGCGACTGGACGCAGTATCTGCTGCTCGCTTTTGAAGGCGATGTGGAGATCGTGCGCAACGAAGAAAACGTTGGCTTTGCCCGCGCCAATAATCAGGGGGCCGCATTGGCGCGCGGAGACTACCTGCTCTTTCTCAATAACGATACCGAGCCATGTGCGGGCTGGCTAGAGGCCATGGTGCAGCTAGCCGACGGGGACGAGCGCATCGGAGTTGTCGGAGCCAAGTTGCTCTACCCGCAGACGGGTACGGTCCAGCACGCCGGCTTGGAAATGGTCGAGGGCATGCCCGACCACGTTTTTCGCGGTGCGGCATCGGACGATCCGCGCGTCTGCGCGACGCGCGACCTCGATATGGTAACCGGGGCGTGCATGCTGGTGCGGCGCTCGCTGTTCGAGGAGCTAGGCGGCTTTGATGTGGCCTATCGCAATGGAGTCGAAGATGTCGATTTGTGCCTGCAGGCACGTGCGCGCGGCTACCGCGTCGTTTACTGTGCAGATGCCGTGGTGCAACACCACGAAGGCACTAGCGAAGGGCGCTTTGACCACGTGCGCGAAAATCTGCAGCGCTTTTTTGCCAAGTGGGAGGGGCAGTTTAATGCCGAAGGCGCCTTTGTCGGAAAGCGCGCAGTAGAATCATCCCGCTCTCAGTCACGCGCGCTGCGCGGCTATTGGGAAGGCCCTTTCTTTGTCTATTCCAGCCTGGCACACGTCAATCGCGAAATGGCGCTGGCGCTGTTGGGCGGAGAGCGGTGCGACCTGGGGCTGATTGCCAGCGAGGCCGACCAGTTCAACCCGGGCGGAGACCTGCGCTATGCGCCGTTGGTTGCGCGCATGGGGCAGCCCTTGGAGGGGCCGGTCGATTTCCATCTTCGCCACCGATGGCCCCCCGATGTTGGCAAGCCAAATGGGGGCAAATTGGTGCTCATACAGCCGTGGGAGTACGGCCGCATCCTCCAGAGTTGGGTCGAGCCCATGCAGGCAAACGTGGATCAGATTTGGGCGTATACGTCCTATGTGCGCCAAGTCTACATCGATAGTGGCTTTGATCCACAGATGGTCAAGGTCGTTCCGCTCGGAGTGGATACCGCGCGCTTCCGGCCCGATATCGAACCGATGAAACTACCTACGCAAAAGAGTTTCGCGTTTCTATTTGTTGGCGGTACGCTGCAGCGCAAGGGAATCGACCTATTGCTGCGCGCCTACCGCAGTGCGTTTTCGCCGCAGGACGACGTCTGCCTCGTCATTAAGGACATGGGAACCAAGACGTTCTACCGCGGGCAGACGGCCGAGAGTGAAATTGCGGCGCTTCAGCGCGATCCCAACTGCGCTGAAATTGTCTATCTCGATGAGGACTTATCCGAAGTGCAGGTACCGAGTCTCTATGCCGCCTGCGACTGTTTGGTGCATCCATACCGGGGCGAGGGGTTTGGGTTGCCGGTAGCTGAGGCGATGGCTTGTGGCCTTCCCGTAGTCGTTACCCAGGGCGGTGCCTGCGACGATTTCTGCAGCGATGAAAATGCCTTTATGGTGCCCTCATCCCGTCGTCCCGTGCGCTTTCCCGAAGAAACTGTGGGCCAGGCGTGGATGCTGGAAGCCGACGTCGAAAAGCTGGCCGAACGTATGCGTCAGGCGTTTGACGAACCCGCGCTTGGGCGCGCAATGGGCGCACGCGGTTCCGAGCGCATCGCCCGCGACTTTACGTGGGAACGCGCGGCAGACATCGCCCATCAGACCCTGTGTCAGCTGTGCGAAGACGGCCCTGAATCCGAATCGATATCCAGCGTGCCGCGCATCCATATTGCCATGCCCGACGACGAGCCTGCCATAGTGAATGAAGTGCAAACCGAGCGGGACGATGGATCGCCTGCGATTGCGGTCGTTGCGCTCGGCGGTGGAGGGGCACCCGTACTAGAGTCGATAATGGCCGTTTTTGGCAGCGGCGTTTCGGGCTACGACGTCACCCTATCGCCCGAGGTCGGGTTGGGTGACCAGCTCGAGGTAATTCGCCAAAACGGCAACAGTGCCTTTGTCGTGCTGGTGCGCCGTGGCGTGCTGGTAGCGGGAGAGACCGTGCGTTTGCTCGTTGAGCATATGCAGAGCCAAGACGATATACAGGTCGCCGAGCCGTCTCCGCCCGACTGGCCGCGCGGCGTCGGCTTGGAAGAAGTCGAGCGCGTGGTAGGGGATTTGGTCGTCCTGCGCGCGGCCGGTCTCGAGGCCATTGGCGGTTTTGACCGGTCTTTTGCAACGGGGGCTGCCATCGATGAAGCGGTCCGACAGCTGCGTCGTCAGGGCGGGCGCGCCGTGCGCGTATTGGAATGCCGCCTCGAACGCACGGCCGATCAGGCGGAGCCGGATGCGGGGTGTGAAAGAGAACGCGCTTCGATTGAAGCGCTCGACGAAGGCGATCGCTTGCGCAGCGAGGGCAAGCGGTCTGAAGCACTAGCGGCGTATCGGCGCGCGGTAGAATGGAAAGGGAATTTTATCGAGGCCATTATCGTGCTTGCCGCTATGCTCATCGAAGAAGAGCTAGCGGCCGAGGCCGTTGGCGTGCTGCAAAATCTAGTCGATTTGGACGTCGGTTCACATCAGGCGCACAATTATCTCGGTATGGCCCAGCACCGCGCCGGCGATCGAGAGGGTGCGCGCGCTAGCTTTGAGCGCGCCCACGAACTCAGTCCAGACCAAGTCGAGACGCTGGTTAACTTAAGCGTTTTTGAATGGGAGGAAGGCCGTGCAGAAGCGGCGGTGAACTATTTGGAACGGGCGGCGCAGCTCGAGCCCGACAATCGCGATGTTCTGGTGAATACGGCTGTTATGCAGGTCCAATTGGGCCACGCTGAAAGCGGCATGCGCTTGCTGCAGGAATTTGTCGACAAAAATCCCGGAGATGCGGAAGCCGCGTGTATACTGGCCGGGTGGGCGCTGCAGGAGGGAGACGTCGAACGGGCGCGCGCGCTGGCTGCCGACGTTTTGGCACGGTATCCAGACTATGCCGCTGCGCGCGACATCTTGGAGAAGATTCGGTGAGCAAAAAGAGAAAAGGTCCCCGTCGAACAAAGGGAAAGAAACCTCGTAATAGCGCTGCGCGCCGCCTGTCGGTTTGCGTCATCGCTCGCGATGAAGCCCGTTTCTTAGACGCTTGTTTGGCCAGCGTTGGGGGCTTGGCCGACGAGGTGATCGTTGTCGATACGGGTTCCACCGACGATAGCAAAGAGGTCGCGCGGCGCCGGGGCGCGCGCGTCTTTGACGAGCAGTGGCAGGACGATTTCTCGCACGCGCGCAACCGCGCCCTGCGCGAGGCGCGCGGTGAGTGGATTCTGGTACTCGACTGCGATGAAGTGGTGGCACACAGCGATCACGCCGCCCTGCGCGCGCTGCTGCGCGACGAGGCTCATGGTGCCTACCGCATGACGACGCGCAACTACAGCACGGCCGTTCAGCACGAGGGATGGACCGCCTGCACGGGTGCCTACGCGGAAGAGAAGGCATACGGCGGATGGTTTCCCTCCACGAAAGTGCGTCTGTGGCGCCATCGCTCCGATGTGCAGTTTGAGGGCGTTGTTCACGAGCTCGTAGAGCCGGCGCTGCTGCGCGCGCAGGTATCCATTGGCGATTGCTTGGTGCCAGTCCATCACTATGGTTATGCCGAAAAGGAACGCGATAAGGACCACTACTTGCAGGCAGGGGAGCGCAAAGTTAGGGATAATCCGAGCGATATACGCGCTCGCTATGAGTTGGCCATTGCCTATCGCAACGCCGGCCGTCATCAAGATGCATTGGTCAGTATTGACGCCGCCTTGTCCGGGCTGATGGCGGCCGATAATCGGTCGCTCATTTACGTGCAGGAAGACCTAGTGCTGCTGGTGCGCGCCGATATTCTGACGCGCCTGGGACGCTTTGACGACGCGCTGATCGCCTACGACAAACTGTTGGAGCGCTTTCCCCAATCGCACCAGGCCTTTAACAACAAGGGGATCTTGTTGGAGCGGGCCGGTCGAATGGGGGACGCGCGTCTGTGCTACGAGCGCGCTGTGGCCATTGCACCGGAAAACCAGATCGCGCGCGAAAACTTTGAGCGCCTATCCCAGCGGCGTACGCTGAGTGCATGCATTATTGCACGCGACGAAGCTGCGCACATTGGACGCTGTTTGGAGAGCGCCTGTGCGGTCGCCGATCAGGTGGTCGTCGTCGATACGGGGTCGCGCGACACTACGATCGATATCGCGCGCCGATATGGGGTGACGCTGGGCCATTTTACCTGGTGCGACGACTTTGCCGCCGCGCGCAATGCCTCGCTCGAATTGGCAACCGGTGATTGGATCCTCTGGCTCGATGCCGACGATTATTTGCTGCCGGCCGATCGCGAGAAAATCATTCGCGCCAAGTCGCTGGTTCCAGACGTCGGACTCTATGCCACCTTGGTCAACGAAGGGGGAGAGGAGACCCGCTTCCGCCAGCTGAAGATGTTTCCCAACAGGCCGGATATTCGCTTTGAGCAACCCGTTCATGAAAGCGTTCTCGGCGCACTGCGCCGTGCCGGTTTGGAACTGCGCCCCACGGATATCCAGGTGTGTCACACGCGCGAGAGCGATGCGGGAGAGATCGCTCGCAAACAGGCCTACTATGCCGACATTATGGGGCGGTGGCTGTGCGATCACCCCAGCGATTGGGAAACGCAGTTCCGCTTTGGTCACGTCCTCTATACGCGGGGTGAACGCCAGGGGGCACTGGAATATTTTGAGCGCGTGCGCGCGGCCGGCGATGCCGCAGGAGCGGCTTCGCTTCGCCTGCTTGCCTCTTCTTTTGCCGGGCGCTGCCTGCTGGAGGAGGGGCGATACGATGAAGCGCGTGCAGTGCTTGCCGATGCGCTGTCCCTGCGGGCGGACGATGCGCTGTCCCTGCTGTCTATGGGGGATGTTTCGGTGAAAAAGGGGGATTATGTGGAGGCCGAGCGCTATGTGCGCGCCGCCCTGGCAGGTTGGCGCGATCCACATTTTTCCCTCGACGTGAAGGCATTTGACTATGCGGCGCACTTTTTTCTTGGACAGGCGCTTAGTGGACAGGGGCGCAACGACGATGCAATCCGCGTTTTCGAGCAGGCAGAGCAGATTGCCCCCGCCCGGTCGGAAGCGCGGCAGGCCATCGCATTGCTGCGCCAGGGAATCGGGCAAGGTGACAAGGGGCTGTACGTCCGACGGGAGACCCAGGTAGACGTCGCGGTCAGCGCCGAACCAGAGGCCGTATATCCCGATAGCAAACTGAGCCTGTGCATGATTGTGCGCGACGAAGAGGAGCGGCTCGGGCGATGCTTGGAAAGCGTGCGCGGTTTGGTAGACGAAATCGTCGTCGTAGATACCGGGTCGCAAGATGGCACCGTCGAGGTGGCCAAGCGCTTTGGGGCGCAGGTGAGCTACTTTTCTTGGTGCGATGATTTTGCGGCTGCGCGCAACGCCTCGCTGCAGCAGGCCAGCGGCGATTGGATTATGTGGCTGGATGCCGACGACATTATGCCTGCCGAGTGCCATGATGCAATTCGGCGTCGCGTCGCAGGGGCGCGCGATAAGGCGTATTTCTTTGTGTTGGACGACCAGGGTTACGAAAATGTATCCTGTCTGCAGATGCGCCTCTTCCCCAACCGTCCGGGCGTTCAGTTTGAAATGCCGGTTCACGAGCAAGTGGCGCCTTCGCTGACGCGGTTGGGCATCGATATGGTGCAAAGCGAGATTCGCGTTATGCACACCGGGTATACGACGCCCGAGGTCGTCGCGGGAAAAAAGGATCGCTACCTCAAGATAATGGAGCGCTGGCTCGAAGCCCATCCCGATGACTATATGGAGCGTTCACACGTTGCGCTGACCTACTATTCGACCGGTCGCCTTGAAGAGGCCGAGCGGGCCTATCGCTATATCATAGAAGAGAGTTCGTGCTACGCCGACTGCAACTGGGTGGTCTATACGACGGCGCTGCTCTTTCTCGGGCGAACGTATATGAAGATGGATCGCCTTGATGCAGCTCTCGAGTATGCGCAAAAGGCCGAGGAAATGGACCGCTCCTATATCTTAACGCAGCTCACGCTGGCGGAAATAGGGGCCCAGCGCGGCGATCATGCGGCGGTGATTGAGCGCGCGCGCACGGTGGCCGCTAGCGATCGGCAAATGACGTTCTTTCCCATCGACTATGAGGAAATCAACTATTCGGCACACCTGCTGCGCGCCCGGTCACACCAGGCATTGGAGCAGTGGGATGAGGCCATAGCCGCGTACCGCAGTGCGGCCTCGACGAGTGCGTCCAGGCGCGGCGATGCGCTGGGCAGCTTGTTCAATCTCTACCGGCAGCTGGGTCGACCAGACGATGCGCGAGCGACCCTGGAAGAGGCGCTGGCGATGCGTCCCGACCACGCCGAGCACCTGTTTAATCTCGGCGTATTGGACCTGGAAGCGCGGCAGTTCGACGCGGCGCGCGCGCGCTTTGAAGAGGCGCTCACGCGCCAGCCCAATTTTGCACTGGCACTGCTCAACTTGGGTTATATCGCCAAAGTCCAAGGGAGATTAGACGACGCCGAATCAATCTATCAGCGCGCTGCCAGCGGCGATGAGGAGGGCGTTGAAGCGCGTGCCAACCTCGCCCATCTCTACTTGGAGCAGGAGCGCTTTGCCGATGCCGAACCGCTCTTTGCCCGAGTGCATGTGCAGCAATCGGATCTATTGGACATCGAGTTGGGGTATTTGCTAACACTGGTGCATACGCCAGAGCGCAATTGGCCCGCCTGTGTCGAGCTGCTAAATGGGGTGCGCTCGCTGGTGGGCGATTGGACCGTTGTCGAAGGTGATTTTGCCACGCCCGAGCAGGCCGCGCTGCGTGTAGGCGAACTCGGCGCGCTGCTCTTGCGCAACAAGATGAATAAATGTGCCGAACTGGCGTTGAGCGTTGCTGTAGAACTAGATGATACTGTGCTAGATGTGCGCCGCCTGCTGGCCGAAGTGCTCTTCGCTGAAGGCCTGTATTGGAAGGCCGTGGCGCAGCTAGAGGTCGTGTTGACGGTCGAACCGGGTGACGAACAGAGTTTTCGCCGCCTAGGGGACTGCTACGCACAGCTAGGGGTCAACGAGGCGGCGCAGATGTGCTATGCCCGCAGCGGAGTGACCAGTGAAGTATAGCATAGTATCTGCGTTTGCGAGCCCGTCGATGTCATAAGCCGCTGCAGCTCCTCTGCAGGCGGGCGACAGGTCTTTTGTATTAATCCAACCTCCTCTTCGACATTGAGTTCGCTCGGGCTTAGCGCTGGGGTACGTGGGGTAAATTCTTCTTCAGCGCATTTAAATTCTTCCTTCAGCTTTTTCCTCAGGCCGCTCCGGGCGTGCTAAATGGCCCCATGGCTTACGGCCCTTATCGAATATAAATTAAATTTAAACAGATACTTATGTTATTTTCTGAAATTGCAAGGTGAGTTGGCATAGGCTTTGCTAAACAGCTGACAGCAGCTCGGAAACCCCTGCGAATAGGGAGTGGGCTGTGAGAGGGTCTAGCTAAGGAAGGCCCGGACTGTACGGCGACCAAGGAGGTTCACCATGCCGATTCGCCTCGGAACAAACATCGCATCACTCAATGCCCAACGGCAGCTGAATACCAACAGCTCCGAATTTACCAAGCGCGTCGAACGCCTGTCCTCTGGTTTGCGCATCAATAGAGGTGCAGACGACGCTGCGGGACTTTCCGTATCGGAAGGTATGCGCTCGGAGATCTTAGGTATGCGCCAGGGCGTCCGCAATGCGGAGCAGGGAATTAGCCTGATCCAGCTGGCGGAAGGTTCGCTCAACGAGGTCAGCAATATGCTGCGGCGCATGCGCGAGCTGTCCGTGCAGTCGGCCAACTCCACTATTAACGACTCAAACCGCGAAAACCTATCGGCCGAGTTTAACCAGCTCAGCTCCGAAATTGACCGCATTGCGCTCTCCACGACCTACAACGATCAGATCCTGTTAACGGGCTTTGGCAATACGGTCACTCAGAACAACGAGGTTTCTACCGCGCTGGACGGTTTTTCTGGCGTGCGCGAAGTCGGTATTTCCGGCGCCGTGCCCGGTACCTACGTATTTACGGATACGAGTGATGACGATAACCAGATAACGCTTTCGGTCACGCTGCCCGATGGCACGGAGCTAAAGCAGTCGATTGACGTCGGCGCGACGCTGGACCGCGACTCCGGACAAAACTTAGTCGCTACCGGAACGACGTTTGTCGCCAACTTCGACCGCCTTGGTATGCAGATTACCCTGGTCGGACCCAACGTAGACTTTATCGATACCTTCAAGAGCTCGGTGGCAGACGGCGGCGATGGTGGAACGGTGGTTATCGGCAATGAAACGGTGACGATCAACGCCGGCGAATCGCTGGAGGACATCGCGACCAAGCTCAACGAGGCGCTCAGTAGCTTGACGCCTGCTGGCTGGGCTCGCTACAACGAGGAATTTGGCGAAATGCGCGTTTATAGTGCCGGCAACCAGATCCTCGATAATCCGGTGGGCCTCCTCGGCCTGAAGAACGCCAATTCGTACATAGACGGTCGCCTCAACGACAAGCAGATCGTCGTTTCTGAAGCCACCGGTGGCGTCCTGCAGGTTGGCCCCAACAACGAAGCATCCAACCGCATCGCACTCAATATCGGCGATATGCGGGCCAGCGGGGCCGAGCTGAACCTGACGGGCATTTCCGTATCAAACCTGGAGAGCGCGCGCTCGGCTATCTCGCGCATTGACAATGCCATTCTCGTAGTGACGCGCCAGCGAGGCGATCTCGGTGCTATTCAGAACCGCCTGCAGTTTACCACGGGTAACCTGGGCAATGCCATCGAGAACTTGACGGCGGCCGAATCGGCTATTCGCGATGCCGATGTGGCAGAAGAGATCTCACAATTTACGCGTAATCAGATACTTACACAGGCTGCAACGTCTATGATAACACAGGCTAACTCATTGCCGCAGAGCGCCTTGCAGCTTCTCCAGTAGCATTCAAAAAAGATTAAAGCGACCCCAATCGCAGTCGATAAATAGAGTAGTGTTAGGTTGTGTTACATGATATGAAGTATTACGAACCGTAGAAAGGAATCTACGGAGTAGAGCCACCAAACAAGGAGGTTTTGGTTATGGCCCTTACGATGAATGTAAACAATAATATATCTGCTCTAAATACCCATCGACATATGGGTGCAAACAGCAAAGATCTGAGCACCCGCTTAGAGCGCCTTTCGTCGGGAATGCGTATAAACAATGCCGACGACGATGCAGCTGGTCTGTCGATCTCGGAAGGTTTCCGGGCGCAGATTACGGGTTTGAGTATGGGCGTTCGCAACGCCGAAATGGGTTCGAATTTGGTCCAGGTCGCCGAAGGTTCACTCGGCGAGGTGAGTTCGATGCTCATTCGCATGCGCGAGCTGGCAGTGCAATCGTCTACCAGCACGATGAACGACCGCAATCGCGAATCGATTGAAGCTGAAGTAAATCAGCTGAAACAGGAGATTGATCGCATTGCCCAGTCCACCGTGTATAACGATCAGGCCCTGCTGACGGGAACGGGTTACCAGCCCGACCTGACGACGTCTACGGCCATTACGGATGCGGCAGATACCGGCGTAAAGAATATTACGACGTCCGGGACGCCCTCCGGCACGTATACAATTGATGATCACGGCGATGGCACGATGACCGTTGGCAACGGCACAGTGAGTCAGACCATTCGCTTTGCCACGCAGCTCGACGGCGACCAGGTTGCTACGGGCACGACGGCTGTTCTCAACTTTGATCGACTGGGTATACAGATTACGCTGGCCGGTCCGGAAGTTGAGGATATGGATGGCAACTACGAGACGGGCGACTTGGACGGCAAGACAATCGACGTTTCGGGCGATAACAGAGGCTGGTCGTTCCAGGTTGGTGCTGACGACACGAGCGAAGATCGCATCAGTGTGGCTATAGAAGACATGCGTGCCAGCGGTTCGTATCTAAATTTGAATACCGTTTCGTTGGGTACGCAGGACAGCGCGCGCGAATCAATCGCCAAACTCGATACGGCCATCCAGCGCGTGGCGCAGACGCGCGGCGATCTCGGTTCGGTGCTAAATCGCCTTGAACACACGATAAATTTTACAGATAACTCTATAGAAAACAACACAAACTCGGAGGCGACGTTGCGCGACGCCGACATGGCTGTGGAAGTTACGAGATTGACCCGCGTGCAGGTGCTGAGCCAGGCGGCCAACGCCATGCTGGCTCAGGCCAACGCAACGCCGCAGGCGGCACTGGGGCTGCTGCAGTAGGAGGAGTTAATACGGCCAGTAAAGCCAAGCGCTTTCGGGTCGATATATAGTGTATAAGCGGTTGAACTGGGGGACGGGGGCGTCCCTCAGTTTTCGCCGTATATGCGTTTGGAGAAAAAAATTAAAGATTGCCATTTCGGATGCCGATAAATGACTTAGATGTGTGTAACTCAGCATCTTAAAGAAGGAGGTGCGTAGCGCGTTTGGCTTCACGGGTCGTATTATTTGATGGATCGGGTATTAAAGCCCTGTTGGGGAACAGGGCGATAACACATGGCATGGATGCCGTATAAGAGCTTGTTAAACAAGGAGGTTCGACTAAATGCCACTTCGAGTAAATAACAACATTGCCGCTATCAATTCCAAGCGGCAATTAAACGCCAACAACCGCATGCTCGGCACGAAATTGGAGCGCTTGGCCTCCGGTTTGCGCGTTAACCGAGCTGCTGACGATGCCGCCGGTCTCTCCGTTCGCGAAGGTATGCGTGCGGAAATTTCGGGTTTGAAGGTAAACGTCAGCAACGCCGAACAGGCGACCAATCTCATTCAGGTGGCTGAAGGGTCACTCAATGAGGTTAACGCCATTTTGGTGCGCATGCGCGAATTGGCCGTGCAGTCGTCTTCGAGTACGGTCACTGACCAAAACCGCGAGGCGATTCAGGCTGAGTTTTCGCAGCTGACGCAGGAAATCGACCGCATTGCCCAGGCGACCAGTTACAACAACCAGACGCTGTTGACTGGTTTTGGTAACAGGATCGACGAGGACGCTTCGGATGCTCTGGATGAAGCCAAGGGCGTAACGGACATTCGCATTTCTGGCGCAGCCGCAGGCACCTATACGTTTGAGGATGCGGATGACGGTGAATTGACGCTGGGCAACGGCACCGTTACCCAGACCATTCGCTTGGCATCGCAGTTGGATGGCGATACGGTTGCCGATGGTTCGAAAATCGTAGCCAACTTTGATCGCCTCGGCGTTCAGGTGACCCTGGCCGGTGATGGGATCGCTGACAGCAACACCGCCTACACCGACGATGCGCTAAACGACGCAGAAATCGTGGTGGAAGAAGCCACGGGCGGCTCGTTTCAGGTGGGGCCGACCGACAAAGCCTTCAATCGCATTGAAGTAAGCGTCGGCGATATGACTGCGACGGGTAGTAAGCTCAATCTGGATGCGGCCTCGGTCGCCACCATTTCTTCGGCTCGCGAGTCGATAACGACGATTGATTTAGCGATCACTGAGGTTGCGGCCGAGCGTGGAAACTTGGGTGCCTATCAGAACCGTCTCTCGTTCACCATTGCGTATACGGAGAACGAGATTGAGAATATTCAGGCTTCCGAAGCATCTATTAGCGATGCCGACGTAGCATCGGAAGTGACGGATTTCACGCGTTCGCAGATTCTCAGCCAGGCTGCTACGGCTATGTTGGCTCAGGCCAATGTAATCCCGCAGAATGCGCTGGCTCTGCTGCAGTAACATCTTGAGTAGGGGGCGCGGTTGGGCGACCTTGTTGCACGCCGCGCCCTGTATCTCAGGTTGTTATTAAACATGACATCTCTCAGTGAGAGGTGAATATTATGATTGACATCAATTCGGCGATTGCCCATATAAGACAGGCGGAAGTGCAACAGACTTCCTCAGGTGCCTTGCCGGAAACGAATGTGGACGAACAGGTTAAGGTCGATGGCGCCGCCCCCAAGGCGACCGGGCCGCAACCGAACATCGAACGCACTCGCGCCCGCGTAGCAGAGTTGAGCAAGGCGATGGAGGAGTTGGATGGCAACTACTCGGTCTCTGTCGATGACGATACAGGAATGGTAATCGTGCGCATCACGGACACGGAAACCGGCGATATTATCAAGCAGGTTCCGCCGCAGCAGGTCTTGGATGCTGACGTCAGTTTAGATAGAATAATAGGGTTGTTAGTAAACGATCAGGCCTGAAGTGCCAAATGGCACTTCAGGCTGCAGTACTTAGCTGTATCCCATATTTAGACCTGGATAGTGATTAGAGATGTCCCAAGGAATATCATTCTCGGGTCTGGGCTCCGGCCTCGATACGGACAGCATTATATCGCAGCTATTAAGTATCGAGCGTCGTCCCATATCCCTGATACAGCAGCGCCAGGCTACCCTGGAGCAGCAGAAGGGCGTTCTCAACTCGATCAATTCGAGTTTGATCTCTCTGCAAAGTGCTACCGAAAGCCTGGCTACCGACGAGGTCTTCTCGATCGTCAGCGCCAAATCCGACGAGAGCGCGCGCGTATCGGTCGATGCGAGCAACGAGGCCGCCGCCGGCAATTTCAGCGTAGAAGTGTTGGAGTTGGCCAAGGCGCGCCGACTGTCTTCGCGCTCTTTTTCCAGTCTATCAGAATCCCTCAACGCAAGCGGTGAGTTCGTCGTCAACGGCAAAGGCATCGAAATCGAAGCCGAAGATGATCTGCTGGATGTCCGCGATAAAATCAATGCGGCTGATGCGGGCGTCACGGCGCAGCTGCTCACCGTATCCAACGGCGATAGCCGCCTCATTCTGACGGCGGACGAAGTGGGCAGCAATGGATTTTCCATCCAAGATGCCAGCACGACGGATGTGCTGCAGAGCCTGGGTTTCACTTCGAGTGGCACCAGCATAAAGAATGCGTTTAATAACGGCGTTCGCAGCGGACAGTTTCTGGCGGCTGATGAGTCCGTTGGTCAGCTGCTGTCGCTGAGCTCGCCGCCGGCTGGCACCGTCAAGGTGGGCGAAGCCGAAATAGAAATTGATCTTGCCTCCGACTCGCTCAATGCCATTCGCGACAAGATAAACGACGCTGAAATCGAGGGCGTTACGGCATCGATTGCCTCCAGCGACGTAGACGGCATCACGCGCTACCAGCTCGAGGTCGAGGGGACGACGTCCCTCACCGACGACGGCGGCATTTTGGAGACCCTCGGTGCTCTGTCTAACGGGGGTAGCCTCGCCGACCCCATCGCATCGGGTGCCGAGAGCGATGCATTTGTCAGTAGTACCACGGCCCTGGGCTCGCTGTTGGGGTTGGCTAGCGGTCCGTCGGGCACGGTGCAAATCGCCGGGCAAGCGATCGATATCGATCTGGCCGAAGATTCGCTCAGCGACATTCAGACGCGGATCAACGACGCGGCACCCGAAGGCGTTTCTGCGACGATTATCAGCTCGAGCGACGACGATGGCAATGCGTCGTTGCAGCTGCGCATTATCGGCACGACCGAGTTGACCGACGACGGTAACGTCCTCGAGTCCATCGGCGTTCTGGTCGGCTCCAATAACGCCTTTGAGAGCGTGGCCCAGGTCCTGACTTCAAATGCTTCGCTGGAGGAAAAGGGTGCGCTTGTAAACGCCACCGAAAGCGGTGCAAAGACCAATGCGTTGGCCAGCGACGCCGACGTGGTTGGCGGTCTAATTGATTCGGGGGCGGCTGGCACGGTTTCCATTGGCGACGCGGTCGTAGAAATCGATTTGGCTGCTGATTCGCTCAATGATATTCGCGACAAGATCAATCTGGCCGCGCCGACTGGAGTTACTGCTGCGGTAAATGTGACTGAATCCGGCGAATTCGAGCTGGAGATTAGCGGGACGAGCGATTTTGTCGACGATGGCGGTGTGCTCAATGCCCTCGGCGTGATCGAGGAGCCCACGGAGATCAGTGCAGATACGCGTTTCGCCAATATCTTGGGTGCTGGCGTGCAGGCCGGCGATACGATTTCGATTAGCGGCACCAATAAAGACGGCGATCAGATTTCCAGCACCTTTACGATCAGCAACGGCAATGTAAAGGTGCAAAATCTCATCAACAGCATAGAACAGGCCTTCGGCAATTCCGTTGATGCCTCGCTCGACGCTTCGGGCCGCATCGTTCTACGCGACGGTGAGGCGGGGGCCAGCCAGTTGACCCTGAGCCTGCAGGCCAACAACGAGGGGGGCGGGAGCTTGGCCTTGGGCGGTATGGCTCGGACGACTTCGGGCAGCGATGCCCGCTCGTCGGAACTGCAGGCCGGTCAGGATGCCCTATTTCGCATCAATGGTATCGAGCTAAATCGCGCGACGAATACCGTAACCGATGCCGTGCAGGGGGTTACGCTCAACCTGTTGGAAGCCGAAGAGGGCGAACTCGTCAATATCACTGTCGACAAGGACGATACGTCGGCGTTGCGCGATAATATTAGCTCTTTTGTCGAACAGTTTAATACCGCGATGGATCTGATCAACGAGCAATTTGCCTATGATGAGACGTCCCAGAAGGCGGGGCCAATGGCCGGCGATTCTACGCTACTCTCGCTGCAGTCGCGCCTGCGCTCGGTCGTCACGTCGCAGGTTGATGGCTTGGATGAAGGCTTTAATGCGCTCGTGTTGGTGGGCATCAATTTCGACCGGAACGGGCGTCTGCAGATTGACGAGGAGCGTCTGACCGAGGTGCTCAACGAAAACCTCGAGGATGTGCGCAAGCTATTTGTCGCTCAGGGCAGTGCCTCCGATGAAGATGTCGACTTCGTCTCTTCCAATTCGCGGACCACGGCGGGCAATTACAGCGTTTCCGTAACGCAGGCCGCCGCGCGGGCCTCGCTAGTGGGCGACGTGGAGTTCAACGATGTTCTGAGTGAAGATCAGGTGCTCGAGATCGTCGATAAGGTCACGGGCAAGCCGACGCGAATCCAGCTCAGCGCGGGAGATAGCCTGAATTCGATTGTTAGCCAAATTAATTCGGACCTGGCCAGCGATGTCGCTGAGGTGCGCCGCGCGTCCATCGCCAATACGACCGACGGCAATACGGCGATCCTCGCTTCGAGCGCATTTGCCGATATTTTTGGTGCCGGCGTGCAGAATGGCGATACGATTCGCATCAATGGCACCACGCACGATGGGGCCAGCCTTTCGCGCACCTTTACCATCGAGGACGCGACGACCACGACGGTGGGCGATATGCTGGCCGAAGTGCGCAGAATGTTTGGCGGTCGCGTTAGCACCAATATCGACTCTGAAGGTCGCATTGTTATAACTGACAACCAGGTTGGCAATAGCAATTTGACCCTGACTCTAGTCGAGGAAAACGAGGGCGGTGGCAGTCTTAACTTCGGCAGTATTGAAGTCGAAAGCGAAGGCCGTCTCGGTCTGGATATCACGGCTAGCAACCGGGATAATCGGCTCGTTATCGAACACAACGGCTTTGGTGTGCGCAACGGTTTTACCATCGGCTCTGACCTCGCCGAATTGGGGCTCAGCGCCGGCACCGTTGAAGGCAAGGACGTGCAGGGAGAGATCGACGGGCAAGAGGCCGACGGCTTCGGCCGAGTGCTCACGGGGAAAATTGGTGCAGAGAACGTCGATGGCCTGTCGCTGCGCGTCAATTTGGACGAGGACGAACTGGCCGGCGCGGGCGCAGATCAGGGCAGTGTTAACCTGATTTTTGGCGTGGGGCGCCTGCTGGCCGACGAACTGAAGTCGATCACTGATTCGTTTGATGGAACAATCAGAAACCGTGAAAAAGCCATTGACGACACCATTGACGACCTGGATTCGCGCATCGCCGATATGGAGCGGCGCGTCGAACAGAAGCGACTCAACTTAGTGGGGCGTTTTGCCTCGTTGGAAGGCAGCATTGCCACGCTGCAATCGCAGGGCAACTTTCTCAGCAACCAGCTCGCTGGACTGAGATAGCGTAGGGGGAGAATGAGCTAAGCAATGAATAGAGGCGCGTACAAGCAGTACAACCAAGTGCAAATAAAGACGGCAAATCGAGGCAAGCTGATCGTCATGCTCTACCAGGGGGCTATTCGCTTTATGAAGAAGGCGATACTGCACCTAGAGCAGAAGGATATGGAAGGCAAGGGCAATGCGCTCATTCGAGCGCAGGATATTATTCTCGAATTGACCTATGCGCTCGATCAGCAGCTGTTGGAAAAGGGCGATGAACTCGCCGTCAACCTGCAGCGCCTTTACCTGTATTCGTACCGGCGGCTCGTACACGCCAATATGCGCATGGAAAAGGAGCCGATTGAAGAAGTTATCAAGCTGATGGAAAATCTGCTGCAGGCCTGGGAGCAGGTGGTGCAGGGCGAGGGCGGTGAGCCGGGTGGAGAGACTCCGGCGGCTTCCTCCGGATTGGTGTTGACGGGTTAAATGGCTATTGAGGCAAACAGCGCCGAGACGCTGCAGCTGCTCGACGAACAGTGCCGTGCCTACGGCGATATGTTCGAAGTGGGAAAAAAACAGCGCGCCTGCATCGAGCAGCAGGATTACGAGGCGCTTGAACTGGCCTTTTCCGAGATGCACAGGCTGATGGACGAAGTGCGTTTGCGCCAGCAGAAACTGCCCGATCTAAACGCGAGCGAGCAGGCGGTCGAGATGCGCATAGAGCGCATGCGCGACTGGCTGGAGCGCCTGCAGGATCAGCGCGCTGCCACGCAGTCGATTGCCGAGGAGATGCTGCGTCTCAATCGCGAGGAATTTCGGCAAATTGGTCGCGGCCGGCGCGCCGCCCGGGGGTACAAAGCGGCCCATGCCACCGATGCGCGCCTCTATGACGGAACGCGATAGGTTGTAATTTCTGAGGAGCCTCCCTATATTGGCCAAGGCGGCCCCCGCGAGTTTTTTTATCTAGCGGCTAAAGTTTTTAGCAAAGTGGCCGATATATTGTAGTAGAAGCGGGTTTTACACTTAGAGAAGAGGCCCAGAGATGCGCATAGACGGATTATCGCATCAGCCGAAGATTTCACAGTCCCAGCAGCGCGGCGCTCCCGTTCGTGGTAAGAGAGAAGGCGAGCGCGCTGACGACGTGGTTGAGATCTCGCAAGGAGCAAAAGATGTCTCCGAACTCAGCGCCTTAGCGCGCGCAGAGTCGACGGAGACCAATCCCCGGATAGACGAGATTAAGCAGCGCGTCGAGTCTGGATACTACAACGGGCGTCAGGTCCGCGAGCAAATCGCCGATACGCTCCTCGAATCCAGCAGCATGCAATCCGAAGTGGCGGACATTGCCGTCTTCAGGGGTGCGCAGCAGCAGCTGGAAGACGTGCCTGATGTGCGCGATGACAGAGTGAGTGAGGCGCGACAGCGCGTAGAGAGCGGATTCTACGATCAGGCGGAAGTCCGGCTCGAAACAGCCGATCGCATACTAGACGAGATGGCCTAGCGGTCGGGCGATACATAGAATTGTGAAATGGCGATGCCTGCGGGCGTCGCCATTTTTGTGTTTGGGGCAGCGCCGTGCCCCACATTGCTCAGAGGGTCTGGGCAGAGCAATTTGGACCAAATACACGCGGAAATAGAGCGATGCTGGATGGCGATTGCGTAATTGGCGTTGATGGCGGTGGGTCGCATACGCGCGCGGCCTTGGTTGGGCGCGACGGTCGCATTGTGGAGGTGGTCCACGGTAGCGGCGGTAACTTCCAGCAGATTGGACTCGAAGGCTTGGAGCGCCTGCTGCGGGATATGCTGGGGGCTTGGGTTGAGTCCCCCAATGGGGTGCGCCCGCGTGCTATGTGCCTCGGTTTGGCCGGTGCTGGACGGCAGGCTGAACAGCAGGCTATCACCACGCACTTTGAAGCGCTGGGTTGGGTAGGTCGCGTGCGCGTCGAGAGCGATGCGCGCACGGCGTTGGCGGGAGCGCATGCCGGTCAGGCTGGTATTATTGCCATTGCTGGCACCGGGTCGATGGTGTTGGGAGTCAATGAGGAGGGGGAGTGGGTGCGCGCCGGTGGGTGGGGTCCAATTCTCGGAGACGAGGGCAGCGGCTACGATATTGCGCTGAGGGGGGTGCGCGCTGCCCTCGCGGTGCACGATGGCAGCGGCCCCGATACGGTACTGGATAGCGTCCTGCGCCAAGAGCTGGGGGTGAGCGAGTGGAGTCAGCTGGTTGCTAGGGTGTATGGCGGCGACCTTGACCGTGCGCGCATCGCAGCGCTTGCGCCGCTTGTGTTACAGGCGGCCAAGGAGGGCGATGCAGTGGCTATGTCCGTTGTCGACGGCGCGGTGCTGGGTCTATCGGGGCAGATTGCCGCTGTTGCGCGGCGTTTGCACGCAGATGGTCGCGCGCGGTTGGCCTACAGCGGTGGGGTGGTCGTCGGGTCTTCGCTGCTGCGCGAAAAGATCGGACGGCAGCTGGCGGCACAGGGGTGTATCGTCGAGAACGCCCCGCTGCGTCTGGCTCCGGTTTTGGGGGCCGCGCTGCTGGCCTGGGAGCACGTGGGCGTCAAACTGGAAGCGGTCGCCGTCGATGTGCTCGAAGGGAGCGGCGGAGCGCTCCTGGCGGAAACTTGACAAGGCTACTTTGGCCCTTATCATTATTTTTGGTATCCCCTTGATATAGACCGCAATACGAGCTGCAAGCGACATGGAAACTAAATCGGCTGATATCAATCGGCGAGAGATTCAGGTTCTGCAGGCACTAGTCCGGGCGCATATTGCCCTGGGCACTCCAGTGGGTTCGCGCACGCTGAGCGAGCAGTACGGCGTGGGGGCGAGCTCGGCTACCATCCGCAATGCCCTAGCGAATCTGGAGGAAAAGGGGTATGTGCACCAGCCCCATACATCGGCGGGACGGGTGCCCACAGAGCGCGGGTATCGCTTTTACGTCATGCAGTGTATGTCCGATGAAGCACTGGGGTTGGATGCCGGTGGTGTAGAGCTGCGTCGCCAGTTGGAGATGCAGCTGCGCGAAGGGGATATGCACGAGATTATGGCGCAGTTGGCCCATATTATCGGCAAGATATCCAAGCAGTTGGGACTGGTGCTGGCGCCCGGTTTTGAACGAGGGGTGCTCGGTCGCCTCGAACTCGTACACCTAGCCGATAACCGCCTGCTGTTGGTCGTATCGATCAATCAGGGTCTGGTGAAGAGCTTGGTGATTGAAGTGGATTCGCGGATTTCGCGCGAGGACGTGCAGCTTACGGGCCGCTGGCTCAACGAGCGCCTGTCGGGCTTGCAGTTGGCAGAGATTCGTCGGACGGTGCGCGAGCGCCTGCAGCCGCTCGCCGATAGCAATCCGCAGCTGGTGCGCGCCGTGGTCGACGAAATAGAGGCCCTCGCACAGGGCACGACGAGTGACCTGCACGTATCGGGCACCAGCAACTTGTGCCTGCATCCGGAGTTTGGCGATTCGCTGCAGGTGGCTGGGCTGGTCGATCTGGCAGAGAAAAAGGACCTACTAGCCGGGCTTATGAGCGAGCGGCGCGGCGTGGTCGTAACCATTGGCGAAGACCACCCCCTCGCGGCGCTGCAGCGCTGTGGTATGGTGACGGCCAGTTACGACGTCGGCGGCGGATCGGGGGTTATTGGCATTATTGGCCCTACCCGCATGCCCTATGACTCGCTGATGGCCTTGGTCAACTATGCGGCCTCACGCGCAGCGCAGCTAGTCTGTTAGGTGCCCGCACAGCGAGGCCAACTTATCACTGAAGGAGAACAATGAGCGAGAGGGATTCAACGGAAGAGCAGACCCTCGATGAGGGCGATACCCGAGAAAATGGGGCGGTGGCAGAAGGAGAAGGTGGAGAGGCTACAGCGCAAGGGGACGAGGGCAATGCGGACGCGGCGGCAGAAGAGTTAAGTCCAGAACAGCTGTTGGCCGCAGCGCGAGAAGAAGCCGCTGCGCATTACGACCGCTACCTGCGCTCCGTGGCCGAATTGGACAACTTCCGCAAGCGCACGGCGCGCATGCGGTCAGACGTGCGCGAGGAAACCCTGCGCGACGTCCTATTGCAGGTCGCGCCAGTACTCGACAATATGCGACGAGCCCTCGATCAAGAAACCGAGGACGCCGATGCGCTCAAGCAGGGAATTGAGCTGATTTATGCCCAGCTCAACGGCGCTCTCGATGGCTATGGACTCAAGCCGATCGATGCGGTTGATCAGCGTTTCGATCCCAACGTGCACGAGGCGATGCTCGAGGTTGAAGACGCCGAGCGCGAGCCGGGCACCGTTATACAGGAAATGGAAAAGGGATACACGCTGAACGACAAGGTCGTGCGGCCGGCGCGGGTAGTCGTCAGCAAGGCGCCAAGCGAGGGAGAATAGCCCGCGGCGGGCACAGCCATGGCAAAGAGAGATTATTACGAAGTATTGGGCGTGGGACGCGAGGCCAGCGAGGGCGAAGTAAAGAGCGCCTATCGCAAGCTCGCACTCAAATACCACCCGGATCGCAATCAGGGCAACGCCGAAGCGGAAGAGCTATTTAAAGAGGCGTCCGAGGCATACGAGGTGCTGTCCGATGGGGATAAGCGCGCGCAGTACGATCGCTATGGGCATGCCGGCGTTGAAGGCAATTTTGGCGGCGGCGGTTTCCAGTGGTCGGATTTTAGCCATGCATCGGATTTCCAGGATATATTTGGAGATATATTCGACTCGTTTTTTGGCGGTGGTGGTCGGCGGCGAGGTCCAGCCGGACCGCCGCGCGGTCGCGATCTGAAGATCAAGGTGTCGCTCTCCCTGGCAGAAATCATGACCGGCGTGGAGAAACAGATCAATCTCACGCGCTTTCAGGGATGCGACACGTGCAGCTCGACGGGGGCCGCACCTGGCGCCAGCCGCGAGAAATGCACCACGTGCGGCGGCGTGGGGCAAGTCCAGCAGGTGGCGCGCACGCTATTCGGCCAACAGATGACCGTGGCGGCTTGTCCGGCCTGCGGCGGCGAGGGCAGCACGGTCTCAGAGCGCTGCGGTGACTGCAGCGGCGAAGGCCGCGTGCGCGGCCAAACGCGCCTTACCGTGCGCATCCCCGCTGGCGTTCAGGAGGGCAATTATATTCCGCTGCGCGGCCAGGGCGAAGTGGGGCCACGCGGCGGTCCGGCCGGCGACTGCCTCGTCTTTATAGAAGAGAAGGAAGATGCGAAGTTTACCCGCGACGGCAACGATATCATCCTACAGCTCCCCGTCAGCTTTGCGCAGGCCGCGCTCGGCGCCGAGGTCGAAGTGCCGACGCTGCAGGGTCAAGCCGTGCTAAAAATTCCCGCTGGCACGCAGGCTGGTCGCGTGTTTCGCATGGCGCGCAAGGGGCTGCCCGACGTAAACGGGCGCGGTGTGGGCGATCAATTGGTGCAGGTGCTGCTGTGGACCCCGCAGGATCTGAATCGAGAAGAGCGCGTGCTGTTCGAGGAGTTGGCCAAATTGGAACACGAACGCGTCCGCTCCGAAGGCGACAGCTTTTTCGATCGGATTCGCAAGGCATTCAGTTAAGTAGTACCGTGCCGCAAAGCCGTGTGGCACGGTTGCATCTGGGAGCGACCATGCAGTTTTTCTCCAAAAAAAAGCAGATCGATAGCGGGGTCCCCAGGACGCTCTTTGCCGAGGGGCCGCTGGCCAGCGTGCGCAATGCCGTAGCCATAGCCAGCGGTAAAGGGGGGGTTGGAAAGTCGACGCTCAGCGTCAATCTGGCGGTGAGTTTAGCGGAGCAGGGTGCTGCCGTGGGGCTACTCGACGCCGATATATACGGTCCCAGCATTCCTCTGATGGCTGGAGTAAGTGAAGAGCCGGCTCTGTCAAACGAGCAGCGCCTGCTGCCGGTCAAGGCGCACGGCATCGGACTGATGTCCATCGGCTTTATCGCCGGTAGAGATGCCCCTGTTATCTGGCGCGGACCGCTCTTGGCGCGGGCGCTGCAGCAGTTTCTCCACCAGGTCGAGTGGGGTGCTCTCGACTACTTGCTGATCGACTTGCCACCGGGAACGGGCGATATACCGCTTACGCTGAGTCAGTCCATTGCCCTATCCGGCGCCGTGGTTGTTACCACGCCGCAGAGCGTGGCATTAGAAGACGTCGAGCGCGGCATGGCCATGTTCGAAAAAGTGGAAGTCGACGTGCTCGGCGTGGTGGAAAATATGAGCTACTATCTGTGCCCCCACTGCGATAAGCGGCACGAAATCTTTGGCAAGGGAGGGGGGCGCGCGGCGGCCAAGCGCAACGGCGTGGCCTTTTTTGGCGAAGTGCCGCTGCTCGAGGCCATACGCTCTGCTGGGGATGGGGGGCGTCCCGCCGCGCTAGAAAAACAGTACGAACCCATTTTTGCCCCGGTCGCTGCTGGGATCGTCGACCAACTACGCTCGCTCGCTTAGGCGCGTTTCTGCAGCCCTTCTCGCCACCTGCTGCCGGTTTCTCCGGCTTGCCACTCGTTTGCCGACCTCACTATCTTAGCTACTACTATGGAACGTAGCTGGCATTCTTTACATATCCGTTTACCGATCGCTTTCGTCGATACCATTAGCGCGCTGTGCTTTGATATGGGCAGCTGTGGAACGGAAGTCGACGAAGCGGGAGAACGGGCGCTGATTAAAGCCTATTTTCCCGCCGACTGCGCCGTCGGTGCAATCGAAGCCGAGCTCTGCTCGTTGGCAGAGACGATGGGTGTAGGGGAAATGGCGATAGAGCGCGCCGAGGTCGAAGAAGCCGATTGGGAAGCGGAATGGCGGCGCTTTTTTCGCCCCGTCTGGGCTACGCCCAACGTCGTTGTTCATCCCTCGTGGATACCCGTCGACGCTGGCGATGCGCTGGCGATTACCATCGATCCAAACATGGCCTTTGGTACGGGCGGGCACGAATCGACTCAGCTGTGCCTGCAGGCATTGGAGGGTCGAATAAAGGCGGGGATGTGCTGCCTCGATTTGGGTACCGGCAGCGGTGTGCTGTCCATTGCGGCGGCACAGTGGGGGGCCGAGCGGGTCCTAGCGCTGGACGTCGATCCGGCCGCAGTGAAAAACGCGCGAGAGAATGCGCAGCTCAACGGCGTCTCGTCCGCGTGCCTCGAAGTGCGGGTAGGCCGCATCGGTGACTGCGGCGAATCGGCCCCGTACGACTTGATCGTCGCCAATATACAGAGCCATGTTTTGCTGCCCATACTTGCGGATGTGCGCGACCGCACGGTCCCCGGAGGCACGGTTATCTTCTCCGGGCTATTGGCCCGCGAGCGCGCGGCGTTCTGCGCGGGCGTAGGAGAGGCCGGTTTTGCCTTAGAAGAGGTCTTGGGCAAGAACGAGTGGATCTGCGTCGTCGCACACCGGACAATATAGTGGCGGCTTTTTGGGTAGATGGGAGCGACGTTGCCGACGAGCAGCTCGTTTTGCGCGGTGAAGAAGCGCACCACGTGCACAAGGTCCGTCGCCAGCAGGTTGGAGATACAATCGACGCGATCGATGGCGAAGGGCATTGGTACAGGGCGCGGTTGGTTGAGATTGGGCGCGATCGAGTCATCGCCGATATCGTCGAGCGCGGCGTTGATACGGGCGAAAGCGCCGTGCGCTTTGTGCTAGCACCTGCTCTGCTCAAAGGGCAGCGCTTTGACTTTGTCGTGGAAAAGGCCACGGAGCTGGGCGTTGCCGCGATTTGGCCTACGCTGAGCGAGCGTGGCGTTGCGCGCGCCGGTTCGGATGCCAAGGTCGAACGGTGGCAGCGTCTGGCACGGGCGGCGGTAAAACAGTGCGGGCGGAGCCGCCTGCCCGAGCTGGCCCCGCCCCATGCATTTAGCGCCGTCGTCGAACGGCTCGTCGAGTGCTGTGACGCTGTTTTTATGGGTGCGTTGAGCGAGCGAGATGCGCTGTGCGGGGATGTCGTCGGCGAGGGAGCGGTTTCGTCCGCCGGCCTGTTGGTCGGTCCCGAAGGCGGGTTCTCTCCCGGTGAGATTGCCCTTGCCCAAGACTTGGGCGTGCGGGTTTTTTGCTGGGGTGAGCGCGTGCTGCGTGCCGACACCGCCAGCATTGTGCTATCGGGTTTGTTGTTGAGCGCCTGTGCGCGCAGTAATCACACGAGTGGAAAGGCGATCTATGGGGACTAGCATTTTGGTGCTACACGGTCCAAACCTCAATTTGCTGGGCGTTCGAGAGCCCGACGTATACGGGCGGGAAACGCTGGCCGATGTCGACCGACTCGTGTGCGCAGAAGGCGAGTCGCTTGGAGTTAGCGTGCACTGCTTTCAGTCGAACATCGAAGGTGAGCTAGTCAATGCCCTGCACGCAGCGCGCGAACGCGATGCCGGCGTCGTTATCAATCCCGGTGCATTGACCCATTATAGCATTGCGCTGCGGGATGCCGTGGCCGGCATTGGTCTGCCCTGTGTTGAAGTGCACCTTTCCAACGTGCACGCGCGGGAGGCGTTTCGTCACCACTCTGTTCTCGCTCCAGTTTGCCTGGGCCAGATTGCCGGTTTCTCGCTGCATAGCTACGTACTGGGTCTGCGCGCTCTGGTGCATTATCTGAACGAGAAAAATCGTGCTTAAACTCGCGTCTATCGCCCTTGCGGCGTGGCTGGCATCGCCCCTGTGGGCCGGGCCAACTCTGCGCGTTAACCGTCCACAGGTCAATATACGGGCCGATGCGACGGTGCAGTCTGCGCGCATCGCCGTACTGAGCAACGGCGAGCGCGTGGAAAAGGTCGAAGACAAGGACGAATGGAATCAGGTGCGTCTGGCCGATGGCCGGTTGGGGTGGCTGCACGGCGACCTGGTACAGGAACTGTGGACAGTTACGGGAGAGAAGGTGCGCGTGCGGGCTTCGGGATCTACCGCGGCGGCCACGGTGGGCCTGGTTGAGCGCGGCAGCGAACTCGCCGTGTTGGACAAGCGGGGCAACTGGTTTGAAGTCGACCTGCCCGATGGCCAACGAGGGTGGATTTGGCGCGAGCTTATCGAGCCGCTGCAGATGACTGCCGAAGTCGCTTTGCCGCCCGCCGTAGACGAGCCGGCCGTTGCACAGGTAGTGGCCGTCGAAACGGTTGAATCGGTCGATGACGTAGAAGATGAGGAGGAATCGCTGCCTGAGGGGAGCATTCTCAACCCCTATGCCGAAGGACTGCAGCGGGAAGCGGAAGGTGACTTCCGCCAAGCATTGGAGCATTTCGAGACTGTTCTGAGCGAAGACCCCAACCATCTGCGCGCCCTGCTACACGCAGCGCGCGCCCATCGCGAGCTGGGTCAATTTGACGCCGCACTGGCCAAGCTCTACCGGGCTGCCGAGGCCGGCGAAGGCCGGCGTGAAATGGCGGATTTGTACCGAGCGATAGGCCAGGCCGACAGCGCCGCAAAATACAGTGCGCTGGCGCGCGGAGAGGTTTGGCAAGAGGAGCCCGAGGCAGAGCGCACCCCATCGTTTACGGCGGGTGATGTGAAAGACTGGTGGATCTATGCCGCCGCAGGTGGAGTCGGCCTGTGCGTGCTAATCGCAGTCCTTTTCCTATTGACGCGTCGCAAAAAGAGTGCGCCGGTGACCGAGCCGACGCCCCGCACCAAATTTGCGCGCGCGATGGAGCAGGCCCGTCCGCAAAATCTACCCGAGGGCGGGGGCGAAGAGCGAGAACTAGAGCGCCAGATAGAGGAAAAAAGGGAGGCGCTGCGCGACAGCGCGCGCGCCTTTATAGGCGAGGGAAATGGGGGCGTTGGCGCCGATGAGGACGCCCTCTTAGACGGACTGCTAACGCAGCTGGAAGGGCTGCGCAAGGCGCTGGACGCCCAAGACGAGCGCGCGCGAATCTACGCCGAGCTCGTGCGGTTGCAGAATGCCAAAATCGAGACGATGGAACGAGAGCTACAGCTGCTGCGCCGACGCCGTAGGGGCTAGAAGTTGTAGGTTACGCGAAGAAGCGGATCGCCGTCGCTGCTGGCGCCCAATTCGGGAAAGACGCGCCGCGTCGCCTTGCGCGGGATGAGCGAAACGCCAAAGCTGCCAGCGGATAGGACAGCAGTTGACCAGCCGTAGAGACGCGCGCGCGAGGCCTTGTCTTCGAGCTTCTGTGCGCGCGAGAGCTGCTGGTGTTCCCGGTTTAGTTCGGCTTCTTGTTCGTTGTCCGATGCGCGGTCAAACTGAAGCCAGGAGAGCAGGCCAAAGGCCACGGCGCCGCCCATAAAGCTGATATAGGGGAATTCGGTTATCGTGATGGTTTTTGCCCCGCCTCCGAGCGACTCCAGCGTGACTATTTTGTCGATTTCGGTGCGCTCGAAGGTGAAGATTTTTTCTTCTACGCGCATGATGACAAGCTCGGAGCCTTTCTCGACTAAATTGCCTTCGACTAGCGTGCCATCGTCCAGGTAGATGCGCGTATCGGCGCGTTCGGGACTGGCTGTTTGGGCGACCGTCGGCAGGGCGGTTAGCAAGAGGGCGAGCAGGCTGCAATAGGCTATTGTGCGCATCATAATTTCGACTCCTACAGAGAGCGTTCGGCTTTTCTAGCCGAAATATACGAGGCAGATACCCCGTGTCAATAGATGAGACTTCCGGCCAGCCGTCGCGTTCCCCTTCTTTTGCCAATATGACAGTTGATGCTCTGCGGGCGCTCTCTGCGGATTGGCCCGAAGAGGCGCCCGAATGGGCCCTATTGGAGCGCGACGAGCGGGTGGGCGTGCGACGTCTGGCCGTTCAGGCGCGGAAGCGCTGGGCGCGCCAGCGGGCCGAACGGGCTCGCCGCGCAGAATTATTGCAGTTTGAGCAACGCCTGTGGGGACGCGGTGTAGAGTGGGTCGCCGGAGTGGATGAGGCCGGGCGTGGCTGTTTGGCCGGCCCGGTGGTCGCGGCGGCGGTGATCCTGCCACCCGATGCCGAATTGCCGGGACTGGACGATTCAAAAAAGCTATCGCCGCGTCGCCGCGAAGGGCTCTTTGATGCAATCCGCGCACAGGCCCTCGCCGCGAGTATTGCCCAGGTCGACGCCGAGGAAATCGACCGTCTCAATATTCTGCAGGCCTCTCTCAAGGCAATGCGCGAGGCGCTCAATACGCTGCAGACAGCCCCCCAACACGTGCTTGTCGACGGCCACGTGCGCCCGGGGAGTGCATTTGAGGAAACGGCCCTGGTCGACGGCGATGCGCGCTCTCTTTCCATTGCAGCTGCTTCGGTGCTGGCCAAAGTGCATCGAGATCGCCTGATGGTTGAATGCGATACGCACTACCCGGAATACGGCTTTGCCGGTCACAAAGGCTACGGAAGTCCGGATCATATGGCCGCGCTGCGCACCCACGGCCCCTGTCCGCTGCACCGGCGTAGTTTTGCTCCCGTAGCCGAGCTTGTGCAGCCTCCGCGGTCGGCTGCCTACGCCAGCTTTGTAGAGGGAATTGGGCAGGCCGAATCGCTGGGTGAATTGGAGCGCATGGCCCATTTCATAAAGGAAGCCGGCGACGCGTTGGTAGACGACGAACTGCGCGCTCTGCGCAAGGAGTACCGCGCGCGCTTGGCCCAGCTACAGGATATTGGGCGCAGGGGCGAAACGCGTGCGGAGCGCTATTTGGTAGAGGCCGGCTACGAAGTGCTCGAGAGGCGCTATCGGGGGGGCGGCGGCGAGGTCGATCTGATTGTCCGCAAGGGCGACGAGTGTGTGTTTGTGGAAGTGAAAGCGAGCACGCAGGCAGAAGAAGGCTACAAACCCGAGCAGCGGGTTGATCGTGCCAAACGCCAGCGGCTCGTCGGCGCAGCTCGACAGTATGTCCGCGAGAAATCGACTCAGGCGACGTATCGCTTTGACGTCGTTGTGGTGACGCTGGGCGGCGAGGAGTCCGTGGAGCACTGGCCCGACGCATTCCGACCTTAGCGCATGGCCTTGAGCTCTTCCAGCGTTAGAGGGATATGGGGCAGTGGCCAGCCGCGTTGGCGCAGGCGCCTAGCTATCCCGGTAGCCGTTGGTGGTAATAGCTGACTCAGCTCGGTGAGGCTCTCGTCCGCTAACACGCTGCGCGTCGTTCCCTGCAGCACGACGCGGCCCCGGCACAGGGCGGTCGTGTAGTCCGCCAACTCGGCGACGAGGTCCATGTCGTGTGCGATCAGCACAATGGCCTTTCCTGTGCTGGCCAGTTGCACGAGCAGTGCGCACAGGCTGCGTGTTGAAGCGGGGTCGAGGCCGGCGGTTGGCTCATCGAGCACGAGCACATCTGGGTCCATTGCCAAAACGCCGGCTAGGGCGACGCGACGCTTTTCCCCGCCGCTGAGTTCCATGGGTGCGCGCGTGCCAAAGGTCTCAATAGGTAGGTTTACCCAGTCCATGGCCTGCTCTACGAGTGCGGCGATGCGCTGTTCGGAATACCCCATATTGCGCGGCCCAAAGGATACGTCTTCCGCCACGCTGTCGGCAAAGAGCTGGAGTTCGGGAAACTGGAAAACGAGGCCTACGCGACGGCGGGTTTCGAGCAGAGGTTGTTTCCAGATATCGCGTTCGTCGAGCAGCACTCGTCCGCTCCGCGGTTTGAGCAGGGCATTCACGTGCTGAGCGAGAGTCGTTTTCCCCGATCCACTCGCGCCCACTAGCGCGTGAATCGTGCCGCCGGTAAAACGGACATCTACTTCGTGCAGGCTTGGCTGCGGTTGTGCGGTTTGGGCCTCGTAGGTATGCGATAGGGCTTCGACGCATACTTGGGCGGCCGCCGGTATGCTGGGTTTATCCGGCTTGCTCATGGGAGGGGCCGTCGGCCTTGCGGTGGCCTTCCACGTCTCGACGACGTGATCTAACGTGCAGCCGATGGCGGCTGTAGGGTCGTCGGCGAAAAGCCGGCGAGCAAAGGGGGCTTCCAAGCCGGCCGCGCGCAGAGCCTCGACGTCGGCATAAACCGCGTCGGGCGGTCCGTCGAGCAATACGCGGCCATCGCGCAGGGCAATTATGCGCGCCGCGCTTGCGGCTTCGTCGGGCAACTGGGTGATGAGAATGGTCGCGATGCCGTGCACCTCGCGCAGCGATTGCAGCAGTTCAATCACCTGCAGGCGGTGCTGGGGGTCGAGTAGGGCAGTCGGCTCGTCGAGTACCAGATAGCGCGGCTGCATCGCGCTGGCCGCAGCAATGGCAAGGCGCTGCTTTTCTCCTCCAGACAGGCGATTGGGCGCACTGTGGCGGTGTGCAAGCAGGTCAAAGTCGCCGAGCGCGCGTTCGATGCGTGCGTGCATTTCCCCGCGGGAAAGCGACAGATTTTCCAGGCCGAAGGCCAGTTCGCTTTCCACGGTGGTGGCGACTAGCTGGTCGTCGGGATTTTGAAATACCATGCCGACCGTGCGGCGTATGGTCGGCAGCTGGTCTCGGTTGGCCGTGGCGATACCGTCTATGCATACCGAGCCAGATTGTGGGGTTATAAGTCCGTTTAAACAGCGCGCCAGCGTCGTTTTGCCGGAGCCGTTGGCACCGATAATGGCCACGGACTCACCGGGGTGAATCTGCAGATTGACGTCCTGTAGAACGGGGGTGTCGCCGAAGTGAAATCGCACGTCGCATAGGTCGATCATGGCGTGGGAAGGATAGAGCGTTGGTAGGGGTAAGTCAAGGTGCCTTTGGTTGACATTGGGAGGGTTGTTGGTTTATTTAGGGCAAAGAGTTAACACACTTTGGCTATGGCGCTCCGCAGTGCGCACTGCTCCGCACCTACTGGCGGAGCTTTTGTTTTTTACCCGTCGGGCCGACGAGGAGTTAATGATGAAGAAAATCCTGCATATATGGCTGCTCGGCTGTGCGTTAGCTCTGGCGGGATGCGGCGATTCAGAAGACTACGGCGTCGATATCACCGGTCCAGAAGTCAGCACGGGCCCCGGCCGCGTTTATCCCATAAGCGAGGTGGGTTTTCTCTCCGACGACGGCGTGCCGATCAGTGCGCTCTATGGTATACAGGCCACAGCCGAGCGACTGCCGGTCGTTATTCTCTTGCACGATTTGGGCGGTGCCAAAGAGGAGTGGCTGTCGACGACCGATCTCTTTATCGAACTGCTCGAGCGCGGCTATGCCGTCGTGGCGATTGATATGCGCGGGCACGGTCAGACGCCGCTGCCCGACAGTCGACAGGTGCTGCTGGTCGAGGACTTGGAAAACAGCTTTATCGACGTGCTCGCTACGCTCCGTTGGCTGTTGGAGCAGAGCCAGGTCGATAATCGCATTGATCTCAATCGCATCGGCGTAATTGGCAACGGATCTGGTGGCAACGTCGCCTTTGTGAGTTCGGGTGTCTTCCCCCAGCAGATCAAGACCAGTGTGTCGCTATCTGCCGGTCTCTGGGAAGCATCTTCGCTCGCTCCACTGGTCATCGGCAACGGCATCGCACCGTTTGGTCCTCGCTCTATGCTGTTCCTTGTTGGCGGTAGAGATGCTCTGCAGGGTGGGGATATCGTGCTGAGCTACGCGGAGTTTGCCCGCAGTTTGGCCGAGGCCACCGCGGAGCCAAAATCGCTGCGCATTTTTCAGAACTCTTCGGCCCACGGCATTGACCTTATCAACGAAGTGCCCGAGGCCAAGGACCTGCTCTTTCTCTGGTTGGAGAACAACCTCTAAGTAGTGCAGGGCGGCGTGCATGGCAGACGCTCTCTCGATCTCCGTTATTATCCCGGCTTTCAACGAAGAGCGCGCCATTGGCAAGGTCCTCGACGAGATCCCCTCGTCTATTGCTGAAATCATCGTAGTCGACAACGGTTCCACCGATGGAACCGCCGCCGTTGCACAGGCGCGCGGCGCGACGGTAGTGCGCGAGCCCATCAAAGGCTACGGACGCGCCTGTCTGCGCGGCATAGCCGCCCTCCAAGACCCCGATATCGTCGTTTTTCTCGACGGCGACTACAGCGATTTCCCCGGTGAGATGCCTTCCCTCTACGAACCCATTGCCGCAGGGGACGCCGACCTCGTTATCGGTTCGCGCGTGCTGGGGGAGCGGGAACGCGGTGCCCTGCTGCCGCAGGCGCGCTTTGGCAATTGGCTGGCAACGCGGCTGATTCGCTGGCTGTTTGGCGTGTCCTTTACCGATCTAGGTCCGTTCAGGGCGATCGGCTGCGGGGCGCTGCGGCGTTTGAATATGCGCGACTGCGACTTTGGTTGGACGGTGGAGATGCAGGTAAAGGCCGCGCGCATTGGCCTGCGCTGTGCCGAAGTGCCTGTGCGCTATCGAAAGCGCATCGGAACCTCCAAAATCAGCGGCACCGTGAGTGGTTCGCTGCGTGCCGGGCACAAAATTCTCTGGACTATTTTCCGCTACCTTCGCTATGGTGAGTAATGGCTTTGCGCAGGCGTGAACTGGGCGGCTTGGGCGCACTGCTATGCCTGGCCCTATGGCTGCGTGTATGGGGTTTAGAGCAGGGCTATCCGGCGATGTACGGTCACGTCGACGAAGTGGGCGTGGCAGCGAGTGTTTGGAATTTCTATCGAGCGCACACGCTGTTGCCCACCGAGTTTACCTATCCGGCGCTTTACTCCTATCTGACGGCCGCAATGCTCTACGTCGCGACCTTGTTGGGATGGGGGCCGCACTGGCAGGGGACGATCGACAGCCTCGTGCTGATATCGTACCTTGATCCGGCGCGCGCGGCGCTGGTCGGTCGCTGGATTAGCGTCTTGCTGGGGACGGCAACGGTCTATGCCACCTTTGCGCTAGGGCGACGGGTAGGCGGAGTCGAGGTAGGTTTGGTGGCCGCCGCACTGGCCGCCGTTGCCCGCGTGCCCGTTCAGCAGGCCCATTATGCACTGCCCGATACGGCGATGGCTTTCGGGGCGCTGTGCGCGCTGTGGGCGGCCTGGCACATTGCCGATGGGGGAGCATGGCGGGCCTATGTGCTAGCGGGGGTAGCTGCCGGATGCGTAGTTGCAACCAAATACAACGGTGCGCTGATTGCCCTTGCCATACCGGTGGCGCATATGCTGCGCGCCCAGTGGAGGTGGACGGCGCTAAGTGATGCAAAACTGTGGAGTGCCATTGCCGTTTCGTTCGCTGCCCTCTTTGTCGGATCACCGTATGTCTTTCTCGCCGCGGATAAATACTGGACCGTAGCCAGCTACCAGTTTTCCAGCCTCGATTTCTCGCTGGCCCATACGCAGCCGTGGTGGTGGATCGTGCGCTCGCTGCTGGAATACGAATGGGGCGTGGGAGCTGCTATGCTGCTGGGAATGGGGTGGGCCCTATGGAAGCGCGGGCCGTTTGAAATCCTGCTCCTATCGACCTGGATTCCTAGCTTTATCTACATTGGTTCGTGGACGCGAGAAAGCCTGCATTACGTGCTGCACTTCTACCCGCTGTGGGGCATAGCCGCCGCTCTTGCGCTTACATGGGCCCGTCGGCGCATGGGACTGGGTGGTATTTGGCAGTGGATAGGGGTGTTCATACTGTCCGCACCCAGCGTTTACGCGGCGGCTGAGTCGGGTATAGAAATGGCGCAACCCGACGTGCGTGGGCAGGCGGCGGCGTGGATTGAGCAACGCGCTGACGAGGGGACGGTGCTGGCGACCACGTGGATGCCATACGGACCACAATTGGAACTGCAGGCGGCCCGGCGCGGGCTCGCGGAGGCCTATCGGTCGCAGCCGCAGGCGCTGGCCATTCTCGAGCAATACTGGGCGCGCCGTCCCGCCTTCGAGCTGGTCAATCTAGAAATATGGCTAAAGCAGCCCGTCGTTCCCGAAGCGTACGGTCCTCACATTGACCTCGACGATCCTGAGACGCGCCGCGTCTTCAGCCGGGGCTGGCTTAGCCCCCGTCAGCTCAAGAGTCGGGGCGTGCGCTACATCGTGCTACCCGAGGCGGCCTACGGTCGCTATATCGAAAGCGAACCGCCGCCAGGGGGGCTGAGCGCGGCGCACTACCACCACGCGAAAAACCGCGCCTATTTTTCCAACCTTATCAATCCGGCCAATGGCGAGGTCGAGCGCGTTGCGCGCTTTGCTGCGCGCAACGGTGAAAAGGGCGCTGCTATCGCCATTTATCGCCTGCGCTAGTTCTGCAGCAGCCCCATGGCCATATTGGCGGCGATATGCGCCTGGGCCAACGTGGCAACGGAGGCCTGACGGATGATTTCGTTGCGCGCTAGCTGAGACGTTTCCCATGCGTAATCGACGTCGCGTATTGTCGATTCCGAGGCGGTAATGCGCTCTATGGAATTGGTGGTAAAGTCGAGCGTGTGCGTCAGTCGGTTGACGACGGCACCCACCTGTCCGCGCACTTTGCTCACTCGGTAGATCGCTCCATCCAAATGGGATAGGGCCGCCCGCGCCGTATCGCGCGTGCCCATGCTGATGCCGGCCAGGTCCAAGACGGGGCCATCCGTTTGTAAATTGGCGATATTGTACTCGAGGCGGTCGGCCGGTACGGCGTCGCTGCCCAATTGGAAGCTGCCGCCGATATTCTGAATTTCGATGGTTTTCCCATCTAGTTCGCCGTCGCTATAATCGCCCAGTGCACCCTTTACACCCTCACCGGCTAGCACGACTTCAATGCCAAGCGAGTCAAAGTTGACGACCTGAGTCGTTCCGTCGGCAACTTTGCCGTCGACCGTTCGCGATCCCAGGTTTACCGTTTGGGTAATCGTTCCATTGCCCAAGGTGATTTCGTTGTCATCTGGGTTGTCGATAAAGGTGTAGGAACCTTCGGCCGCACCGGTGAGCTTGATGAAGCGCACGCCCGTTTCGGCTGCATCGGCTACGGCGGTTGAAGCCTCTCTATTAACGGAGTTGCCAAATCCCCTGAGTACGGTCTGATCGTTATAGCTCGATACGCGCACTAGCCGGTCGATTTCCCCCTTCAACTGATTGAATTCGGCTTCGATGGCTTCGCGGTTTTTGTCGTTAAGCGTTTCTGTCGAGGACTGGAGCGCCAGCTCGCGCATGCGGATGAGCATGGCGCTAATTTCGTTCATGCCACCTTCTGCGGTATTCAGGAGATCGAGTGCATTTTCCGTGTTGCGCGCACCCTGGGCCAGGCCCTCTAATTCGGCGCGCATGCCTTCGGACATAGAGAGTCGCGCCGCGCTTTCGCGGGCAGAGTTAATGGCGAGGCCCGAGGAGAGGCGGGCTCTGCGATCCATGCTATCCCGCTCTACCTGACCGATTGTATTCGAGGTCCGCAGAGCGGAAATATTGCTGTTGATGCTGATGGTCATTTTCGAACCTCCTTGTTCAATATAGACCTTGGGGCAGCGGCCAACTGTGCGATAACAGATGGCTCAACATGCATAGCTGAACTTCACATAACTTGATACTACATGATATTTATCGGGATAAAGAATCGTGACTTTATGGATTTTTTAAAAAAAAAATGGAGAGTCCATTAAAGTTGCGTTGTAAAGTGGCCGATAAACGGAATAGGATGATTGCGCGTTGATCGTGCTGATAAAAAAATCATGAAATGAAAATGCATATAAAGTGCTGTAAATAAATAACATAAATAGAAAACGGAGCTTTTCCTCCAGCGGGTGGAATTAAGCGAGGAGCGTATGACAGATGGCACTCAGAGTTAATAACAACCTCAAGGCGATCAATGCCCAGCGCATGATAAAGCGCAATACAGGCACTATGAGCCGCCAATTGGAACGCCTGTCTTCGGGTATGCGGGTGAATCGCGCGGCCGACGATGCTGCTGGCCTGTCTATTTCCGAGAGCATGCGCGGCGAGATATCGGGCCTCAACCAGAATGTGCGCAATGCGGAACATGCGACAAACCTCTTGCAAGTTGCCGAAGGATCGCTGCAGGAGGTGAGCGGTATTCTCATACGCATGCGCGAGCTGGCCGTCCAATCCGCCTCCAGTACCATGAATGATGCCAACCGCGAGTCCATGCTGGCCGAGTTCACCCAGCTGCGCACGGAGATCGACCGCATTGCCGAAGCAACGACCTACAACGACCAGTCGCTGTTGGTCGGTTTTGGCAACAGTGCTTCGGCCGACTCGACGGCGATAACAGCCAGCAATGAGACGGGCGTGGTGCGCGTGGGGCTGAACGCCGTGGAAGCCGGCACATACACCTTTATAGACGGCGGCGGTGACGACGAAGTCACCTTGGGCAACGGCGTAGTGACTCAGACCATTAATTTGGGGACCAAGCTAGACGGTGGCGCCGTATCGGATGGGGCGACGATTGTCGCCAATTTCGACCGACTCGGCATACAGGTATCGCTGGCAGGCGTCGGCGGTTCGGGTGCTACGGGTAGCTATGAAGATGGAGACCTGGACGGTGAGACGTTGGTCATAGAAGAGGGCACTGGGGGTGATTTTCAGGTGGGACCTCGGGATGCGGCGGTAAACCGCATTGAAGTAGGTATTGGCGATTTGCGCTCTTCGGGTAGCATTCTCAACCTCGACAGTGCCTCGGTGGATACGATTGGTAGCGCCCGTCAAGCCATATCGACAATAGACCTGGCAATCTTTGCCCTGTCCAACGAGCGCGGAAAGATTGGTTCGGCTCAGAACCGGCTGTCGTTCACCATCGCCTATAGCGAGAACGAGATTGAGAATATACAGGCTTCTGAAGCGACGATTCGCGACGCCGATATTGCCGAAGAGGTGACGGAGTTTAGCCGAGGACAAATTCTCGTGCAGAGCAGCACCGCCATGCTGGCTCAGGCCAATGTAAGCGCCGTATCGGTGCTGTCTCTCCTGTGAGAAGGGCGCCGTCAGAAGGCGCGAAGGATGCATGATGAGCAGGGCCATTCCGCATGGAATGGCCCTCTTTTTATACCCGTCTTGACGAATGGGGACGTCTCCACTATTCTCCTCTTCCCCATGAATCTTTCCGACTACGACTTTGATCTGCCGCAGGAGCTGATCGCCCAAGAGCCGGTTGCCCAGCGCGATCAGTCGCGCCTGCTCGTGCTCGATCGCGGCAATGGCCGTGTGCGTCATATGCGCTTTGCCGATATAGCCGGTCTCGTGGCGCCCAGTGACGTGCTCATTGTCAACCAGACGCGCGTTTTTCCCGCCCGGTTGCACGGGGTGCGCGCGCAGACGGGGGGTAAGGTCGAACTGCTCCTCATCGCCCGCGATAGGGGCGGCAATTGGTTGGCTATGGGAAAGCCGGGACGGGCGCTACAGGTGAAAAGCGAGCTTGTTTTTGCGGACGGTGCCCTGCGCGCCGTAGTGGTGGAGCGCACGCCAGAGGGACGCGTTCGGCTGCAGTTTGACGCGGAGGATATTATGCCCATCGTCGAGCAGGTGGGCCAGATACCGCTCCCGCCCTACATTCGCCGGGAAGCGACGCGTGTCGATGCGGAGCGCTACCAGACCGTGTTTGCCCGTTCGCACGGAGCGATAGCTGCTCCGACGGCTGGTCTGCACTTTACCCAGCCGCTCCTGCAACAAATCGGTGCAGCGGGCACCGCCATCGAGCCGGTTCTGTTACACGTGGGCCCCGGCACCTTTGAGCCGGTGCGCACGTCGGACCCACGTTCCCATCGAATCGAAGCAGAGTATTATGAGATCCCCGCCACAACGGCCGAGGAAGTCAACCGGCGGCGGCGTGCCGGAGGACGCATTATCGCTGTGGGCACGACGTCGGTGCGCGCGCTGGAGACGGCCGTCGATGGCCAGGGGCTGCTGCACGAGGCGAGTGGGTGGACTGATGCCTTCATATATCCGCCCTACGCATTTGGTGCCGTAGATGCGTTGGTAACAAATTTCCATCTACCCAAGTCGACTCTGCTGATGCTCGTGGCTGCATTTGCCGGATACGATTATCTGATGAGTGCCTATGCCGAAGCAGTGCGAGAGGGCTATCGCTTCTACAGCTATGGCGATGCCATGATGGTGGTGTGAACTATGGGGGACAAGCGCGCAACAGCTATACTCGTCGCAGGCGGCAGGGGCGTGCGCATGGGCGGCGACCTTCCCAAGCAGTACATGGCGCTACGCGGCCGGCCCGTGCTGTGGCACACTCTGATGTGCTTTGAGCGCGCCGAGCGCATCGCGTCAATTATCGTCGTCGTGCGCGCTCAGGACGTGGCATACTGTCGGCAAGAGGTGCTAAGCGGCAGTCCGATGGGCAAGGTGCGCGCGGTGGTGGAAGGGGGCGCCGAGCGCGCTGATTCCGTCCGCGCCGGGTTGGAGGCCGTGGAATCTGGCGAAGAGCTCGTGCTGGTACACGACGCCGTGCGACCCTTTGTCTCACCTGAGTTAATAGAGCGGGTGGTCGATGCGGCCGACCAGTGGGGTGCGGCTCTGCCCTGCCTGCCCGTTAAGGAGACCATTAAAGTGGTGGATGGCGAGTGGGTTCGTTCAACGCCTCAGCGCCAGACGCTGCAGGGAGCGCAGACGCCTCAGGGATTTCGCCGGGATCTACTGCTGCGAGCCCATGCCGCCGATCGGGGTGCCGAGGCGACAGACGATGCCATGCTGGTTGAAGCGCTGGGTGTGCCGGTGCGCGTTGTGGCTGGCGAAGAGGATAATAGAAAGCTAACCACGCCCGCCGATTGGGCGTGGGCGCAGCACTATCTAGCGGAGGAAGAGTCCATGGCCAAATCGCAGATGCGCGTGGGGCAGGGGTATGATGTGCACCGTTTAGGACCGGATCGCCCGCTTGTTTTGGGAGGGGTCGACGTGCCGTTTCATCTGGGCCTTGAAGGGCATTCGGATGCCGATGTGCTGACGCATGCAATGATCGATGCGCTGGTTGGAGCCATTGGAGAGGGAGATATTGGTCGCCTCTTTCCGGACGACGATGCACAATACGAAAATATCTCGAGCCTGATCCTCTTGGAGCGCGTCGGTGACCTGCTGGCCCAGCGCGGGGCTGAGATCGTCAATATCGATGCCGTGGTGATGGCGCAGCGGCCCAAATTGGCGCCGCATATCGATGCGATGCGATCTGCGCTCGCGGAGGTGTTGGGCGTGGAATTGGCGCAGATTTCCATCAAGGCGACGACGACAGAGCGGTTGGGCTTTGTCGGTCGCGAAGAGGGTATGGCGGCGCAGGCCGTTGCGCTGGTGCGACTTTAGGGCTATGGAAGAGTTTGTCCAGCAGCAGATTATCGGACGCCTGGAAGATATGGATGCGCAGTGGGCTTACGGATTGCTCTTCCTCAGTGCCGTTATGGAAAATATATTGCCCCCCGTTCCGGGCGATACTGTCGTGGTCTTTAGCGCATATTTAGTCGGTCGGGGCGTTTGGGGTTTCTGGCCCGTTTTCTTTGCCACCGTTGGTGGAGGCGTTGCGGGGTTTATGGCGATGTTTTTCCTGGGCGCGCGCTATGGCAGTGCGCTCTTCAGCGGTCGGCGTGGGCGCGTCTTTTCCGCCGAGGGGCTCGACAGAGCTGAACAGTGGCTCGCTCGCTATGGCATCTGGCTTATTTTGGCCAATCGATTTCTGTCGGGCATCCGCTCCGTGATTGCCATTGCGGCCGGTATTGGCGGCATGGCTCCCGCGCGCGTCCTTCTCGGCGGCGCGCTGAGTATGGTGCTTTGGAACGGGCTTTTGCTGTATGCGGGGATGCTGTTGGGACAGAATTGGTCCGAAGTGGGCGAGATGCTGAAACAATACAATCGCGTCTTGCTGTCCATTGCCGCGATAGGCATTCTCCTGTTCGTAGTCCGCAGGTGGACAAAGACTTGACAACCCGAATCAGCGCCTTTAACTTTAACGACTTATTCAATATATGTATTAGGCCGCGCGGCCGTGCGCTGCGCGCTTTTGCGGAATGGATAGGATGAGCAACAAAACCTTTACCCCCAAAGCGGGCGACATAGAGCACCAGTGGTATATCGTCGATGCCACGGACAAGGTTCTCGGACGTTTGGCCTCGCAGATTGCCCAGGTTTTGAAGGGCAAGCACAAGCCGACCTACGCCCCTCATATGGACATGGGCGACCACATTGTCGTCGTAAATATCGACAAGGTGCGCGTTACGGGATCGAAGGCCGATAAGAAGGTCTACCATCGTCACACCGGCTATCCGGGTGGGTTGCGCACAACGACCTATGAGCGCATGATGGATGAGCACCCCGACCGCATTCTCAAAAAGGCCGTGTGGGGCATGTTACCCAACAATCGCCTCGGACGTCAGCTGTTGAAGAAGCTGCGCGTCTACTCTGGTCCCGAGCATCGGCACGAGGCCCAGCAGCCCCAGCCGCTTGAAATACAATAAACGAATCGCTTGACTGCCAACGAGAGGTAGAGCATTAATGCCTGGAGAAAGCTACGAAGCCACTGGACGTCGCAAGACGTCGGTCGCCCGCGTGTGGTTGCGCCCCGGATCGGGAAATATCGTGATGAACGGTCGCCCCGTGAACGACTATTTGCGCCGAGGCGCGTTGGAAATGATTCTGGTCCAACCGCTCGATCTGACCGAGACGCGCGATCAGTTTGACGTCCATATTTCGACGCGCGGCGGTGGTTTGCGCGGACAGGCTGGAGCGGCTTGTCTGGGCATTGCGCGCGCGCTGATAAAGTTTAATCCCGAAATGCGGACGTCGCTAAAGAAGGCGGGTTTTCTGACCCGTGACGCGCGCGAGAAAGAGCGCAAGAAGTACGGCTTGGCCGGTGCGCGCAAGCGCTTCCAGTTTTCCAAGCGCTAGTATTTACGCTGTAAATTCGCACGTCCTCAGATATGTGCAGAAGTGTGCCCGCGGGCGTTGCCTGCGGGTATTCTGCTTGTAGGTGAAGAGGGCGGAGGCTCAACACACTACTAGGAGTAGACCCATGGCAGAGATCAATATCCGCGATCTGCTCGAGGCCGGTACCCATTTCGGGCACCAGACCCGCCGCTGGAATCCCAAGATGCGCCCGTTTATTTTCACCGAGCGCAACAAGATCCACATCATCGACCTGCAAAAGACGGTGGGCAAGATTGAAGAGGCGTGCCAGGTCGTGCGCGAGACGGCACGCGCAGGCAAGTCAATTCTCTTTGTCGGCACGAAAAAGCAGGCAGCCGATATCATCCGCCAGGAAGCCGAGCGCTGCGAGCAGTTTTACGTCACGGATCGCTGGTTGGGCGGCATGCTGACGAACTGGCCTACCATTCGCCAGAGCATTCGCCATCTGGACCACCTGGACCGGATTGCGACCGATGGCACCTACGACAAGCTCAAGAAAAAGGAAGTGCTGCTGCTCGAAAAGGAGCGCGCTCGCCTGGTGCGCACGCTGACGGGTATCCGCAATATGGGCGGCATTCCCGGTCTGGTCGTCATCGTCGATATCCGCAAAGAGCACATCGCCGTTCGCGAGGCGACCAAACTATCCATTCCCTCGGTTGCCATCGTCGATACCAACTGCGATCCGGGCTTGGTCGACTATCCGATTCCCGGTAACGACGATGCCATTCGCTCCATTGGCCTGATTGCCCAATACCTGGCCGACGCCGTCATTGAGGGACGGGCGGAGGCGGCCGCAGCTAAGGGTGAGGACAAGGAAGAGGCCGTTGAGGCACCAGCGCAAGCGGCCGAAGAGGCCCAAGCGGCACAATAAGTCCATACGTATCGCAAGTGAGCATTTCCAAATCCAAATAGCAGAGTAGAATCAAATGGCAGAAATATCGGCAAAAGCAGTGATGCAGCTTCGCAAGCAGACGGGGCTGGGCATGATGGACTGCAAGAAGGCCTTGCAGGAGACCGAAGGGGATGTAGACAAGGCGGTTGAGTACCTGCGCAAGCAGGGGTTAGCCGCCGTTGAGAAACGCGCAGGGCGCGATGCGACCGATGGGCTCATCGTTTCCTATATCCATCCGGGTAGCCGCCTCGGCGTGCTGGTCGAAGTCAACTGTGAGACCGACTTCGTTGCGCGCACGGACGACTTTCAGCAATTCGCGCGCGATGTGGCCATGCACATAGCCGCCGCCCAGCCGCTGGCTGTGGATCGCGACGGCATTGCCGCACAGGTTCTGGAAAAAGAGCGGGATATATATCTCGAACAGGCTAAGAATGAGGGCAAGCCAGAAAACATTGCCGAGAAGATCGTTCAAGGGCGCGTCGAGAAGTTCTTTCAGGAAAATTGCCTGATGGAACAGCCGTTTGTTAAGAATCCCGACCAGACGATTGATGAGATGATCGTCGAGTTAACGGCAAAAATCGGCGAGAAAATCGGTGTGCGCCGTTTCGCTAGCTTCCGTCTAGGCGAAGAATAGCGCGCGGCGATTCCGCGCAGCGCAAGCGGGGTGAAACAGATATGTTAGACGAAGTGCTTGAAGATGTGAAGAGCCATATGGACAGCGCGATCGATGCGCTGCGCCGCGATTTGGCGGGCATTCGCACGGGGCGGGCGTCAACGGCGATGTTAGAGCATTTAAAGGTAGCCTACTACGGCAATCAATCGCCGATCAACCAGGTTGCCACGCTCAGCGTGCCCGAGCCCAGGTTGATAGTGGTAAAACCCTGGGAAGCCAGTCTGATTCCAGAAATTGAAAAGGCGATCCGCGCGGAAAAGAGCCTCGGCCTCAACCCTTCCAACGACGGAACAATAATTCGTTTGCCGATTCCCGAATTGACGGAAGAGCGTCGGCGCGACTTTACCAAGATCGCTCGCCAGCGCAGCGAGGACGCGCGTGTTGCGGTGCGTCATGCGCGCCGCGATGGCAACGACATGCTGCAGGATGCGCAGAAGGAAGGCGAGCTGTCTGAGGATGAATCGCGCCAGGGCCAGGAACAGGTACAAAAGCTCACGGATGATTATATCGCCCGCATAGACGAAATAACCAAGAATAAAGAGGCGGAGATCATGGAAGTGTAGATCGACGCAGCTAAGCGGTGCAAAGCGGTCTATTTCCCCAGTGGAATAGGCCGCTTTACCTTTTTTTGCCCTTGTTGAGACGGCCTATTTTATCGAGCAATTGGTTTTCTATCTGGCCGCGATTTTTCTGTAGGGTTTGGGGTGGGGCTTCATCTTTGGCGGCTGCAGGGGGGCTTGGAAGGGCTTCTCGGGGGATGGGGTTTTGGGTTGCGGATGCCGCCATTTCCTCGCCGTGTAAGCGAATCTTATAAGCCTGTAAATGGGCTAGATCTGCGTAGTTGAGTAGGTGGGCTTGTCGCTCTACCAAGGCGATGTTCAGGCCGTCTAGGGCTTCTTCGGCGCGCTGTCGCAGATCTGCCACGCGCTCATCATCTATCGCCTGCAGCGCCGCTGACTGTCGAGCGATTTCTTCATCAAGGAGGTGGCGTCTGCCGTTGAGTAGGCGCAGCTGTGTAATGGCCTCTCTATTGCGCCGATAGATCCAGATGAGGACGAGCGCGGCCAGCGCCGCAAGTGCGGTGAGCGATATGATGAGGTATGCGGTGCTCGTCATGGGTGTAAGGCTTGTAATGGGGGAGATCTATCCGTTAATTTATTATCGAACAATGAGGTTGGCAAACGCATCGTTTGCCGCGTTTAAACGGGAATGGAAAGCAATATGTCCGAAGGTCGTGAAGGAAACGACTCCTTAGAAGATCTGCGCGCTGAGATTGCGCGCCTACAGCAAGAGAATGAAAAGCTTCGCGCCAGCAATCGCCGGTGGATGCGCATTGCGGGTACGGATGATTTAACGGGGTTACCCAACAAGGTGTACTTTTCGTCGGTTATTTTACCGCAGGTCATAAGTCAGGCCAAAGCGGGTGGAGAAAGTTTTGTTTGTATTATAATTACCCCAGATAAGCTGGGTGAGATCAATCAGAATTACGGGCGGACTGCCGGCGACCAAGTCGTTTGCGATATGGCGAAATTTTTAAAAGAGCATATAGAAAAAAATGAGAAGATCATCCATAGCGACGGCGCCAATTTTATACTGCTCATTCCCAACGGCGGGGAAGAGGCGTGCAAACGGCGGACGCGTCAGATGCGCGCTCGGATTGTATCGCGCCAGTTTGAATGCGGAAGCAGTTCGGTTAGCTTGACGCTCAGTATGGGCACTGTTATCGTCGAACCCGACCCGTTCAACGAAGCCATACAGGCTAAGGATGTGGCGGACCAGATAATGCACCGATTGAGTGCGGCGCTGGACCAGGTAAAAAAAGCCGGGGGTGATCAGATCGTAGACGGCGAAGCCGTGAAGTGCTGACGTGTTAGATTTGCGTACAGAGGGCTGTTGATGCTCGCCTCGCTCGTCCTCTCAACCCGCCCCCGCCAGTGGGTTAAAAATGTCTTTGTCTTTCCTGCGCTCCTATTTTCCCAGCACCTTTTTGATGTAGACTACGTAGTGCGCAGCGCGGTTGCAGCGCTGTGCTTTTGCCTGCTGAGCGGGGCAGTATACCTGTTTAACGACGTGCTCGATAGGGAGCGCGATCGACTGCACCCAACAAAGAGCAAGCGCCCCATCGCCTCCGGTCGTCTGCCGGTGCCGCTGGCACTGGTCGTATCATTCTGTTTGGGTGCCGTGGGAATCGGGAGCAGCTTTGTCTTGCACGCTGACTTTGGCTGGGTGGCGCTGGCCTATGCTCTGATGAATCTCGCGTACTCGCTGCACCTAAAGCACGTCGTGCTGTTGGATGTGCTTATCGTGGCCGCGGGCTTTCTCCTGCGCGCCCTGGGTGGCGCGCTCGCTATTCAGGTGTACATATCGACTTGGTTTGTGCTCTGCACGTTTATGCTGGCGCTTTTTTTGGCGCTGGTTAAGCGGCGCCAAGAACTGGTTGTACTCGATGAAAAGGCCGGTCAGCACCGGGCCATTCTCGAGGAATATAGCCTGCCTTTTCTCGATCAGATCATATCCGTATTGACCGCATCAACCTTGGTGTGCTACGCGCTGTATGCGATGGGCGTCGGCGACGAGGCCGGAATGGGTGCGCGCATGCAGTGGACCATTCCCTTTGTTCTGTACGGAGTGCTGCGCTATCTCTACGTTGTCTATCATCAGGGCCAAGGGGAAAATCCCACTACCGTTGTCTGGCGTGATCGGCCGTTACAGGTGTGCGGTGTGCTGTGGATCCTCGCCTCGGCCTATGGCGTATATATCGTGCAATAGGCCATTCGGAGTCTGGTGGTTTGCCGTACCTCGGGCTGCCTGGGTAGTATTTCTATTCTGGATAAATGTCCGGGCGCAAAATTTTTCTTGTTCTGATTTATTTCCTCGGGTATATATAGCATAGGTGTTTGCTCGGTAGCGCTAGTTAAGGTGAAATAACGAGAGGCTATCGGCTCGCTGTGTCTTTTGCCCGCGGTGCCGAATGGGGTTCCTGCCTCGTAATTGCGGTTTACATATCGTGATCGCATCAGACGGAGTGCTGGTATTGGCACGATCCGAAATAGCGCGTCTGCTTGTCGCAATAGGGCTTGTTCTCTGCATACAGCACAGTGATGCGCTGACTATTTACCGCATCGGCGGCGCAGAGCGACCTGCTCCGGAGATTGCCGCCCCGTACGAGTTTATACAGCTAGACTGGGCTGATGCGGACCCCAATGTGCACGGTGTGTTGGATCAGCTAACTGTTGACGGTGGTTCCATACAACCCAAACGCCTCGATCCGGATATCAACCTGACCCCCCTAATTGAAAGTGAGTTGGGCGGTGAGATCCTCATTCTAGAGTGGGCCGGCTGGAAGAATCGCGAGGACGAGGATGCTGTTATTTTTGACGGCAATCCCGAGACGGCCTATTTGGGAGACGGTCACTATGTGCGGGTATCGGGGCTGGGGCCGCAGAAGAAGTACTGGCTGTTTGATTTAAACGGTCGATTCCTACTCGACCGCGTTCGCATTTTTCCGCGCGAAAAATTTAGGACCCATCGGTTTATCGAGAAATTTCTAATCGGTATCAACGACGGCGATCCACTCAAAGACGGGACCCGCGACTACCGACTGCGCTTTGCCGACTTTGACGTCGACGTAGTGCACGATATCAGCGAGAACGCTCGCCCCGATCTAGAGTTGCCCATTCCGAGAGTGCCGGTGCGCTTCCTGCTTTTTGAAGGACCTGAGAACACCCGCGGAATTTGGGAGGTTGCCGAGTTTGAAATCTACGGTGCGGGTCCTGCGCCATTTGCAAGCTATGTATCTAATGTGATAGACCTTGGTGCACCGGCCAGTATTGGCCCTCTGACCTGGCGTGGGACGCTGGATCCGGGCGGGCAGATCGAATTCAAGCTGCGTGCGGGCGCTGATAGCGACCCCAACAACTACTGGCGCTTGACATTCAGGGGCGATGAGCGCAGCCGTTTCGACGAGCGTGGGAAGCCGTTGGACCTACAGTCCTATCAGCAGGTGGAGTCGGGGGCCAAAGCGGGTATTACTCACGATTCAGAGAACTGGGCGTTCTGGACGACGGCATTTCCATTTGCTGCGGGCAGCGGGAGTATGGGGTCGCTGCGGCCGCAGCAGTACCTGCAGGTGCGCGCTGACTTTGAGTCGACTGAAAATGCCAGCAGTCGGCTCGACTACCTGCAGTTTGCGGTGTCTATACCGCCTATGGCTAGCGCGGCCTTGGCTGAAATTGCGCCGGTATCGGTGTCCTCCGGTGAGGTGGTTGCGTTCACATATATGATTAAGCCGCGTTTCCTACCTGGAGATCTCGGTTTTGACACCATTTCAATCGATACGCCAGCCCGAGTTGGCGGTGTCGATGCGGTGCGGATTGGCGGGCGCGCCGTCGAGTTTACGCTGTTATATAGCACTTCTTCGGGTTTTGCAATCCGGATCCCACCAATGGATACCCAACTGACGGATGAACTGATCGAAGTGGATTTCCGTGGCGAAGTCTTCAAGTTTGGCACGGTGTTTACAGGCAGTTTGTCGCACAGCGAAAAGCCGCATGAAATCGCACAGGGGCTGATCCCGGGAGATGCCAATCCGCTCTTTGATGGCGACCGTCTGCAGGTGGATTTAGTCGATATCGGCCACCAGACTATTCGGGTGCTACGCCTTTCATCGCCGGTGTGCACTCCCAATGGAGATGGGGTTAACGATCGCCTGCTGATCGAGTACGATCTGCTCAATCTGAGCGGTGGCGTTCCGGTGCGAATGGTGATCTACGACCTGGCTGGGCGCGCTTTGGGAAGCATTGTGGAAGAGAGGGCGGGCAGTGGTCGGACTCAGGTAGAGTGGGCTGGTCGCCTAGCTGACGGTTCGCTACTCGTTCCGGGTCTATATGTTCTGCGCTTAGAGGTAGAAGCAGATAGTGGATTAGATGTGGTCGAGCGCGTCGTCTCCATTGCCTATTGACCTGGTCGTGATGATGGGACGACGCGTTTTTAACAACCTAGCCGCCGCACGCATTGCACGGGGCCGTGAGATCTTCTTGTAAACGATGCGGAATTTGGTGGCGTGTTTGAAGGGGTTGGGCTTATTTTCGTAGGACAATGGGATGCCATAAAAAAAGGTCTGCTAAGCGATTGATTAGCAGACCTCGGATTTTTTTGGTGGAGCTGGACGGGATCGAACCGACGACCTCAGGCTTGCAAAGCCCGCGCTC
>JAYPJE010000003.1:0-125277 GCA_038128265.1 Gemmatimonadota bacterium
ATCAAGCTTGGAAGGCTTGCGCTCTGCCAACTGAGCTACTCCCGCACACGCAGTTTTATCCAACGTGCCAATCTCTTGACAGACCGATAAAGATAGGACTGCAATTTTAGTCTGTCAAGACATACACAAATTATGGCGACGCCCCACGTTGGGTGGAACGCCGCCATATAACCGCCGGGTATTTTCGGGGCGCGCGCTAGGCGCTGCGCCGCTGACCCGATGAGGCCTGTTTGGGCAGATAATACTCGCTCATATAGTGCTTTTTACAGAAGCCGCGAGAGGAGTGCTTTTCGGGGCAATCGGGCACTATACACAGTTTGCGGCCGTAGATGCGCTCACGCTCCGGCGTCAGACGCCCGTAGCGACGCACCTGCTGGTAGTGGCGAAAACAATATCCCTTGGCGGCCTGCTCTTCGCCACACCCCTGCACGACGCACCCACTGCCGCGCTTGCCGTATTCGCGCTCCGGCGTCAAACGTCCGTGCCTGCGCATCTGTTGGTAGTGGCGCGGACAAAAGCCGGATGTGCGCGCGTCCATCTCGCATCCGTCTGCGCTGCACAGGATATGCCACGTCGCTTTGAGTATCTTGTCTTCCATGGTCGCCCCTTCTCTGAGTGAGATCCGCTCAATTCAACAACCCCACTTTAGCAAAGGGCGTACCGCACGGGAGAAATGAGAAGGTGAATGCCTTTTGAAATTCATAAAAAATTGTTTTTAAAAATTTTACATCTTCTATAACCGAGCGCATGACCGGAGCGCACGAAAAAAGCTAATCTCATATTTGAGACCAGTCGATTCGGGTAATACACACTGAGTCCCTATTTTTCACGAAATAAAGGGGGGTTATGCTCGATCTCAATTATGAGACAAATATCTCAGATTTGATACTTCACGCAGCAAATCGTGCTCCCTCAACCGCCGGTACAACGTCGCTCTGCTGATGCCAAGCCGTCCCGCCGCCTTGACCACGTCTCCCTCTTCCGCGCGCAGTGCTTCCAAATACAGCCTGCGCACGGCTTCTCGATGGCTCTTTTGCGCCATTTCAAAGCCGGAGTCTTCCACACCACCGACCAACGCCGCCTCCTGCAGCAGCCCCGGCGGCAAATCTTCCAGTGCAATGGTCCTGTCTTTTACCAGTGCAACAGCGTGCTCGACTACGTTCTCAAGTTCGCGCACATTGCCCGGCCACTGGTAGCGCCCCAGCAGCTGTAGGGTTTCGGGAGCGACGCGCGTGACGACTTTGCCGTTGCGCTCGGCAAACGCATGCACAAAGCGCTCGACAAAGAGCGGTATATCTTCCCGGCGCTCTCTGAGAGGAGGCACTTCCAGCGCAATCACATTGAGACGGTAGAGTAGATCCCGGCGAAAGCCCCCTCCTTCGGCTTCGCGGTGCAAGTCGCGGTTGGTGGCCGCAATCAGGCGACAGTCAATTGGGATCGTCCGATCCCCGCCAACGCGAACGATCGTCTTTTCCTGCAAGACGCGCAGTAGCTTCACCTGCACTTCGGGAGGAATCTCGCCGATTTCATCGAGAAAGATCGTTCCGCCGCTGGCCAATTCAAACTTGCCCAGACGCCCCTTTTTGCTGGCCCCCGTGAAGGCCCCTTCAACGTAGCCGAAGAGCTCGCTCTCGATGAGATCGCGCGGCAGGGCGGCGCAGTTGACCGCAAGAAAAGGCCCTTCGCTAAAAGCGCTCGCGTTGTGAATTGCCTGGGCGAATACCTCTTTGCCGGTACCAGTCTCCCCCTGAATAAGAATATTGGAGCTCGTCCCGGCCGCGATCCGGGCCAGTTCCTTCGCTTTTTCCATTACCGAGCTGTTGCCGATAATATCCTCGAAGGAGTAGGTGCGCTGAACGCCAATAACCCTGTTTACCAGGCGCCCCACTTCACCCATCTCGCGAAAAGTGAGCACCGCACCAGTCGTACGCGCTTCGCCGTCCATCACAGGTTGCAGATTGGCCATGACGGCGACAGCCCCTACGGCAGTGCGCAGCGTTATCACTCTATTGTTGAACTGCCCTCCCTCGTTCAGCCACGAGCGCAGCGGCGGCTTGTCCTCGACCAAATCGTCTGCGCGCACGCGCTCGTCAACAGCAATGCGACGGCCGAGAATGCGGGCAGCAACCGCGTTGATCTCCTCGACGTAGCCGCCGCTATCAATGGCAATCAATCCGTCCGAAATGGACTGCAACAGAGCTTGGGAACGGCTGTAGAGCTGCCTGAGCTGTGCTCCCTGCTGCTTTTCGCTACGCACCAGTTCCTGCAAGCGCCCCGTCAAGCGAATGTCTTCAATTTCTGCGGCGATCTGGCTAGAGAGGGCAAATAACATGCTGAGATCGTCTATACTGAAGCGGCGGCGCTCCGTTCCCAGCGGGGCAATTTTATCAAAGAGCGTCAGCGTGCCGACGATGCGATCTTCCAGGACCAGCGGCACGCAGACCATCGACGCGCCCAAGTCCTGCGGATTGTGCGGCGCCCTAACATCGTCTATCATGATCGGCTCGCCGGTCGCAGCGACGTATTCGGCAATGCGCTTTTCGCATTGGAGATCCAGCTCGTTTTCCGTTTCGATAACCACCGTTGCCAGGGCGAGCGAGCCGTCCTCGACCAGCAGGCGGATGGCGGCCCCTTTTGCCTGCAGCACGTCAGCGGCCAAGCTGGCAATCAGTTCCAGCGACTCGTCTAATCCCAGCCCAGAATTCATCGCCTGCCCCAGCTCGTTGAGCGCCTGCACTTCACCAGAACGCCGTTCCATGGTCTGGTGCACGTCGACGGCGTTGAGCAGCGCGACAACAAGGCTGCGCGCAGCCTGCAGTGCCTCCACTTCGCTAGCGCTATAGCGGCGCACAGCCACGCTTTGCAGGTTTATTACGCCGCGCAGCGCGCCACCGTCTTCAATCGGCACGGCAATAATGCTGGCGTAGCTATTGGCTCGCGCCGAACGCGCCAATACGGCAGCGCGCGGATCGCGCCCCATGTGCGGAACCTGAAGAATTTTACCGTGGAGTCCTGCCGCGCCGGTGATACCCTGGCCGAGCCGCAGACGAGTCGCCTGCCCCTGCCCATCGCCATGCGCCGCGCTCAGAACAAGTTCGTCCGTGCGCCCATCAAGCCGATAGAACGCACAAAAATCGGCACCGAAAGCCTCGGCAAAGAAGCGCACGAATGCCGTTAGGCTGGTTTGATCCGGGGAGGCAATATGGTCCAGCGTCTGGCGCCACAGTGTGCGCTCTATGTTGAGCGGCTCATTTTCCATGCGTCGCAATAAAAAAACTCCCGGAGCCTGCGCCCCGGGAGTCAGTATGGAAATAATCGGGGGGGCTAACGACTGATCTTAACAATTCGATAGTGCAATAGGCCCGCCGGCACCTGAATCTCGACTTCTTCCCCCTCTGAATGGCCGAGCAATCCTTTACCGATGGGCGATGTCGTAGAGATTTTCCCCGCATCAAAGTCGGCTTCTTCCGGAGCGACAAGCATATAGGTCAATTCGCGGTCTTTTTTCAGATCGACCAACTCGACTGTGGCCCCAATATACACCTTGTCTTCTGGTATGGCCTCGTTCTCCAGCAGCGTCGCACGACTGAGCGTATCTTCCAGCTTGTTTATGCGCTGCTCAAGGAACATCAGGCGCTCTTTGGCGGCCGAATATTCGGCATTCTCCGACAGGTCACCAAACTCGCGCGCGCGCTGCAGCGCCTCGCGCACGGTGGGCCGCTCTTTTTCCTTTAGCTCTTTCAGCTCATCTTTGAGCTTCGCGTAACCATCTCGGGATAGGTATACTTCGCTCATTTCCGACCTCAGCACGCAAGCGTATCCACATTATATAAAAAGCGGAAGCGACTGTCGCTTCCGCCAAAAACACAACATCTGCGAGAGAATATAAATGGCCCCACAGACAAATGCAAGGAATACTCAACGCCCATCCAGGCGTTTACCCGACCGATATAGCGCATTATATTTGACCCTCGACAACCCCTTTTATGCGCATCGCTAGCCATCCATGACACGCACATTTTTACACTTCGCCGACCTGCACTTGGGCGTGGAGAATTACGGTCGAATCGACCCAGCAACCGGTTTGCACTCGCGCATCGAAGACTTTACACGCAGCTTGAGCATCGCCTTTGATTTCGCCATCGAGGAAAAAGTCGATCTGGTGGTCTTTGCCGGCGATGCCTACAAAACCTGCGACCCCAGCCCCACCCACCAGCGAGCCTTCGCACGCCAGCTTCGCCGCCTTCAGCAGGCGTCTATTCCCATCGTGCTCATCGTCGGCAACCACGACACGCCGGCGGCCTTTGGCAAAGCGACGTCCATCGATATTTTTGGCGCGTTGGAACTAGACAATACCCACGTCGTGCGCCGCCCGGAGCTGTTGACGCTCGATACGCGCAGCGGCCCCATCCAGATTGCTGGGCTACCCTGGCCAACGCGCAATATGCTGCGCACGCACGACGAGTACAAAAACCTATCGCAAGAAGATTTAAACGCGCAGATACAGGCTATCTGCGCCTCGCAAATCGACGAATTTGCCCGCTCGCTCGACCCGGATATACCGGCCATTCTGACGGCGCACATCGCCACCGCAGACGCCACCTATTCAGGCAGCGAGCGCACCGCTCTTATCGGGCAAGATCCAACCCTGTTAACCAGCACGCTGGCCAACCCAGCTTTCGACTACGTGGCCCTCGGCCATATCCACAAGTTTCAAGACTTGCACAGAAACAGCACGCCACCCGTCGTCTATTCGGGCAGCATTGAGCGCATCGACTTTGGCGAAGAGCGCGAGGAAAAGGGCTTCTGCATCGGCAGCATAGAACCCGCTGCAGACACGGCGCGCGGACGCACAACGCACTTCGAGTTTGTCCCAGTCCCCGCGCGCCGCTTTGTCACGATTGAAGTCGACATTGTCGACGGCACGCCACCCACAGAGCAAATTACCCGCGCCATCGACACATCCGACATAGACGATGCCGTGGTCCGCGTGCTGTACAACCTACCTTCCGGCATTGAAGAGCCCGTCGATCTCGAGCAGGTGCGTCGCGCGTTGGGCGCCGCATTCTACGTGGCTTCCATACAACCGCGCCTGCTCCCCAGAGAGCGACCGCGCCGCACCGCGATCACCGAAGATCTCGCCCTGAGCGATGCGCTTGGACGCTATATCGACAACAACGACCACCTGAGCGAACGTCGCGAAGACCTGCTCAAGCGCGCACGCGAACTCGAACGCGCACTGGAGCTTAACTCAGCAGAGGATACGCCGTGATTCCCGTATCCCTATCGCTGCGCAACTTTCTAAGCTACGGCGAAGAGGTACCCGCGCTCGACTTCACCGCGTTTCGCGTCGCCTGTCTGAGCGGAGACAACGGACACGGCAAATCGGCCATCCTAGATGCGATGACCTATGCCCTATGGGGCGAAGCGCGCAAGAGCCAGCACGATCGCAAACCCGATGACGGCCTGCTGCGCATCGGCGCCAGCGAAATGCGAGTGGAGTTTTGCTTTGAACTAGACGAGCAGCGCTTTCGCGTATTGCGCAGCTACCGCAAGCGCAGCAGCAGGGGCTCGGCCCAGCTCGAGTTACAGGTTTACGACCAGACCGACCAAGTATACCGCTCCCTCTCGGAAGGCGACTCGCTCACCCGCACCCAAGAGCGCATCAACCAGCTGCTCAGCATCGACTACGAAACCTTTGTCAATTCCGCTTTTATCGTGCAGGGACGCGCAGATGCATTCACGGAAAAGAACGCGCGTCAGCGCAAAGAAATCCTGGCGCAAATATTGGGTTTGGAGCGCTACGACCGGCTGCAGGCCCTTGCACGCAGTCGCTTCCAAACGCTCGACCAGCGCAACCGCGAACGCACGAAGCGCCTGGCTGAGCTCGACGACGAACTCGCCGAAAGCGAGCAGCACGCGCGTGAGCTCGCCCAGGTTACGCAGCATTTGGAACAGCTCGTCACCGCCATCGACAAGCGAGACGCTGACTTGGAGACGCTGCGCCAGAAGCAACTCAACCTACAAAGTGCGAGAGAGACCCAGCAGTCGGGCGAACGCGAGCGCAGCGAACTGGCCCAGCGCCTAGCGCAATTGGCCAAGGAGAGAGCACACCTAGAAAAACAACAGCGCGACGATGCCGAGTTGCTCAAGGCCGAGCAAGATATTCAGCGCGACTTCTCCAACTATCAAAAGCTGCAGCTTCAGGTCGTAGAATTCGATCGCGCCATGCACGCACTGCGCGACCTGGAAACGCGCCGCAGCGACGTGCGTGCACACATCACCACGGCACGACACGAAGTAGAACAGCGACTGCAAACTCACGCGGCCCAGCGCGACAGCTACGAAAACCAGCTCGGTGAAATTAGGACCCTACTAGCCAAAGAAGACCAGGTTCAGCAGGCCTTCGGCGAATTGGAGAGTCTGCGCAAGAAACTAGGGCTACTCGAAGCGCAACGCGTGCGCCACGAAGCCCTACGCCACGAGCATGTTCAGCTGGAACACGCCATTGCCATGCAGCGCCAAGACATCGGCAACCAGCGCAGCCACGTCGAAAAGCAGCTCGCCCAGCTCACCGCGGCAACGGCCGAAGAGGGCACTCTCAGAAGCCAGTTACAGCAGCTGGAGGGCGAAGTGGATTCCCTGCAGCTACAGGCAGCCGAACGCGACCGTCTAAAGGAGCGCGGCAGTGCGCTGCGCGCACAAATCGACGAACAGCGCAAGCAGTTGGCTGAAGCGCAGCACACCTTAGAGACCGAGCGCCAGAGCACCGCAGAGGCTAAGGAGCGCGCCGAAGATCGCTGTCCCCTGTGCGGCAGCGCACTCGACGAAGCACATCGCAAACAGCTAGACGAAGAGCTCGAGCGCGTAGAGCGCGAACAGGAAACGCGCATTGCCGAGCTGGCCACATCGGCCGACCGACTCGAAGAAGAGCTGACCGGCATGCGCTCAAACTACCGGTCGCTGGAAGAGTACACCGCCCCGTTAGAAGGTCGGCGCAGTGCGCTCAACGAATGCCGTATCCGACTGCAGCAACTCGACCAGCAGCAGCGCGAAGCGCAGGCGTTAACCGCGACGATTACTTCCCTGGGCGACCAACTGGAGCAGTGTGCCGCAGACGAGCGCGCTCGTTTAAAACAGGTGGAGACCGAGCTGGCGACGCTGTCGTACCGCCCAGCGGACTACGCGCGCCTGCAGCAGCGCGCAGAGGAAATGCGCCAAGCCGAGCTAGACCATGCGCGCCTTCAGAACGCCCGTGCGCAGGCCAATGAGCTGATGGGCCAGCGCGACGAGGCCAACAAGAAAATGGAGGCCGCCCAGCAGTATCTTCTCGACAAGCTGTACGCCAAGGCAGAACAAGAGCGGCTAGCCGATTTAGAGCGCGAAATAACGGCGCTCGCCTACGACGGCGATGCCCATGCCCGGCTGCGCAAAGACCTAGATGCACTGAGCGAAGTCTTCACGCTGCAAAACAATCTCCAGGCGGCACGCGAGCGGCGTGCCAGCACGAGCGAGGCCCTCAACCGCACCGCGCAGCAGGTTTCGGAACTAAACGAGCGCACCAACCAACTCGACCAGCAGCTAAGCGATGCGCAGCGCACCGTTGCCGCCCTCTCTCCGGTAGAGCAGGAACTGGCGCAGCTATCGCAAGAGCAGACGGCGGAACGCCAGCAGCGCGATGCGCTGATCGAACGGCGAGGATCGCTGCGCACGCTCTGCGAACGCGAAGAACGCCTGACCAAAGAACGCGACGACATGCAGCGGGCAATGCAGGGAGATCGCGATGATACTTGGATATACGGATCGCTCGACGAGGCCTTCGGCAAGGACGGCATTCAGGCGCTTATTATCGAAAGCGCCGTCCCGCAAATTGAAAGCGAAGCCAACGCCCTGCTCGCTCGCCTTACGGACAATCGCATACAAATTTCGATCGAATCTCTGCGCGACTTAAAAACGGGTGGCACGCGCGAAACCCTCGATATTAAAATAGCGGATGAACTGGGCGAACGCCCTTATCACCTATACTCGGGCGGCGAGGCGTTTCGCACCAACTTTGCCTTGCGGATTGCCCTCTCCAAAGTGCTGGCCATCCGCGCCGGCACCCAGCTGCGCACGCTGGTCATCGACGAGGGATTTGGCACGCAAGACAGCGCGGGCATAGAACAGCTTGTCGAGGCCATTCAGGAAGTAAGCCGCGACTTCGACAAGGTGTTGGTCGTGACTCACCTGCCCGAGCTCAAAAAAGTATTTCCCGTGCAGATTGAAGTCGTAAAACATCCGGATATTGGCTCGCGCTTTACCGTGATCGACAATAGCTGAGCCTGTAGATCACATCATCGTCAACATTGGAGGAAGCTTGACTACACACGCGCTGCGCGACGTCTTAACGGAACAAGGTGCCCAGTGGGATCAACACATTGACGGCGCATCGGCACCGTGCGACTACGGCGATTCCACCGCCGAATACGCAGCCGTGACACAGCGCGCGGGCCTGCACTACATCGGGCATTGGGGACGCCTGCTGTTTGGCGGAGCGGACTACATCGACTTTCTCCACCGCATGACGACCAACCATTTTGTCAATCTACAAAACGGCGCCGGACTGCAGGCCGTATTCACGGAAAACCGCGGACGTATTGTCGATGTTGGTGCGTTCTATCGCAGAGATGGACACACCCTTGCCGTCGTTAGCCCCGCCGCGCGCCAATCTCTTCCCGCCTGGCTAGATCGCTTTATTTTTTCTGAAGACATAACAATTGAGGACATCGGCGAGGCGACTTCGGCATTCGACATTATGGGCCCTGAAGCACTAGCCCTGGCCAGCCAGGTGCTGAACCTACCATCCGAACCATCCGCGCCGCACCAGCTGGTTGATTGCCCTTCGCACCCATCTATGTGGCTCTCCGCACTAGCCGACCCTTCGGCGGGCCTGCGCCTAATAGGCACACCGGATATACTGGCCGCGCTCTGGCGTGCCTTAGGTGCAGCTGGCGCACACCCCATCGGCGAACGGACGTGGAACGTCCGCCGCATTGAACTCGGCATTCCACTGGCCGACGGCGAGCTAAACGACGAGCATAACCCGTGGGAAGCCGGCCTTGGCGAGGCAATCCACATGAACAAGGGCTGCTATATCGGACAAGAGGTCATCGCACGCTTGGACACCTACGACAAGATCAAACAGCATTTAGTTGGCCTGGTCGTCTCTGCGGCGGCACCGCTTCCGGCCGGCACCCAATTATTCAGCGACAACGCCGCCGTCGGCACCGTTACCTCTAGCGCGCTTTCGCCCAGCTTTGGCCCGATTGCCCTCGCCTATGTGCGCCGCGCCCACGCCGCGCCCGGCACCCAGCTGTCTCTGGCCGGGGACAAGGGCACGGCTACCGTGCAGGCGCTGCCCTTCTAGCCGAGATGCCTACGCCCGCGCCTCAAGTATCTCGGCGCAAAGTGCTCTACCTGCGCGCGCATAACCTAGCCGTGCTGAGCGCCCAATACCAATGCAAACGCTGGGATACCCATCCCTGCATCGTCGCCGATCGCACGGTGCACGCCGCCTCTCCGACCGCCCAGCGGCTCGGCATTGAACGGGGCATGCGGCGGAGCCAGGCGCTGCGCATCGACCCGCGCGTCGAATGCATCAAGCCTGCGACGGCTTTGAGCGCAGAGTTATGCGGCCAATTAGAAGACATCCTACTCGAATACACCGACCTGGTTGAAGCCAAGTCTCCCGGCGCGTATTTCCTCGATATCACTTTCAATAAGATGGATATACCCATCGGCGCACGCGCCGCGCAGCTGCTGCGCAGCGACCTCGATCGCACGCTGGGGATTGACGCATCCATGGCATTGGCACCGAACAAACTGCTTGCGCTGTTAGCCTACCAATCGGGCGACAGCCGCCCCATATATGTGCTGGAGAGGGACGATATAGAGACATTTCTCGCAGACAAACCCATCGACCTGCTGCCGGGTATCGGTGCAGAAACGCGTCAAAAGCTGCACGACTTAGGCATCGAGCGCATCGGCCAACTCGCGCAGATACCGCTGGACGAGCTACAAGCACACTGTGGGCGGTTAGCCTCCAAGCTGCATCGGGGCGCACGCGGCATCGACCACGCGCCCGTCGCTCCGCATGTCGATGCCGCCTTCCCTGCGGCCGACATCCACTTTCCCGTGCCCCTATACGACACCGACGAAATCTGCGCAGCGCTGCGCGCATCCGTCGAAGATCTGGCAGGCCGCATGCGCCGGCGCGACATACGCGGCCACTACATCTGCGCGCACATCTGGCAGCAACGCGGCCACACCGAGGCATTCAAACGCGAGCTACCCCCCTATGCCAATCGCGCCCAGGCCGTCTTGGAAACCGTCGCCCAATGCGTCGAACAGGCACCTATTAGAGCGGCGGGAATGCGCGGCTGCCGCATAGAAATTCACCCACACGGCGATAGCACATCAGGCCAGCTCGATTTGTTTGCCCCAACCGAACGGCAATAAAAAGGAGGGGGCAGCGCCGCCAGACGCTCCCCCCTCACACATTCCCACTCGTATAGCAACACTCCTCAGGACAGCGAACAGGCTCCCGGACCACGCGGATCGCCGCAGCTCCCGCAGGGAGCTCCGCTACTGACGGCTGCCGGCACGCCGGCGCCCACGGCAAACCCCGACAGCTTTTTCTCGAGTTTGGCGCTGTCACAGTGGGGACAAGCGGGCCGTTGGTCGCCCTGGACCAACACTTCGAACTCGCTCTTGCAGCTGCGGCAAGCGTATTCAAATATGGGCATTATTTCCTCCTATTCGTGCAGCGACTTCTGGTAGAGGCCGACGCTGTAAAACTCGTACGATGCCGCCTTGTCTGGAAAATCCATCACGTGCACCGTAAAGCGCGAGGGCACGCCGTTATCGGGCATCTGCTCGGCAAAGAACGTGCTATACGCCTGACCATACTCCTTGTATATGCGCTGCTGCTCTTCGTGAAAGCGCAGCGGTTCGGCCATTGGGTTGATATCCTTGGGCTGCGCGCCAAAGGCGTGCACTTCGATAAAGTCGATCTGAGTGATCGAATCGCAAATCTCGGCCTCCTGCAGCCACTTTTCCCAGCAGCGAAACACCATTTCGACCTCTTTTAGCGGCTCCATCCGCACCAGCTCTTCTCGCCCCAACACCCCCTTGGCCGAATAGCCACCTGTCAACCCAGCGAAGTAGATTTTTAGATCGCCATCGCCAATGTCCTCTGTTACCAGAGCCGACAGGGTGGGGCGCTCACCGCCATAGTAATAGGTAATTCGCCCGCGCTTCTTTGTTTGGAATGCCATGTGTATCCTCTTTCTAGTTGAGAGCTTCTACCAATACTTCAGCCCAGTGACGCGCCTTGCGACCGGTAAAATCGGCAATTTGATGGCGGCATGAGGTGCCCACGGCCACAACCTCAACGTCTTCAGCAGCCGCGTCGATCACGTCAAAGAGGCGCTCCTGGCCCACCTGGCGCGAAACGTCGTAATGCTCTTTCTCATAGCCAAAGCTTCCGGCCATACCGCAGCAGCCCGAGGCAATTTCCTCCACCTCAAAATGGGGCGGTAAGGCCAGCACTTCCCGCGTTGCAGCGGTGCCGATCAGCGCTTTTTGATGACAGTGGCCGTGCAACAGCAGTTTGCGCGCAAGCGGCTTGAAATCGAGATCTAAGTCGCCGGCGCGCGCGCGTCCAGCGAGAAACTCTTCCAGCATAAACGTGCTGTCGGCTAAGCGCCGCGCTTCGTCGTTGGCAACCAGGTCGCAGTAGTCGTCGCGCAGGGTCAGGATGCAGCTCGGCTCGATGCCAACAATTGGAACCCCGCGCTCTACGTAGGGCAATAGTGCGGCGATATTAGCCTGCGCATGCGACCGCGCCTGTTCGAGAAATCCCTTCGAGATAAGGGGCCGTCCACAGCACACCTTGTTCTCGACCAACACCACCTCGTAGCCGGCGCGCTCGAGCAGGACCGTAGCGGCCGCGGCAATCTGCGGCTCTTCGTACTCGGCAAAAGTGTCGTTGAACAGGACGACCTGCCCTTTGGCGGCGCCCGCCCCAGAAGCGCGCTTGGCGAACCAGCGCGAGAAGGGTTCAGACACAAAGCGCGGCAGCTTGCGCCGGCGGTCGATGCCGAGAAACCGGTCGAGAGCCCATCGGCTCAGCGCGCTGCCGGCCATCCAGTTTGAGAGCGGTGCCAGCGCCGACCCAATGCGCGCAAAGCGCGCGATATATCCAAACAGATAGGAGCGCAGCGGATAGCCGTGCTCGCGGTGGTAATGCGCCAGGTATTCGTACTTTAGCTTGGCCATATCGACATTGGACGGACACTCTGCCTTACAGGCTTTGCACTCGAGGCATAGATCCATTACCTGGTGCACCTGCTCGCCCAGCAGCCCCCCTTGCAGCCCCCCGTTTAGAGCGGCTCGCAGCGCATTGGCCCGTCCCCGCGTCGAATGCTCTTCGTCGAGCGTAGCCATGTAGGATGGGCACATTGTGCCGACGAGTTTCTTGCGGCACTGCCCCACGCCCGAACACAGCTCGACCGCCTCCTGAAAGCCCCCCTCGGCATCAAAGTGGAAAAAGGTCTCAACCTTCTGCGTTTGGTAGCCTTCGCCATAGCGCAAATTCTCGTCCATGCGCGGTGCGCGCACGATCTTGCCAGGGTTCATCATACCACCTGGATCAAACGCATCTTTTGTCGCGGCGAAGAGTTCGACGATGCGCGGACCAAACATCTTGGGAATCCACTCGCTGCGCGCCAATCCATCGCCGTGCTCTGCCGACATGGCGCCCCCGTACTCCAATGCCATATCGCTCATTTCTTCTTCTAAGGCACGGAGTATGGCAATTCCCTGGGGCTCTTTCAGATTGAGAATGGGACGGATGTGCAGCACGCCCACGCTGCAGTGGCCATAGTAACAGGCATCCACCCCGTGGCGGGCCATGGCCTGCTGCACGCGACGCACAAACTCGGGCAGGTGCTTGGGCGGCACGCAGGTATCCTCAACGCCGGACGTTGGCTTGGCCTCCCCCTTCATCCCCATTAGCAGCCCAAGGCCCGCTTTGCGCAGGGCCCACATATTGGCCTGTTCGGCTGCCGTCAGCGCACGGACAAAGGCATAGCCCATGCCCTTTTCGCCTAAACGCGCCTCCAGCTGATCCATCTTATTGGCCAGTTCGGCCTCTGTCTCAGCGTAGTACTCAATAAAGAGGAGCGCCTGTGGATCACCCTGTAAAAAGCGGCGGCGCGGCGCGTGCTCGATGGAGGCGCCGGTTAGGTCGAGCAACAGTTTGTCCGTCAGCTCGACCGAGGCCGGCTCCGTTTCCAGCGCTACGATATTGGCTTCCAGCGATTCGTTTAGATCGTTAAAATGCACGGCGACCAGCCCCTTTTGGGGAGGCAGAGGCACTACGTTCAGCTTGGCTTCCACCACCGTGCACAGCGTGCCCTCGGAGCCAACGACAATTTTACTCAGGTCAAAGGGACGCGTTTCATCGACGAATGCATCGATGTTATAGCCCGATACGCGGCGCATGACCTCAGGAAAGCGCGCGCGAATCTCATCGGCGTTATCGGCAGCCACGGAGCGCACGTGCCGGTAGACCTGGCCCTCGAGGTCGTCACGCGCTGTTTTTTCGGCGTACTCAGCCTCGTCTAATGGGCCCATGTCCACCACGCTAGCGTCGGCCAGCACGGCTCTGAGACCGAGGACGTGATCGATTGTCTTGCCGTATATGACGGAGCGAGCTCCGCACGAGTTGTTGCCGATCATACCGCCGATATTGGCGCGACTGCTCGTCGATACATCGGGCCCAAACAACAGGCCGTGTGGACGCAGGAACTCGTTCAGCTCATCGAGCACTACCCCGGGCTGAACGCGCACCCAGCGCGCTTCGACGTTCAGTTCGAGGATGTTGTTCATATACTTGGAAAAATCGACGTGCACAGAAGCCCCGACCGATTGGCCGGCCAAACTCGTGCCTCCGCCGCGCGGCAAAATAGATACTCGGTGCTCTGCGGCCCATCGACCCAATTCGACGACATCGGCCTCGTCGCGCGGAATGACGAGGCCGAGGGGCTCCATCTCGTAAATGCTGGCATCGGTGCGGTACAGCATGCGCGCCACGTCGTCAAAACGCACCTCGCCGCGTATGCTATCGCCTAGCGATTGGGTCAAATCAGCCGTTATCAATCGACGTACAATCCTCTGAAAATCACCATGTTAAGTTTTTATTTACACCTCGCGGGAAGAATGTACTCCCCATTGCTGGGAGCGTCAAATAATGCGTGCCTACCTGCTGCCACCGCCCCTTGCACCCCTTCCAATAGGGCACTGTACTCTTATCAAATGGTCCTGCACCAGACCACAACTGCGACAATAAGTTGAGGGCTATTACCTAGTTTTTCATATGGTTTTGGGGCGTCAATTTGCTGCGGCAAAGCCTTTTCAGAACAAATTGCAAAAAGATACCAATATATCGTTGACAAACTTCCTCCCCCCCCACTATATTGTCTGCCAACCACGTGGTTAGCGCGCAAAAGAGGGGGCTTCCGGGACAAGGGGAGATCACGGAAGTCCCCACTTTATATCCCCATCTGAAGGTGATCCATGTCGCGCGATAGCGCCGTTTCTGTCAAGATTTTCAACCAGACATACCGCTTGGCAACCAGCCAAGATCGCGACGCCGAATACGTTGAGCGCGCCGCGGCCTATCTCGACGAAAAGATGCGTGAAGCGGCCGAACACGCCAGCCATCGCGCACCGTTGGACATCGCCATCCTAGCGGCCCTCAACATTGCCGAAGAGGTCATGGCCGCGCGCGACAAAAAAGCGCATCTACTCGATAGCACAGACGCGCACATAGATAGTTTCACCAAGCGACTCAACGAAGAGCACGCCGCGCCGGACGCCGATTCGCCTTCAGCTCCGCGCTTCTGACCACCACTCCAATTCTATCAGATATAGTACTCGCCTGAAGTAGCCGACCCGGGCTGTGGGTGCGGCGTATTGAGAGGGCAGCGCGCCTTGTAATCGGATGCAAGTCGCGCCCATAAATACTCCAGGGCGTGCTGGTTCCAGCGAAAGAAGTGGTCGCGTCCGATATAGTCTATCGCACCCGACCGTTCAAGTGCGGCGGCAAACTGTCCCTTGGTCCGCGTGAAATACACATCCGTGCCCACCGCACGCATCCGCTCGACCACGCCGCGCAGCGCCTGTTCTCCCGAGGCATCCATCTGGTTGATACCCTCCGCATCGACGACCAAATAGCGCAGCTGCGGTGCCCGGGCGGCAATTTCCAGCACGCAGTCCTCGAAATAGCTGCTCGAGCCAAAGTAGAGCCTGCCGTCAAAGCGCATAATGGCAATCTGCTGATCGGGCTGTAAACTGTTCATGCTCGAACCGCGCAGCGTGCCGTCGAGATGGCGCGTTAGCAGCGCTACGTTTGGGCGCATCATGCGGTAGAAGTTCACCGCCAGCGACAACCCCATACCCAACGCAATACCCCAGTGCAGCGCCGGCGCCAGCGCCAGCGTCATCGCAAAAGTTATAAAGCCAATAAAACCGTCTTGGCGGCTAATCTGCCAGGCGTGCCACAGCGGAGCAAAGCGAACGAGCTTGGCCACGGCGAAAATAATGATGACCGCCAGCGTTGCTTGGGGCAGGTAGTAGAATAGGGGCGTCAACCACAGCAGGGCAATCGTAACTACAAGCGAGGTTACGACCGAACTGAACCCCGTCCGCGCACCGCTGGCATGATTAATTGCCGAACGCGAAAACGAACCAGAAACGGTATAGCTCTGAAAGAAGCCGGCCGCGATATTGGCCAACCCCTGACCTATCAACTCCTGGTCTATATCAATGCGCTCTTTGGTCTGCATCGCGATGGCTTTGGCGATGGCGATTACCTCCATCAGGCCTATCAGTACCAGCGTCAACGCCCCTGGCAGCAGCCCTACGACCGCGTCTAAGTCAAACGGTGGCAGTCTCAGCGCAGGCAGGCCGCTCGGCACGTCCCCTACCACAGTACCGCCGTAGCCCATCCCCCAAGCCACGAGCGAAGTAAGGGCCACCGCAATAAGCACGTTGGGCAGGCGCGGCAGGTACGCGCCGACTAGCAGCAAGAGCAAGCCGGCTAAAAAGGCCATGGCCACCGTCTGTTCGTGGGCGCCGTATACGCCCGCGAACAGAACGCGCCACACCCCTACAATGTGATTGGTCCCGTGCACACCTTCTACTCCCAGCACCTTGTATATCTGCGATGTGGCGATAATAATCGCCGCGGCATTGGTGAAGCCGACGACGACCGGGGCCGATAGCAGGTTGGCGAGAAATCCCAGGCGCAAAAGCCCCATCAGCAGGCGCATACAGCCCACCATACAGGCCAGCAAAAACGAGTAGCCTATAAATGCCTCGCTGCCAACCGGTGCGACGCGCTGAACGGCGACAAAGCTTATGAGCGCCGCCGTGGCCACCGTGCCCGTTGCCAGCTGGCGCGAAGACCCGAACAGCGCCGCTACGGCGGGCGGCAAAAACGCAGCGTACAGGCCGTAGACGGCTGGCAAGCCCGCCAATTCGGCATAGGCCATCGCCTGCGGAACCAGCACCATCGCAACGCTGACGCCGGCCGCGCAGTCGGCCAACAGCACGCGGCGGTCGCGCAGTTCGGGCAGCCAGAGTAAAAAGGGAAAGAGTCGCTCTATTCTCATTGGATTTCACGCGAGTTGACAGGCCGTCGAATACCGGCGTACAATAATACGCACTTTGTCCATATTATCCACCGAGAAGGAGCAACAACAGCCGTGGATCTCGTCCAGTGCGAACGCTTTTTTGCCCAAGAGGGCTACCTTATCCTTCCCGACCTCCTCACCGATAGCGAAGTGGCCACCAGTCGCGCAGAGATCGAACGCCTGCACCGCGTGGCGGCCGACCTTGCGGCTGGAGAGGCGCTGCAGCGGAGCGATTTTCAGCTCGAGCCCTATGCGCAAGAAGCGCGTGCAGACGGTATGCCCATTCTGCGCAAAATTGAAAATACGCGCAGGCACTCCGACTGGTTTGGGACCCTGGCCGCCCATCCCCGCCTGGTTTCCGTCGTGCAGCAGCTGCTGGGAGAGGATCTGCTGCTGTTTCGCAGCACGCTGATGCTCAAGCCTGCTCACCACGGCTCTGCACACGCACTGCACCAGGACTCGGCCTACTGGCCAATGGATCCCCCAGCACTGGTTACGGTCAGTATTGCTCTGGATGACGCCACGCCGGCAAACGGCTGTATCAAAGTCATCCCCGGAAGCCATGCCTGGGACCTACAGGAATGGGGTCATATCGCCCAAGCGCAGGAGGCCCCGCTCACCCAGCGCGAGGATATCGACCTATCGGCGCAAATCGACGTCCCCCTTACCGCCGGTTCTGCCGTGCTCTTTCACAGCAAGCTCGTACACGGCTCGGGAGCCAACGCGACGGACCGCTCGCGCAATACGGCGCTCTACGCGTACTTCTCTTCGCGCGTGCGCTATCGACCGGCTCCCAACGCCCCGCAGAGACGCACCTTTCCCGTTATCGCTGGCATGCAGGGGGCGACAGAGCACGAGTTGGTTGCCGATTGATCGGCCTAGGCCTGCTCGCCCTCTGCTGGCTCTCGACCCCAGCAGCGCACGCCGATTCCTACCAATCTCTTCCAGCCGAACTGCCCTCGCGCTATGGCATCATTGGCCTGCGAGTGGAAAGCCGCGGCGACGACGAACTGTATATCACTCAAGTGCACCCCGAAGGACCGGCCGCAGCCGCGGGCCTGCGCATCGGCGACCGCATCGTCGCCATCCCACCGTATACGCTAAGCACGGCCGACGAATTGAGTCGCTGCGTGCAGAGCTTTGCACCGGGCGAGGAAACGCAGATCGAAATCCTGCGCGATGGCCAACTCGAGCGCATACAGGTTGCCATCACCGACGTCGGCCATCTCTACGGCCTGATGGACAGCAAAGGCCGCCGCCCCAACCCTACCGGCCGTCGGCATCTTCGCTGGTCAGCGCGGCGCAGCGGCGCTGAGGATCTGCTCTGGGAGCTGGCCCAGCGACACGATGCGTTCGCCGCGTTTGAGCAATTGCAGCAGGCACTGCAGCTGGAAACGCGCCGCTATGGCGGTGATGAACGCCTCGACGACGTCCATTTCCTCCTCAACAATCCGCTGAAAATCGACCTCTTTACCCGCGATCTCGCATCCGCACTCGATTCCGCAGTAGACATGCGGACCTACCTTGGACTGGCTCTTGACCGCCTAGATGGCACCCGAGCGCACGCGCACTGGGCAGTCCCTCCCCAAGCCCCCCTAACGGGCGAGACGCTACGGGCCACCCTAGCCCTAGCCGCAGCGCACGTCGACAGTGCATTTGCTGCGCTCACCCCTTCCGAACGACAGCACCTGCTATCGATCACGCCCTCTCTGCTGGCGCGCTTTGCCGAAAGTGGTCGCCTCGACGAGGTTGCCGGAGCGGAATACGAACACCACAAGCGCGCACTCCGTTTGGCCAAAAGCGTGGATATCACCCAGCTCTTTAGTGCCGCGCTGGGGGTCAGCGCACTCGCCACAGCGCTATCTTCGCCGCACTCCTTAGACCTGCCAGCCGATGCAGCACCCGTATTGCCCTCCGTAGGCGGCACGCTGCTCTACGCGCGCCAGACAGCGCTCGGATGGATTCTCGTCGGCGGCACCGATGACAACTACTACGCACGCGACGACATCTTGTGCATTATCGATATGGGAGGCGACGACGTATACGTGCGTTCCTCAGCCGCTCCGGCAGCGGAGTCATCCGGGGTATATCTATGCATCGACTACGGGGGTAACGACCGCTACATCGGCCGTGCCGGCAGCGCCATTGGCGGCGTCGATCTACTCGTAGACCACGCGGGCAACGATATCTACCAAGGGCGAGAAATGGCTCAGGGCGCTTCCTTTTGCGGCATTGGCCTGCTCTGGGATCGCCAGGGCGACGATATCTACCGCAGCCAGCGCGCCAGCCAGGGATGCGCCTTCTGGGGAGCGGGCATACTGATCGACAGCAGCGGAGATGACCGCTACCTACTCGCGCAGATAGGCCAGGGGTTTGGCGGCGCGCGCGGCGTTGGCCTGCTGGCCGACTGGCGGGGCAGCGACGCCTACACAGCCGACTATCAGGCGCCTTCTGCCTACGGCGTGGCGGACCAATTTGCCGGCTGGGCGCAGGGCGTGGGCTGCGGTTTTCGCGGCCAGAGTTCGGGCGGAATGGGCGTGCTCTACGACCGAACTGGCAACGACCGCTACCAGGCCGGTGAATTTGCGCAAGGTCTGGGCTATTTCTTCGCGCTGGGCATGCTGTACGACCGAGACGGAGACGACGCCTATCGCGGCAGACGCTATGCCCAAGGAGCGGCGGCTCATCAGGCCATCGGGGCGCTCGTCGACGCGGCGGGCCACGACCGCTACCGGGCGCAGACAGCGGCCGGCCAAGGGGCCGGCTGGGATGCGTCTATCGGTCTTTTGCGCGACGATTCCGGCGACGACAGCTACCGCGCCGGACACCTGAGCCAGGGGGCCGCTGCCATGAATAGCTGGGGCCTGCTCATAGACGCGGGCGGGCGCGACCGCTACCGGGCGCACAGCGGTCAGGGGCAGGGCAGTTCGACGGCGTATTGGGGGGGACGTGGAGCGGAAAACGCAGGCGGGTTGATCGACCTAGGCGACCAACCCGACGCGTATGACCTTCCCGAGCGGCGCGATGATCACACCTTCAAATCACCCGGAATTGGAATTTTTTTGGATCGCTAAATCGATGCGGCCTATAGCGGTCTGAGAATCAACGACATTTCGCGGCCCTCCATCCTCGGATCCTGATCTACCACCGCGATGTCCTCTACTTTCGTAGCCAGCTCGCGCAGCAGCTCGCGGCCCTTCTCCTGATAGGCCATCTGCCGTCCGCGGAAGCGCACGCTCACTTTGACTCGATTTCCCTTCTCAATAAACTCGCGCATGTGCGACAGGCGGTACTCGAGATCGTGCTCTGATATATTGGCTCCGTTGATCCGAATGCCCTTCATCTGCACGTTTTGCTGCTTTTTCCGCGCCTCTTTCGCCTTTTTTTCCTTGTCGTAGCGGAACTTGCCATAGTCGACAATGCGACACACGGGCGGCTGGGCGTCGGGGGCAATTTCCACTAAGTCGAGCTCGGCTTCTTCGGCTATTTGAATCGCCTTGGCAATATCAACGACGCCGACCTGCTCGCCGTCTGGACCAATCAAGCGCACCTGCGGCACGCGAATATCTTCATTGACGCGCGTAGAACTCTTTCTCTTTGTTGCGATAGTATTTCCTCCTAGAAAAGCGAAATGAGTCTCCCCGCCACGATGGCGCGGATATAATAGGCAGAGAGCCACCCGGCAGATTGGCACATGGGTGGCTCCTCCTATTGAATGAGTATATCTTAACCGCAGGCATTAATATAATCAAGAAATTATTTTAGAGCCACGCTTCGCGTCGCTCGCAGCGCACAGTAACAATTGCGCGAGTCCCCATCTATTAATCTGATAAGGAGTTTTATGGAACGCCCGTTTGACGTTTACGGAGTAGGTCACGCCCTGGTCGACATACAGTTCAAAGTCGAAGCCGCCACCCTGGAGCGCCTAGGCGTTGAAAAAGGCGTTATGACGCTTATGGACGCCGAGCGCCAGAAAGCCCTTTTTGCCGACCTCGCACAGGATCCTATTGCCTCGGCATCGGGCGGCTCTGCGGCCAACACCATGATTGGCGTGGCGCTCTTCGGCGGCACGCCTTTTTACGCCTGCCTGACGGGCCGTGACGTCTGGGGCGATTTCTACCAGAGCGACCTGGAGAAAGCCGGCGTGTCGACGGACCCCACCCATCGCACCGACGGCATTACCGGACAGTGCGTCGTCTTTATTACGCCCGATGCCGATCGCACGCTCAACACCTTTCTCGGCGCCGGCAGCGAGATTGGCGTCCGACAGCTCGACGCGGAGAAAATCGCCGCTAGTCAGTATGTCTATTTGGAAGGCTACTTGCTCAGCTCCGACAACGGCTACGAAGCCTGCAGAAAAGCGCAGCAGCTCGCGCGCGCGGCGGGAACCTCCGTAGCCCTCACGCTAAGCGATCCCTTTATGGTGTCGACCTTTCAGGAGCGCTTTGCCCAACTCGTCGCCGATGGAATCGACCTGCTCTTTTGCAACGAAGACGAGGCACGCGCTTTTACCGGCGCCGAAACACGCAACCAAGCCGTCGCCCTCCTCGGGCAACGGGTATCCATCGCCTGTGTGACCTGCGGCGCAGACGGTGCCCGCATACATCAGGCCGACCAGCACATCGCCATTCCCGGCGTGCCGGTCGACGCGGTTGACACCAACGGCGCAGGCGATCTCTTTGCCGGCGGCGTGCTCTATGGCCTTACGCACGGACTCGGCGTTGAAGACGCGGGGAAGCTGGGCTCGTACGCCGCCGCACAGGTCGTCGCGCAGTATGGCCCGCGCCTGCACGGTACCCTTGACGACGTAGAGGCCATTCTCGCACGCTTCGCATAGGAGGCATATGTGCTATGAAAATACTCGTTCACTACCCATTTGAAGAAGACCAGTTCAGCGCGCTGCGCGCACTCGGGCAGCGCCTTGGATCACACGAAGTCGTCTGTGCGGCTGACGATGCCACAGCCTTGGAAAACGCGCCCGGCTGCGAGGTCATCATGGGCTTCTTCAAGCCGGAGGTCTGTGCGGCAACCGACGGGCTGCGCTGGGTGCAGTCCTTTAGCGCCGGTATGGACAAGTTTCTTTTTCCCGAGATCATCGCGCGCGAAGAGGTCGCCATCAGCAATATGGCCGGTCTCTATGCGCCACAGGGAGGGGAACACGCATGGGCGCTGCTGCTGGCGCTGACGCGCGGCATTGCCGAATCCGTGCGCTCCAACGATCAGCGACAGTGGCGCGGAGGATCGACGGTCGAACTGAGCGGAAAAACGCTGGGCATTGTCGGCATGGGTGGTTTTGGCATCGAAATGGCCAAGCGGGCCGCCGGCTACGACATGCGCGTGGTAGCCATCGACCCGGTGCGCACGGAACCGCCGCCGGGCGTCGATCAGCTGCAGACCAACACGCGCGAACACTTCGACGAGCTCTTGGCTCAATCCGATGTGGTTATGCTAGCCTGTCCTCTGACGGATGAGACCTATCACCTAATCGGCCGCGCCGAGCTAGCGCATATGAAAAACGAGGCCTACCTAATCAACGTAACGCGCGGAGGCATCATCGACGAAGAGGCGCTGGTCGAAGCACTAGAGCGGGGCGAAATAGCCGGGGCGGGATTGGACGTCGTAGAGAAGGAGCCGCTGACCTCCGAAAGCCCCCTGTGGAATGCGCCCAACCTGATTTTAACGCCGCATCGGGCCGGCGCCTCCCAGCACCGGCCACGCAAGATATTCGAGTTTTTCTGCGCGCAGCTAGAGCGCTACATAAAGGGGGAGCGGCCGCTCAACATCGTCGATAAGCAGCGGGGGTTCTAGCGCGTCTCAATACCCCAGCGCCTTCAGGTAGGCGCGCATGCCGGCACTGCGCTTGGCCTCGCTAATGGGATCGTCCCCAGCGGGCGGATCACCCGGACAGGCCGTTACCCACCGCGAGAAGTGACGTTCTGCACACAGGTCGAGCACCCCTTTGAAATCGAGGCACTCGGCTGCGCCGACGTCGACCCACTGCGGATTGTACTCGCCGTATTTCTTGACGCTGCACGACGAGTAGTCCTGCAGGTGCACGTAGTTGAGCTGCGACCAAAAATCGCCCAGAGATTGCACCGGGTCATAGCCCCACAGTTCGGCGTGCGATACGTCGATGCACAGCTTCGCCCTCTCGAGCAGGCTCATGTAGAGCGTCCACTCCTCTATCGAATCGACCAGCAGATTGGTGTGGATGTGGTAGCTCAGCTCTAGGCCGTACTGCGCCGCGTATTCGGCCCACTCCTCGGCACCGGCAGCCGCGCGTTTTATATCGTCCTCGGTGGTCGGCCGCCCCTCGGGCTTTCGGCCGCTCATAAACATAAAGCAGTCGACTTCCATTTCAGCCGCGTAGTCCATGCGCCGTTTGTTGCGCTCTACGTGCTCCCAATCGCGCTGTTCGGGCGAACCGCTCGCCGTGAGCACCGCCAAGGGCATATCGGCATCGCGACACACCTTCTTCAAATGGCTCGGCGGTCCCATCCAGTCGAGGGGCAAACGCCCTTCCCATCCGTCCCAGCCCGCCTTTTTTAGCTCGGCAAGCGCCTGGGGTAGATCCGGATTGCGCCAGCGCAGCGTGGCGTAGCCCAATTTAAACGACATGATGCCCTCCTTTTTTCGCCTAAGCTAAGGCCAATAGGCGCGACCAACAACATCGTTGACCGTTTGCCAAGCGGGGTCGATATTTTGCACGGCGAAATAAACGACAATGGAAGATCCCAACTCCCTATCGCGCGGGCAGACAAACCGCGCCATGCGCTCCTTTATTGTGGCCAGCGGCCTGTGGGGAGCCTGGGGACAGGCCGTCGGTATTGGCACGGCCGCCTTTACCGGCTTTGCCCTGCACATGGGAGCCGATGAGTCGTTTATCGCCCTCTTCACATCCCTCGCCTATGTGCTCGCGCTAACCCAGATTCTCGCCCCCTTTCTCAACGCACATATCCGACGAAAAAAGCCCTTTATCGTCGGACTTGGTTCCATAGAAATTCTGCTGCGCGGTTCGGTCGTCCTCATCCCCTTTCTCTTCCCCGATGAGCTGTACCTGACCGCCATGGTCTTTCTGATCGGCGCCAGCCTCTTTTTTGGCCATGGCGTATCGCCCTTTTACGGCACGTGGGTCGCCAACGCCGTCCCCGAGCACATTCGCGCGCGCTTCACCGGCCGCCAAACCATTCTCAGCACCGTGACGGCCATGCTGGCTGGCTTTGCCATCGGCCACTTTATCGACCTGTTTAAAGGCGGCGACGAACACCTGGGCTTTCTGTGGGTCTTTTCCGTGGGCACGCTCTTTGGCCTGCTCGGCTATACAAACCTACTGCGCGCCCCCTTTCCCAAAGAGCACACGACGGAGGAGGGCCACCCCGGAATTGCCGACCTCATCGAGCCGTTCCGCGACGCCAACTTTCGCCGCGCCGTCCTGTTTTACGGCCTGTGGACCATGGCACTCGGCCTTTCCGGCCCCCTCTATAGCGTGTTTATGCTCGACAGGCTGCGCATTTCCTATACGGAAATCTCCATTTTTAACGCCTGCTTTATGGCTACCAGCATCGCCGGCTACCGGATTTGGGCGGGCCTCATAGACCGCTTTGGCAGCAAAGCCGTGCTGCAGATTATGGTAGTGCCATCTGCCTTTATTCCCTTTGTGTGGATGCTCAATTCGCCCGATTCCTACTACCTGGTGCCCGTAGCATTGGTTATGAGCGGTATTTTCTTTTCCGGCATCGGCGTAGGCATCAGCCCGCTCGTTTACAGCCTGCTGCCGCAGGGAGAAAAGCGCACGCTGTACCTGGCATCGTGGTCGGTCGCCGTCAACCTCATGGGCGCACTCGGCCCGTTTTTGGGAAGCGTGCTATCGCATCAGCTACACGGCGTGCAGTTTGAAGTCATGGGCGTGCCCATTGCCAACCTACAGATCGTCTTTGCCATTAGCGCCATCGTGCGCATTGTGCCCATATGGCTCCTGCGCCGCGTCAGCGACACCAAGGACACCAGCTCGCGCGAACTCATTTCGCAAATGCGCCGCGGCAATCTGCTCAGCTACGCCTACAACGCTACCCTCTTTAACTTGGCCAATGCCGAAACGACGCGCGCCCGCGCCGCCGAGGCATTGGGGCGCTCTGGTAACCCATTGGCAATCGAGCAGCTAGTACAGGCTCTGGCCGACGCCAGCCCGCTCGTCCGACGCAGCGCCGCGCGCGCGCTGGGCGAGAGCGGCTCCGACAGCGCGACGGCTCCGCTGCTGCGCGAGCTGCTCGACGGCGCGTCTGACATACGCAGTGAAGCGGCCGAGGCGCTGGGACGCCTGGGCAACCTATCTAGCGTAGACCCCCTTATCGACGCACTAGACGACGAAGACCTACGCGTGCGCATCAGCGCCATTCGCGGACTGGGCAACATACGCAGCGACGAAGTGCACGAATTGCTGTTTTGGTATTTCAGCAGCGATGTCGACCCGCAGACGTTTCCCACGCTGGTAGACGTGCTCAGCGAGCGCGGCGACCAGCGCATCGTGCGGCCAACCTTAGAGCACCTAGCGCAGTTCCGCTCCTCTGCGGTGCGACTTCAGCTCCTCAATAGCGTATGCCGAGCCCTCGGCGCCGAAGACCAATTTTACCGCCTGCTGTCGCAGGAAGACACGCGGCGCATCGATTCCATAGGTCGCCTGCTGCGCGAGCTGCAATCGGATTTGGAAGGAACGGCAGGGCTGGAAGCGGCTCAGCAGCGCGTCTTGGCCGAGCGCTGCCAGGCACTGCAATTAGCCTACGAGGAAGATCGCGCAGGCGATATGCGCGAAGCGGCGCTGGATATTGTGCGCATCGTGCGCGACGGGCTTTCGGCCGGCACGGACCAGGCGTTTGAAGTGCTATCGGTTTTTGTTATTATCGTGGCGCTCAACGACTTTATAGCCCAAAGCGAACGCATCGACTCGCCGGCGGCCGAGGAAACCTTTCTCTCCGTCTGTCTTTCGCATCTGGGCAAGCGGGTATCGTCCATTCACTCATAGCCTCATTGTGGATCGCGCAGGGCCACCTGGGCAGCGCGCAGACTCTGACGGGTATCGCTCCGGCTCGCATCAAAGGCCAGTGCGCGACTCAGTGCGGCAACCGACTCCGCGTAATCGGCGCGGCGGTAGGCACCGCGACCGGCATGGTGGTATGCCTCGGCAATGACCTTCCCTACGCTTTTATTGCCCTTAAACTTCTCCAGGTGGGCTAGCGCCGCCGCATCGCCGTCGATGGACAAAACGACCTGGTCGTATATGTGCAGCATGACATTGCGCGGATAGAGCGCACGCGCGTTCCCCAGCGGCTCGTGCACCGAACGTCCCTGATTGAGCAGCATTGGACACAGACGCACATACACGTCTTCGCGATCAATTGTCCCACCTTCTATCTCTAACGCGCGCTCTAGCTGCTCTATGCCGCGCTCAATATCGCCCGCAGCTAAGTAATTTCTTCCCTCATTGTAGTAGGCTACGGCCTCGGCGCGCTGCACGCCGCTCCAACCGCTCAGCGCCAGCACCGCAACCGCACCGGCTAGACACCATGCACTCAACCGAGCGTTCCAGCGGTGCCGCAGGCGCTTTTCCATATCGAGCAGCAGCATCGCCCAGACAAACGCCATGCCCACACAGGAAATGTAGAGATAGCGCGAGGGCCCTGCTGAGATAGAGCGCACGTATTCCGGCGCGAGTGAGAGGATCGGCAGCAACGCCAGAGCAATCCATGCCAATGCGAATGCACCTTCGCCGCGATAGCGCAGCAGAATCCACGCTCCCAAACAGCACGCTACGGCCCCTACGGCAGGCTCTCCCACAGCGACCAAATCGGGCCGTGCCGGCATCCAAAAAGTCGACAGCAACAGGCGGCCCCACAAGAAGAGGTAGGTCTTTGCCGCCGCCATCCCGTCAAAGCCGGTAGCGGCAATGGTGTTTTGTGGCGCTCCGGTGTAGTAGGACTTAATTGCAAACACCAGAGCGAGCGCTCCACCGCCCATGGCAAGGCCACGGAACAGGGTCAGTCCACTCAGTGCACCTCTCCTATGGACAACCCACAGTGCAAAGGGCACGACGGTGACGGCGGAAATATGCGTCAGCACGCCTGCCAGCAGCGCCACCACACTGCCTAAGCCCGCTCGCGGCCGGTCACGCTCTGCACACTCGACAAATCCCCACAGGCATAGGCCCATACAGATCAGTGCTAACGAGTAACAGTGTGCCGAGATCCACTGTACGGCCTGAAACGGCGCACAGCTGCAGACAAAGAGACCACCGGCCAGCTGTGCGAGTAGACGCCGGCCCCACAGGCGCCAGCTGCAGAAGGCCACGACCCAAGCGGCCAGCGCGTGTAAGCCGATACCCGCCCAGTGAAAGAGGCGCGGATTCTCACCCCAGAGTGCGTATTCGATCAGTAGGAATAATTCGAAAAAGGGCCGTCCCGGCATGCGCTTATCAACGGCAAAGAACGCAGCCGGATCGGATACAATACGCGCGCTATCAGCCCAATAATCGGCGTCGTGCGTATCCAGCAGATGGTCACTTAGGGGAGCGTAAAAAAGCGCGGTCAGCGCACAGAGCAGCAGCGCATAAGCGCGCCATGAAAAACCGGATTGCCACGGCGAGCTGAATCCAATGGCCGACATGCGCCGATCAGTCTACGGGGCCGCGGTGCTGCCAGCGAATGCGCGCCAATTCGCTGAGATTGCGCGCCATACCGATGACGGGATTAAAGCGACTATCGGGATCAAAAGTCCATTTGACTGGAATGCGTTCGATGCGGTAGCCCAGCTTGGATGCCAGCAGCAAAATCTCCACGTCGAACATATAGCCATCGACTTTCTGGCGGGCAAATAGGTCGCGGATAATGTCCGCGCGAAAAAACTTAAAGCCACACTGTGTGTCGTCGTATTCGCGCAGCCCCATCAGCGTTTGTAGCAAGGCGCGAAAAACGTTGGAACCAATCTCTCGGTAGCGCTTGCGCGCCTGTGCGATCTCGGTCTGGCCCAATGTCCGGTCGCCGATAACGCCATCAGCGCCCCCTTCCAATAGCGGTACAACCTGGTCGAGCGCGGCGATATCGGTCTTGTAGTCGGCGTCCATAAAGCCGATGTAACGGCCGCGCGCCTCTTCTATGCCGTGGCGGATGGAATATCCCTTGCCGCGGTTGCGTTCATTCGGCACGCAGCGCACCTGCGGGTGGTTTGCCGACACGGCAGCAACCTGCTCTATCGTCGCGTCGCCGCTGCCATCGTCCACGGGTAAGAGCTCGTACTCCCACGAACGCTGCTGAAGAAATTCAATCGATTTCTCCAGCGTGAACGCGATGCGTTTTTCCTCGTTATAGGCCGGTATTATTATGCTGAGATCCATGGGTCCTCTGCTGCAAAAAGATATCGCCGCGGCCCTTTAGGGTCAACCAACTTGACATGGACTAGCCGGAGCTTATATTGCCGTAAACTCTATACTTAGACCCCATATAGCCATCCATGAGTGAATCGATACGCGTAGACGCCAACGAGCTGATTTCCGCATGCCGCGCCATCCTTGAGCACGAGGGCGTCCCCAGCGACGATGCAGACTTTGTCGCCAATACCCTGGTCGAAGCCGACCTGCGAGGCATTCACAGCCACGGCATATTGCGCCTGGGGCGCTACGTGCGCGAACTGCGCAGTCGCGTCACCAATCCCACACCCCATATTCGCATCGCCGACGAAGGCCCTGCCATAGCGCGCATCGACGGCGATGGCGGACTGGGACCGCTCGTCGGGCGCTTTGCCATGCGCACCTGCATCGAAAAAGCGCGCGCGGCTGGATCGGCCACCGTAACCGCCTTTCGCTCACGCCACTTTGGCACGGCAGGCTATTACGCCCTTATGGCGCGCGAAGCCGATTTAGTCGGCATCAGCATGACCGTTGCCAGCCCCCGGCTCGCTCCCACGGGCGGCACGCAGCCCCTCTTTGGCAACAACCCACTATCCCTTTCGGTGCCGGGCGATCAGGAGTTTCCCCTGCTGATTGACTTTGCCTCGGGCCGCACCGGAGCAGGGCGCTTGGAACTGGCCGCGGCCAAAGGCGAATCCATTCCCAGCGGTCTGGCGCGCGACCTCGAGGGCAACGATACGACAGACCCACAGGTTGGCCTCAAGGGCAGCATTATTCCAATCGCCGAGCACAAGGGCTACGGGCTCACGCTCTTTATCGAAATATTAGCCGGCCTTCTCGGCGGTGCGCCCTATTTTGGCATCGCCCGCGAAGAGGTCGAAAAACACATGCACGACAAGGGCATAGGCCACTTCTTCATGGCTATCGACCCAAGTCGCTTTATGCCAATCGAAGCGTTTAAGGCGGCTGTTGGACGCATGGTAGAAGGGATCAAACAGTCGCCACGCATGCCCGACACGGACGAAATCCTCGTCCCCGGCGAACTCGAATTTCGCAAGCGCAACGCCGGACTGCGCGACGGCATACCGCTAGCAGCGGCCACGCTCACCACCCTGCGCGAAATGGCCAGCGCCTGCGGACGCCAAATTCCTGCGAAGTAGGCATCATGGCAAACGAAACCATTTTCAGTAAGATCATACGGCGCGAGATTCCCGCAGACATCGTCTACGAAGACGATACCTGCCTCGCCTTCCGCGATATCAACCCCCAGGCGCCGATCCACATCCTGATTATTCCCAAAGAGCCGCTGGCCAGCGTCGCCGACGCGGAAGAACGCCACGCAGATATGCTCGGACACCTCGTAGTCACCGCGCGCCAGGTTGCCCGCGCCGAAGGCATCCTGGAAAACGGCTTTCGCCTAGTGGTAAATGCGGGCCAGGATGGGGGACAGGAGGTCCACCACCTGCACATACACCTCTTAGGCGGCCGACGTTTCACCTGGCCTCCGGGCTGAGCCTGCGCTCCGACCTACCCAAACGGCAAAACGGGCGCCCCTCTTGGAGGGACGCCCGTTTTGCCGTTTGATCTTACGTGCTACTGAGTCTGTATATCGACGAAGCCGTTGGCTCCACCGGGCACGGCTCCTTTGAGGAAGAGCAGGTTGCGTTCGCTGTCGATGCGCACGATATCCAACCCCTTGGTCGACACCTGCACATTGCCCATTTGGCCGGGCATCTTCTTACCCTTCCAGACCTTGCCCGGGGTCGTCCCCTGACCAATCGAACCGCCGTGACGGACGCGATCGGGCGTTCCGTGGGTGGTATTCTTACCCTTAAAGCCGTAGCGCTTGACGACGCCAGCAAACCCCTTGCCCTTTGAGCGCCCGGTCACCTTGACCTGCTGTCCCACTTCGAACTGGCTCACATCGAGGACCTGTCCTACCTCAAACTCACCATCGATGCGGCGAAATTCGCGTAGAACGCGGTGCGGAGCCACTCCAGCTTTAGCAAAATGGCCGCTTTCTGGCTTGTTGACCTTGCGAGCGGGTATCTCTTCAAAGGCCAACTGCAGCGCATCGTAGCCATTGCTCTCCTGGGAGCGTACCTGAACTACGGGACAGGGCCCAGCGGCCACCACGGTAACGGGAACTAACTCGTCTTTATCGTTGTAGACCTGAGTCATGCCCAGCTTTTTTCCTATCAGGGCGCCCATAGCGCAAACTCCTTGCCTAAACCCATTAGTTTATTCATATATGATGCAGCTGAAAAATTTAGCCCATTTCTCCTTTTTCAGCAAGAGGAATAAAAAACTATGTCCGATGACCCGCGCAGGGGCAATATAACCGTCTGGCGCAGCGGAGCCGTCGGCGACTTTGTGCTCACTCTGCCCGCGCTCGACGCACTAAGGCGCTACGGAGCGGGCCGTCCCATCCGCATCGTCGGCCGCCCCTCTATCTGCCAGCTGTTTGAAGCCGACGCAATCCTCGACAGCGAGGCGACGCAGCTACTACCCCTGCATACCTCTGCACACGGAGACGAACGGATTGCAGCATTCTTTGCCGAGTGCAGCCTGTTGCTGGCCTACGGCCAAGCGGAGGGGCCACTTTACGAGCATGCCCACAACGCGCTGGGCCATCGAGCCATCTTTTGGAACCCACACCCCATCCCCGGCCATAGGCAGCATATAACCGACCACTTGCTCGCCCCCCTGCGCGAGCAGTTAGCCATTGATGTGCCCGACCCTCGCCCCTCTCTTACTCTGCGCCCTCACGAGTTGGCCTGGGCAGGCCGGCTGGGCCCCATGCCCACCGTCTTAGCACATCCCGGCAGCAGCGCCGCCGGCAAATGCTGGCCGCTGGAGCGCTATACCGCCTGGGCACAGGCGCTGCGTGGGAGCGGTGTAGAGGTTGGATTTATCAGCGGACCGATTGAACGCGAGCTCGAGATGGCATTGCCCAATGACATACCCCACTTCCGCCCACCAAACCTGCGCACACTCGCCGCGCTGCTGGCGCAGGTCCGCCTCTTTGTCGGCAACGATTCCGGGCCGGGCCATATTGCAGCAGCCGTCGGCACGCCGACGCTCTCCCTGTTTGGCCCAACGGACCCGCACGTCTGGTCGCCGCGTCGCGAAACGGGTCGCGTCTTGGTCGCAGACGGAGGCCAGTTGGAAAACCTGCCGTTAGATATCGTCCTACATGCGACGCTGGACATGCTCTAATCGGCCAATAATACCGACCCCAGATCCATCTCACGACGCGGAGCACGCTGACGTTTAGGCTCATTCGATCGAGTCGATAATTTCTATCATTACCTTAGCCGTGCCCGCATTGACCATCTCTAGCTCCAGTGCGGCAGCGAAAGATAGATCGAGCACCCGCCCCTCAATAAAGGGGCCGCGATCGTTCACTTTCACCTCTACCCAGCGTCCATTACCTAAGTGGGTGACACGGATGCGCGTGCCCAGAGGAAGCACTCGGTGCGCGGCGGTGAGCTTATACATGTTAAACGTCTCGCCGTTGGCCGTTTTGCGCCCGTGGAACTTTTTCCCGTAGTACGAAGCAACGCCAATCTGATAGGCACTACTCGTGTCGATCCGTTCGGCATCAACGGGATGGGCGGTTTGCGCAGGTGGGGCAACCGGCGTTGGCGGTCGTTGGGGCGAGGAGTTAACGGGCGCGGCAGCAGATCGACTAGGGGCTTTTTCCCCGTTTAGGTAAACGGGATGCGGCGCACAGGCACAGCACAATATCGCGACCAGTGTTCCAATCCAACTCTGCATGCGATACGCTCCCCCACAGCCGCGTGCAGCAACGCCTAGGTCTGCAGCGAACCGACCAGGTCGCCGATGCGCACAATGCCGGATTCTTCGCAGTAGCGACCAATCCCTTCGACTATTTCGGCGCCGGCATTTGGGTTAACAAAGTTCGTCGTACCTACCTGCACGGCAGACGCGCCGGCGATCAGAAACTCGACCGCGTCGAGCGCCGAGCGTATACCGCCCAATCCGATCACGGGAATACCCACGGCCTGACTCACTTTCCACACCATAGCTAGGGCAACCGGCTTGATCGCCGGCCCCGATAGACCACCGGTTATATTGCCGAGCAGCGGCCGCCGACGGCGCACGTCGATGGCCATACCAACCAGCGTATTAATCAGTGATATGGCATCGGCACCGGCTCCCTCAACGGCTCGAGCGATCTCTGCTATATCCGTCACGTTGGGCGACAGTTTGGCTATGACAGGCTGGTTGGCCACGCGGCGCACAGCGCCAATCACATCGGCCGCTGCACCCACATTGCTGGCAAAACTTTCGCCGCCGGCGCGCACGTTTGGACAGGATATATTGACCTCGAGCGCGGCAATGCCCTGCAGGTCGCGCAGACGCGCGGCCATATCGGCAAACTCCTCAACGGAATGCCCGGCTATATTGACGATGACCTGCGTATCCAAGGTCTGCAAAAAGGGCCACTTGTCGGCGATAAAATCGTCCAAACCGGGGTTCTGTAGACCAATTGAATTGAGCATGCCAGCGGGCGTTTCCACAATGCGCTGCGGACGGTTGCCAGCGCGCGGCTTCGGGGTAATCGTCTTGGTCACGATTCCACCCAGCTGACCCAGATCCGTTAAAGACTGCAGTTCACTGCCATAGTTGCACGTGCCGGATGCAAGCAACACCGGGTTGCGCAGGGCGATACCGGCCAATTCGATTGACAGATCCACGACTAGTGCTCCCAGCAAATTTCGCGCGCGTCAAAAACGGGCCCGTCGACGCAGATTCGCTTGTAGTCGGCATAGGCATTGTCCGCATCGGCGTTTTCCACGCGCACTACGCAGCCAACGCAGATGCCAATACCGCAGGCCATGTATTCTTCGAGTGAGACCTGACACGGGATATCGCGCTCTACACATGCCCGCGCAACGGCCTCTATCATCGCATGTGGTCCGCACGTGTAGACCACGCACGGCCCCGCCGCCAATTCGCGCTCCAGCAGCTCCGTCACCAGACCGTGATGCCCTAAGCTACCATCGTCGGTTGAGCGATCTAAGCGCGTAGCCGCTCCCTGAAAAAAGCTATCGGCCAAATGGTGAGCCGCCGAGCGGGCCCCAACGAGCGAGACGACTTCGGCGCCTTTCTTGACCAACTCACTGCCCAGAAAGATCATGGGCGGCACGCCAATGCCACCGCCAACCAATACGCTGCGCACCTCCCGGTCAGCCTGCACAAAAGCCTTGCCGAGCGGTCCTAAACAGCGCAGCTGCTCGCCCACTCTACACCGGCTCAATTCGTCGCTCTTGGGCCCCATATTCTGGTATAGCACATCGATGCAGTTGATCTGCTTATGGACGGCGCACACGCTGAGCGGCATGCGTAGAAACGGCATGCCGCCCGCGTTGACCTCCACGTTGACAAACTGTCCCGGCTGCGCATAGGCGGCGATATGCGGCGCCTCCAGACGGGCCAGAAAAAAATCCTCTGCCACCTCGTCGTTGGTTAGCACTTCGACTCTTTCGTCTATCACGAGCCCTCGTCTATGGTCGTCGGCGTAGCCACCGCCGTTGTATCAGGAGCCAATTGGCCCGAAAAAAACGGAATAGTCAGTTCGATCCACACCTTGATCTCGTTGCCATCGGTGCGCAGAGCGGGGTAAAACTCGTACTCGTAGGCGGCATTTATCGCCGCTTGGGCAAAGGGCTCGTCACCGCGAAACACCTCGACGCTCTGGGCGCGCCCCGCTTTGTCGACCAATACATCGAGCAGCACCTCGAGCGAATCGACGGCCATGCCAGCGGGAACATTGGGCCGCACAACGCTGCGCACCAGGGGCCAGTCGCTCAGCGCAATATCCTGCGTGCCCAGACTCAGGTCGACTTCGGGCGGAACGATGGCCAATTCCACTAGCTGATCAATATCGAGTGCCTCGCCCTCTACGATGGCCGGATATTGCTCGCGCGCATAGCGGATCTGCGGGTTCGAGGCATCGCGCCGGAGCAGCTGCTGTAAGTACGAATTGGCCGAGTCCTCTTCGGCTTCGGATATATGTATGGCGAATAGCCGGTAGTGCGCCTGCAGATTATTCGGATCAAAGCTCAGCGTCTGACGATAGAGCTCTGTTGCCTCGGAGAAAAACCCCTCTTCCCACGATAGGTTGGCCAGCAGGTTGAGCGCGCGCGGATTGCGCAACTGCTCTTCCAAACTGCGCTCGTAGTAGCTGCGCGCCGAACTCTTGTCCCCGCGCCGATCGGCTCGCAGCGCAAAACCCATGTACTTGCGCGAGAGCGATGCGGAGTCGAGCGTGTCCGGTTCCAATGCCAACAGAGCCATTTCCTCACCCGGCTTTAGCACCCCTCCCACGGCCTTTAGGCTGCGCTCTAACTTGGCGACGGAACCATCGGTGCGCGCCTCGCGTCGCAGCAGCGCAATCTCACCGTAGCGCGTTTCCGCAAACTCTTCTTCTAGACGTCGGTAGCGCTGGTCCACTTGGAGCGTATCGCCGCGCACATCTTCGTAGGCCACAGCGCTCAGGTAAAGGGCCTTGGCGCCAATGGGCGAGCCGGCATAGCGCGCCGCCAAGCTATCGAGCAGCGGCACGTAATCCTCCAGCGCATTGGGATCGGCCATGCGCAGCGCTTCAATCTGGGCAAACTCCGCCGCGGCGCGTTCGGCATCGGTCGTCAGCAACGCGCGCCCCAGCAGCGCGCGCGCTTCGTTGGCATGAGCCGAGTTGGAAAAGTCGCGCACGAGTTGGTCTAAATAAGGCCTTGCCCCCTCCTCATCGCGGCGCATCTCCCGGTGGATCCAGGCCATGCTATAAATGGCGCGCGGCAGCTGCTCCGAGTTGGGGAAACGGCGGATAATTTCCTTGTAGTAAGCAATGGAAGAATCGGCCTGTCCAACGAGGTCGCGATACACTTCGGCGATCGTGAATAGGTTGTCGAGAACTTCCAGGCTGTGCGAGACAACAAATTCGTCGCTCGCAAAACGCGCATCGCGTTCGCCGCCTTCACCGGCCGCTTCACCTTCTGCGGCCCCTCCCTCGTCGTCCTCGACAACTCCGATGGCTACATCGACTCGATCGCCGCCTTCCTCATCTTCGCTCTTCTCACTTTCTTCCTCTACTCCTTCGCGCGCTCCCCCTTCGTCTTCTTCGCGCTTGGGAGGCTGCCATCCCTCTACCAGTAAAACCGGCCCGGCAATAGCCCCTAGCGAGTCGGCAGCCAGCGAATCGGCGCGATGCACGCTGCCCTGCAAACTTTCCAAACGCGCGAGATGGCCCAGCATGACTTGAGCGAGGCGCGCCCCCTGCGAACCGGCCTTCTCTATATTGGTCTCTTCAAAATATTCGCGGGCAAGTTGGGTATCCCCTCGCTCTTGCAGGTAGAGCAATCCCGTTCGATAGAGCGCCATAGCCGAGGCCGGACTCTGGGGAAAATCGTCGCGCACCTTCTCGTATTGGGCAAGGGCGCGCTCCTGATCGCGACGCACCTGGTAGTGCTGGCCAATCAGCAGGCGCGTGCGCCCTTCATAGGCGCGAAAATCCCCGTCCTTCAGCAGCGAATCATAGGCATCCAAAGACCCTTCTACATCACCCACTATGGACAGCGCCCGCCCGATATTGAGGCGAGCGCGATATTCCTGGTCGCGATCCGGATCGGCTCTGAGCACGTCGAAGAATGTGTCGACAGCCTCTTCGTAGCGCGTCGAGTCTTCCAGTGCCAGCAGGGACGAACCCAGCCGCAGCAACAGTGCGGCGCGAATGGACGCATCGGGGAACGCGTCGAGCGCTGAGCGGTACTCCTGCGCTGCGGCGACATAGTCCTCATTCGCATAGGCCATTTCACCTAAGCGCCATCCCGCCTGCGCCGCCGTCTCTTCTTCGGCCTCTTCTACTAACGCCCTATAGAGCTGCTGCGCCTCGCTGTCGATCCGCTGTTTTTCCATACACAGAGCGCGCCAGTAGCGCGCCCTGTTGAAATACTCGCTGTCGGGAAAGTTGGTCTCTAGGTCTCGGAAGGCCTGAATCGCACGCAGGTACTCGGAGCGCCAGTAGAACGAACGCCCCAAGAGAAACATCGCATCGTCGACCAGTTCACTCTCTTTATAGCGCTCTAAAACGCGCGACGCTTTGCGCGCCGCCTGATCGTAAAGCTGGTCGGCATTCTGCGGGCGCGGCACCTGGTAGTCTTCGGTAGCCCCCTCTTCCAATTCCCAACTAGCGTGCTGTTCCTCGTGTTTCTGGCGCGCCTTTTCTGCCTGGCGATAGTATTTCTGGGCGTTGTAAAACGTATTGAAGTAGACGCAGCCCGAGGCACCAAAAAACACCAGTGCTATGAGGACATACAGGCGCATGCAGCTCACGAAGTAGCGTGGTAGTCTTGCAGGGCACACACGTCGAGGCCCGTGCGCAGCAGGGCGGCAATGCCTTCCGCTGCGGCGCGCGCACCGGCCAGCGTCGTCGTGTAGGGCACGTTGTTCATAACGGCCGCACGGCGCACGACAAAGTCGTCGTACTGAGACGGTTCGTCGAGCGGCGTGTTGATAACCAGCGCGATATCGCGATTGCGAATGGCATCCTCGATATGCGGTCGCCCTTCGTGCACTTTGCGGATCACCCCGGCCTCAACCTCGTTGGCAACCAGGTAGTCGCGCGTACCCTGCGTAGCAATTATGGTGAATCCGGCCTCTAATAGGCGCTTGGCCACGGGCACAATGGCCGGCTTATCGCGATCAGCTACGCTGATAAATACGCGTCCCTGCGCTGGCAGAACGGTATTAGCTCCCATTTGCGCTTTGAGAAAGGCCGTGCCAAAATCGCGACCGACTCCCATGACTTCTCCGGTCGATTTCATCTCCGGTCCCAGCACGCTGTCAGCGCCGGGAAACTTGATAAAGGGCAGCACAGCCTCTTTAACGGAAATGTGCTCGGGAACGATTTCCTCGCGAACCCCCTGTGCCTCCAGACTGGTGCCAACCATTGCACGCGCGGCGATCTTGGCCAGCGGCCGCCCTATCGCCTTGCTGACAAAGGGCACCGTTCGCGAGGCGCGCGGATTGACTTCCAGCACGTAGACTTCCCCCTCGTGAATGGCATACTGCACGTTCATGAGTCCGATGACGTTGAGCGCCTTGGCCAAGGCATGGGTATAATCGCGCAGACGCTGTAAATTTTCTGGCGTGATGCTGTAGGGAGGCAGCGCACAGGCACTGTCGCCGGAGTGCACGCCGGCGTGCTCGATATGCTGCATAATGCCGCCAATAACGACGTCTTTCCCATCGGCCACGGCATCGACGTCAAACTCTTCGGCTCCCTCTAAGTAGCGATCGATAAGCACCGGACGCTCGGGCGATACGTCAATGGCCTCGCGCATATAGTTTTCGAGGCTGGCCGCATCGTAGACGATAACCATGGCGCGTCCACCCAGCACGTACGAGGGGCGCACCAGAACCGGATAGCCGATGCGCTCGGCCACTCCACGCGCCTCGACAAAGCTGCTAGCCATGCCGTTTTCCGGCTGTCGAATGTCGAGTTCCCTGAGCAGGTTGCCAAAGCGCTCGCGGTCCTCTGCCAGGTCGATGCTGGCCGGCGTCGTGCCGATGATCGGCACGCCTTCGCGCTCCAGTTCGGCCGCCAAGTTGAGCGGCGTTTGTCCGCCGAACTGCACGATCACCCCATCGGGCTGTTCGCGACGCACTATATGCAACACGTCTTCGACCGTGAGCGGCTCAAAATAGAGCTTGTTGGCCGTGTCGTAATCGGTGCTCACCGTTTCGGGGTTGCTGTTGACCATGATCGTCTCGTAGCCGTCTTCGCGCAGGGCAAAGCAGGCGTGCACGCAGCAGTAGTCGAATTCGATTCCCTGCCCTATGCGATTCGGCCCGCCGCCCAGGATCATGATCTTCTTTTTGTCGGAGCGCTCCGCCTCGTCTTCGCGGTCGTAAGCCGAGTAGTGGTAGGGCGTATGCGCGGCGAATTCGGCAGCACACGTGTCCACTGTCTTGTAGACGGGGAATAGGCCTAGCGCGCGGCGGCGGTCGCGCACATCGGCTTCGCTCAATCCGCTCACGTGTGCCAACTGGCGATCGCTGTAGCCCCATTCCTTGGCCCGGCGCAGCAGCGCAGCGTCTTCGAAACTGCCGGCGGCGCGCATCTCGGCTTCGCACTCGATCAGCTGCAGCAGATGATCCAAAAACCAGGGATCGATCCCCGTGAGCTTGTGCACCTGTTCAAGCGAGTAGCCCTTCTCAAAAGCGAGCTTCAAGTAGAAGATGCGCTGTGAGTTGGGCACGAGTAGCTTTTCACGCAGTTCCTTATCGCTAACCTTTTCGCTGGAAAAATCTTTGCCGTCAGCTCCCCAACCAGCGCGCCCCACTTCGAGGGAGCGCAGTCCTTTTTGCAGGGACTCTTTAAAAGTGCGACCGATGGACATCGTCTCGCCGACGGAGCGCATCTGCGTGTCGAGTTGATCGGGCGTGCTGGGAAATTTTTCAAAGGTGAAGCGCGGGATTTTCGTAACCACGTAGTCGATTGTCGGCTCGAACGACGCCGGCGTTTCGCGCGTGATGTCGTTGGGAATCTCGTCGAGGCTGTAGCCAACGGCTAGCTTCGCCGCAATTTTCGCGATGGGAAAACCCGTGGCCTTCGAGGCCAGAGCGGACGAGCGCGAGACGCGCGGGTTCATCTCGATAACGGTCATGCGCCCGTCGGCGGGGTTGACGGCAAATTGAATATTTGAACCGCCGGTGTCCACGCCGATCTCGCGAATAACGCGGATCGCCGCATCGCGCATGATTTGGTACTCCTTGTCGGAGAGCGTTTGCGCAGGCGCCACCGTCAAGCTGTCGCCCGTATGAACGCCCATCGGATCAAAGTTCTCGATAGAGCAGATAATGACGACGTTGTCGGCGTGATCGCGCATGACCTCGAGCTCATACTCTTTCCAACCGAGCACCGATTCCTCAATCAACACTTCATCAATCGGACTCAGGTCGAGTCCATGTGCGACAATCCGCTCAAACTCCTCCGCATTGTAGGCGATGCCTCCACCGCTCCCACCCATGGTAAACGACGGCCGTATAATGGTCGGGTAGCCCAGCTCCTCCTGATGGCGAAGCCCTTCCTCCAGCGAATGGATAAAAAACCCGCGCGGCATATCGAGACCGGCGCGATCCATCGCAGCCTTGAACAGTTCGCGATCTTCCGCCGTCTTTATCGCATCCAGTTTAGCACCGATCAATTCGACGCCATACTTGTCGAGCGCACCGCTCTCGGCGAGAGCCACGGCGGTATTGAGCGCCGTTTGGCCACCCAGCGTGGGCAAGAGCGCCTGCGGGCGCTCGGCGGCAATAATCTTGGTGCAAATTTCTGGCGTTATGGGCTCTATGTACGTGCGATCTGCCATTTCGGGATCGGTCATAATCGTCGCTGGATTGCTGTTCACCAGCACGATCTCGTATCCTTCTTCGCGCAGGGCCTTACAGGCCTGCGTTCCCGAGTAGTCGAATTCGCAGGCCTGCCCTATGACTATGGGACCAGACCCGATCAACATGATTTTCTTTATGTCTGTGCGCTTGGGCATGCCAATATCGTTTTCGCTAAGCGGTTGAGAGCACATACAAAAACAGAGATGCGCCGGAGCACATCTCTGTTTTTGCGGAACTCCGAATTATAGAGGGAAGACGATGATGCGAATAAATCTGTGCACCCCATCTTGCCATTAGGGACTTTGGATAATCCCTAGATAAATGAGCAATACAATGAGACCGACCGTCGTCGCATAACCCAACTTTAGGACGAGCAGGCGATACTGCTCCCAGTCGCGCTTTTTCCGGATGCGCAACTTGGGCTCTTCCCCGATCTCACCTTGAAAGCGCTGCTCGTCAATAAGCCGCACCAAATTGGGGTCGTAATCGGCGATGGCCTTGAGAATGAGGCGCTTGCGGCGCGCAACCTTCTCGGCGAACGCTTCGCGTGCCACTTCGCCGCCGCCACCCGCGCTGACCGTCCCTACTTCGTTTTGACCTTCGCCGGCGTGATCGGCTATGAGAATACAGGTCTTTTCCTTGGCCAATTCCTCGGTCAGCCCGCTGATCGCCTCACGGTCTCTGACGTTGGCTTGCAAAACGGCGAAGCACGTATCGATAAAACGCTTGAAGTCGCGGCGGATTTCCTCTTCAGAGAGTCCTAGCAGGTAGGACTCTTCGATGGCTTCCTCAATGGCTTCTTTTACGCTGGACATAGTGCACACTCTGCTATCTATAGTCATAACGAACAAAGACTTAGGACATGAAAAACCAACATCAGCCGGCCCGCAAACCCTCCTCGTCTATGATCCCTCATAGGGTACTGCATCGGCCAGTGCATGTCAAGTATAACCGGACCGATTCGAGGCCATTTCCACCAGCGCGTTCGGCACCTGCGCGGCGATATCTCCGGCCAGCATACTCCACTCTCCAAGGTCGTCGCGTGCCCGATCTCCTGCGGCGCCGTGCACATACACAGCAAGGCAGGCCGCATCGCGCGCCGACATCCCCTGGGCCCAGAAACCGGCCACCAGCCCCGTTAGTACATCGCCCGCACCCGCAGTGGCCATGCCCGCATTGCCCGTGGGATTGACGAGCACCTGACCATCGGGTAGAGCGATTAGCGAGGGGGCTCCTTTCAATACCAATATTACACGGTGCTCTTGCGCAAAAACCCGGCTCACGCCGATCGGATCGGCGCGAATCGCGTCGCGATGCATACCGGTCAGGCGTGCAAACTCGCCGATATGCGGCGTCAAAATCGCCTCGCCAGACCGCGCCCGCAGCACGTCTGTGCAGCCGACCAGCGCGTTGATTCCATCCGCATCCAGGACCAGCGGCAGCCGGCAGCGCCCGACGATGCGGCGCACCAACTCAGCCGTCTGTCCGTGTGCCCCTAAACCGGGTCCCAGGGCCAACACGTCGGCGCGGCTGTATAGTGTCTCGATCTCACCGAAAGCGCGCAGTGCCAAACAGCGCTGGCGACGCACTTCGGGTAAGGGCCGCGTCATAACCTCGGTTAACTTGACCTCTAGCACGTCGTTGAGACTGGCGGGAATGCCCAAACTCACGCGCCCGGACCCAGCGCGCAGCGCCGCTTCGGCCGTCAGCGCCGCTGCCCCCGTCATGCCCACAGAACCGGCGACGACCGCTACGCTCCCGCAGCTTCCCTTGTGCGCATCGCCCGAGCGCCGAGGCAGCACGGAGCGCAGCGCGTCGGCATCCAGCAAATGGGCAACAGGGGATACGGCCTGCACGGCGCGTTCGGCAAAGCCGATATCTGCCAGGTGAAGCACGCCGCAGCGGGCGCGCCCTGGATAGAACAGCTGACCCACCTTGGGCAGGCCAAATGTCACCGTCAATACGGCCTGCACACAGCTTCCCGGCGTCGCTCCGGCGTCGGCGTCAACGCCCGACGGCATATCGACGGCCACGACGGGACGCCCCGATGCGTTTAGTGCCTCAATGGCCCGCGCAATCTCCCCCCGCGGGGCCGAGCGCAAACCAATCCCCAACAATGCGTCAACGGCCACGTCACACTCAGCCAGCGCCGCGCCCAATGCCGCCCCTTCGCCGTTTAATACTTCGACCGCTACCCCCGCGTCCTCCAAGCGGCGCATATGCTCGGCAGCATCGCCACGCACCGCGTCCCTATCCGCACATAAGAACGCGCGGACGTGCGCCCCGCCGTCGTGCAAGAGGCGCCCCACGACAAAGCCATCTCCACCGTTATTGCCCTTGCCACAGGCGACAACCGCGCTTAGCCCAACCACGCCGTCCCAGCGCGCGGAAATCGCCTCGACCACCGCGCGGCCAGCCCGCTCCATCAATTCGCTGCCGGGCACGCCGCATTCGTCAATCGTCATGCGATCTACCGCATACATCTGCTGGCTGTTAACGAGTTGAGTCCGTTGCACTGCGGTCACCCTAGCTTTCCCAGGGACGGAGTATTTCGCGCAGCGAACGCGGGGCCTCCTCGTCCCATTCTTCACCCGTATAGCGCATCAGCACACCGCGCATATAGAGGCTCATCCACAGCGACCAGGCAGTAAAGACGCCGCAGAACATACCCACGCCGCTGAATGCACCCACGACCAGAAAGACACCGAATACTGCGCATTGGAATAGCGAACCTCCAGCATGAGCCACGGCGAGCAATGCGCTCTTGCGCAGCGTCTCCCCCATGCCCGTATCCTGCGTGACGAGCAGCGGCAGTATATAGAGCGCTACGGCCGTCAACCCGAGGAGTAACCACGCCATCAGCGCGCCCAAAAAAAGACCCCACCAGCCGGCAAAATCGCTGTAGAACGCGGCATTCAGCACCAGCGTAGCGCTGATGGCCAGCAGCGCCAACTGCAGCAACTGAGCGCGCAGATAGAACCCCTTTAGCGATCGCAGCGCATCCCCCAACCCGACTTCTTGTCGACGCACCCAAGCCGCACAAACCCAATATGCCAGCGTCGATGGGGGCGAAAAGAAGGCGACCACGACAGCGAGCACGCCGCCGCCAACGGCCCCCCAAGGCCCCAGGGCAAACCCGGTCTTGGCAATGGCGTAGGCGCATGCCAGATAGGGCAGATTCAACACGCTCCACAGCACATTGTATAGCACCACGCCGCCCAAATGGTCGTAGCACATCCACCCGTAGCGCTTGAGCATCAGCCCCCTTCTACCCCGCGCAGCATAAACTCCGCATAGGTATGTGCCGTGAGCGTTACATCGCGCACGCGCACGCGCTCGTCTATACCGTGTGCATATTCGCCTTTGACCCCATACCCAATGCCCGGCATCCCGCCATCAACCACAAAGTAGTGCAGGTCGGTAAATCCCGTGGTAACGCGAAATCCCGCGCTGCGCCGGCGCACGCTGCGCACGGCACTGGCAAAGGACTGACACAGCGGGTGCTGCACGTCGACGACGCACGGCTCTATGCGCAGCGGCGACTCAATCCGGCAGGTAGCGGGCTTGCACTGGCCGGCCAGACGCCCTAGCACCTTGCGTAATTCGCCCTCCACGCGCGCGATTTGTTCGCCGGGCACGAGGCGGCGATCAAGCGAAAATCCGGCGCGCGCGGGGACCGTGTTGATCTTATCGCCCGCACCGCCGGCAAATACGCCCCCAACATTCAGCGTCGGGCTCCGATACAATCCATTGAAGTCGCGATAGCGACGCACATGCGCAGAAAGCTTGTCCTTGTAGGGCCCCAGCCCCGTCGCCATAGCGGCCATCGCTTCAAATGCGTTGACGCCGTCCTGCGGGCGCGAGGCGTGGGCCGACTTGCCGCCGACGTCTACTTCTAACCACAGCACGCCGTTGTGGCCACAGCCCACGTATGCACCAGCCGCCCCTTCACAGACCACGGCGTAGTCGGCCTTGCACAGTCCTTCGCGCACTACGTACCCAGCACCCAACTGACCGCCCGTTTCCTCGTCGGCCGTAAACGAACACTCGACATTGAACGCCGGCTCGACGCCGCTCTCTCGCAGTGCACCAATAGCCATTAGCAGCGCGGCAATCGATCCCTTCATATCCCCCGATCCACGGCCGTAGACGGAACCGGCGGCTACGCCAGGCTCAAATGGATCGCCAAAGCGCCAGGAGCCAGCAACCGGCACCACGTCGTAATGTGCGTTAAAGTGCACGGTCTTAGGAGCGCCGACATCCCAGCGGGCAATCAGGTTGTAGCGCGGATGGTCCGTCGACCCAAGCAGGGCGCGCACCTCGTCGTCTGGCACTCTGTGTATTTCGACGGACAGGCCAACGTGTTCGCTCTGCTCTTTCAGCAAATCGACCATTTCGCGATAGCGACAGCCCGGTGGGTTAACCGTCGGTATGCGCACCATGTCCTGCAGCATACCGAGCAGGCGTTTTTCGCCGCGATCTATGTAGTCATGCTCCTTGCTGCCCATATTGACTCCCTATGCACCCTGCCGACGGGCGCGAATTTCAGTTGAGGAAATATCCATGCGGAAGGCGCTCTCGGCGATGGGCACAAAGAGCGCTCCCAGAGCGGCTGGCACCGCCACGTCGTCCAAGGTCTGATACCCCCCCTGCATCTGCCGACCGGCGACCCAAAAACACACGCCGCGATCGAGCAGTTCGGCCAGCGCGCGCTCCATGGCCGACGGCCCCCCGTCATAGTACTTGCCGTCGACAAGGCGCATCGCCGTATCACAGCCGATGACAAAGTGCGGCGCACAAAAATGGGAAGCCTTGCCGTAAAACGTGGGCTCTCGCGTGAGAATGGCGCGAAAGCGACCGCGCAGCGATGCCAAGCGCGTCTCGATTTCGGCGCGCTCCAGCGGGTCTTTGTCGACATTGTTGACGGAGAGTTCCAGCGTCGGGTCGCGCCCGCTCAGTTGTCCGGCCACCTGCGCCAGCTGGCAGTGGCCCTCGTGCAGGGGGTTGAACGAGCCGGGATAGAGCAGGCGAGCGCTGCGGTCCACGTCGACGTGGACCGCTCCGTCTATGCCGATTTCCACGACGTCTAATCCGCCTTCCAGGAGCAGAGCGAGCGGATCGTCTATTGCTACTTGCTCGGTGTTCGCTTCGGCCCACTCCGGCAGCTGCGCGTCAAAGCACACGTCGAAGGCGCCGGCGATATGTGCCAACGCCCAGCGGCTCAGCACCCCCTCCTGCTCGGTGCGTCCGGCCGATCCCTTGCGCAGGTTCAACTCGCAAAAGCGGTAGCTCTCGGCCGTGCGCAAGGCCAAATGGGCGCGGTCTTCTCCGCGTCGGGCACGCTCCGTTGCCAGCGCAGCCGTCAGCCCAACGCCAAGGTGGGACACCGGGCGATCACCGCAGCGCCGAGCCCGTCCATAGGCAACGGCAGCCATATCGCGGGCCGTTGCCCGCGCGACGCGATGGGGCCCAGGGGCCTGCACATAGTCCTCTAACACCTTATTGCCATAGGGAATTTGCGCCTCGAGCAGCACGCGTGAGGCACCCGGGTGGTCAAATAGCCAGTTGAGCAGTGCAGAACCGCCGCCCGTCACGGCCAACGCCACGAGCATATCGCCGCTTACAATCTCCTCTACGGCCGACCAGATTGCGCTATTCATCGCGCTTAGCCGAGAAAGAAATCAAGCGCCCCGCGCACGCCCCAGACCGTCAGAAAGAGGCCACTGACGAGATTGACCAACAGCAAACCGGGCCCCATGCGCAGCGGTTTCGGCAAAAAGGTGCGGTCTGTCCACACCATCAGCAGACACCACAGACCGCAGGTCAGCACACCGCCAAATATGGCCGCCGGAGTCACTATTTGCACCGGGTTACCCCCAGCCCACATAATGGCGATCCCACCGATGCCGCAGTAGGCTACAACCCAGGGACGCAGCGAACCGATTGACATCGCGCGTATTTTCTGGGAAACCGGTCGCAGACACTCGTGCGTGGTGCGCACATAGAGCTCATAGGCCGCCATAATCGTGCCAAAAAACGCCGTAAAAACGCCAAATTGATACAGGTAGAGCAGAGCCGGATGCAGGCGCACGAGAAAGTCGGCCTGCACCGATAGCAGCTGCGCGTCGGCCGGAACGATTTGCTCGGGACGCAGCACGGCGGCGCCGAGAATCATGAACGCCATCGTAAAGATGACGACGCAGCCAAAAGAAACGGCCGAATCGATCAGCGGTCCGCGCAGCCACTGGCGACCAAGCGCTGTATTCTCCTCATCGTCTGCAATGGTCACGCCCTCGGCGCCGGCGGCGCTCGAACGCCCCATCAGCCCCCACGCCTTTTCCCTCAGCATGCCGATATAGCCAAAGTAATCCTGCGACCCCCCGCCAATGGCTCCCAGATAGGTCCCCAATTCCAAAACGGCGGAACGCGCGGCAATGGCAGGATACTTGGCCGCCACCCAGCTCTCGTAGACCGGCATCGTCGGGACAATGGTGCCCAGCAGGACGGCCAGCCAGTCCGGCTGAGCCGCTGCAGCTGCCGTGAGAATAGACAGCAGCAGCACGCCGACAACGGCGGTTTGTACCTTTTCTAATGCGCCATAGCTCTGCACCATGGTTATGGCGATCGCCAGTAGGGCAAAGGCCGTTCCCCACACCCTGTCATCGCCCCAAATAGCCAGACCTTCCGCACCCAATATCCACACGACGAGCCCGCCCAGCATTTTCGGCAATCCAGATAGCCAGAGCGGAAAGCACAGGACCGTCATAATGGCCAAAACCCAAACCACCCACCCGCGCGGCCCCGGCAAATAGGCCCAGCGTTCGATGGGGTGCTCGCCCGTCAACGTCATGTAGCGAGCCGCCGTGTAGACCTGGACAAACTTCATCAGGCCTCCTCCGACAAAGCACCAGAGCAGGGCGTAGCCGAACACGGCACCGCCGCGCGAAGCAAACACCGTTTCGCCGCTGCCAATCGTCACCGAGGCGATGATGGCACCCGGTCCGAAAATGCGCAGCATGGCCCCCAACCCACGCGCCTTCATGTCCTCACTAAGTGCTGGATAGCGAAGCGCTTGGCTCATTGTATTTCTCCTGTTTTAATCGCTGAACGACGTATGATACCCCCGACCGATTCGCTTGTCAAATACGGGTACTCCCAGCATATTTGCCTTTTCATTGTTACTCGGAGACCGCCATGCACATAACCAAAGCCGTCGTTCCCGTGGCCGGCCTAGGCACGCGCCTGCTGCCCACGACAAAGGCCGTCCCCAAAGAGATGCTTCCCGTCGGACGCCACCCCATCATTCAGCACGTTGTCGAAGAGCTTATCGAGGCCGGCATTACCGACATCCTCTTTGTCTCCAGCCGCAGCAAGGGCGCAATCGAAAACCACTTTGACGACTACTCGGAGCTGATCATTCACCTGGAGCAAGGCCGCCACGAAATGAGTCAGGTGAGCCGCTTTGACTACCGCCAGCGTGGCATTGAATTTTTCTTTACGCGGCAGCAGGTGCCGCTCGGACAGACCAAGCCCCTTGGCACCGGCGACGCCGTGGCCGCCGCAGAGAGCTTTATTGGCGACGAATCGTTCGTGGTTGCGTTTGGCGATAGCATCGTGCGCTCGCAGGGAGCTCCCACGCTGCTACAGCGCATGGTCGACTCCCACACCCAAAACGCATCAGCCTGCACCATCGCCGCCTATGAGGTCCCCCAAGAACTGGTGCACCACTACGGCATCGTCGTCCCGCACCCTGATGAGAGCGGAAACCCCGACTGCCGCTTAACCGATATTTTGGAAAAACCCGCGCCAGACCAGACGCCCAGCCGTTTAGCCATCAGCGCGCGCTACCTATTTTCTGCCGATATCTTTGCGCGCATTCGCAGCGTCCCCCCTGCGCCCAACGGCGAGGTCTATCTGACAGACGCCATTGCCGCCCAGATAGAAGCCAACTGCATGGTGCGCGCCGTCACCCTACAGCGCGGCGAAGTGCGCTACGACATAGGCAATCACCGCGCCTACTTCAAGACCTTTATAGACTACGCGCTGGCCGATCCCGAGTGCGGCGACGAAATGCGGACCTATATGGAAGAGCTGCTCAAAAAGGACGACGCGAGTTCGCTTGACAAAGGCTAGGCTGTCTATACTTTAGCCGTCTCAACTCACTTATACATCATTTAGTCCACGTACTCAACATATTCGGAACAAGGTGAACGCATGAGTTCTTCAAGTTGGAAAGAGGTGCTGGCCGGTCGAATGGCCGATGATCTGGCCGAAGAAATTGACATCTTCGAGACGCAGATCCACCTGCGCAAGCAGGGCAAAATAGAAGAAAAACTCTTTGCAGAAACGCGCCTGCGCCGCGGCGCCTACGGTCAGCGTTACGACAACGGCCAGCGCTACGATGGTTCTAAAACGCAGCTGCTGCGCTATCCCGACGTGCCGACCAAAGGCCCCGATACCGTGTGGGACGCGCCCGGCATGATGCGCATTAAGATTCCCTTCGGCGGACTGAGCTGCGAGCAAATGGAAGTGCTTGCGGATTTGGCCGAGGAATACTCCGACGAGATACTCCATATCACCACGCGTCAGGACATCCAGCTGCACTACGTCCACATCGACGATACGCCGGATCTCATGCGCCGCTTGGGCGCCGTTGGCATCACGACGCGCGAAGCCTGCGGCAATTCCGTGCGCAATATCACCGCCTGTCCGCTGTCCGGCATCTGCCATACCGAACTCTTTGACGTTACGCCCTATGCGCAGGCGACAATGCGCTTTCTGCTCGGACACGAAGATTGCCAAGACTTTGGTCGCAAATTCAAAATTGCCTTTTCCGGCTGCCGCCACGAAGCCTGCGGGCTGGCCAATATGCACGATATGGGCGCGGTAGCCGCCGTGCGCGAAGTCGACGGCGTGCAGCAGCGCGGCTTTGAGCTCTACGTCGGTGGCGGCCTCGGCGCCGTGCCACACCAGGCCCAGCTCTATAGCGAATTTCTTCCCGAAGAAGAGCTCTTACCGACCGCGCAGGCCATTGCCCGCGTATTTGCCCGCCTCGGCGAGAAGCGCAACCGCAACCGGGCGCGCATCAAATTCCTCATTGCCAAGATTGGCATTGAAGAGTTTCGCCGCCTGGTCGAAGAGGAGCGCAAGATCCTGCCCCCCGACCCGCGCTGGACAGCGTACTTAGGCGATCTCAATGCCTATGACGAAGAGCCGCTAAAGGAGGCGCAGCCACTCAACGGCGCCCCACAGGAAGCCGACTTTGTCGAGTGGAAGCGCACCAACGTCTATCCCCAACGCCAAAGCGGCTATAGCGCGGCTACCATCGCCCTGCCGCTGGGCGATCTGACGTCGCGCCAAATGCGCCAGCTCGTGTCTATCTGCAGCCAGTACGTCAAGGACACCGTGCGCACCACGGTCGAACAGAACATCGTGCTGCGCTGGGTGAGCGATGCCGACCTGCCCTCGCTCTTTGCGGCGCTCAAAGCGGCTGGGCTCGCCCAACCCGGAGCGGGCACCATGGTCGATATCACCTCTTGCCCTGGGACCGACACCTGCAAGCTGGGCATCGCCTCGTCACGCGGCCTAGCGGCCGAACTCCGCAAGCGTTTAGCGATCAAGGGCACTCAGCTCGACGTGGCCATCGAAGGCCTGCGCATCAAGATCAGCGGCTGTTTTAACTCCTGCGGCCAGCACCACGCCGCCGACATTGGCTTCTACGGCAACAGCCGTAAAATCAACGGTATTACCGTGCCTCATTTCCAGGTGGTGTTAGGCGGCCAGTGGCGAGAGAATGCAGGCTCATTTGGCCTAGCTATGGGCGCGGTCCCGTCAAAGAACATACCCGATGTCGTCGACCGCCTGGCCCAGCGCTTTATCGAAGAGCGCCAGAAAGACGAATCCTTTCAGGACTATATCCAGCGCATGGGCAAGCGCGATATCAAAGCCATGCTCGACGACCTAACGCTGGTCCCTGCATTTGAGGAAAACTCCTGGTACTATCAAGACTGGGGCGATACGCGCACCTACACCATAGACGATCTGGGCAAGGGCGAGTGTGCCGGCGAAGTGGTTTCGGCAACGGTAATGGAAATCGCTTCGGCCGAACGCGAGGTCTTTGAAGCGCAGGTCGCCTTAGAAGAGGGACAGGTCGACCGCGCGACACAGGGAGCGTATCGCGCCATCGTGCGCTCGGCGCGCGCGCTCGTCCGCGAGCAGTACTACGACGTCCCCGACAGTGCCGATGCAGTGGTCGGCGAATTCCGCACCCGCTTTTTCGAGAGCGAACTGTTTTCGCTGCAATTTGCCAACTACTTCTTCACCGCACATCAGGAGGGGACCGCTGGGCTGGACGCCACGGCCGCACACCGACGCATCGAAGAAGCGCAGCTGTTTATAGAAGGGGCTTATACCTGCTATGATAAAATCGCTGCGCAACCAGCCTGAGAGAGATAATCACCATGGATGAATTACAGCGCATCAACGTAAAGCTCTACCTGCGCGATGCAGACAGCCTGTCCAGCGAAGTGGCCTTTCGCATTTTTAATGCGTGGATTGCCGCGAGCAACGACGAAGTGCTCGTCGACGTGGCCGACTACAGTCACGTCGGGCATGGCCCAGAAACCATTCTCATCGGACACGAGGCCAATTACAGCCTCGACAGCGACGGCGGAGAAACCGGCTTGCTGTACGCGCGCAAACAGGCCCAGAGCGGCACCGTGCAGGAGCGACTGCGCGGCGCGCTGACGGCCGCCCTGCGCGCCTGTCGGCGACTCGAGACCGAACCCGAACTGGCCGACAAAGTTTCCTTTCGCGGCGGCGATATTCTGGTTACGGCCAACGACCGCCTGCTGGCACCCAATACCGATGAGGGCGAACGCGATCTACGCACCGCACTGGAGCCCGTTCTCGACGAGCTCTTTGCCGGCTCTCAATACGTCGTCGAACGCGATGTTTCAAGCGGCGAACGGCTCAATCTGCGCGTGCGGGCAGAAGGCGATTTTAGCGCCGAAATCCTGCTGGCTAATCTGGCCGCCTAAAGGTGCTTGACAAAAGCAACGGCCGCGCTATCTTTGCGATTGATTAGACGCTTTCGGCAAAGAAAGACCCTTCTAGGAGGAACCTATGGCCTACTATATCACCGAAACCTGCATCGACGTAAAAGACAAAGCCTGCGTCGAAGTTTGCCCCGTCGACTGCATCCACCCAACGGATGGCGAAGGCGAGCCCATGCTCTATATCGATCCGGATGAGTGCATTGACTGCGGCGCCTGCGAACCCGAATGTCCGGTAGAGGCGATTTTCGCCGAAGAGGATATGCCTGAAGATCAGGGGCGTTTTGTCGACGTAAACACCAAGTATTTCGAACTGCGCGACAACCCCGATGAGTGGGCTAAGTGGAAGGAAGAGCACGCAGCCGACTTTGAGAAAAAGGGCTAGCGCATCGCTCTATAGCCAACGCGAGCCGGGACATCATCGATGTCCCGGCTTTTTTTTGCGCTTGACGCCCAGCCCGGGGCTGGGCTTATTCTGCACTTCCATATTCTACAGACGGAGTTTCTACCACCATGGCGAAAAAGCCTCCTGCGCCCAAGCGCGCGCCAAAGAAAACCGCCCCAAAAAAGGCAGCCAAAACGCGGCGCGGTGCCAGCCTGCGCGCACCGGCCGATACCCTGTGGTTAATGTACCGCAAAATGAGCGAGATCCGCCTCTTTGAGGAACACGTATGGGACGTTTACACGCGCGGCCTCATGCCGGGACTGGCCCATCTCTACATCGGTGAAGAAGCGGTAGCGGTCGGCACCTGCACCGCTCTGCGCGACGACGATTATATAACGAGCACGCACCGCGGCCACGGACACTGCCTGGCCAAAGGAGGCCAACTCGACCGCATGATGGCCGAAATCATGGGTAAGGAGGCGGGCTACTGCCGCGGCAAGGGCGGCTCCATGCACATCGCCGATATGTCGGTGGGCATTCTGGGCGCCAACGGCATTGTCGGCGGTGGATTCGGCATCGCCACTGGAGCGGCACTCTCGGCCAAACTGCGCGGCAGCGACCAGGTCTCCGTCTGCTTTTTTGGCGACGGCGCCTCCAACCAGGGCATCATGCTGGAAACCGTCAATATGGCAGCGGCTTGGGACCTTCCCGCCCTCTACATATGCGAAAACAACCAGTACGGTGAGCACACCCCCTACCAGGCGGTGACGGGCGTAGAAGACATCGCCGACCGCGCCAAGGGCCTGGGCTTAGAGGGCATAATCGTCGATGGTTCGGACGTATTAGGCATGCACGAGTGCGTGCAGCAGGCCGTGGCCAAAGCGCGCGCGGGCGGCGGCCCTACGCTCATCGAAGCGAAGACCTACCGCTTCCACGGGCACCACGTCGGCGACGCCATGACCTACCGCACGCGCGACGAGGCCGAGTGGTGGCGCACCAACAAAGACCCCATAAAATTGCTCGGCGATTACATGATCGAACAGGCCGTGGCCAAGCAGGAAGAGTTGGACGCCGTATACAAGCAGGTGGAAGGCGAGGTGCTGGCGGCCATTGAGTTTGGCAAAGACGCCCCCCTACCCCCTCCCGAACAAGCCTACGAGGATCTCTATGCCTGAACGTGAAATGCTCTTTCGCGAAGCGATCGCCGAAGCCATGCGCGAGGAAATGCGGCGCGATGCTTCCGTCTTTCTCATTGGTGAAGACGTTGGTCCATCGGGTGGTATCTTCAAATGCTGCGAAGGTCTGTTCGACGAATTTGGACCGCAGCGCGTTCTCGATGCGCCGATTGCCGAAGCCGGCTATATTGGCCTTAGTGTCGGCGCCGCCATGACCGAAATGCGCCCTATCGCCGAGCTCATGTTCGGTGACTTTGCGCTGTTGGCAATGGACCAAATTGTCAATCAGGCGGCCAAGATCCGCTATATGACGGGTGGCCAGTGTAAGGTGCCGATGACCATTCGCCTGGCGATGGGCGCCGGACGCTCTTCGGCCGCCCAGCACTCACAGAGTCTACAGGCCATTTTCGCCCACGTGCCAGGGCTCAAGGTCGCCGTGCCCTCAACGCCGCGCGACGCTAAAGGCCTGCTCAAAAGCGCGATCCGCGACGACAACCCCGTGCTGTTTTTCGAAGACAAGATGATGTATAACGACAAGGGCGCCGTGCCCGAGGAAGATGATTTTATCATTCCATTCGGGCAGGCCGAAGTAAAGCGAGCGGGCACCGACGCCACCATTGTCGCCACCTCGAGCATGGTGGCCGTCGCGCTGGCCGCAGCCGACCAACTGGCCCAAGAAGGCCTGGATGTCGAGGTCGTTGATCCGCGCACGCTGATGCCCTTAGACGAGGAAACAATTGTTGCATCGGTGCGCAAAACGGGGTATGCGCTCGTCGTCGACGAGGCGCCGCAGAGCTACGGCGCCACCGCTGAAATTGCGGCGCGCATCGGCGAGCAAGCGTTCGATTACCTAGATGCGCCAGTCCTGCGTATTGGCGCAGCCGACCTGCCCATCCCCTTTAGCCCGCCGCTGGAATTTCCCACCATACCCGATGTCGACCGCGTCGTCGGCGCAATTAAAGCGCAGCGGGGACGCTGATGGCCAATCCAGTTTGTCTGATAAGCGGTTCGAGCAGCGGCATTGGCGCAGCAACAGTGGAACACTTTGCGCGCCACGGCTACGACGTGGTGGTCAACTACAATTCTGGCCGCGAGCGCGGTGAGGCCGTCGCCGAGCGCATTCGCAGCGAGTGCGGCGTGCAGGCGCTGGTGATAGGCGCCGACCTGTCGCAACCGGAAGCGGCGTTTTCCCTCGTCGACCAAACCTATCAGCACTTTGGCCGCCTAGACGTGAGCATCAGCAACAGCGGCGTGGCCAATTACATTAAAGACGAAGCGGGCAACCTACTGCGCTACCCCTTCCGCGACACGCCGGTCGAACACCTCGACCGGGAGATGGAGCGCGTGCTATCGCTCAATCTCATGGGTGCCTATCGCCTCGCACAGCGCTCGCTCCACTATATGATCGAACAGGCAGAGGCGGAAGCGGCCCGCGGCGAAACGGCGCGCCATCGCAGCATTCTCTTTGTGACCTCCATATCGGATATCGCGCCCGAGACCACGCGCATTCCCTACGGAGTGAGCAAATCCGGGCTCAATCACGCCATTCTCGGCGCCGCGCTCGACGGCGGTCCGCACAACGTCACCGTTAACGGCCTGCGCCCCGGCGTCGTCGATACCCCACTGACCGCTCGCCCCTCCGGTGTCTGCGACCCCGTTGACGGGCACGAGTATACCGTAGCCGAGACCTATGGCCTGATGGCCGAAGGGGGCGCTCAGCCCATCCGCCGCATCGGCACGCCGGAAGACATTGCCCACGCGGCATACGCCTTTTGCCAGATTCCCTATATGACCGGCCAGCTAGTCGCCGTCGACGGCGGCTTTACTCTGGCTGGCACCTTTGCCAACCGCGCGCTCTTTCTACAGGAAGGCCTTCGGCTCCGCCAGCAGGCCTAGCGCATTAAGCAATACGCCCCCATCGAACGCAAAACGCCGCCGATGCCCGCCGGCATCGGCGGCTTTTTGCTCCATTTCCACTGCTCAGTGCTCTTTGATGCTACCGACCTGAATCTCGATTTCTTCGCGATTGGCCACGCGCTCGAGCATGCCGTCGCGGATCCACGCCATGCGATCGGCCGCCGTTAGCATCTTATCGTCGTGGGTCACGGTAATAATCGTCGTGCCCATCTCCTGCTGCAGATTCTTCATATAGTTAATGATCTCTTGCCCGGTATTGCTGTCCAAATTACCCGTCGGCTCGTCGGCCAAAATAATGCGCGGCTTGTTTACAAACGCACGCGCTATGGCCACGCGCTGCTGCTGACCGCCAGACAGCTCGGAGGGAATGTGGTGGGCGCGCTCGCCCAAGCCGACGATTTCCAAACACTCCATGGCGCGCTTTTCGCCTTCCTCGGTGCTCATTCCGGCAAAAACCGTCGGCAGCGCCACATTCATCAGCGCACTCATAACGGGCAGCAGGTTGTAGGTCTGAAAGATATAGCCCAGCTCAAAGCAGCGCACCGCCGCCAGCTGCTGGGGGCTCAGGGCCGCCAGATTGACTCCGTCAATGCGCACCTCGCCCCCCGTCGGGGTCTGCAAGGCACCTATCATATTGAACAGCGTGCTCTTGCCCGATCCGGAAGGGCCCATGATCGCAAAAAACTCGTTCTCGTACACCTCAACCGACAAACCGCGCAACGCGTGCACGTGAGTCGACTCGTCGCGACTCTTGGAGTTGTACACCATTTTCACGTCCTGAACATCGACGATGACGCTGCGTCCGGTCCCAGACATAGCTGCTTTACCTTCCCACACTCGATATGTGATTACGTCAGTTCTACCCCATACGGAAACAAACGGCTCCAATCTAAGGATGGGGCGACGCCAAGTCAACTAGGGTCCGTGCCCGTCGCATGCAACGAATACTGCCATCTAATCGCCCTATTCTGCCGCAATTTGCAGCAAAAATTAAACAACTGATCAAACATGCCGATAGTATCAACAAGAAATAACTTGACTCTAAACATTACTATTTAGTATAATACCACAGATTGATCCCTGACGGTTGGGAAACGCGCCTATAAAGCGCTTCCCACACGAGGAGAGCACCATGACAGAGAGTGAACAACTCATTGATATACAAGAAGTTGCGGATACTTTTGGCAAATCAGTCGAATCGATCCGTAAATACAAAAACTTCGGCATAATCCGGGTCTCCGACAAACGCGGCAACAAAGATCTATTTGATCGCGGAGAGATCATGGAAATTCGCGGACGCCTGCGCGAATTGCGCCTCAAAGGCCTGTCCCTAGCCCAGATAGCCGACCAGCTCGATCTGGCCCGCGCCGAAGAGTTGGGCGTCGAAGTCCCATCCCAGCTGACTCCGGGCCAGCCGCCCGCCGTCGAAGCCGGTAAACCGCTAAAGGTGCTACTGGTCGATGATGAGACGGAAGTCCGCGCCGGCTTGCGCGAGTTCCTCGAAGGCCTCGACTACGCCATCTGCGAAGCGGCCGACGGCGAAGAAGCACTGGCCAAGACGTTCACGGAAAAGCCCCACCTGATCCTGCTGGATCTGCGCCTTCCCAAACTGGACGGCTACCAGGTCTGCCAGACGCTCAAGGGCAACCCCATTACTTCGGGGATTCCGATCATTATGGTCAGCGCGCTCAACTCGGCACCCAACAGGATAAAGGGCATCGAGCACGGAGCAGACGACTACGTCGACAAGCCCTTTGACTTAGAAGAGCTAGCCGCGCGCATCAAAATGGTCACCCGGCGCCTCGGCATCGGTGTCTGAGGATCCATCTTCCTCTAGGTCGACAAAGTGCTCGACGTGGCCACACTGCGAGCAGATATAAACCGCTGCTGACACTTCGCGCACGCGTCCATCCCGGTCGTTGTACAGGCGATACACGGCCGCAGGCACGGGGTATGCCTCTTCGAAGTCCTGGCCGCCACACTGGCCGCAGCTAACGGTAAAATCGCCTTCATACATGGGCAACCGCCCCCCTAGCGGGACGAGCGGCGTCCCGCATACTCCGGTGTGCAGACGCCGCTCGTCCTGTATTGGTCTCTTGCATACACACTCTCTCCTTGCATATTTTCAAAAACGTCCCTGGGCCGCCCTCTGCGGCCCTCCCATATTCTTCACGGTAGGTGCTATGCAAACGCCACAAGTAGGCCGCTTCGTCCTCGTTGCTCTATTGGCCCTAAGCAGCGCGCTGCACGCCCAAGAAGCACAGAATAGCGAGCGCCACGAATTTCGCATTGAAGCCTTTGTCCAAGACCTAGGTATCCCCTGGGGCATGGCCTTTCTGCCCGACGGACGCCTGCTCATCAGCGAACGCGAGGGGCGCTTGCGCATCGCCGACGCCAATGGCCAGCTTTCCGCCCCGCTGGACAACGTGCCGCCCGTGCGCGCCGAAGGCCAGGGTGGCCTGCTCGACGTCGCCCTGCACCCGCAGTATGCCGACAACGGCTGGATCTATATCTCGTACTCGCAGTTGCGCAGCGACGGCGACAGCTTTACCGCCATCGCGCGGGGCCAATTGGAGGGCAATGCGCTGACCAATGTCAAGCTGATCTACCAGGGACCGAGCGACGATTTCTCGGGACATGCCCACCACTACGGATCGCGCATCATTTTTGACGCCGACAACTACCTGTTTTTCTCCGTCGGCGACCGCGGCCAGCGCCCCGAAGCCCAGCTGCTGACGACGGCCAACGGCAAAATCCACCGTCTGCACGACGACGGGCGCATTCCCGAAGACAACCCCTTTGTCGGCCGGGATGACGCTCTGCCCACCATCTGGTCGTATGGCCATCGAAATCCGCAGGGACTGGCCATCCACCCGCAGACGGGCGAAATCTGGGAAACAGAGCACGGACCGCGCGGCGGCGACGAATTAAACCGCATTGTCAAAGGGGAGAACTTCGGCTGGCCCGCCATCACCTACGGCATCAACTACAACGGCACGCCCATAACCGACAAGACGCACGGCGAAGGCATGCTGCAGCCCCACTACTACTGGCTGCCCTCCATCGGAGTGTGCGCCATTGAATTTTACGAAGGCGATGCCTTTTCGCGCTGGCGCGACAACCTGCTGGTTGCCTCGCTGGCCTTCGGCAGACTGCATCGCCTGCAGCTGGAAGAGGGACGCGTCCTGCACGACGAAATCGTCTTCGAGAGCGGACGCCTGCGCGACATAGAGACCGGACCCGACGGCCTGGTCTATCTGGCACTGGAAAAACCAGGACGTATCGTCCGCCTCGTGCCGGCCGACTAACATCGCTCCGCCTCTTTGCACACCCTCCCGTCTGGGGGCATGTGCAAAGAGGCGGATACGCGCTAGGCCTCTTTGAGGCGCGTTATTTCATCGCGCAAATGGGCCGCCTTTTCAAAGTCCAGCTTGGCAGCGGCTGCCTTCATCTGCTTTTCCAAATCAGCCAATAGCTCTTCGACGTTTTCCGACCCATCGTATTCTACCTTCTCTTCTGCCACCACCGAACTGGCCGCACCGCGCACGCTCTCCAGCACAGAAGAAGCCTGGAGAATCTCTTCGCGACTGCGGTAAATGGTCTCCGGCACGATGCCGTGCTCGGCGTTAAACGCCTCCTGCTTTTCGCGCCGGCGGTTGGTCTCGTCGATAGCCCGCTGCATGGAGTTGGTCACGCGATCGGCGTAGAAAATTACGCGCCCATCGGCGTTGCGCGCAGCGCGACCAATCGTCTGTATAAGCGCCTGTTCCGAGCGCAAAAAGCCCTCCTTGTCGGCGTCGAGAATGGCCACCAGCGACACCTCGGGCAGATCCAACCCCTCGCGCAGCAGGTTGATACCCACCAGCACGTCAAAGGCCCCCAGGCGCAGGTCGCGCAGAATTTCAACGCGGTCGAGCGTATCGATGTCGGAGTGCAGATAGCGCACGCGCACGTCCATCTGCTCCAAGTAGTCCGTCAAGTTTTCCGCCATGCGCTTGGTCAGCGTCGTAACCAGCACGCGCTCCTGGCGCTCGGCGCGCCGGCGGATCTCTTCCATCAGATCGTCGATTTGCCCCGCCAATGGACGCACGTCGATCTGCGGATCGACTAGCCCCGTTGGACGGATAACCTGCTCGACGATCACGCCGCCCGATTTTTTCAGCTCGTAGTCGCTCGGCGTGGCCGACACAAAGACCGTCCAGCCCATCTGCCCTTCGAATTCCTCAAATACCAGCGGACGGTTGTCAAAGGCCGACGGCAGGCGGAAACCGTGTTCGATCAGCGTTTCCTTGCGCGAGCGGTCACCGCGCCACATACCACGCACCTGTGGAACCGTCACGTGGGATTCGTCGATGATCAGCAGATAGTCGTCGGGAAAGTAGTCCAACAGCGTCCACGGCTGGGCACCGGCTTCGCGCCCATCCATATAGCGCGTGTAGTTTTCGATTCCGGGACAAAAGCCCACTTCCTTAATCATCTCGACGTCGTATTTAGTGCGCGTTTCCAGCCGGTGCGCCTCCACCAGCTTCTCATTGCCGCGCAAGTCGAGCACGCGCCCCTCTAATTCCGTGAGAATGCCATCACAGGCGCGCTCTACCTGCTCATCGCCCGTCACGTAGGCCTTGGCCGGAAAGAGCGCGGCATATTCGCGCTGCTCCAAAGTCTCGCCCGTTAGCGCATCAACGATGGAAATTGCATCCACCTCGTCGCCAAATAGCTCAATGCGCAGCGCCTTGTCTTCCGAAGCGGGCACGACTTCGATAACGTCGCCGCGCACGCGAAAACAGCCGCGCTGCAGTTCGAGATCGTTGCGCCTGTAGTAAATATCAATCAGGTGGCGCAGAATTTCGTCCCGTTCGACCACATCGCCCCGGCGCAGTTCGAACTTCTGGCTATCGTAGTCCTTGGGCGCACCAATGCCGTAAATGCAGGAGACGGTGGCCACAATCACCACGTCGCGCCGCTGCAGCAACGACGAGATCGACTTGAGCCGCAGGCGATCTATTTCCTCGTTGAGCTGCACCTCTTTTTCTATGTAGGTGTCCGTGCTCGGCTTGTAGGCTTCCGGCTGGTAGTAATCGTAGTAGCTGACAAAGTATTCGACCGCATTGTTGGGAAAATAGCCCCGAAATTCGCCGTAGAGCTGAGCGGCCAGCGTCTTGTTGTGCGAGATGATCAGGGCCGGCATCTGCAGCTCCTGAATCACATTGGCCATGGTGAAGGTCTTGCCGCTGCCGGTGACGCCAAGCAGCGTTTGAAACTGCTGCCCCTCGCGGATGCCGCCAGTTAATTCACCGATGGCGCGCGGCTGGTCACCGCGCGGTTTGTAGTCGGATATGAGCTCAAAGCGATCCATTTATTCTCCCCAGTGCAGCTGAATCTAGCCGGCCCATACCGGCTTGTCAACACAGCACCTGCCATGCGCATACCAACCCATAAACAGACATAATGTCACAATCGTAAGTAATTATGACATTGCTACCCATCTAAGACTGGCCGGACAGAATTCAAATTAAGCCATTAAAAAACAATATATTAAAAACCATTCGGCCATTTGGTACACTCCTTGCTATCCATAAGCAGTCCTATGATAATGACTGACTGAGAAAGGAATACACCATGGGTAAGGTTATAGGCATCGATCTGGGCACGACCAACTCGTGTGTCGCCGTAATGGACGGCGGCAATCCCGAAGTTATTTCCAATGCGGAAGGCGGCCGCACGACCCCGTCGATGGTCGGCTTTGCCAAAGACGGCGAACGGCTGGTAGGCCAAACGGCCAAGCGCCAAGCCGTTACCAATCCGACCAAGACCATCTTCTCGGTCAAGCGCTTTATGGGGCGGCGCTTTGACGAAGTAGAAACGGAGATCAACGAAGTTCCCTACACCGTGGCAAAAGGTTCACGCGACCAGGCCGTCGTGCAGATCGACGACAAGGAATACAATCCGCCGGAAATTTCGGCGATGATCCTCCAGAAGATGAAGCAGACGGCGGAAGATTTTTTAGGCCAGACCGTCGACCGCGCAGTAATCACCGTACCCGCCTACTTCAACGATTCACAGCGCCAAGCCACCAAAGACGCCGGCACGATCGCCGGTCTCGAAGTCATGCGCATCGTCAACGAGCCTACGGCCGCAGCACTGGCCTACGGACTGGACAAGGTTGGCAGCAACGAGAAGATCGCCGTGTACGACCTAGGCGGCGGCACGTTTGACATCTCCATACTGGAATTGGGCGATGGCGTATTCGAAGTCAAGTCCACCAACGGCGATACCCACCTGGGCGGCGACGATTTTGACCAGAAAATTATCGACTGGCTCGCAGGGGAATTCCAAACGGCCGAAGGCATTGATTTGCGCAAAGACCCCATGGCCCTGCAGCGCCTTAAAGAGGCGGCGGAAAAAGCAAAGTGCGAGCTTTCCTCCTCTACGCAGACCGAGATTAATCTGCCCTTCATTACCGCCGACCAGTCGGGCCCCAAGCACCTGCAGACCAGCCTGAGTCGCGCCCAGTTTGAGCGCATCGTGGCCGACCTAGTCGAGCGCACCAAGAAACCCTGCATTCAAGCGCTCGCCGACGCCGAACTATCCGCTTCCGAGATTGACCAGGTTATTTTGGTCGGCGGCTCAACGCGTATGCCCAAAATTCAGGAGGCGGTTCGCGAAGTCTTTGGCAAAGAGCCGCACAGGGGCGTCAATCCGGACGAAGTTGTTGCGATGGGCGCCGCCATACAGGCCGGCGTGCTGGCGGGTGAAGTCGAAGACGTGCTGCTACTCGACGTAACGCCCCTATCGCTCGGCATCGAGACCATGGGCGGCGTTATGACCAAGCTCATCGAGCGCAATACGACGATACCGACAAAGAAGAGCCAGGTCTTTTCCACCGCCTCCGACAATCAGCCCTCCGTCGAAGTACACGTGCTGCAAGGCGATCGCGAGTTTGCCAACGACAATCGCAGCTTGGGCCGCTTCCACCTCGACGGCATTCCCTCGGCACCGCGCGGCATGCCGCAGATCGAGGTGACCTTCGACATCGACGCCAACGGCATTCTCAACGTGTCGGCCAAGGATAAGGGCACCAACAAAGAGCAGTCCATTCGCATTGAGGCCTCGTCCGGCCTCGACCAGAGCGAGATCGAGCGCATGCAAAAGGACGCCGAAGCCCATGCAGGCGAGGACAAGCAGCGCCGCGAGACGGTCGATCGCCGCAACGAAGCCGACCAGCTCGTCTACGCAACGGAAAAATCGCTCAGCGAACACGGCGACAAAATCTCTGAGGACGAGAAGAGCGCCGTCGAAGAAGCGCTTGGCGCCTTGAAAAAGGCGCTCGAGGACAACGATGATGAAGCGATCAAGAGCGGCTTGGAAACGCTCCAGCAGGCGTCGCATAAGCTGGCCGAAGCCATCTATAAGGATGCTCAGGCCCAACAGCAGGCCGAAGCCCCGAACGGCAACGCTGCGGCTGGTGGCGGCGACGACGGCGCGGTTGACGCCGATTACGAGGTCGTAGAAGACGACAAAAAATAGTCCCCGTCAGAACGCGTGCGGGGGATGCCATATGGCATCCCCCGCATTTTTTTGCCGCATGCTGCGCACTCTGACTCAGCCATCGGCAGGCATGAACATCAGCTTGATACCTTCCTGGGCTTCTGCTAGCGAAAACGCCTGCTCCCACTCGGATAGGCGCAGGTGATGGGTAATCAGTTTTTCACTGGGAATGCGTCCGTTCTCCATCAGGCGCAATGCGCGCTTCCACGCCGGCCGCCGCTGGCCGATGCCCCCGCTAACCTGGAGTTCCTTGTAGGCGATCTGCTCGAAGTCAATTTCTATGGGTTTACCCGGTAAGCCCATCAGCGATACGCGTCCCCGCTTACGCACCAATTCCAACGCGAGGCGCATGGCCGGCGCCGCGCCGGCACACTCGACCACCACATCAGCTCCGTACCCATCGGTTAACGCGCGGATGCGTTCGACCGGGTCGCAGGCGTCGATATTGACGACGTGCTGGACGCCCAGCTCTTCGGCCAGACGCAGTCGCTGCTCGTCTCGCTGCGTCCCAAATAAGACGACGGTTCCTCCCTCAGCCAGTGCCACCAACGCCGCAAATAGCCCCACGGGCCCCGGTCCGGTGATCGCCACGATATCACCGGCAACTACACCGGCCTGTTCGATGACAGAGTGAACACAGCAGGCGAGCAGCTCCGTCAGCGCGCCGGCCTCAAATCCCACCGATTCCGGCAGCTTGTGCACAAAGGTCGCATCGCAGTAGGGTGCAAAACAGCCGTCGTGCCAGTAACCCATAACTTTGCGCTCGGGACACAGATTGTAGTGTTCGGAAAGGCAGTAGTCGCAGCGTCCGCAAATGTCTATACTCGGCTCGCCCGTAACGCGATCGCCCACCGAAACGTGCTCGCCTACGTCGGCGCCCTTCTCGACAACTACACCACTGAACTCATGCCCCATGACCACCGGCGTGCGAATATTGTAGTTTATTGTGTCGTGGTAAACGTGCAGGTCCGACCCACAAATTCCCGTCGCACGCACTTCGATACGCACCTGGTTGGCCGGCAGGGCACGCTCTTCAATAGCGCGCAACGCAACGTGCCCACTCCCGCGCTCATATTTAATCACTCCCTGCATTGTGCAATCCTTTCTATCCGCTGCGGCCGAACGCGCTATAGACGAACCCTAAACTTGCCTGCAACACGCACTTCCGATCGACATAATCCCCAGGCACACGGGCTGCCTTTGATCTTGTTCTCCATAGAACTTTCGGCCAACTGTAGAAATAGTTATCTTATTTGAGCATTTTAGATAAATAGATTTCTTTTCTCTTTTTTAATACTTTGTTACCTTGATATAGGCCATAAGCACAACCATACATCGTGAATGTGCCAATGGAGACAAAAACGAGTGACTATATACCCACAAAGAGAGCCCTTGTGCGCGACTGTTTTGCGAGTGTCCCCCCTTAAGATGCGATCACTATAGTAAGCATTCCACTGTGACTCTTTTGCGCTGTATCCTCCCCATCCTCTTCGCTCTGACTGCCGTGCTGTGCGCCCCCTCGTCGGCTCAAAGCCCTTCTGAGCACCAGGTTAAGGCCGCTTTCCTGTACAACTTTGCCAACTTCGTAGAGTGGCCCTCTTCTGCGCTTGACGACACGTCTTCTATCGTCATCGGTATTCTCGGGGAAGACCCCTTTGGCCAGGTATTTACTCCCTTTGAAAACCGCTCAGTAAAAGGCCATCCCCTGCGTATCATCCACTCAAAGCTACTGCAGGAGCTTCCCTTCTGCCACATTCTTTTCATCAGTTCTTCAGAGGAAAAAAATCTACCGCAAATTTTCCAATATCTTAGCGATAGACCCGTCCTGACCGTCGGCGAATCCGTTGGTTTTGCCCAGCGCGGCGGAGCGATTAACTTCGTGATGAAAAATAAAAAAGTGCGATTTGAAATCAACCAGCAGCGCGCGGGAAAGGCCGATTTGAAGATCAGTTCTAAGCTACTCAAACTCGCATCGATCGTCGAGGACGCACCGGAGTATATAGATTAATGGTCTCTTTCCGCGACGTATCAATTAAGCGCAAATTAACCACCATTATCCTGCTTTCTAGCAGTATTGCGCTCATTCTCTCCTGTGCCGCATTGGCCACCTACGATTGGATTTCCTCCGAGCGCGCGCTCGTCAATCGCATCGGTACAATGGCCGAGATAATCGGTCTCAACAGCACGGCGGCCCTGGCGTTCGACAGCGCCGAAGACGCACAAGAGACGCTTTCGGCCCTCCGCGTAGAACAGCATGTTGTGGCCGCTTATATCTACGATGCCGACGGCGCCCTCTTCGCCACGTATGCAGTCTCGGAACGGGCTTTTACTCCCACGAGCATGGGCGAAGACAGCCACTCTTTTATCGACGACCAACTGCACTTGCTGCGCACCATACAGCTCGACGGTCGACGAGTCGGATCGGTATATATCGTAACGGGCCTCGGCGAGATGGAAGATCGCCTGCAGCGCTATGCCGGCATCGTCGCCTTAGCGATACTAATCGCCTCGGCGGCCTCGTTTCTAGTCGGTGCGCGCCTCCGCGACCAAATTTCCACGCCGCTGTTAAACCTGGCGGCGCAGATGCGCACCGTATCCAGCCAACAGGACTACAGCGTGCGTGCACAGAGCTATAGCCGCGACGAACTCGGCGAGCTAATCGACGGGTTCAACGACATGTTGGAGCAGATACAGGATCGCGACGTCGCGCTGATCCAAGCGCGCGACGATCTTTCGCACAAAGCCGACGAGCTTCAAGTAGAGCTAGTGGAACGCCACCGCATCGAAGCACAGATAACGGCCTCGCTCGAAGAGAAAGAAGTGCTCCTGAAAGAGATTCACCACCGCGTGAAAAATAATCTGCAGGTCATATCTAGCCTGCTCGACCTGCAGGCCAACAACATCCGTGACGAACAGACAGTATCTATGTTCCGCGATAGCCAAAATCGCGTCACTTCGATGGGCCTCATACATGAGCGCCTTTACCAAGCCAGCGATCTGGCGCGCATCGAGTTTTCTGAGTATATCGCCGAACTCACACAGAACCTGCTCCAATCGTACTCCACCAACGCGCACAACATCAGCCTATCGACGACGGCTGACCCCATTTCTCTCGACGTAGACACCAGTATTCCTTGTGGCCTGATCATTAATGAATTAGTTTCCAACTCGCTTAAGTATGCATTTCCGGATGGACGAGAAGGACGCATTCACGTTGAGCTACGGAAGTGTGAAGCGAACGAACTGCTACTTGTAGTCAGGGATAACGGCATAGGTCTGCCAGAGGGATTCGACGCGCGCAAAACGCAGTCGCTGGGTCTGAAGCTCGTACACACACTGGTGCGACAGCTCAGGGGCAAGCTGGAAATCTCTGGTTCTAACGGCGCCGAGTTCTCCATTCGCTTCACCACACATAGCTAGAGGCATAGGAGCGATGAGGTGTCAGCGAAACGCATTATGGTCGTCGAGGACGAGGCTATAGTAGCGCTCGACCTCCAAAGCAAGCTCGAGGACAAAGGCTACGAAGTACCCGCCATATTGGCCACGGGCGAAGACGCCATCAAGAGGGCCGGGGAGCTGTTGCCCGACCTAATCCTCATGGACATCAACCTCGCCGGTCAGCTCGACGGCACGCAGGCGGCTGAACAGATACACAAGCAGTACGATATACCGGTAGTCTATCTGACGGCTTTTTCGGACGAGAAAACGCTCGAAAGAGCCAAAGGGGCAGCTCCTTTTGGCTATATGCTCAAGCCATTTGAGGAGAAGAAGCTCTATGCCACCGTTGAAATCGCCCTTTACAAGCATCAATCCGACCGGGAAAAAGAGCGGCTCGAAGCACAGCTGAGCCAATCGAGGAAAATGGAGGCCATCGGTCGCCTGACCGCCGGCATGGCCTACCACTTCACCAATATCTTGCAGGGCATACAGGGCAATCTCGACCTGGCCATGCTCAACGCCTCGGACGGGCTAAGGCCCTTTCTCGACGCAGCAGACTACGATACCCAGCGCGCCGCACAAGCGCTCAAACAGCTGCTGGCATTTTATCAGAGGGAAAACCTACCGCACGCATCCGTCGACGTGCACTCCATCATCAGCGACGTAGCCGACACCTGTCGCAACGTATTCGCACGCAACCAGCGCCGCATGGTGGAGCTGCAGGTCGAGTCGAGCGACGATCCCGTCGCCGTATTGGGCGATTCCAACCAGCTGCGCCAGAGCCTGTCTAATCTGTGTATCAACGCCCGCGACGCACTCGAGTCGCTACCCACCGACGATCCACGCGCGGCGCGCATAGTGCTCGCTTCTCACGTAGTGGAGTTGCAAACGCTGCCGGCATCTGCGCATGCACACGCTACACCGGGCTCCTATGTGCAGCTCAGCGTGAGCGACAACGGAATCGGCATGGACGACGAGGCGAAAGAACACCTCTTTGAACCGTTCTACTCCAACGTCGACATCGAACACGGAAAGGGCCTCAGCCTGGCTGCGACCTATTCGATCGTCAGCGAACACCAGGGCTGGATAGAATGCGACAGCACGCCGGGCGAAGGCACGACCATCTCCATATTCCTACCCGTGCAAACAGATCAAGAGCCCACCTCAGTTCGCGCGCTGAGCTCGCCCGAAATCATCACCAGCGATGATGCCATCTTCGATACGGATCGGCTTCGCGGCACGGAAAAAATTCTCGTCATCGCCGACGTCGATCGCGGACGCCGCGTGCTCTCTGCAATGCTCGAACACCATGGTTACGACGTCCTCGTTGGCCTGGATATTCGCGACGGCCTGAACCTGTTTGAGATGGCGCGCAACGACGTCTCGCTCGTTCTGCTCGACCTATCGCAAACCAACAACTCCGCGCGCGAAATTCTCGACCAGATCCTCGCGTTGGATCCAGACGCGCACATCTTGGCCACGACGGGCTACACGCAGGACAGCACGCCGTGGCTCGGGGCGCAGGCCGTTCTCAACAAGCCCTTTAAGACGCATCACCTGCTGCGCACGGTGCGAAGTATTATCGACGGGAAGACGAATTCATAGCGCAGGGGGAGACATCCCCTCAAGGCTATCTGGCGTGAGCGCTCGGCCGCGGCGGCCATGCTCCGAGCGGTTCACGCGCCTGCGGGCGACCCGTTTGCCTATCACCTTTCCATTCACACTGAACCGGCGGCCAGCCGTCTGCCCTCCAACTAGGCCGAGCCGGCTTGCTCCATGTCCAGAGCAAACCTTATATTCTGATCGCCCCCGCCTTTTTGCATTCCCATAGGCCGCTTTAGCTCAACTGGTAGAGCACCTGACTTGTAATCAGGAGGTTACGGGTTCGATTCCCGTAGGCGGCTCCACTTATTCCTCGCCAAAGCTCGCCTCTACTTCAGCACTTCGCGCGCCCTATCGGCCATCTCGGCCATGCCAAACTGCAGCATGCGCACGGCCGCACCGAAGCCGCCAAACTGCATGCCGCGCTGGTGCAATTTCTCCAACATACTCGTTCCAACAAAGTGACTGCCGGCGATTTTGCCGTGTTTCCGACAGGCCTCGACGAGGCGCTCTGCCACCGCCAGGACGCGCGGGTGCTCTACCTGTCCCGGCACACCCAGCGCCGTGCTCAAATCGCCAGGCCCCATATAGAGCATGTCGACGCCTGGCACGGCGGCCATATCTTCCAGGCAATTGACCGCCGCCTCCGTCTCTATTTGCACAATAGTCAGCAGGTGCTCGTTGGCATCCCGCATATAGCCGGCCAAATCTTCTGGTGCAGCAAACTCGTTGTGCGGACGCGCAAAATGGGCCCCGCGCTGGCCCAGCGGCGGGTATTTCGAGTACTCTACGGCGCGTTCGACGTCGGCCACAGTGTTGGCCATCGGCACCATAACCCCTTCGGCCCCCGCGTCGAGCGCGCGCATAATCTCTCCCCGATCTGGACCGGACACGCGCACCAGCGGACACACGCCCCAGCGCTTACCGGCATCGATCTGTTGGGCGATGTCCAGTGGATTCCAATAACCGTGTTCGTTATCCACCAACAAAAAATCAAAGTGCGCCTGCTGTAGAAAGCGCGCCAAAGCGGGCGTGCGCAGTTCTACGACAAACGTACCCATGGCAAAATGGCCCTCTTTGATGCGCTCGCGCATCGCGGCTGCTAGTTGCATAATTCCCCCTTCGCAGTTTGTGCTTTACTATTCTACACGTCGCTTTTATTATAGCGCCTATGGCTCGTCTAAACCCATGGCGTCGACCCCTCTTCTGCCTCGCACTGTGCCTATTTGCAAACGCGGCGACTGCAGTGACAACCTATCGGGGCAGTGCGAACTACCTGACGGTCTGGAGCACCAACATTCGCTTTCCCACCTTCAGCAAAGAATTCAGCGAAGGGGCCGGCACCATACGAGTAGGCGGTGCCAAACAGCTCTTTCTCGATTCCGACAGCCAGTCGGTCGGCCTGCGCCTCACGCGCGAGTATATTCGCCCCAACGGTTCCGGTCTCGGTTTCTCCATATCGGCCTGGCGCGGCTCGTTTGCCGACGAGGCCTTCCTCTACGATAGAGAAGGCATCAATCGCTTTATCGCCGAGTATAGAAATCCCAAGCATACCTATCTCTTTGCCGACCTACACTTTGCGCTGGTACCGTGGGAATCGGGCTCCCGGGCGCTGGGCATATACAGCCTGTTCAGCCTGGTAGGGGACCGCGAGGAATACCGCATTGAACGCTATGCGCTGCGCGGCACCGATCCAACCCGCAGAGATCTCAGCGAAGCGGAGCGCAGCCGCAGCGACCTGCGCTTTGGCTTTGGCTTTGGCACGCGACTGCATTTGGCTAAGCGCGCCGCCCTATGGCTGGAAAAGCGCTGGATCGTCGGCGAGCGCTTTGGCGTCGGCCAGACCCTAGGCGAGGGCGGCCTATTCGAAGGTGGACGCCAAAAGACGCTCTACGTCCCCTTTAACTCATTCGGTTTTTCACTGGCGTTCTAACCCATTCAGCCAAGTCCGACCACGGCTTATCGCTCCAAAAGCCCCGCGCCGCGCCCGACGTAGAAGGCAGGGCAAAAATCCGCGTCTCGGCAATGGTCTCCGGCTGCAGCCCGTATTCAACCGGTCGCTGCAAGAACAGCGAAGCCGCGCGCTTGCCGTTGAACGCCAGCGCACGCGGTGTCCATCGCTCTATTTTCCCACGCAGCAGCGGGGCATCGTAATCAGCGGGACGCAGCGCCGCATCGGCGCCGGAAACTCGCTTGGCCAAATCGGTCAGGCCAATGCCATAGCGCAGTACGTCATCATAGGCCCTCGCATCCAACACGGAGGGCAGCAGTCCAATAGCCTGGAGCGTAGGCCAGAAACGGTTGCCCGGACCTGCGTAGTAGGCCCTTGCCTGGGCCGAATGGGTGCCGGCTGCCGAGCCGCAAAAGACCACGTCCAATCCCACCTGCAATACATCGGGCAGCGCATCAACCGCGTGAACAGATCGCTCAGCCATATGGCCCGCGTGCCGATCGACTGCGTATGTCCCATCTCGCCGTGCTGTATTTCATATTGCCTGGCGCCGCGCGCAAATGCGAGTTCCCAAACGGGGTGAAAAAATATAGCCAAAGTAAATGGGGGAGCCCACCGCTAGGCCGACCGCATTACCGGCCAACCAAGTAGACTAAACACAAAGAGCTGCCGAACCTCCGGACAGCACGCCCAATACCCCTTCGCCCTCGCACCCTATACTGCGTATATTTGCCCCGTTTTTCAACGGAATTTAACACGCACTGCAATTGGTTAGGAGCATGCCATATGGACACAGTACATCTTGCCTGTATTGGCCTAGGGGGACGCGGGACGGGCTTGGCCAACCTAGTCGCCAGCATGGACGACGTCCGCGTCGTCGCCGTATGCGACGGGTACGCCGACCGCGTCGAACGCGCCGTTCAGCGCATCGAAGAGGCGCACGGATACCGTCCGGAGGGCTATACCGACTATCGCCCGTTACTCGATCGCCAAGACGTGGACGGAGCAATCGTCGCCACGAGTTGGACTACCCACGTAGAGGTCTCGCTCGCCGCGCTACGCGCAGGGCTCTACGTGGGAACAGAAGTTGGCGGCGCCTCCTCCCTACAGGAGTGCTGGGAGCTCGTGCGCACGAGTGAGGAAACCGGCATGCCTTTTATGCTGCTGGAAAATTGCTGCTACGGGCGCGAAGAAATGGCCGTGCTCAACATGGTCAAGAAGGGACTCTTTGGCGAGTTGATTCACTGCCAGTGCGGCTACGAACACGACCTGCGCTCCGAGATCACGCGCGGCGGAGAAAACCGACATTACCGGCTCAACAACTTTACCTACCGCAACGGCGATCTCTACCCTACGCACGGACTCGGTCCCATCGCCAAAATGCTCGACATCAACAAGGGAAATCGCTTTGTCTCACTGGTATCGATGAGTTCTAAGGCACGCGGTCTCCATCAATACGCAGTCGATCAACTCGGTTCCGAACACGCCCAATTCGACACGGTCTTCAATCAGGGCGACATCACGACCACGATGATAAAGTGCGCCAACGGCGAGACCGTATTGCTAACGCACGACTGCTCGCTGCCGCGACCCTATTCGCGCGCCCAGCGCGTGCAGGGCACCAAGGGGCTGTGGATGGAGGACAAGAATGCGCTGCACTTTGACGGCGACGGCGAAAACTGGGTGCCAATGGATGCCTTTTTCGAGGAACACGAACACCCCGTATGGAAAGACTTTATGGCCGGCGGTATCAAGGGCGGACACGGCGGCATGGACTGGCTCGTTCAGCGCGCTTTTATCGAAGCAATAAAAGCACGCCGGCAAACGCCCATCGACGTCTACGACTCGGTGGCCTGGATGGCCGTCACCGCGCTGTCGGAAGACTCCATCGCCTGCGGCAGCCAGCCGCAGCCCTTTCCCGATTTCACCAACGGCAAGTGGATTCGCAACCGCCCCGACCCCGATCACTATTGGACATTAGATGGCATCTACTGCCCATAGGCTCGGCTTATGCCACGCCTAACCGCCCGTCGCATTCCCTATACTGCCCGCGGCACGGCGCGCCGCGGGGCAAAATATAAAAAACTTAAGATACTGTTTTTTCTTGATATACAAGACATATATTGACGAGTACGACAACCCCATTTTTTCTCGTTGACTTTTCGCCAGCAGGCCTTCTAATTCAAAAAAGGCGAACTTCTACACACCACGAATTAGGAGGATGTACCATGCCCGCTGCCAAAAAGAGCAGGGTTAATTTCGTTCTTCACGCCCCCGGTGCGCGCGAAGTGTATCTCGCCGGGACTTTCAATGGTTGGGATCCACAGTCGCGGCCCTTGCGCTGCGATAAAAAGGGCAATTGGCGCACTTGGATGAATCTGCCCACCGGCCCGCACGAGTATCGCTTTATTGTCAACGGCGACTGGCAGGAAGATCCGCAGGCCGACGAGCGCGCGGTAAATCCCTACGGGGCTTTCAACTCGGTGGTTCAGGTCTAAATGGCGCCCCTCGCCTGGAGCCGCGCTCCAGGCGGGGATTCAATCGGGCGTCCATACCTGCACGGCGCCGTCGCTGTCTTCCAATACGAGGTTGTCTCCCTGCCACCGCCAGCGCACTCGGCGCTCGCCTGCCGCGCCGAAGTATGCACCGCGCAGCACCAATTCTTCCTCCTCTAAAGACCACGTGCCCGGAAAACTGCGCTGGCCGTTGCCTTCCAAGAAAAGCGTCATGGCCAATACACCGTCTGCTTCGAGGCGCATGTGGACGCGAACGGGTCCCAGCACTTCGTCAACTCCTTCTGTGACCCACGTGCCCAATAGTGCTGCTTCCGGTCCCTCTTCTCCGATCGGCGCCACGCCCTTTTCTTCACCACAGCCCCATAGCACAGCGAGCAATAACGGCAATGTCCACGAACGGCCTATCCCGCTATACGCCCTCACCAGTGCCTCCCATGCCCACTGCTTGGGCGCGCACGGCCGCCGCGATAACCTCTTCGCGCAGATCGTCTGGAAGCCCATCGAATTCTATTTGGAGCGCGTCATCCGGCAGCGTCGCACGTGCGGCAACCCAGCCGCTATCCTGCTTTTCCCAGTGCAAAATACTCGATCCCGTGCGCGAATAAAATGCGCTTTCATCGCGGCAATCTCGGTACAGTTTCATATGCTCTCCCGCCTCCTCAATAGACATATTAAACGGCTTGACGGCCTTCCCAAGATAGCCCTGTGCGCGCGGAGAAACAACCGAGCGTCGGTTGCTTTATACCCTCCAGATCGTACTTTATGGACCGGCGCGCATAACCTGCACTACCTCTATCAGGAGTCGCTATGTCCATCTCCACCACACGGCACGCCGGCCCCCTAAGCGAAGCACTGCAGCAGGCGTTGGACGACGTCCGGCAGCGCGATATCGTCGCGCGCATTGCCGCGCGCGACCACGCGGTATGGCGGCCCACTGCGGATGAAATTTCCAACCGCTTAGGCTGGCTCGACTGCCCGCACAACATGGTCGACAGCCTGGGCGAAATCCGCCGCGTCGTGAGCGCGGTGCGCGCCGATGGCCTGCGCCACGTCCTGCTCTTGGGCATGGGCGGATCGAGCCTCGCTCCAGAAGTATTCCGCCAGGTGCTCGGTGTAGCCGATCGCTACCTCGACCTCGAAGTGCTCGACAGCACGCACCCAGAATCTGTATTAGCCAAAGCCAACACCTTAGATCCCAGCCGCACTCTGTACGTTCCAGCCACTAAGTCGGGAGGGACGGTAGAGACTCTTTCGTTTCTCAAATTTTTCTACAGGCGCGTTGTCCATGCGCTGGGTTCGGAGCAGGCCGGGCGCCACTTTGTCGCCATAACCGACCCGGGGAGTGGACTAGCCGATACGGCGCATGCGCTGGGCTTTCGCCACACTTTTCTCAACGATCCCGATATCGGCGGACGCTATTCGGCGCTATCGCACTTCGGCCTAGTACCAGCCGCCCTGCTCGGCATCGATTTAGACGACTTCCTCGAACGCGCCCGATTGGCTAGCGAACAAACCCATCCCGCCGTCGAGCTAGGCGCCTTTATGGGCGCAGGGGCGGCACAGGGACGCGACAAACTGACGCTGATCGCCTCACCGCCCCTTGCACCCGTAGGCGCCTGGGTAGAGCAACTCATAGCCGAGAGCACGGGTAAAGAGGGCAAGGGTATTGTCCCCATAGAGGGCGAGGTGCTTCTCGAGCCGTCGGCCTACGGCAGCGACCGGCTCTTTGTCTACCTGCGCTGTGACGACGCGCTCGACGCTCACGCCGACGCGCTCATAGCCGCAGGCCAGCCTCTGCTGCGCATGGACCTCGACGATCTGCTCGACCTCGGCGCAGCGTTTTACCACTGGGAGTTGGCCACAGCCATCGCCGGCCATCTGTTAGATATCCATCCTTTCGACCAGCCAGACGTGGAAGCGGCCAAAGTATTGGCTCGAGACATGGTACAAACCTTTCAACAGCGCGGCGCACTGCCGAGCGAACCGCCCATCGCCGTCGATGGCTCGCTCCGCGCCTTTGGCAGCGAGCCGGCCGCATCGCCCCGAGAAGCCCTCCACCACCTGCTGGCACAGAGTCAACCCAACCGCTCCTATATCGCCCTGCAGGCGTACCTGGCTCCCACTGAAGAAGTCGGTGCACTCCTGGCCACCCTGCGCCGCACCCTGCAAGCCGCCAGCGGTCTGGCCACGACGCTGGGCTTCGGTCCGCGCTTCCTGCATTCAACCGGCCAACTGCACAAGGGCGATGCCGGCCACGGACTGTTCTTGCAGCTCACGGCAACCGAGACGGCCGACGCCCCGATTCCCGACGCGGCCGACGGCGATACTTCCAGTCTTGGCTTCGGCGTTTTAATCGCCGCACAGGCCCAGGGAGATGCCGGCGCACTGCGCAAAACCGGTCGCCGCGTTCTGCGCATCGACTTAGGGCCCGATGCAGCAGCTGGATTGCGCGCCCTCATCTCTCAATTAGACTGAATGCGAACCCCATCCTAACGAAAGCGAACACAGCATGAGCCAAGCAGACATCGGCCTTATTGGACTCGCGGTCATGGGCGAAAACCTCGTCCTCAACATGGCCAGCCACTCCATTCGCGTGGCCGTATACAACCGGACAACTGCGCGCGTAGACTCCTTTATAGCCGGGCGGGCCCAGGGCCATCCCATCGTCGGCGCCCACTCTCCCGAAGAACTTGTCGCGCTGCTCAAAAAGCCGCGCCGCATTATGCTAATGGTGCAGGCCGGCTCTGCCGTAGATCGCGTCATAGAACAGCTGCTTCCCCTGCTCGACCCCGGCGATATACTTATCGACGGCGGCAACTCCAACTATCAGGACACCGTGCGCCGCACTGGTGAGCTGACGGCAAAGGGAATCCTCTACATTGGCACGGGCGTTTCCGGCGGCGAGGAAGGCGCGCTCAAAGGCCCGAGTATTATGCCCGGCGGCAACCCGCAAGCGTGGCCCCACGTCAGAGATATTTTTCAGGCAATCGCCGCTAAAGTCGAAGACGGCAGCCCCTGCTGCGAATGGGTAGGCGACGACGGGGCCGGCCACTACGTAAAGATGATCCACAACGGCATCGAGTACGGCGATATGCAGATGATTTGCGAGGCATACGACGTCATGCGCCAGGTGTTGGGCATGCAGCCAGCAGAGATGGCCAGCGTCTTTGCCGAGTGGAATCGGGGCGAACTCGACAGCTACCTTATTGAAATCACAGCCGAGATTCTCGCCAAGACCGATGACGAAAACGGCCAGCCCATGATCGACCTCATACTCGATGCGGCCGGCCAAAAGGGCACGGGCAAATGGACTGGTATCGACGCGCTGCAGCTAGGCGCCGTAGCAACCGCGATCACCGAGGCCGTGTATGCGCGCAGCCTATCGGCCCTTAAAGAAGAGCGCGTGGCCGCATCGGCGGTCTTGCAGGGTCCGCCGCCAGCGCCCTTCAGCGGCGATCGCAGCGCTTTTATAGAGGACGTGCGCCGCGCCCTCTATGCTTCGAAAATCTGCTCTTACGCGCAGGGGTTTCAGCTGCTGCGCATGGCAGCAGAAGAATACGATTGGCAGCTCAACTTTGGCAGCATCGCGCTGATGTGGCGCGGCGGATGCATTATTCGCGCTCAATTTCTCGGACGCATCAAAGAGGCCTTTGACGCCGATCCGCAGCTGGCCAATTTACTGCTCGCGCCCTACTTCCAGCAGGCCATCGCTCAATCGCAGGCGTCGTGGCGCCGCGTCGTGGCGAAGGCCGTCGAATGCGGCGTGCCAGTGCCGGCCTTTAGCAGCGCGCTGGCCTATTTTGACGGCTATCGCTCGGCCCAGCTGCCCGCTAATCTGCTCCAGGCCCAGCGCGACTACTTCGGCGCCCACACCTATGAGCGCGTAGACAAGCCGCGCGGTGAGTTTTTTCACACCAACTGGACGGGGCGCGGCGGCGATACCGCTTCAACAGCCTATAACGCATGATGTAGTTAGCCTACTGGCCGCTTTAGCGCACGACTCGAGCATCTGCTAGAGGGGCCAGTGCACGCCGCGCTGCCCCGACAGATCCTTTGCATAGAGCGGCGCCGTCTTTTCGGCCGGCATGCCGACGAGCGCTCCGTCTGCCACCCATGCGCGATCTTCGCCGCGCAGCTGCTCTGCGAGTAGCCCCTCCATATGACGGCGGCGATCGCCGTGTTCGTCCTTTGCCGACAGGTCGACCAACTCCTCTGGATCTTCCTCCAGGTCAAATAGCTGCACCGAGTTGCCCATTGGATAGTAGATAAGCTTAAATCGGCCAGCGTGCAGCATGCGCGTGGCGCGCGCACCCCGTCCGACCTCTCCGTATAAATAGTCGCGGCGCGTTCCCGACAGCATACAGCGTCCCTGCACGCTGTCGGGAACCGATAGGCCGGCTAGGTGCAGCAAGGTTGGCAACACGTCCTGCCAACCGACGAGCCGATCGTCAACGCAGTCGCTCCCTACTTCTTCGCCCGCGCCTGCGCCGACTAAAAGCATCGGAATCCGAGCAGACTCTTCGTAGTAGAGTCTCTTTGCCCACAGCCCGTGCTTGCCCAGCATATCCCCGTGATCCGATGTAAAGAGCAAAATCGTGTCATCGAGGACTCCCTGCTCGCGCAGCGTGCCAATAATCACCCGTAGCTGATGGTCGATATGGGTACTCAACGCATAGAACGCGCGGCGGGCGGCGCGAACGGCATAGTCACTAAAGCCCTCGCCCAAGTGCCGGCGGGCACGCAGCGCCAGCGGCACGCACTCCGGATCTTCTGCCCACTCCCCCACGCTCGGCGTAGGCACCGGCAGTTCTCGATACATATTCCAGTAGAAATCGAGCGGAACAAGCGGCGGATGAGGGTGAGTATAGGAGGCGTACCACAGCGACGGGCGCGTAGGATCGCGGCGTTGAATGGTGCGCACGATCTGCCGCGTTATCCAGTTTGTCACGTGCGTTTCCTCTGGAAGATGCCAGGTGCGGTGGACGTATTCATTGTTGCCCATTCCGTGCAAAAACTGTGCGCCGGCATATCCTCTCTCGGCCAAATAGGCTTCGTAGTCGTCGACTACGCCCCGCTTAACGCGGCCCTCCTCACATAAGATGACGTCGTCAAAACCCAGGCGACTGCGCTGCGGCGAGGTGTGCAATTTGCCCACGGCATAGCTCTGGTAACCGCCTGCGCGAAACGCGTCTGCCAGCAGCGTCGCATCACATTGATCGGGAACGGCCGTAGGTGCCCTGCCCGTCATCAGCGCTCGGCGCGCCGGCACGCAGAGCGGCGCTTCGCTATAGGCGCGCACAAAGCGCCGGCCACTGCGCGCTAGCGCATCGAGCGTCGGCGTTTGCACGCACGGATGGCCCTCAACGCCGAGCATATGCCCCGGCCAATGATCGGTGGTAATAAGCAAGATATTCGGTTTTTGTCGCACGTTTCCTCAGACTTTCTTACCTGCAAGCTGTTGCTGTATCAGCTCAATAAATGCCGCGGCAGCCGCTGAGCGCCTGCGGTGACGGCGCTCTATTATTCCGACTTGGCCTGTGCTCAATCCATCGACCTGGACGGCACGCAGCGATCCCCGTTCTACCTCAGCTTCCACGGCCACCTGCGGGACGATCGCCACACCAAGGCCAATCTCGACAAAGCGCTTGAGGACTTCAATGCTGCCCAACTCCATGGCGATCTGCGGATGCAACTCGCGCGCGGAGAGGGCATCATCGAGCAGCTGACGGCTCGTACTGCCGCGCTGCAGGACAAGTATAGGGTGCTCTATAAGCGCATCAAGGCGAACGCGCTTGCGCACACCCAATGGATGGTCCGGTCGACAAACCAACACTTCTTTGCGCTGAAAGAGCACGTCCTCGCACACATCGCGATGGCGCACAGGGAGCGTAACTAGGCCAATGTCAATTTCGTCGGCTGCAACCAAGCTAGCAATATCGAGCGACATGCGATTGCGAATATCCAACTCGACGCCCGGATGGCGCTGGCGATACTCTTCGAGCACGCGGGGCAATATGTAGGTGCAGTTGGTGTCACTCGTTCCGATCACCAAACGCCCGCGCAGCGCCTCGCGCAGCGCGGCTATTTCGCTGCGCGCGTCATCGAGGTGAACAAAAATTTGCCGCACGTGGTCGTAAAGCACTTCGCCAGCTGCCGTCAGGGAAATTTCCCGCCGCTTGCGGTTGAATAGCACTTCGCCCAATTCTCCTTCAAGCGCCTTTATCTGCAAGCTAATGGCCGGCTGTGTGAGATATAATTTATCGGCGGCGCGCGTAAAGCTCCGCTCTCGAGCAATCTCGTAAAAACCGCGCAGCTGATACAGATCCATAAGGGCCACCTCATTTATACGATTTATAATAATGCTAACTATAATAAATCCCACTTATAAGAAAAACCATCGATCAAGACGCGTGCAGCCCATAAGGCCCCCTTCGCACAATCAATTGCCTATATTTTCCAGTGGCGCTTCAAAGGAGATCGTATGATCAATCTATTGCTCGTCGGCTGCGGCGGTTTTGTCGGCTCTGTTTTACGCTATCTCGTTGGCCATGCCGTGCACGCACTGCTGCGCCACACAGCCTTTCCCTACGGCACGCTAACGGCCAACGTGCTGGGCTGTTTTTTTATTGGATTACTCAGCGGAATGGCGAGTCAGCATAGTCTGCTTTCTGCACAAACTCGGCTCTTTTTATTTACCGGCGTCTTGGGAGGTTTTACTACATTTTCAACGTTTAGCTTTGATACATTTAATATGCTGAATGCGGGCGACCCGCAAACCGTCCCATGGGCGATACTACACATTTTCGCCCATGTTTTATTGGGTTTATTTGCCGTATATATAGGCCATTACCTATCGCAAATCTAGCGCTCTGTACACATTCTAAGGTACTATTTAGTGCATTCTTTTTTTTGACTTACTCAACCTATATGCTTTTTATCTGAGTATTAACTTTTAAGGCGTGCGGCATTCCCTTTCGGCTATTGTGCGAATGTGTCGCACCTGCGATCGGAAAGGAACGCTCTGTATGCCCAATATTGCAAACTTGTTGAAGGAAGAAATTAGCCGTCTGGCCCGCAAAGAAATTCGCTCGGCCTGCACTCCTCTCCAGCAGCAGCTGCGCGAGCTGCGCAAGACCGTGCGCCAGCAGCGCGAGACGATTGATAGCCTGCAGCAGCGCGTCAACCAGCTGCAGGCGCTTTCATCTTCGCCAACGGAAAAGATTCTCGAAGCCTCGGCCATTGACGATGACAAGCAAATACGTCTGTCTGGCAGCTCCATTAAAAAACATCGCCAGCGCCTCGGACTGTCTCAGGGAGAGCTCGGCCAGTTGCTCAACGTAAGCACCAATACGATCGTGCGCTGGGAGCAGGGCACCTCAAAGCCGCGTGCCGCTTACCGAACGGGCTTGGCCCAGATTCGCACCATGGGCGTGCGCGAAGTAAAAAAGCTGCTGGCGGCCATGGAATAGCGCCGTTCCCACAGCCTCACTAAAAAAACCGCTTCCCTAAGAGGCGGTTTTTTTATTTCCACTGCTCCATATAAGCAGCCATGTGCTCGGCGAGATCGACGTTGTCGTGCTTTAGTGCTCCCCGGTGCACAATGCGCGCCTTGCGCAGCAGCATGCCACGGGCGGCCGTCCGTTTTTCCGAATCTAGTTCTTGCGCGGTGTGCAGCAGTTTGTCTAGTGCATAGACGCGGAAGCGATCCATCGCATAATGCGCCTGCGATAGCTGGTCAGCGTGCCCGCCGTACTTGACAATCAACTTTTCCGGCACGTAGCACACCGACCATTGAGCGGCAATGCGCAGCCACAGCTCATAGTCTTCACAGGCCGGAAGCGCCTCGTCGAACAGGCCCACTTCGTCAAATACGTCGCGGTGGATTACAATAGACGAGGGCGACATCACACACAGCGGCAGCGCGCGAAGAAAAATATCCCCACCGTATTTCTGATGGTGCTTATGCGGGTTTACGCGCACGCCGTTGCGGATCCAAATCTCATCCGTATGGCACACGGGCAATCCGCTTTCGGCTAGCGCACGACGCTGCTTGAGCAATTTGTCGGCAAGCCATTCGTCATCGGAATCGAGAAAGGCCAGCCACTCGCCGCGCGCCGCTTCGATGCCGCGGTTGCGCGCCGCTGACACGCCGCTATTCTGTGCAAGCTCGATGACGCGCACCCCGTCGCCAAAAGCCTCTTTCACAACGCCTACCGTATCGTCTTCAGACGCATCGTCAACGACGATCACCTCGTAATCGTCGACGTCCTGCGCCAGAACCGAGCGAACGGCGCGTCCGATCCACTGGGCTCGATTGAATACGGGAATAATTACCGAGTACACAGCATATTCACGGCGCTTTGCGCTGCGCTTTTGCGCGGACCAGCGCATCCGCAACAATTTCTTTGGTTATCAGTTCGGGTAAGAGGATTGGCTCGTCGAGATTTCCGCCGGGAAATAGCACGTACAGCGGCACACCGGAGCGCCCAAACGCACTCAACAGCTGCGTAATTTCCGGGTTGCGCCGGGTCCAATCAGCCTTGATCATAGCGACATCGTCGGCTTTAAAGCGCGCCTGTACGTCGTCCTGCATCAGCACGGCGCGCTCGTTCACCTTGCAAGTCCAACACCACTCAGCGGTAAAGTCGATGAAAACGGTCTGCCCTGAACCCACCCGCCGCTCCACTTCCGCAGGGGAAAAATCGATCCAATCAATGGAAGACGAGGTCTCTGGCAGCGCGCGCGTCGCATCTACGCGCTTCAGCAGTGGATGCAAAAATGCACCGTACGCCACCAATACAATGGCCAGTGCAATGGCCCACACCGCACGCCGCCGGCGCGCACGGTCTTCCAAGCGCACCCACTGTCCGACGACCCAGCAAGCCAAGGCAATTCCGAGCAGAAAGGCCCCCGTCCAAACAACGCCTTCAGCACCTACCTGCTTGCCCAGCACCCACAGCAGCCACAGCACCGTCGCCATGAGCGGAAAACCCATAGCCTGTTTAAAGCGCTCCATCCACGCGCCGGGGCGCGGCAGGAAACGCGTCCAAGAAGGTACGGCAGCAAGCACGGCATAGGGCAGCGCCATGCCAACGCCGCAGCCCAAAAAAATGGTCAACGTCGTACCTGCAGGTTGGGCGAAGGCAAACCCCACCGCCGTGCCCAAGAGCGGAGCCGTGCACGGCGTGGCCAACACCGTAGCGAGCACGCCGTTGAAAAACGATGCCGCTGGCCCTTCGCCTTCATCGAATCCGCCTGCGCTCACCGGCAGCGAGATAGAATAGACGCCAAATAGGCTCAAACCCAGCGCAAAAATCAGCGCGGCCATAGCTGCGACAAAACCGGGATATTGGAACTGGAAGCCCCAGCCGATCTGTTCACCTCCCCCCTTTAACCCGATCACAACAAGCGCCAGCGCCATAAACGAAGCGACAATGCCGAATGCGAACGCCAAACCCAACAGGCGCACGCGCTGCTGCCGCTGACCGGCCTGACCAACGATGGACAGCACTTTGAGTGAGATAACGGGTAGCACGCAGGGCATGAGGTTGAGCAAGAACCCTCCACCTAGTGCCATGAGCAGATAGACCCACAGGGACGTCTTATCGCCGGCAGACGACGTGCGGAAGCGGCGATCGAGCAACCCGCCCTCAGCGTCTTCGACAAATTGACTCAAGTCGAGCGCCAGGCGCCCCGAACGGCGGCCTTCACCCTCCAGGGCATAGACCAATACGCCGCCGAGCTCCAGAATGGGCGCGTCGCCATAGGGCTCTATGACGAGTTCGAGCCGACCCTCGCCAAGAGAGCGACTGCGAAACGCGACATCTTCGGCATCCAGCGGATAAAAGTCGAGGTAATCGGGGCGCAGCGGCTCAGCGCTCTGCACGCTCAGTTCTACTCTTCGCTCCATCCCGCGACCGCGCACTCCGTAGCGCACGTCAATAGATGGCGATAGCACCGGTGGGACCTCGGCGGCATAGCGTTCGAAAATCGCGCTATGCTTGGCCTGGCCACGCCCTATCGGCAGGTCGATTTCGACACGCGCATCGCCCGGAATGCACAGCTCGCGACAAACCAGCCAAGATACGTCGGCCGCAACGCGCAGCGTGTCACCCTGCACTGCGCTCTGCGGTGCCTGCACATCGCTGATCAGCAGCACCTCGTCGCCATAGCCGTAAACGACCAGGTCGCCCTCTTCTGTATACTTCTTTGGCAGCGGCCACTGCAACGGCCCAGCACGCCATCCCTCGGGCAGGTCCCATTCCACCTGCGTGGGCATACCGGCATCGCCGCTAAATGCCCAATAGGTGTGCCAACCCTCCTGCATCCGCAGGGCAACGCCTAGGCGCAGCGCTTCTCCAGGCAGCACGGCACTCGCGTCGGCCAGCAGACGTGCCTCAACGGGATGTTCGCTCTCTGCGCCAACTTTTGTCACGCAGCACAGTGCGGCGAGCAGGCCTATACACCCTATGCGCTTCACGGAGCGGGCCGTTTCCCTAAGGCGCAGTGCGGTAGCTGGGCGGCAACCGGCCCTTCTGAACTCCTCTGTGCAGCGATAGTCCATTTCCCTTTTTAGAGCAGTCGGTGCGCGGCCAGCACGTCGTCATCGAGCTCTATACCCAATCCGGGCGCATCCGGGACGGCGATATAGCCATCTTGCAGCACCTCCGCCGGACGCGTCAACTGCGCGCGCCACGGCACCTCACCAAAGGCATACTCCAAGACGGTGAAGTTAGAAATCGTCGCCGCCAGATGCACACCGGCCATCGTCGAAACGGGACCGGCCGGGCTGTGCGGTGCCACCGGAATCTGCTTGACCTCTGCCATAGCTGCAATGCGCCGACACTCGGTAATACCGCCGGCGTGTTTTACGTCGGGCATCAGCACGTGCACGGCGCCCCGCTCGACATAGTCCCAAAACTGTTCGCGACCAAACATGGCCTCACCGCCGGCCGTGGTATGTCCAGAGTGCAGCGTAATATGGCGCAGTGCCTCAATCTGCTCACGCGGAACCGGCTCCTCAAACCAGTATAGGTTGAGCGGCAGGGTTTTATGGGCCACCTTCATCGCCAGAGCTAGATCAAAGCGCTGGTGGCAGTCGACGAGCAGCTCCACGTCGTCGCCAATAGCCCGCCTTGTGAACTCCAGGCGTTCGACGCCCTTATCGGCATCGCGCTCCACACCCGGCCGATCCATCGTGCGCCAGCGCACTTCGTCAAAGGGCGTCGCCTTCACAGCACTGAACCCAGCATCAACCGCGCGCGCAGCCGCATCGGCAAAGCCCTGCGGACTGCGATCGCGAGTGCCGCGATTGAGGTTGGCATAAACCCGCACTCGATCGCGACGCTTGCCTCCCAGCAGACGCCACACCGGCACATTGAGTGCCTTGCCTGCAATGTCCCATAAGGCCTGATCAATGGCGCTGATCGCCGTGGCGCCTACGCGCCCAGCATCACCCGAAAAAATGCCGCCCGAACGCACCATGCGCTCCCACAGCACCTCTGGCTGAGTGGGGTCGCAGCCGATCAGGCGCTGTCCCATCCGTTCCAGCGCCGCGAGCACCAGCGCATCGTTGCCGCTCTGACTAGCTTCTCCAATGCCGCTTATACCCGCATCCGTATGCAGTTGAACAAAGTGCCAGTTGCCGCGCTGCGAAGCTTCGACCCCGTGCACCGTTAACTCCGTTATCTTCATCACTCCTCCATGTCAATCTGCGCACCTAGCGATTTCATATCGCGGAAGAATGCAGGGTAGGATTTGTTGACGTTTTCAGCATCGAGTATCGTCAGGCCGCGCCGGCAGCGCATTCCGACAATCGTCAGCATCTGCGCAACGCGATGGTCGTGGTGCGTCTCCACGGCGACGCCCCCTTCGTAGCCGTTGGGGTTGCCGCGCACGACGATCTCGCTCTCGCCCTCCTCGCAGTCAACGCCTAGGCTGCGCAGCTCGCGCACCGGCACGCTAATTCGATCGCATTCCTTCAGGCGCAAATTGCCAATGCCGTAAAACCGACTCTCTCCTTCGGCCAGCGCGGCCGCCGCGACCATGGCCAAGACGGCATCGGTAGCGCGGTCCCCGTCAAATTGTGCTGCGCGTAGCGCCCCGCTGCCGCTAAAATGCACCGATTGCCCATCGTGCTCGAGCACACAGCCCATCTCGCGCAGCAGCGGCAACACGGCGCGCTCGCCCTGGCTGTCGGCAAATAGTCGGTCCAACCTAAAGTTACCACCGGCTACGGCACCGGCTGCCAGCAGCGCGGCGCTGGATGGATAGTCGCCGTTAACCGAGTATTCGCCGGCGCGATAGACCTGTCCACCAGCGATGCGAAAGTGGAGCAAGTCATCGCCCGCTTCGATGTCTATACCAGCCTGGCGCATCACTTCTAGCGTGGTGTGCACCAGCGGCTGGGACACCAGACCATTGCGCACTTCGATTTCTACGTCTTCACCTATTAGCGGCGCCATAAAGAGCAGCGCGCTGAGATACTGGGAGCTGTTGGCGCCGCTCACCCAAACGCGTCCGCCGTGCAGCCGAGCGCCGCGCAGAACAACGGGGAGTTTCCCGTCGCGGGACTCACTCTGAACACCCAGCTGCTCCAGGGCCTGTAGCAGGTCGCCGTGCGGCCGGGTGCCAAGCGAATCGGCATAGTCGGTTTCAAAGCGAATTTCATCGAGCTGAGCACCAACGCCCATTAGCAGGCGCAGCACGGCACCGGCATTGCCCGGGTTGATGACGCCGGGGTTGTGGGGCCGGCCAGCAAACCCGCGCACGCGCGCGTACGGCCCTGCATCGTCGACCGCGTCTTCAATCTCCGCACCGTAAGCGCGCAGGCATCGCCGCATAGCCGAGGCATCGTCGCTCTCGGCGGGAAAGCGCACGATGCTCTCACCGTCAGCAAGCGCTGCCACCAGCAGGTAGCGGGTCGTGTAATTTTTTGAGGAAGGTGGATCGAGTCGCCCGGACAAATTGCGGGTCGGGCGCACTAGAGCTCGCATGGAATCTATCCTGTGTGGATTGGTAGCAAGTGGGAAAATCGTTCAAAAAATAAACAACGGGCCGTCAAAAGGCGAACGACACTGCAGGAGCGCTCAGCCGCGCCGAAACAGCGTTATACAGCGCGGCCGGTAGGTGCGCTGCACCATACTGCGCTCGTCCCGTAGTTTCCACTGCGCATCGCTCTGCTGTAGAACGCGGCTTAGCGCAGTAGCGTCTTCCGAAATAAACACCGCCCGACCGCCAGGCCTGCACAGGCGCGCTGCTTCGGCGAAAACCTGCTCGTATAGGAGCGCATTTTCCGCGCGCACGCCGTGCGTCCTGCCATAGGGCAGATCGGCCATCACCACATCAAACGTCGCATCGGGCAAGGGACACACGCGCACATCGCCCTGCACCAGGCGCAGATGCGCGCTCACACCGGCGGCCTGCGCATTGGTGCGGCTCGCACTAATAGCATGCGCAGAAGCGTCTATACCTATGGCGCAGAAGGCGCGCTGGCGCAGCAGACGTTCAATAAGCAGCGTGCCGCCTCCGCACATAAGGTTGACAACGCGATCGGCGCGCTGCGGTTTCGATAGCTCAACCATACTGGCCGCCAGTGCGGCATTGAGGCTACCGCGATAGTCTACCTGCCGCCACGATCGCGTTGCCAGCGGCCTGTTGCCCACTCTGGACAGCACTTCCCACCCGGCTTCACCGGGACGAAAGACGAGCACGCCATCGCCCCCTTCCCGATCAAACGGCATATGCAGCGCATCTTCCAACGACCGGGCAATGCGGCGCATCGTCGGTGATTCGGCACCGGCCGCGTCAAAGCGCAAACTCCCAGCTGGCTCGACGCCCGGCACGGCCTGCGCCTGCCGCACCAATTCAACCAGGGCGGCCAAGTGCTCTGGACTCAGCAGCGTGCGCGGGCGCTGAACGGCAAAGTCCCTGCGCACAAAGAGCGACTGCACCGTGCGCAGCCCTAGTAAGGGCGCCGCGTCTCCCCCGTAGAGAAAGTGTATCTCATCGCTGCGCCGGTGGCCCAACAGCGCGCACTCCCCGCGCAGGCGACGGACAATTTCACCGCGAGCAATGTCCTCACAGCCCTCCAGGGCGGCGGCGACCCACAGCGTTTGCGCGCCATGCCCCTTGCCGTGGAGCCTCGATTTCTGGCGTCTCTTGCTCATCGCAATCCAGGGCCGCTGTGTGAGCGCGCTCGAGTTGAGCAACTATACAATGCGCACCGATTCGGCCAGCGCAGGCCTGCCATTCGTCCCATCAATACCTTCTTAGCATAGATAGCGTACACCATTCTCTGCTCTTTAAGCTACGCACCGCTCTTTTCTCATACACCTGCATTGCGTTAGTTATATCCACTAGTATGATAAGCCTTTTTACCATAGAGTACGCGCATGGATCTCTTTGACGCCGGCCTAGTCGCACGACAAGAGCGCGATCAGCCGCTGGCTGCGCGCCTGCGCCCGCGCACGCTCGACGAGTATGTCGGCCAAGAACACATACTCGGACCGGGACGCCTTCTGCGCCGCGCCATTCAGGCCGATCAGCTCTCCTCGCTGATTTTCTACGGCCCACCTGGAACCGGCAAGACCACGCTGGCCTCCGTTATTGCGCACACCACGCGCTCGCATTTTATCTCCATCAATGCAGTGCTAGCCGGAGTCGGCGAAATACGAAAGGCCATAGAGGAGGCACAGGAACGACGCAAGCTGCACGACCAGCGCACCATCCTCTTTATCGACGAGGTCCACCGCTTCAACAAGGCGCAGCAGGATGCCTTGCTACCGTGGGTAGAAAACGGCATCGTCATCCTCGTTGGCGCCACCACGGAAAATCCTTACTTCTCCGTAAACCGCCCCCTGCTTTCGCGCAGTCGCGTTTTCCAACTCAAAGGGCTCGATGCCAACGACCTTCGGCGCATAGTCGAACACGCACTTTCGGCACCCAACGGCTATGGGCATGTCAAAGTCGCCCTCGAAGAGAAGGCGCTCAACCACCTAGTCGACGTGGCCAACGGCGATGCCCGCGCCCTGCTTAACGCACTCGAACTGGCCGTCGAGACAACCGCCCCGGATACCCAGGGTCACATCGTCGTCAGCCTAGAAGTAGCCGAGGAGTCGATTCAGCAGCGCGCGCTGCTGTACGATAAGGAGGGCGACTACCACTTCGATACGATCAGTGCGTTTATAAAATCTATGCGCGGCTCGGATCCCGATGCCACGCTATACTGGCTGGCGCGCATGGTCTATGCCGGCGAAGACCCGCTCTTTATCCTGCGTCGCATGCTCATCTTTGCCAGCGAAGACGTCGGCTTGGCCGACCCCCACGCCCTACAGGTCGTCACCAGCGCCAGCATTGCATTTGACCGCGTCGGCCTGCCCGAGGGCCGTTTCGCCCTATCGCACGCCGCGCTCTATCTGGCAACGGCGCCCAAGAGCAATTCGACTATGGCCTTTTTCGATGCGCTCACCGCGGTGGAAAAAGAGGTCGAAGAAGACGTACCCAACCACCTGAAGGACGCCAGCCGAGACAGCGAAGGGTTTGGCCACGGCGCCAATTACCTATACCCACACGCCTTTCGAGAACACTGGGTCGCCCAGCAGTACCTGCCGGGCAGCCTGCAGGGTCGCGTATTTTACCAGCCAGCTGACAGCGGGCGCGAAAAGGCGCTGGCCGACCAAGTGCGGCGACAACGCGAACTGCAGCTGGCAGCCATGCTGGAAAGTCAGTCGACGCCCGAGATTCTTAGCTTTTCACCGCCCGACAAGGCGCGCGACCAGTGGCTACAGCGCGCAGCGGGCCAGCACGGGGCGCAGTTGGAAACGCTGCGTAAGCGCCTTATAGAAGCCCTGCACATCGAGCGCCACCACCTCGTTCTCGACCTCAACTCCGGCACGGGTTTGCTGGCCTGGGAAGCGCTGCGCCACGCCCCGGAAGGCGGCGTCTGGATGCACACCCCCGACAAGGCCACGGCGGTTGCACTGCACGAAATAGCCGCTCGCCTGCCCGAATTGGAACGTCCGCACATGCTGCATGGCTCCTTGACACAGCTCGACGAACTGCTCGACGCAGAAGAGGAGAGCATGCGCTTTGACGGCATCTGCGGACGCAATGCCCTCGGCAGCCTCGACGCTAAAGAACGCATTGTGGCGCGCATTGTGCGACGCCTACTGCCAGGCGGACATCTAGCGCTGGCCGAAGTGCTATCGCGCCGCGCCCAGCGGCTCCACCGCTTGGTCAACCTCGACGCGCTCGACGCCTCTCTGGCCCGACGCTTTGTCGAAGCCGAAGAGGCCATTTACGAAGACGAGGGCAATCCACACGTGGCGTGGGACGCCGACGGCATCCGCGCCCACTTTGCCGCGACCGGACTGGCATCGTTGGAGGTGCACTGCGAAGAGGTCTGCGGTCAGCGCCACATTAGCCCTCAACAGCTGGCCCACTGGTTTGATCCCGGCGGCGAAAAACGACACACTTATACGCACTACCTGAGCAAACACCTCGATGGGGACGAAATACGGACCGTTCGCCACCTGTTTGAAAAGGAGCTGGCACATAAAACGCTCCCCTGGTCCACCACGCACGTCTACATAACGGGCCGCGCCCCCTAACCCCAAGCGCAATATAGTGGTTGATTTGAACTGTGCGACCGCTTAAATTACGGGCCGATTCCGCAATGCAGCGCACTGTGCATCTAACTCCAACCTGTAGAAAGTGGTTATGCGCGCCTCAATTGCCGTTTTTTTCCTTTCAGTGACCCTGTCCCTATCCGCCTGTAGCACGACGGAACAGCAAATTACCGACTACGTCGAACAAATGGCGGCCAACCCAGTCGAGTCGCCAGCCTGGCGCGAAGCAGTCGATGGGCTGATTGCCATAGGACGTCCCGCCGCCCGTCAGCTCACCGCTCAGCTCAACCCCGATCACTACGTGGGAGAGCACTACCGCGAATTTCGCGCGGAGCAGGAAAAGCTGCGCACCGGCAGTGCCCGCGTGCTGGGCAGGATAAAGCCGCGCGGTGCCACGGGCCCCCTCAAAGATCGCATCACGGCCGCCTATACCGACGCCGAACGCATCGCCTGCATCTGGGCCGTGGGCGAAATTGGCTTTGTCCAGGCCGGCGTCGACGCACTCAAAGCCCAGCTGTCGGATAGCAATCCACTCATCCGCCTGCACGCGGCCATTGCCTTGCTCAAAATGGACGATGAGTCCGGCTACGAAGAAATCGCCGCGGCGATAGGAGGCACGGATGACGCGCAGGCGCGTATCGCGCTCGACGGCCTAGCGGAAGCCAAGCACTTCGGCGTGCCCCTGATGACCCGCACAGCGCATGCCGAGGGGCCCCGCCAGAGCGCTCTACGCCAGACCATTGACCAAGTATCCGCCGAACTAATCGAGCAGCTTGATCACGAGGATCCGGAAATGCGGCGGCGCGCTGCCATCGCGCTGGGTCAGGTTGGCGACGCACAGCACGTCGACGCGCTCGTCGAACGGCTCTCGGATCCCAGCAACCAGGTCCGCTTTAGCACGGCGGCAGCGCTGGCCGGCATGGATCAGGCCGCAGGCATCGACTTTCTCTTTAGCGCCATGCGCGATGCCGATCCGATTCTCCGCACCAATGCGGTCAAGTTCCTAGCCGACGTGCAAAAGGACACCGGCACCGTTGAGGCTCAGCTGATCGAAGCCCTCTCCAACTCGGAGCCCCTCACGCGTGCGGGCGCGGCGCAGGTCCTCGGCCAGGCGCGCGTTGCAGCCGCCGTCAGCGCCCTTTCGCAGGCAACGGCCGACGCAGAAGCACAGGTGCGCGCCAACGCCGTCATCGCCCTGGGCCATATTGGGCGCACCGAAAGTCGCTCTCCCATAGAGGCGCTGCTGAGTGACCCCGATGAAACCGTGGCATACTACGCAGAATGGGCGCTCCGACAACTCGATGTGCAACAGGGAGGAGAGGGCTGATATGGGATTCGCTGTCAAGGTAGCGCACGCAGTCATCGCCTTTGCACTGCTTATCAGCCTGCGCGCAGAAGCGGCTGAAACGCCAGAGACCATTCTCATACGACAGACGCTGAGCGCCGATCTATCGGGCCATCGCCGCGGTGACTTAGACCTCGTTCTGTCGGCGTACGACGAATACTTGGCGGCCTACGATGGCAACGGCAGTAGCGATCCACGCGGCTGGAGCATTCGCCATGAGGGCCGCGAGGCGCTGAGGGCCAGCATAGAGCAAGACCTGCAGGCCAACCGCTACGAAACGGTGCGCACCGTGCCGACCATTCAGGTTCGCGGCAACGTCGCAACGGCCACTACGATCGACTCGGGTCGCGTAGTAGACCGCCAGACGGGCGCAGCCCGCACGGTGTACGAGAAGCGCCTGTGGACGCTCTTTAAGCGCGAAGACAACTGGCGCGTCACCGCTTTTGTCACGGCGCTAGGCGATTCTACAGCACGTGCACTGCTATCTGAGAACGGCGAAGTAAGCGCCGTGCTCGCCCGCGAAGAAGAGGCACGCGAGGCTGGCGACAGCGGCGACCTGCTGTCCATCTTTGCCGAAAATTTTAGCGGCTACGACGGCAAGGAATCGCTCAACCCAGCCGCGTGGAAAATCATCTTTAGCGGCACGGAAGAGTTTGAGAAGCACCTCGTGCGCCGCCTACCGCACGTGGCGTACCAGGTGGATCGCCAGCTCCTTTCGACCCAGGTTGGCCCCCAGCAGCGCGAGGCCATCGCCGTAACGCGTGACAAGGTCCAGGTAACCCACGAGCGCGGCGAGTCGGAGCACGCCTTGGAACGCTACGTACTGTGGACGCTGAGCAAGCGCGATGGCGGTTGGAAAATAACCAATATGCTCTACAACCTCGGCCCGTCCGAATGAGGCGCTATGAGCAGCAAGATAAACAACTACGAGAATACCAATCGCCTTTTTGACAAGGCAGCGGACCTCATCGACCTCGATGAGGAAACGCGCCTCCTCTTAAAAACGCCCTTCCGAGAAATCCAAGTTGAAATCCCGCTGCGGCTCGACGATGGCAGCCTAAAGATCTTTCTCGGCTACCGCGTGCAGCACAATGCCGCGCGCGGCCCGATGAAGGGCGGCCTGCGCTATCATCCCGAGGTTGACTTTGACGAAGTGCGCTCGCTCGCCTCGCTAATGACCTGGAAAACCGCCCTGGTCAACGTCCCTTTTGGCGGAGCGAAAGGGGGCATCAACTGCAATCCAAAAGAGCTGACTACGCGTGAGCTAGAACGCATTACGCGCAAGTTCACCTCCCGCCTTGGCTTTGCCTTTGGCATCCAGCAGGACATACCGGCACCCGACGTCAATACCAACGCGCAGACCATGGCCTGGATCATGGACCAGTATAGCGCACAGTACGGCTATACGCCGGGTATTGTAACCGGTAAGCCGATTGAATTGGGCGGATCGCCCGGACGCGAAGCGGCCACGGGGCGGGGCGTCTCCATAATCACGCAGGCGGCTGCAGCCGACGAGGGCATAGACATTAACGGCGCCCGCGTGGTCGTACAGGGCTTTGGCAACGTGGGCTCCTATACGGCCCTCTTGCTACACGAAGCGGGTGCGAAAATTATTGCCGTCGGGGACCACACGGGCGCGATATACAACGGCGACGGGTTTGACGTGCCGGCCCTTTTCGAACACGCGCGCAGCACACGCAGCATCGCCGGTTTTGCCGGAGAAGCCATAGATGGTGCAGCGCTCCTCGAGCAGGACTGCGACATACTCATCCCGGCAGCGTTGGGCGGCGTTATTACGCGCGACAACGCTGACAATATCCGCGCGCGCATGGTCGTCGAGGCAGCCAACTCGCCGATAACAACGATCGGCGACGAGATTCTCGACGAACGCAATATAACGGTCGTCCCCGATATTCTCGCCAACGCCGGCGGCGTTACGGTATCCTACTTCGAATGGGTGCAAAACGTCCAGGCCTTTGGCTGGGACGAGACGCGCATCAACGAGCAGTTGGAGAAATACATGCTACGCGCCTACCAAGCGGTGCGCGATACGATGAAAGAGCGCGGGGCCCGCATGCGCACCGCCGCCTTTAGCATTGCCATTGCGCGCGTGGCCCATGCCGAGCGCATCCGCGGCGACCTGTAGGGCAAATAACGCGCCGTTTGGAGCGCTCCCACGCGCCACATAAGCACCGCGTATCCATGCACGGGAGGGCACATGGAGAAACTGGTTTGGCTTATTCTATTCACGCTGGGCTACTGGGGTTACTGCATATTCTGGGGCATAAAGGGCGCGCGCGCTAGCAAAACGGCAAGCGACTACTTTATCGCCGGGCGCAGCATCGGGCTATGGGTATTCGTGCTGGCTGCCACTGCAACGTCTTTTAGCGGCTGGACCTTCGTTGGCCACCCCGGCACGATATACAAGGTCGGCCTTCCCTACGCCTTCGCCTCGTTTTACGCCATCACTATTCCATTCACCGGCGTTCTATTCCTCAAGCGGCAGTGGCTCTTGGGCAAGCGCTTTGGCTATATAACCCCGGGCGAAATGTTTAGCGACTACTATCGCAGCGACGCCATGCGCCTGCTGACCGTTGTCGTGGCCATGGTATTCAGCGTTCCGTATCTCGGCGTCCAACTCAAAGCATCGGGCCTGCTGTTCAACCGCCTGCTGGCGGGCACGCCCATGGAGCACACCGTATTCGCTTCTGTCGAAGGCGGCGCCATTATGCTGTCCATCGTGGTTTTTATCTACGTGGCCTCCGGCGGCCTGCGCTCCGTCGCCTACGTCGACTGCGCCCAATGCATCCTGCTTGCGCTCGGCATCGTCGCGCTCGGCATGATCACCCTCGACCTGGTTGGCGGCTGGCAGGCATTTAAGGATGGGCTGGCTTCCCTAGCTCAGCAAAAACCCGATATGGTTGCCATACCAACCCGTCCCGAGTCGACGTCCTTTCTCGAGCGCGCCGGCACGCTCTTTTTCGACAGCGCAGGCGGGCCGTGGACGGGGTTGATGATTCTCACCTATATGTTCGCACTCATGGGCATCCAGTCGGCACCGGCCTTTTCCATGTGGGCCTTTGCCAACCGCGACCCCGGCCCCTTCCCTTGGCAGCAGGTATTTGCCTCGTCGCTAGTCATCGGCGGCATCATGTTTTTTTTCACCGCCGTTCAAGGCCTGGGTGGGCGCATTCTCGACATGGGCCTGTTGCCCGATACGACGCCGCTCAACCTGCCGTCTTCCGACTATTTGGTGCCCTATCTCATCGATACATTATCGGCCCATTTCCCCTGGTTTCTCGGCCTCTTAGCCGTCTGTGCACTGGCGGCCATGCAGTCGACCGGCGCCGCCTATATGTCCACGGCCAGCGGGATTATTACCCGCGACCTCTACCGCCATTTTTTTAATCGAGAAGCGTCGCAGAAGGCACAGGTGCTGGTGGGGCGCGTCACCGTAGGAGTCGTCGTCAGCCTAGCGCTGCTGGTTGGGCTCGCATCGGGCGACCTGCTCGTCCTACTGGGCGGACTGGCCGTTTCGTACGGCTTTCAAATGTGGCCTGCCCTGCTCGGCATCTGCTATATCCGCTTTTTCACCGGCAAGGGCGTAGCGTGGGGATTAGCGGCCGGACTGACGGCCGTCACCGTTACCTACATAACCGAATTGGGCGGCTTGATCGGCATTGGTCGCTACCCGCTGACGCTGCACAGCGCCGGCTGGGGTATTCTCTTCAACCTGATCGTCACGACGCTCGTCAGCGCGTTGACACAGGGCGAGGAAAACGGCGCGGCGCACCGCGGTCGCTATCACGATTTCCTTCGCGAGCACACCGGCCTACCTCCAGAAAAGAAAAAGTGGAAAGGCCCCATTTGGCTCCTAACTATCGTCTGGTTTCTCTTCGCCATCGGCCCCTTCGCCGTGCTCGGCAATGAAACCAATCCGTCCGACTGGCCGCTTGGCATTCCCACGATATGGATCTGGCAAATTGTCTGGTGGATTGTGGGCTGCCTTATGATGTACCTGCTGGCATTTAAGCTAGAAATGTCCACTGTGCCACGGCGTCCAGTAGAGCCCATCGCACAAGACGACTAGCGGCGGGTCTGTACGGTGGCTCCGTTGGGTCTTCGCCTGATCCTGCCCCCGGCGCTCACCGCGCTGGTCTGCGCCCTACTGCCCGAGCGCGGGGGAACCGACGGGTGGAGCCTATTTCCGCCGCTGCTGGCTATTCTCGTCGCCGTGGCATCGGGCCGCCTTGTATGGGGTCTGTGCCTGGCGCTGTTGTGCGGCGCTCTTATCGCCCAGCCTGTCGATGTGCCGTTCTATGCGCTGCCCGTACACGCGCTATACACGGCGATCGTCGACTTTGTGTGGACTCCCCTACGCGACTCTTTCCAACTCTATATCCTGGGATTTACCGCATCGCTCATCGGCATGGTGCGCGTCGTTTCGCTAGCCGGCGGCACGCGTGGCATCGCCGAACTACTCGTGCGTCGAGCGGCGGGAGCGCGCTCGACGCGCCTGGCCACAGCGCTGCTTGGAATGGCCATTTTTTTTGATGACTACGCCAACACCATTGTCGTTGGCACGACAATGCGCCCCATTACCGATCGGTTTCGTATCAGCCGCGAGAAGCTGGCGTACTTAGTCGATTCGACGGCTGCACCCGTCGCCGGCGTCGCCATTATCAGCACCTGGATCGGTTTTGAGGTAGGCCTCTTTGAAGACGCAATGAATAGCCTGGGAACGAATATATCTGGCTACGAGCTTTTTTTTCGCGCCCTGCCCGCGCGTTTCTACTGCTTGCTGACGCTGTTTTTTGTTCTCGTATCGACTCTTATGCAGCGCGATTTCGGCCCCATGCTGCGGGCTGAGCGCCGCGCCCAACGACACAATCAACCGCTGGCGCCGGGCGACCAGCCCATGACCGGCGAAGAGAGCACCGTCCCCGAACACCCCGATCTCGAGGCCCATTGGTCTGTCGCCGCCCTGCCCGTAGGCTTGGTCGTCTTTGCCGTGCTCGCCGGCATGCATTGGGATGCGCGCGAGGCCGAAGCCGTCATCGCTGCACGCAATGAGCATTCCTTTTTCAGCAGGAGTTATTGGACCGCCGTTTTTTCCAACGCCGACGGCGCCAAAGTCATGTTCTTGTCTTCTCTGGCCGGGTCGATGCTGGCCTTTGCCCTGGCGCGCACGCGACGCAGCACCGTCGACGGTAATCGACCGCTGTCGATGGCTGCCATTCTCCGCACTTGGGCGTCGGGCATAACGGGCTTTTACTATGCCTTGCTCATTCTCGTGCTGGCCTGGGCGATCAAAGAAATGTGCCAAGCCGTGCACACCTCAGATTACCTAGTCGGAGCGCTAGAAAACGTTCTCGACCCGCACTTTCTTCCAATCATCGTCTTTGCGCTAGCGGCAGCCGTCGCCTTTTCCATTGGCACTTCCTGGACCACGATGGCCATCCTGCTTCCGACCATGATTCCCGTCGCTTACCAACTCGGCGATCTGGCGCTGGCCGTGCTCGTTGCAGCCGCCGTGCTCGATGGAGCCATCTTCGGCGACCACTGCTCGCCGCTGAGCGACACGACCGTTCTCTCGAGCATCGCCGCTTCCTGCGACCACATCGCCCACGTGCGCACGCAGGCGCCGTATGCCCTTACAACGATGGCGATCGCCGCGACCTTTGGCTATCTGGGCAGCACGCTATTCTATTCAACTGTTGTGGGATTACTGCTGAGCATGGTTACCGTCGTTATCGCACTGCTCGTCGTCGGTCGCAGTCCGGACAGCGAGTCATCGTAGAACAACCCCCACCCTACCAGCTAGACGTGCTGCGATCAATCAACTCCTCGACGACCATATCCAGCGCCTTTTCGATCGCCGGATCGCGCCCCTCCGCATCGGAGAGCGCCGCGTCGTAGGTGCCCCACCCTTCCATGGGCTCGAAGTCGATCAGCACCTCTTCGTCAAGCGTGCGCACTAGCTGACCGCTCACGCGCAGGAGAAAGCGATACTGCTCGGTCTGCTCTGCGGACGTATAGGTAAACGGCTTGTCTTCCACGCGCAGCACGACCATCTGCAGCAGGGCGTCGGCACTCTCCTCATCGACGACGCGCAGGCGCCCGTCGCGCGTATAGGCATTGACGGCGCGCTCGCTGAGCGCTTCGGCTATATCGAACTCGGCCGTCTGACTCTCTGCAATCGGTACGCCGATGCTGCGAATTCCACCGACTAAACCGCCCGACGTAGAGTAGTGAGCACAGCCAATTGACAGCGCCACCAGCGCCGCCAACAGTCTATTCGCCATCTCCGCTGGTCGCTTCCTCCGCTTCGGCCTCATCGACCAGCGACCGGGCGCGGTCGCCGACGGCTATGGGCTGCGCCTGCGGGCTGCCCACGCGCTCGCCCGAACGCACGTCGAGGCGCTGCCAACTGCTATGGCGCCCCACCGACTGCTCGGCCATCAGCGCACTCAGCGGCCGCGTATCGCCTACGACCACCGCAGCTTCGGCCGGTGCCCGCACGGTGCACATATTCTCCTGCACGTGCGTGACGACGACGCGCGCTTTGACCACCTCCCAGTGCCCCAGGCTCTCACCGCTGTCGGGGTCGCGTATTTCGGCATGCTCGGCAAATACAACAAAGTCCATGCCCTCGCGCACGCCGCGCGTCAGCCCCGCATTGATTACCAGGGTCGTATCGTCGATAATCGCCGCAACTTTTGCCTCAATTACAGTCTGCATATTCCACGCTCCAAAAAAAAACCGGCCCGCCCGTGGGCGAACCGGCTACAGCGTTACGCGCACTTGCTACTCTTCTTCCCATCCCGCAACCTGGGCCACTTTTGCGTCGGCATCGCGCAGCACGTGATCGAGTAAAAAATCCTTGGGATCGACATACCCTTTAACCCCACCACGCTGGCGGTCGATATAGCGCACGGAGTAGTGCAGGTGCGGCCCCGTAGAGCGCCCTGTGTTGCCCATCAAACCAATCTGCTGATTCCGCCGAACGCGTTCACCGACTTTAACAAATCGCTTCTGTAAATGCCCATATTCGGTGCGAAACTTTCCCTGGCGAATATAGGACTCGCCGCTCTCATTGACCTCTTGCGCACTGTGCTCAACGACTACGACATTACCCAGGCGCCGGTCCATATAGGCGTGCGTAACGATTCCATCGCCCGTTGCATAGATCGGCGTGCCCTCGCGACCGGCAAAGTCGATGCCGAGATGGCGCGCCTTACGACCGGTAAAAGGATCGATGCGGTCGCCAAAGCCAGACGATATCCACGCGCGGTTCTTAGCCACGGGCCAGATGGTCGGAAAGTGGCGCAAATCGCCCTCGCTTTCGAGAAATTTGCTCTCGATTTGCGCGAAGCTTTCCTCCTGAAAACGGGCCATTTGCTTGAGGCGCATAATGCGGGCGGAAATCTCGCGCACTGCGTTTTTCTTGTCATCGGGAAGCGCCGCGATGTCTTCTTCCGGCAGATCTTCGGAACCCCCGACGCCGCCGAGGCGTATATCGGCGGAGAGCGGTTCCATCATGTGGTAGTCGCGCAGGCGATCGTCATCGGCTACGAGCTGCGACATAACCCCTTCAAGATCGTCCACTTCGCGCTGGGCAAGCTCGACGCTGCGCAGCAAATCGCGATTTTCTGCGCGCAGAGCAGCCAGAGACGCTTCTTGATCGGTCTTTTGAAAGTAGCCAGTGGAAAAGTAGGTAAAGAGCGCAGCAAAGCAGAGCGCAAAGCAGGAAGCCGCATAGAGCCACTGTCTGGCAAAGCGAAACTCGCGGACCTGCCCGTCGTTGCCAGGAATGTATATAAACGTGAGGCGCTTTTGCGGCATGCGACCCTTTTGCTCTCCGTTGGATTCACCACGGGCCAGAACGGCCGCGCGCCGTGGCGCACAAACCGGCCTGTTTTTTGTATATCTATCGGCGTTGCCTTAACTTAAGAATAGGTCAATCTACGGCACCAATAGGCGAAAGTCAACCAACCCCGACCGCAGGAAAACTATGTTCCTCGCCATAGATATCGGCAATACCAACGTCGACCTAGGCCTTTTTTCAGAGGGGGCACTGATCGCGCACGGCAAGGTGCCAACCTATCCCCCGGCCGGCGCGTCCGGTCATTCGGCACAGCTGCAGCACTTTGTCGAAGAGCATGCCTCGTTGCCCGCCGTGCAGTATGCCCTAATCGCCTCCGTCGTCAGGGATATGGGCTCGCTCTTTGTTGAGCACTGCCAGCAACAGCACATAGCCGCCCAGCAGGTCGATAGCAGCTGGGATCTGGGCCTGCACATCGACTACGACGACCCCGAGCGCGTTGGTATCGACCGACTGCTAGCCGCGGCAGCGGCCTTTGCAGCGGCCCAAACGGCCGTCGTCGTAGCCGATGCAGGTACCGCCCTTACCGTCGACGCCATCGATGCCGATGGCACATTTCTCGGCGGCGCCATCGCGCCCGGATTGCATATGATGCTTGGAGCCCTGCGCGCCGGAACCAGTCTGCTACCGTCCATCGAACTGACCCAACACGCCGTGCTGCCGGGCAAAAATACGCCGGACGGCATGCGCGCGGGCGTGCTCTACGGCGCGGCCGCACTGGTTGATGGTCTGTGTCAACGCCTGGTCGAAACGCTGCCGGCAAATGCTCACAGCGTGCTGACGGGCGGCGATGCGAATAGGCTCTTTCCGCTCACCCATCGCATCGAGCGCTGCGAAAGCGCTCTGGTGCTCCGCGGCCTGCTCTTAGCGTTCGAGCGACGCAAGTTGACGCTATAACATACACGCAGTATTATCAGCTAGTTAACGGAGAGTATATCGACTCGCCGGTGCAATGCAAAGGAGTCCCACATTGAGCGCCTTCACCCGCTTTTCCACGATGTTTTTTGCCTGCGCTGCCATCGCCTACCCCGTCCATGCAGCGCCGTCCATTGACCAAGAGTACAAAGATGTCCTCTGGCCCGTCGCCCAGCGCATCCACGAATACTATTTTGAAGAGATTTCGCCGGACACGCTAATGCAGGCCGCTGCGCGCGGGCTCTTTGCCGCCCTGGACCCTGCTTCCGACTACGAAATCGACACGGACGCCATGGACGCGTCTGCACACCCGCGCAAGCTATTGGCCAACCGCTTCACCACCCTAATGCAGGTGGCCAGAAGCCTCGACCAGCAGGCTTTTTACCACACGCCTGCCGACACGCTCGTGCGCTTTGGCATCGCTGGCATGATGCAAATACTCGACCCCTACTCCGTCTTCTTGGAAAAGCGCAACCTCGACAACTTTAACATCCAGACGCAGGGCAAGTACGGCGGCCTGGGCTTTCGCATTCAGGTCGTGCGCCCGGACAGCGCCATTGCCGTGTGGAGCCTTCTACACGAAGACACGCCAGCCGCACGCGCCGGCATCAAGTCGGGCGACCTCATCCTAGCCATCGACGGCGAGAGCACCAAGGAGATGTCGGCCGGTGACGCAGCGGATAAAATGCGCGGCGAGCCCAACACGCCCGTCACGCTGACGCTGCGGCGCGCCGGCGTAGACGACCCCTTTGATCTATCCATCATACGCGAAGAAGTTACCATGGGCAGCATCGCCGTCGATGCGCTCTTTCCCGACTCGACGGGCTACGTAAAGCTCGACCGCTTTCAGCGCAACTGCAGCGTCGAACTGCGCGACGCGCTGCTCTCGCTGCGCGAACAGGGCATGAAGCGCATCATTTTCGACCTGCGCGGTAACGGCGGGGGCTATCTCGACGAAGCCGTTGAAATTGTCGACCTCTTTCTCCCAGAAGAACGCCTCGTCGTCTTTACCGCTGGTCGCGCCTTCCGCGACACGACAAAGTACCTCACGTCCCAGCCGGCGCTCTTTGCCGACGAACCGCTCATCGTGTTGGTCAACGGCCAGTCGGCCTCGGCCTCCGAGATTGTAGCCGGCGCGATTCAAGATTGGGACCGCGGACTGGTGCTCGGCTCGACGACGGTCGGCAAGGGCTCGGTACAGCAGGTCGTGCAAATTGACGAGCACTCCGAGCTCAAGCTGACCATGGCCGCCTGGCACACGCCTTCGGGCCGCTCCATAGACAAGCGCATGCGCAAGGACTCGACGCTGGTCAGCGATCCGGCCACGGCTTTTCACACCAAGATATTGGAGCGCATCGTGCGCGGCGGCGGCGCCATAACGCCCGATGTGAGCGGATCCACGCGCAAGGGCAACCGCCTCTGGTGGCAGCTCAACGGCTTTTCCAGCCTCAACAATCAATTTTTCTACTACGCGCGCCAGTACCGCGTGACCCACCCCGAGCTCACGCCCGAGTTTCGCGCCGACGACGCTACCTTTGCCGAGTTTCGCGCCTTCGCTCAGCAGCGCGACTTCGAGTACGTCAGCGAGGCCGAAGCACACGTCAACGAACTCGAAGAAATGGCGCAGGGCGATGACTTTGAGGAGTTGGAAGATCCCATCGCCAACCTGATCGACAAAATCGACCGCGTCGAGGAAAAGCACTGGGAGGAAAACAGGGAGCTCATTCTCTGGCGGCTGACCTACGCCATTCTGGAAAAAGCCTACGGCGTGCGTCAGGCCGAGGACTACAACGCCACCGTAGATCCGCAGGTCCTCGAAGCGCGGCAGATCTTGGCAACGCCCGACGACTACGAGCACTGGTTTCAAGTCGAAGAGATTGGCATCGGCAACGACGAGCCCGTCGCGCAGGATGCCGAAGCACAGGACATCCAATAGCCAGCCGTGTCGCTCCTCCAGCGGCCCGCGCTGTGGTTGGGCATCGGCCTCGCTCTACACATCGCTTTCCTCTTCGCGCTCTTTGGCGACTGGCTGCGCCCCTTCTTTAACGATGCCTCGCACACGCGGCGGGGCTTCGACTTCGGCGTATTTTACCTGGCCGGCCAGGCTCTTGCCCAACACCGCGACATCTACGCCGTAGAAGGCGCTTTCGGCTACCGCTATCTGCCGGTCTTTGCGCAGACCTTTGGCCGTCTCTATGCGCTCGTGGCCCCTCTGCCGGCTTATGTGCTGCACCTGTGTATAGGCGAACTGCTGCTGGCGGCCAATGTCTGGCTGACCTGGCGTCTGTGCAGCCAACCGCTGCTGCGCGCCCGGGCCGTCTGCATGTGGCTGTCCTTCTCGCCCTATTTTCTCGAAATGTACATCGGCCAAGTCAGCTTCTGGGCCGCCTCTGCCCTCTACTGGCTGATGGCGGCGCTGCGCGAAAACAGGCCCTATCGACAGGCGGCCATTTGGGCTACATCGATACTCATCAAGCCCAATATGCTCATCCTATTGCCCGCCCTGCTGCGAATGCGCTATCTGCGCCCGACCGGCCTCGCCCTCGCCGCGGCTGGCCTGGCTTCACTGCCCTATTTTCTCAGCTACCCCAACGCTCTGACGAGCTTTGTACAGACCAATCTGCAGGCCGGACACTTTAAAGGTGCCCTAACGCACGCCGGCAACGTCGGCCTGTGGGGCAGCCTGGTGCGCATGGGGGCCCATTTCAGCAATGCCCCGCTAAGTGAGCTGACCACCCTTGCCGACCTGCCGCTGTGGGCGGCGCTGCCAGCCTATGCGATGCCCGCACTCGGCTCGCTCGCCGCACTCTACGTTTCGTGGCGCAGCCGCTCCGACGATCCGGTATTACACCTAAGCCTTTGGATGTCCACTTATTTCTTGGTCTATAAGGACGTGTGGGAACACCACTACGTATTTCTTCTGCCCGTCATAATAGCGCTCTATATGAACCGATCAGACGCGCGCCTCCTAGGCCTCTACGTCGCACTCGCCCTGCCAACCCCCTTTATTCTCTTTGATGTACAGCCGGGCGTTTACGGGCCTATCGACCCCGAGCGCTCATGGGATATGGCAACTTCTCTCATCTACCGCAGCGCCAAACTCGTTCCGACACTCCTGCTGTGGGTCTACGTCGCCCAGCAGCTGCGCAGCACGGAGATTAAAAACGATTAAGATTTTGTTTTTATTTGTTTTATATACTAAACAGGCTCCTCCCACTCGCCGATAAAATAAACATATACACCTTGATATTACGGCCTATGTCGTTTATTATACTCTTCTTATGCCCGCACTCATGGCCGCGGGCACTCATTGAATACCGTTGCACGACAAGACTACATGGCAAACGCACTCCAGGGCCGTCGCCGCCTGCCCCCCTGGCTGAAGGCCAAGGCACCAGGCACACCCAACTATATAGACATTAAGAACTTGGTAGCGGAGAAGCGCCTGCACACCGTATGTGAAAGCGCTCACTGTCCCAACATCGGCGAGTGCTGGGGCCAGCGCACGGCCACCTTTATGATTCTCGGCGACGTTTGCACGCGCAGCTGCGGCTTTTGCGCCATTAAAACGGGCCGACCGGAATGGCTCGACGAGGGCGAACCCGAACGCGTCGCCGAAGCCGTGGCGCACCTCGACCTGCGCCACGCCGTCATCACCTCCGTCAATCGCGATGAATTGCCCGACGGCGGTGCACGCGTTTTTGCCCGCACGCTCGAAGCGCTGCATAGCCGCTGTCCGCAGACTACGGTAGAAGTTCTGATACCCGATTTTCAGGGGAATTGGGACGCGTTAGAAACCGTTCTGAGCGCCGGTCCGGACATCCTTAACCACAATATAGAAACGGTGCCTCGGCTCTACTTTAAGATGCGGCCACAGGCCAAATACGCGCGCTCGCTGGAACTACTCAGCCGGGCGCGCACGGCTGGACCGGCCCCGACCAAATCGGGCATGATGCTGGGAGCCGGGGAGCGCGAAGACGAAATAGCCCAAACCATCGACGATTTGGCCGCCGTCGGCTGCGCCATTTTGACGCTCGGTCAGTATCTGAGCCCGTCCGCACAGCACGTGCCCGTCGAGCGCTACGTCGAGCCCGACGAATTTGACCACTGGTACCATTACGCCATGCAGCGCGCATTCCGCCACGTGGAATCCGGGCCGCTCGTGCGCTCGTCTTACCACGCCGAAGCACAGGTAGATGAAGCGACGCGGCGCACCGAGACACGCGATCTGCTATCTGTAGCCCCCTTACCCATCGAGAAAGAGTAAAGGCGCGAATGAATCTGGAAAAGAAATCCCTGTCCGGCTACCTGCAACGCAAAAAGCTCATTACGCGCGGCACGCCTATCCGCGTGCAGACGTTGGGCGACGGCATGAAGAATCGCGTCTATTACGTCGCCGCTCCAAAGGAAGCCTGGATCGTCAAGCAGGCCCATTCACGCGTGCAGATAAAGGAGCGCTGGTGGCTCGACCGCAAGCGCATTTTTGCCGAGGATAGCTGCATTGATATTCTTCGCCAGTTTATGCCGCCGGAAATCATTCCGCAAACCGTCTTAGTCGATCGCACGGACTTCGTGTTGGTGACCACTCCGCCGCCCGACAACGCCGTGCTGTGGGAAGACGACCTGGCCAGCGGTCGGATTGATCTGCAGATTGCCGTCCAGTGCGGCGAACTGCTGGCCACGGTGCACAACGAAACGGCTGAACACCCCGAGCTCAAGGCGATGTTCAAAGACACCAAGGCCTTCGAACAGCTGCGCATAGAGCCTCACTACGAATACGTCACCAACACCTTTCCCGACCTTAAGAAGGTGATTGATGCGCAGACCAAGCGCCTCAAAAAGGAAACGTACTGCCTCATACTGGGCGATCTGCGACCGCGCAACGTGTGGGTCAACTCCGGCCAGCTCTACCTAGTCGACTTCGCCACCGCACACTTTGGCCACCCCGGCTTCGACCTGGCGTTCTACGCGGCCGATATGTGCGTCAAAGCCATGCAGAACAGCCTGCAGAAAGCCGCTTACTTAGAAGCAATCAACGTGTTCTGGAACGGCTATTTCAAATTGGCTTCTTACAAGGGCGTGAAGGAAATCGAAAAGCCCGCCGTACGCGACCTGGGCTGCATGCTGCTGGCAGCGACTGACGGCCGCCAGGCGGTCGAATTCGACGATCCCCACGTCGCCGGCCTTGCGCGCCGCATTGCCATGAGCCTGCTGTTCACCGAGTTGGCCACGATCGAGGACATCACCGAGTTTATCAACCGAACGCTAATCGACGGGTAGGTTCGCAGGCGGCATTTAACAAAAAAAGGGGCGCACCGACCGCATCACGAGCGGTCCGGTGCGCCCCTTTTTCCGTTGTTAGCGTGCGTTCAGACGCGCTATGCGCCGGCAGCGGTAAACTGCGCGCGCAGATCCTCACTGCTCGACAGCACGTGCTCTACCATTGCGGTACGCGCCGCCTGCGCATCGCCGGCGCGCAGTGCACGAACGATATCCTCATGCTGCTGCAGCGACAGCCGCGCGCGATCGAGCGCGCGGTCCTCCTCCGCCAGCGAACGCTCAATCCACGCCTGCAAATAGCCGCGCGTCGCTTCGAGCAAGCTGGCCAGCAGCGCATTTTGCGTGGCCCCTGCTACCGCCAGATGAAAGCGCACGTCCGCGGCCAAAAACTGCGCTCCATCCTCCAGGGCTTCGGCCATATCCGACAGAGCCTCCTCTATCCGGCGCATATCCTCTTCTGCGGCCCGCTGTGCCGCCCAAAATGCCGTCTCCGACTCCAACATCAGGCGCGTCTCAATCAGATCGCCGACCATCTTGCGGTTAAGCAGCATACCCCACTGCAGCGCCTTTTGCACGAACTGCTGGTTGTCGCTGACAAAAGTCCCCTCGCCGACGCGGCCATCGATCACGCCCATGGCGCTCAGCGAGCGCAGCGCCTCGCGCAGCGACGAACGCCCCACGCCAAATCGCTTACACAATTCGCGTTCAGGCGGCAGGCGATCGCCCGGGCGCAGCACGTCGCGCTTGATCAGATCGACGATCTGCGCCATAATCTCTTCGCCCAGCGACGTGCGCGCTATCGGGCGGACATTAGCGGCCACTGAATTGGAAGAATCGGCGTTATTCAAATTCACTGTACATTTCGCAAATTATTAATAATAAAATACTTGTGTGAAGTTTTTTCCGAGCAAGTATTCGTTCCATTTGCAATTGGTCTGACCATCAGCTATTTTGATCAAGTATAGCGCAATACGTCCTCTATCGTCAAGGGAAATGCCATGGCTCTAACCCGCGATATCGGCACTCGCATCGAGCTGGTGCCCATGGATTTGCACTGCAGCAATATAACCGTTGCCCTCTACCGCCAGGATGGGGCCGAAGCACCGGCTTACCGCGTCCATACCTACAGCCAGCACCCCGATGCTCCCCAGCGCATCGAAGCGCTGCGCCAGGCGATGCAGATACTGGGCACCATGGAAGAGGCCAGCGAAGAGCTGCTGCGCTTCCCCTGTGGGCACGCCCATCAATTTGCCGTGCGCCGGCTCTTTTTGGATGCCTGCAAGCGCGATCCGTCGCTGACGCTACAGGCGCAGCCCCTGCGCATATTCGACAAGAAGGGCGACGGCCACATTGCCGTAGATAGCCTAGGCGACGGCCAGTACCGCGTGCGCGCAGAAGAAGATAGCGACGGCGTCGAGCGTCGCACGGCCACCATTGCACGCGGACTGATTCGCCTCGGCGAAATGGAAGAGACCGGCGACGACGCCAATTGCCTACACTTTGCCTGCGGCCATGCGCACGATGCCCTCATTGCCCAACTGCTGGTGCGCGCACCCAACGTGCGCGCGGCCATGCGCGAAGCCGAAGAGATGGCCCAGCGCGGTCAGCTCGTCGCCCCCAGCGCCCAGAATAATTAGGAGATAGCATGGCACACGTTCCCTCTATGACCAGCAAAGAGCGCGTACTCGCCGCTCTCAATCGCCAGCCCGTCGACCGCACGCCGCTGTGCAATCCGACTTCGGTAGCTACCGTCGAGCTAATGGACCTCGTCGATGCCCCTTTCCCCGAAGCCAATCGCCAACCCGAGCTCATGGCGCGCCTAGCTGCCACCGGCTACACCGAACTCGGCTTTGACACCATCATGCCCGTGTTCTCCATCATTCAGGAATCTTCCGCGCTGGGCTGTAAGATCCAGTGGGAGCAAAAGGACAACTGGCCGACGGTGCGGATGAACGAACCGATTTGGCAAACGCCCGATGATATTAACGTCCCAACCGATTTGTGCACCCATCCCGATACCCGATGCGTCACCGACGCCATTGCCATATTGCGCAAAGAATACGGGGATGAGGTGGCCGTCATCGGCAAGACCATGGGGCCCTGGTCACTGGGCTACCACTGCTTTGGCGTCGAACCCTTTTTGCTGATGTCGCTCGACGATCCGGGCAAGACCAAGCTCTGCTTGGATCGCATGAAGGAGATAACGGTCGAATACGGTCTGGCGCAGATCGAGGCCGGCGCCGATGCGCTGACGCTGCCCGACCATGCCACCGGCGATCTGGTCAGCGGCGAATACTACGAGCGCTATTTACGCGACCTACACATTGAGATGGCCGAGCGCCTCCCTGTGCCAATTATTCTCCACATCTGCGGCCGCACCGTCGATCGCATGGAGTACATCGCCCAAACCGGCATGGCGGCTTTCCACTTCGACTCGAAGAATACGCCGATGGAATCGATGGACATCGTCTCAGATCGCATTGCCTTGGTCGGCAATATCAACAATCCCGAAACGCTCTTTTCCAAAGGGCCCGACGTCGTGCGCGAAGAAGTATACCGCAACCTGGAAGCGGGCGTGCAACTCGTCGGGCCGGAGTGCGCCATACCGCTGCAGACTTCGATTGAAAACCTAAAGGAAATACCCCGCGCCGTGCGCGATTGGCACGCCGGCATCGACCGCTAGGAGAGAAAGCATGGCAGAAATCGGCGATATTGCCAACGAGTTTATACGCGAAGAAATCGATGAATTCCTCGAGCGCGACGACGAGCGCACGCGCAATATAGAGCACTTTGCGCGCGCAAAGCCGCTGATGCAGGACATTGCCGCCGCCCTCATCGACGGCGCGCACGAAGAGGTCGACGAACTGACGCAGCAGGCGCTGGGCGAGGGCATTGAAGCGCTCGAGGTCATGGACGATGGCCTCATTGCCGGCATGGGCATCGTCGGCATTAAATTCCGCGAAAACTTTATCTTTGTTCCCGAGGTGCTGGCTTGCGCGCGCGCCATGAAGGCCGGCATGGCCCATATCGAACCCATTCTCTCCGATTCGGGTATCGAACCCATTGGCACGGTCGTCATGGGCACGGTTAAGGGCGATCTGCACGATATTGGAAAAAATCTCTGCATCATGATGCTGCGCGGCGCCGGCTTTGTCGTGCACGACCTCGGCGTCGACACCTCGGAAGACGAGTTTATCTCCGCTATAGAAGAGCACGGCGCCACGCTACTGGGCATGTCCGCACTGCTGACGACTACGATGCCCAATATGGGCAAGACGATTGAAGCCTTTATCGACGAAGACCTGCGCGACGATATCAAAATCATGGTCGGCGGCGCGCCTGTCACACCGGAATTTGCCGAAGATATGGGCGCTGACGGCTACGGCAAAGACGCCCTGGCCTGCGTCGAGTTGGCCAAGCAGCTGCTAAGCGAATAACTCGCGACGGACAACGGCCACGCTATGGCTCCCATAGACCCCAGCGAATACCAAAAGCGCCTCGACAAACTGTCTTCTCTGCTGGGCGGTATCGTCCGCCACGCCGATGTGCAGTCTCAGAGTCGCTGTCCCTACAAGAACCGCCACGGCGAGTGCACCGCCCAGTTTGGCTGCCGCAACCAGCGCAAAAACGAGCAGGCAGGTGGGCCGCTGCTGTGCGTGGGCGACGATCAATTGGACTACCGCAGCGCGTGGGAAGGCATCGAACGCCCGGCTCAGCGCCCGGCCCAAGACGGCAGGGGTCGCATAACCAGCGGTGCGCATTCCTGTGTCGCGCAGAGCCGCCGCACGCTTTTTGATGCGGCCGATCAGCTCGACGTAGCCGTGCCCACATCGTGCTATCGCACGGGCAGCTGCCACGAGTGCATCGTCGAAGTCAAACGCGGTATGGAGGCGCTCAACGCGCGCACGCGCGAAGAGCACTTTCTGCGCGAAGACTACCGCCTGGCCTGCCAGGCCGAAGTCGTTGATGCAGACATCGACATCGAGTTCGCCCCGCTCAACCGCACTCCGCGCATACTAACCCTGTCTACGACTCAGCCCGATGAAGTCGCTCCCCTGGTGGAGCGACGGCAGGACAAAGTCTATTTCGACGGGGAGCATATCGACGACTATCGCGGCCGCATATTGGGCATCGCCATCGATTTGGGAACGACCACCGTAGCCATGGAGCTACTCGACTTGGAAACGGGAGAGAGCGTGCAGGTGGCCTCGTTTGAAAACCCGCAGCGTTTTGGCGGCAGCGATGTGATGAACCGCATATCCTACGACGCACAGCACCCGCGCGAGCTACGGCAGGCCATCGTCAAGGCACTCAACCGCCAAATTGCTCGCTGGTGCGCGCTCTACTCTATCCACCGACACTGCATTTACGAAGTCGTCGTCGCCGGCAATTCAACCATGCGCGACATCCTCTTTCGCTACGACGTCCAAGGCATAGGCCAGAGGCCCTACAAGTCGCAGGTCGAATTGGAGTTCATCGATGGCCAACGCTCTCACACCGCCCTGAGCGAAAAGACGCGCCGCCTCGGCCTGCGCGCCCATCCCAAAGCGCGCGTCTACGGTTTACCGCTCATCGCAAGTCATGTTGGAGCGGATGCAGCCGCCGACCTGTGTGCCACCCGACTCGACGCTGAAGCGGATGCCGCCCTGTTAATCGACGTCGGCACCAATACCGAAGTCGTGGCCATCTACAACGGGCGCATGGTCGCCGCCTCTTCTCCGGCTGGACCGGCATTCGAGGGCGGCACCGTCACCTACGGAATGCCCGGCTACGAAGGCGCCATCGAACGCCTGCGCTGGAACGGGACGGCTTGGGACTACAAGACCATTGGCGATATCGCCCCCCAAGGCATCTGCGGCTCGGGCCTAGTCGATCTCCTCGCAGAGCTCCGACGCCACGATCTCATGTCACCCAAGGGCGCCTTTGCCCAGCGGCAAAAGGAGATCACCGTAGTGGCCGACGCCGGCATCACGTTTTCGCGCCTCGACGCCTCCAACCTAGCGCAGGCCAAAGCCGCCAATTACTGCGGCCAATACATCGTGCTGCGCGCGCTTGGCCTCGCTCCAGCTCAGGTAAAAAAACTCTACCTGGCCGGCGGATTCGCCCACTACATCGATGCTCAGGCGGCCATAGATATCGGCTTTTTGGCACCGGTTCCCGTAGAGCGGATAGAAAAAGTCGGCAACGCCTCGCTGCAGGGCGCGCGCGATGTGCTGCTCTCAAAAAACAAGCGCCGCCGCTTAGAAGAGTTGGTCCGTCGCATCGAACACATCGAGCTCGAAACGACGCCCGATTTTTTTGAGCTCTTCGTCGACGGCTGCCAGTTCAAACCCATGCCCTCCGAGCTGAACTGAGCACGTCTATGAGCAAATCACACCCCCCTCGGCGCTACTCGGGCGCCTGGCAGAAAGAGAGCCTGCGCAACCTGCTGCGAGACGACGCAGAATTCGTGCACGTCGTCGAGCTGGTCACCTCGCGCGGCGTAATGGCAGACAAAGACGGAAGGCGCATCCTATCGCTGGCGCGCCGCCTCTGCGAACACCCGGACGTGCACGCCCTGAGCATCACCGACAACCCCGGCGGCAACGCCATGATCAGCGCCGACACACTCGGCACCGACCTGCTCTCGCGCGGCCAAGAAGTCATCATCCATATCTCCTGCAAGGATTGGAATCGCAACGCCCTGCAGGGGCGAGCATGGCAGCTGGCCAGCGAGGGCTTTGATAACGTGCTGTGCCTTTCCGGAGACTACCCGACCAGCGGCTACCGAGGAGTCGCCAGCGGCGTATTTGACATCGACTCCATTGGCCTGCTGCAGATGTTTAGCGAACTCAACGCCGGCCTGTCCATTGCCGGCCGCAGCAAGCCGCGACGCTTGAAAAAAACCCACTTTTTACTGGGTGCGGCGACCAACAACCACAAGCGCTACGAACGCGAGGTCATGCCGCAGTATTTCAAGCTGGCACAAAAGGTGCAAAACGGCGCCGACTTTATCATCAGTCAGATTGGTTACGACACCCGCAAGCAGGACGAACTCCTCCGCTATATGCGACTGCGGCACATCGACGTGCCGGTCATAGCCAATGTCTTCGTGCTCAGCGCTGGGGTGGCGCGCTACTTTCACGGCGGCCACATCCCCGGCGTAGAGGTTACCGATCGCCTGCTGGAACTGTGCGAGCAACAGGCCCAGTCTCCCGACAAGGGCAAGGCGTTCTTTCTGGAATTAGCCGCTCAACAGTGCGCCATTGCGCGCGGGTTGGGCTATCGGGGCGTCTATCTGGGCGGCCATCTACAATACGGCGACTACGAAAAAATCATCGCCCTATCGCAGCGCTACGCACCCGACGATTGGCGCGACTTTGCGCGCCAGATCGACTTTTCCCATCCCGATGAGTTCTACTTTTTTGACCGCGATCCGTCGAGTGGCCTGAGCAGCGATGCAATTAATCCCGCCTACCTGGCGTCCAAGGATCACACGGCACGCAGGCGATTGCAGCGCGAAGTATCCAGCGCCTATAAGCTCAGCCGCATTGTACACGAACACCTCTTTGCTCCGCACAGCCGCGGCTTTCAGGCCGGAAAAAAATTGGCCGCAGCACTAGAGCACAGCCCCAATGCCCAACGCTTTCTGCACGTCGTAGAGCAGGCGACCAAAGTTCCTCTTTTCGACTGCCGCGACTGCGGCGACTGCTCGCTGCCCGACATCGCCTATTTATGTCCCGAATCACAGTGCGTAAAAAACCAGCGTAACGGGCCGTGCGGCGGAACGCGGCAAGGACTGTGTGAAGTAGGCGATAAGGAATGCATCTGGGCGCGCGCCTACGAACGTTTGAAAGCGTATGGGCAGGAGGAACACATGCTCGAACGCCCTGCCGTCATTAAAGACGGTGCGCTGCACGGAACCAGTGCCTGGCTCAACACCTTTGCAGGTCGCGATCACCACGGACGCGACGGGGAGAACGCACCGTGAATATACCCGCTATCGACAAACCCTTTATCGTCATTGGCGAAAACGTCCACACCACCCGCGTCCTTTCGCGCAAGGGCAAGCTCATTGCCTCCGATGCCGAGGGGCGAGAGGGCATTCGCTATCGCGACACGAACAACGCACGGCGCTTTTTACCCATCCCAGAAGACGTAAAGGGGACGCGCGACTACGAAGAGGGCCGTATCAAGCACCTCAAAATAGCCGTGCGCGAAGCGATGGCGGGCAGCGCAGATGCACTCGACTACATCGCTCGGCAGGTGCAGCGCCAAGAGCAGGCCGGCGCCGACTTTCTCGACCTCAATGTCGACGAGCTATCCATTCGCGTCGAGGAACAGCAAGAGGCCATGCGCTGGCTGGTCGGCGCCGTGCATTCCATGAGCACGCTCCCCCTCTCAATAGACTCGTCCAATAGCGAAATACTGCGCGCCGGCTTGGAGTGCTGTGCAGATCACGCGGAGCGGCCGCTGCTCAACTCGGCATCACTCGAGCGTTTAGACGGCCTCGATATGGCGCGCGCATTCAATGCGCAGGTCGTCATCACAGCCTCAGGTGAATCCGGCATGCCCGATGACGTCGAAGAGCGTATGACGCATGCCATGCGCATGGTCGAAGAGGCCGACCGACGCTCCATACCGCTATCCGACCTATTTATCGACCCACTGATCTTTCCCATCTCTGTCGATGGCCGCTATGGCCAGCACGCTTTTGGCGCCATAGCCCAGCTGCGCGCGCGACTGGGCAACGACGTGCACATAACTGGCGGCTTTTCCAACGTGTCCTTCGGCCTGCCATGCCGACAGCTCATCAACGACGTCTTCCTGATACTCGCCGTCGAAGCCGGTGCCGACAGCGCCATTATCGATCCGACGAGCAGCTCCCTGAGCGAGGTCTTTTCCATCGACCGCAGTGCGTCAACTTTCCAGCTGGCCGAAGACGTGCTGCTGGGCAGAGACGAGTACTGCGCCCGTTTTATCCGCGCCTATCGCAAGGGGGAACTGACGGCCTAAGCGCCGCATACGGCAGCCCCTGCAGACTCCCGCCGCGCTGGCTTTTTCCATCCCTTTGCATAGATTATTTCTCTATGATACCATTTATTGAGCGCATCGCCGAAGAGCATCCCCTGCTGTACGATGGGGGGTTTGGCTCCCAGCTATTTGCCCGCGGCATCGAGTTGACCAACAGCACACTGGCCAACGAAGCACATCCCGACGCCGTCGTAGAAATCCATCGCACCTATATCGAAGCCGGCGCCGATGCCATTGGCACCAATACGTTTGTCGCCTCGGAACTGCATTTAGAAATGGCCGGCAAAGATCCGGCTTCGGCCGGTCAACTAGCCACGCGTGCAGCTCAGCTGGCGCGCCGCGCCGTCGAGGAGAGCGGCCGCGAAGTCTATGTCGGCGGATCCATTGGCCCCTCCCCCGGCGCCATCGAATCAGATGCCGGCGACACCACCTTTGGCATTGCCGACGCCAACGTCCGCGACGCCCACGCGCGCATCGTCGACGCGCTGGTCGAAGGGGGCGTCGACTTTTTTGCCATCGAAACTCAATTTTCTGCCAAAGAGGCAGCCATAGCCTGCAATATTGCCCGTAAGGCGGGGCTGCCAATCGCCATCAACCTGACGCTCAAGTACACCAAAGATCGAAAAACAGGCGTCGTCACCTACAAGACCGACTGGGGTCACTCACCGGCAGATCTGCTTGACATCCTCGCCTCCGGAGAATTTTCTGACGGAGATAATCTGCTCGACCACGTACACCTACTCGGCCTCAACTGCGGGGCCGAAACGCGCCGCAGCGAGCACACCGGTATGGCCTATGCCATCTGCGGCAGCGAGCAGATAGGGCAGGCACTGCAGGCGCGCGGTCTGTCCAAGCGCATTATGACCTATCCCAACGCCGGCATGCCGCAGCTCGATAGCGAACACCGAACTACCTATTCGCAGACGCCGCAGGACATGGCCGCGGATATCTCCGACCTAATCGACAGCGGCGCCTATTTCATCGGTGGCTGCTGCGGCACAACGCCCGATCACATCCGCGCCTTTCGCCGGGCCATCGACGGGCATGCAGCGTAGGCCATGATCCACTATCAGGTGCTCTACTGGCGCGATATACCGGCGCAAATAAAAGTCTACGCCGGGCGCCGTCCCACTTCACACGCCCTAGCATCGCGCTTTCAGGTAGCCATCGACCGCATCGCCATGCACGAAGGACTGACCGGCACCGAGGCCTATCTCGACCAGTGGCAATGGTCAGACAAACGCCCGTATGAAGGCGATGCAGAAGGGGCAGCGGCCGTCTTAATTAGCCAGTTAGAGCGCGAGGGCGATGCGCAGCTAGCCGCACGCAAAGAATCGCCGTGAGCACCTTTGAAAAACGCTACGACGTGCTCGTCGTAGGCGGCGGTCATGCCGGCACCGAGGCCGCTCTGGCCGCAGCGCGCATGGGCGCAGAGACGCTGCTGTTGACGATGAATCTCGACACGGTTGGCCAGATGTCGTGCAACCCGGCCATCGGCGGCATCGGCAAGGGACACATGGTTAAGGAGATCGACGCACTCGGCGGGCAAATGGCGGTTAATATCGACCGCACGGGCATCCAGTTTCGCCGCCTGAATACCAGCCGTGGACCCGCCGTGCGCGCCTCGCGCGCCCAAGCCGACAAAAAGGACGACCAGTTCGAGCTGAAGTTTGCCTGCGAACAGCATGCACACCTCGACCTGCGCCAGGGCCTGATGGAGTCGCTGCACATCTCTGACGGACGCGTGCAGGGAGTCGGTGTCAAAGGCGGCATAACGTATTTAGCGCACAGCGTCATTCTCACCACCGGCACCTTTCTCCGCGGCAAGATCCACGTAGGCGACTTTTCCTACAGCGCCGGGCGGGCGGGTGAGACGTCGGCAGAGAGAGCCTCGGAGGGACTGGCTGCTCTCGGCTTTGATATCGGGCGCCTAAAGACGGGCACGCCGCCGCGCATCAATGGACGCACGCTGGATTTTGACAGCATGGACATACAGCCTGGAGACGACCCGCCGCGTCCATTCTCCTATGCCGTTGAGCGCATTCAGCAAGAGCAAATGCCCTGCTGGGTGACCTATACGAATGCCGGCACCCATCAGCTCATCGAAGAAAATCTAAATCGCTCGGCCATGTACAGCGGTCGCATCGAAGGCATCGGTCCGCGCTACTGCCCCTCAATCGAAGACAAGGTCGTGCGCTTTGCCGATAAGGAGCGCCACCAGATTTTTGTCGAACCGGAGGGCCGCCGCACGCTCGAGTACTATATCAACGGCCTGTCGATGAGCCTACCCGAGGAACTGCAGACCGGCATCGTGCGCTCGCTTCCCGGGCTAGAACGAGCCGAGATCATGCGCCCGGCCTATGCGGTCGAATACGACTATGCGCCGCCCACTCAGCTCTATCCCCACCTCGAGACCAAGCGCGTAGAGAATCTGTTTTTTGCGGGTCAAATAAACGGGACGACGGGCTACGAGGAAGCCGGAGCGCAGGGCCTAATCGCCGGCATTAACGCCGTGCTCAAGGTGCGCGGCGAAGATCCCTTTGTACTGGGGCGCGCCGACGCCTACATCGGCGTGCTCATTGACGACCTCGTCACCAAGGGCACGCAGGAGCCCTACCGCATCTTCACTTCGCGCGCCGAACACCGCCTGCTGCTGCGCGAGGACAACGCCGACTATCGCCTGATGGAATTCGGGCGCGCCTTTGGCCTGGTAGAGGACGCCATATGGCAAAAATATCAGGACAAGCGCCGCGCAGTCGATGCCGAATTAGAGCGCCTGGCCAATACGCGTCTGCGGCCGTCCGATAGGGTGGGTGAGGTCTTTGCCGAAGCGGGCACCGCGCCGCTTAGAGAAGCCGCAGCGCTGGTCGACATCCTGCGCCGCCCCGAGCTAAACTATCACCATATCGAATTGCTCTGCCCGCCCGATGTGCGCCTTTCGCACGACGCAGCCGAGCACGTGGAAGCCGAAGTCAAGTACGACGGCTATATCAAGCGCCAGCATACCCAGGTTGACAAGCTCAAGCGCCTCGAGTCCATGCGCATTCCCGCGGACTTTGACTTCGCCGATCCCGCATTGAACCTGTCTACTGAGGGGCGGCAAAAACTAGCCCACATTCGTCCGCAGACCCTTGGCCAAGCGGCGCGCGTATCCGGCGTTTCGCCGGCCGACGTCTCGTCGCTCATGGTGCTACTGCACGCGCACGCCGCGCGCACGGCGACCGGCTGAACTCCTCCTCACAGATTACACGGCTAAAAGTGTAGCCGAACGCTCGTGCCAATCTGGCGCGGATCTCCGTAGCTCACATAGAGTTTGTCACTATAAGCCGGCGGCTCCAAGCCAAAGTAAAAACCGCGCACGGCATAGCGCTCGTCCAGTGCGTTGCTGCACCACAGCGTCACGGCCCATCCAGCGCGTTCGTAGCCCATGCTCGCATTGACGAGCTGGTAGGCGTCAGCGCGCTCGTCGTGGCTATCCGAAAAGTAAAATCCGTCGACAAACGACCACGCGGCGCGTGCAAAGGCACCCACAGGATGCTCGTATTCGCCCCCGACGCGCGCATTCCACTGCGGGGCGTGTGCGGCGGCGCGCCCACCCAACTGCTGGCGCTGACCGCCTGCAACATCGAACGCATAGGGATCCACGCGCGTGTTCAGGTAGGACAGCGAAGCAAATGCGTTTAAATTGGGCAGCAGTCGGTACTGACCCTCTGCTTCAATGCCGCTGTTGCGTCCCGAAGCGGCGTTCGCCGTGAAGTAGAAAAAGCTGTTGGGATCGCCCGGCGTCTGCTGGCTTGATAGGCTGACCTGCTGCCCATCGCGCAGGGCATGGAAGGCAATAAGCTCAATGCGGTAGCGGCTGGTCGAGAGGCGATAGCCCGCTTCTACGTTGAGCATGTATTCGGGAGCATAGGGTCGGTTCTCCGCGGCCAAATACGGGTGCTGATTAATCCCCCCCGCGCGATAGCCACGCGCAGCGGCCACGTAGGCGTTTTCTCCCCTACGCCCCTGCCAGCTGAGCGCAACTTTGCCGCCGGGCAGCCACTGTCCCACGTCGTAGCGCACATCCTCTCCCCCGCTGTTGGTCTGGCCGCTGTAATCTATTGTGCTGCGTTCGAAACGCGCGTTAAGCGTAAGCTCCCAAACCGCACTGAGCGGACGTTTCCACTGACCATAGAGTGCGAAGTTGCCCATGTTATAGCGCGCCTGCAGATCGCTCGCCGCGCCGCCGAATAGGTAACCCGTAGCGTCGTCCTCTTCGCGCAGCGCGCGCGCATACAGGCCGACCAATGCACGCTCCCCTCTGAGCCGCACTTCTTGGCTCAGGCTCGTGCGCTGGCGCAGGGTGCGGTCAAAAAAGTCGTAATGCCAGCCCTCTACTTGCGGATCAAAACCGTACGGATCGCCCGCCCAATAGGCGTCGTGTCCCCAATCCCCATCGTAGCTGTAGTCCAAGTCGGTCTGCGCATAGGTGCTGATCGATAGCAGGTCAACGCCTGTGCGCAGCGCTTTCTCAGCGCGCAGCGCTAGCGCGCTGGTCACCTGATGGTCGTCGCCCGGTCGGTCGGAATAGGTCGTCAACCGGCGGTTGTTGTCTGGCGACCACATATCGTAGCCGTTGTCCCCGTCGGCGCGAAACAGCGTCGCTTTGAGCAACAACCCGCTTGACGCAGCATAGCGCGCCTTGAGGCGCAGCAACCCCTCGCGGCGGCGGTTGCTATCGTCGACGCCCAGATAGGCATTGTCGCGAAACCCGTTTGACGCCGCCCGTTGGTAGCCAGCGCGCAGCGCAAAACGATCGGTGATGGGCGCATTGATCACGCCTTCCGCGCGCAGGAGTCCATCGCCTCCCACGGAAAAACTCACCGCGCGCCTCGCTTCTGAAGAAGGCTCAGCTGATTCGATGTTAATCAATCCCGCCAGGGCGTTGGCGCCAAACACGCTCGACTGCGGCCCTTTAAATACCTCTACCTGCTGTAGATCAAAGAGCGCCCCGGTGCCCAGTCCGCTCATGTCGATACCGTCGACGACAAAGCCGACGGAGAAGTTGGGGGCGCCCTCTCCCGCATACTGGCTGCGCTCGCCGATGCCGCGCACCTGGAAGTAGCGCGGCCGTGCCGTTCCACCAGCCCAGTGTACATTGGGCACGGCCTGCACGGCGTCTTGCAGATGTTGCCCTCCATCCCTCCGTACCTGCTCGCCGCGCACCACGCTGATACCAGCCGCTACCTCGCTCTGCGATTCGGCGCGCAATCCGCCGATGACTATAACCTCTTGGGCTTGTAGCACGGCGGCCACCAACCCAATGCGCAGCGACTCGTCGTCCCGGCGCAACACCCGAATAGCCCCCTCGTAGCCATAGCGTGTAAAGCGCAGCGTATCGCCGACCGCGGCCTGGACGACAAAGCCGCCGGCAGCATCGCTGCTGGACATCCACTGGCCCGCACTTATCTGCACCTCTTCCAGCGGTATCCCCGTCTCGGCATCGACCACCCGACCGCGCACCTCTTCCGCCTCGCAAAGACCGACGGAAGCGACCCACAGAACAAAAAAAATACTGCGCAACCCCATATATACTCCTCCCACTCTGCACATAAAAAAACCGCCGCCCAGCACGAGGTGGGAAGCGGTAGCAGCATGCAGCCAGCGCGCTCCGTTTCCCTACGCTGGCACGATCCAGTTCAGGTTCTAAGGGTTTTATCTCAGGCTCGCACGAGCCACCCCCAACGGATACTGTTCGGAAAATATACGCATGCGCGGGTTGGGAGACAATGCGCTATATTAGCCCCGTCGTCATCCCACGTACTCCATAACGCAGAGCCCAAGGGAGGTCTCCATGCCGCAACAGGCCCCGTCGCGTGCAGTTGAGGCACAGATACTGCGCAAGAAATACCACTATCGCCGCCTCGTCTTGCGGGGGCAGACGAGGCTGCCTCGCGAGAGTGCAGTTCGCCTAGTTGGGCCCGACTGCGCCTACCACCTCTATCGCATGCACTCGGGAGGAGAGTAGGTCAATTTTTCCAGGTTTTCCCGTCGCTGCCAATCCCATAGCGGCTAATCTTGCCGTCTTCCTCCACGTCGACCACTTCTTCTAAATAGGCTTCGAAATAGCGCTCGGTAGCGCTCATAACCGGCGGCCAGAGAAAGTGGTGCAGCACGGGATTTTCCATTCCAAGCGAATCTACGTCGCTGGCATATTGGCCGCGTTCAGCGCGGAAGCGACGCTGCCTGTAGTAGATGCTGCGCAGCACGTCTAGTGCCTGTTCGCTGGCCGGCCGCACAAAGGGCTCAGATGCAGCCCCCACAGGCTCGCCCGAGAACAGCACATATCCCCACTTTTCGGGGAAGTGCATATTGATCAGCCCCTGCGGTGACCAGACCCAATTGTCCTCGCTGCGCCCCTGCACTTTAACGTATTCACCGTCGATCACTTCGAGTTCCCACTGCACGCGCGAAAAGTTGACGCGCCATACCTGGCCTTCTACTCCCCCGCGGCGACGGCTGTTGGCCTGCTGTAAAACGCGCCAGGGAAATGCCATCTCCACCGACCATCCCTGATCTTCATCGGTTGGATCGTTGATCGTGCCCCAGACCTGCACAGCCGTTTGCAATCCTTCTATATGCCAGGCGTTTATATAGGGTCCACCGTCGCGGTAGGGCTTGGCCAAGAGCAAGTCCCACTCCGTGCCGTGGGCGTTGATCTCGAATTCGTAGTATAGGTGTGTATCGGCATCTGGATCGATGAATACTTCGAAGTCATTGTCGCGGTAGATAACGGCATCGCGCTCAACCAGCGTTGCCCACACGTGGGGCTCTTCCAGGTCGGCGGCAATATAGAAGTACTCATCGTCCCACAGCATCTTCGCCCGCGTTGCTAAGTGCGGCCGCTCTTTTCTCTCCCCTTCGATATCGACAAATGCCGGGGTCCAAGGTGCGCGCTGCCAGGACGGCTCGTCCAGTTTGCCGTCGATAAGCAGCGGCCCGAGTGCGCGCTGTGCGACGTAGTGCAGTGGGCGAATTTTTTCGACATACTCAATGTCAAACGCGGGCTGCGCGCAGAGCGTGGAAGCCTGTAAAATAGCTATGGCAAGCAAGAGAACCATGAAAAGCACCTCGTATAAGTGGTCGGAACGGCGATGCAAACGCCTCTGCTAAGATAAACAGTCCCCCGCCCATCACCTATACCAATGCCCTGCTAACAGGGAGTAGAAAAATCGGTTGACGGTTCGGGAGAGGTCCGTTTCTTTAAGTGTATACTTGGACCCGGGGAGAAATATACGGCATGGACAGCTCGAACGACTTAGTGAAATTGGAACTGTATAAGAGCGGCATGATGAAGTTTGCCGAGGGCGACTTCGAAGGCGCACTAGAAGTCTTCGCCCGTGCAATTGAGCTCGACCCCCGCTATGCCGATGTGTACCAGTCGATGGCACACTGCCACGAGAAGCTAGGGGATTTGGACGCCGCCCTCCGCTGCGCTCAGCAAGCCGTCGAATACAACCCCGACGACTTCCTCGCCCATACCAGCCTGTCCATATTCTATCAGCGCAAAGGCATGATTGCCGAAGCCGAGCAGGAAAAAGCCCTAGCCGCCCAGCTGCAGAGCAAGCAATAATCTACGCGCCCTATGCACATCGGCCCGCATGCCCTAACACCGCTGCGCGATGACCTACCCATTATGACACTGGCCCCCATGGCGGGGGTCGGCAACTGGGTCTATCGGCTTATCTGTGCACGCCTAGGTGCACGCGTCGTTGGCGTCGAGTTTATCAACTGTCGCACCATTGACATTGCATCGACCAAGAGCGACCTGCTACTCGACTTTTCCGATGCACGCGTCTACGAGGAGACGGGTATCTCTCTTTTAGCCGCGCAGATTTATGGAAACGATATCGACCTCATCGCCGCCGGCGCGCGCGAATTTCAGCGCCGCGGCGCACAGATTGTCGATATCAACTTTGGCTGTTCCGTTCCGCAGATCGTGCGACGCGGCAGCGGTGCAGCCTACCTGCGCGACCTCGACAGGCTCTACCGGGCCGTGCGCACAACCGTAGAAGCGGTCGATATACCAGTCACAGTTAAAACGCGGATCGGATGGGACGAGGACGACATCAATATACTCGAGGTCGTGCGGCGCTGTGAGGACGCCGGCGCACAGGCCGTAGCTATTCACGCGCGCACGGTCGTACAGAAATACAAGGGCGATGCCGATTGGGAGTGGATCGCCCGTGCCAAAGAGGCCGCCAGCGTGCCCATTCTCGGCAACGGCGACGTGTTTTCCGCCGCCGATGCACTGCGTATGCAGCGCGAAACGCAGTGCGATGCGGTGATGATCGGACGCGCGGCTATGGCCAATCCCTGGATTTTTTCCGGGCGCGACGGCGCATCACTCGACGAGCGCATTGACCTAGCTCGGCAACAGCTCGAGTATATGGCCCAGTATAAAGGCGAGCGCGTTGGCGTAATGGAAACGCGTAAACATCTGGCGCTCTATTTCAAACACCTGCCGCGCTCGAGCACACTGCGCCAGCGCTTGTTGACTACGGAATCGCTGGCAGAGCTAGTCAACCTGCTGGGCGAATGGAAAGAAGGCATGCCATCAGAGCATGCACAAAACAACCTCACGCTGTCCCCGCGCGAAGCGTCTGCTCTCGCATGGGGCGGCAATGGCTAAGGGTAGCGGTTATGAAACTCTCGTGCGGAATCATTCTCTCATTGCTGACTCTCTTCGCAGGCTGCTCTGAAAAACCAGAGAAAGCATCTATTTCCGTTCAGCTCTTTGAGGCCCAGCTGGCGGCTGATGCCAAGGGCGACTACTACGCGGGATGGGATACCGTTTCGTTTGCGCTATCCGGAGCAGCCATCGCCTACGTCGTATCGCCCGAGCCCCTGCTCACCGAGTGGAATATGGCCGCATTCAAGGCCAGTCAGCCCCAGCAGGATGATACGCGTTTGGTCACGGCGCGTCTCAACGCCTATGCAGAACGCAAGATGCGCTCGTTTTGCGAAGTGGAGGCCAATTTAAAGCGCCCCTTAGGGCTCAGAGTCGACGAGCGCTGGGTCTCTTTTCTACCGCTCCTCAGTCCGGTCAGCGACCGCATTACGCTGCGCGGCTTAACCAGCGCTGAGGTCGATCTGCTCCAGCGCTATATGGACGAGCGCTAGCGTATTCCCCATCAGACCGCTAATTGCTCGTAGCTGCTACACGTCCATAGGTAAATCCAGCGAACACTTTGTCAGCGCTTCGGGTCCATCCGGTCCGACGTAGATCATATTCTCCACGCGGGCGCCGCCCAGCCCGGGCACGTAGACGCCCGGTTCGCACGACAGCGCATCGCCGATTTGCAGCACATCGGCCGCCTCGCGCCCAATGCGCGGCGCGTCGCCGCCCAGCCCCAGACCGTGACTCAGATGGTGCACGTAGTGCTTTTCCCACCCCTGCTCGCCAAAGCATGCGACGACGCGGCGGTAGATATCGGCGCCGTCGGCCCCCGGATGCATTGCCTCGGCTCCCGTCCGATAGGCGCGCTGCACGGTTTCCAAGAGCGTGCGCTGCTCGGCCGAGCCCTCGCCAACGATGCCTGCGCGCGTCATATCGCCCAAATAGCCGCGCACGTGAATGGCCATATCGATAAATATCATATCGCCCTCGCAGATTGTTCGGCGCGGGTTTTCAGCGCTGTCCAGATAAAACGTACCCTCACCCACTGCCGGCGCCATATGGGCATCCTCAGCACCGGCTTTCAGCATGGCGTACTCGCCCTCGGCAATCACGTCTAGGCAGCTCAATCCCGGACGTATGGCGGCAAACGCAGCGGTCATGCCTAGATCCGCAATGCGCGCCGCTTCGCGCATGCCCGCTAGGTCGGCTGCGTCTTTTGTCCTGCGCAACTGCGCACCGATGTCCTCGACGAGGACTTCAGTAGAACCGATGTGGCGCCGCAGCGCGTCGGCCAATCCCTGCTGATCGACCACGATTTTCTTCCACCCTGCACCCTGCACATAGGAGAGCAGTTGCGCCTCCGGCGGCGGATCGCCCAGCGCATTTTCCACCACGCGGCAGTCGGTCAGCAAATCGCGACAGGCGTTGGATATCCACACGCCGGGAAATACTACGGGCACGTCCCCACCAAAAACGATGGCGCGACAGTTGGCACGCGAAATTACCGAACTCGGTTCCGGATGGGGTAGAAAGTAGAGTTGGTTAGGCCTGCTACCCGCTATAAAGACATCGGCCGCGCGCTCCTGCAGCGCCACTGCGAGCCGTTCGCTACGCGTCATATACCCCTCCTTTGCGAGACTTGCAACAATGCCATCGTGCGCTATACATTAAGCACTCCTGTTCACCGGCAACAGCCGCCTACGAACTCAGCCAGGAGAAGCCCGACCCGATGATGACCGAATCTGAGCTTTACGAATTTGATCTAAATGGACTGATCGTCTACCGCGACTTAATTCCCCCGGCAGACGTGGCGCGCATGAACGAGCTGATCGACGACGACCAGGCCGGAGAATTTCCCCACAGTTTTCAGTTTCTCAACCTCGATCCCATCTTTATGAATTTGATGGCTCATCCCAAGACGCTGGACGTCATGCGCACGATTATCGGCGATTGGATGCGACTAGACCACACCTACGGACTGCAGATGACGCGCGACTCGGAAGTCCGCGAGAACCTGCACGGCGGCCTGCGCGCCGACCAGGGCGAGCACCAGTACCAGTGGGCCTACAATAAAATGTGGAATGGGTTGATCGTCGTCATGTACGCACTCGAAGACGTCGAGCCAGGCGATGGCGGCTTTGTCGGCGTGCTGGGCAGCCACAAAGCCAGCATTAACACCTACAAACCACCGCTCGATTCTCACCTAGTCTTCAACCCTTCGCTTAAAGCCGGCGATATGCTCATCTTTACCGAGGCGCTGGTGCACGGCACGATTCGCTGGAAGAGCGCCAAGCCCCGCCGCTCTCTGCTCTACAAATACTCGCCGGGCTATTCTACGTGGGGCAAAGCCGAAGCGCTCGACAGCTATCTCGAACTGGCGCAAAACGACCTACAGCGCGACCTGCTGCGCCATCCCTACGTCGGCTCGCGCACCCCGCTTGAATTTCCCGAAGTATAGCTAAAGACAGGCACACCATATGACTGAAAAACTAGCCCGCGGCATCTGGCCCGCTCTGGCAACGCCCTTCACCGACGATGGGTCGGCGCTCGCCGCCGAGCGCGTCGCCCCGCTGATAGCCCACTTGCTCGACCAGGGGGCCAACGGATTCTTCGTCACCGGCGGCACGGGCGAAGGGGCCGCCATGCGCGTCGACGAGCGCAAGGCGATGACGGATGCCGTGATGGCCTCCGTATCCGGCGCCGTGCCGCTTATTTTCCAAGTCGGCGCGACCAGCACGGAAAACGCCGTCGAGCTGGCGCGCTATGCCGCAGCAGCCGGCGCCGATGCCGTAGCGTCGGTCGCACCCCAAGACCAACCCAACGACCTGCAGGCGGCCGTGCAGCACTATGCGGCCATCGGCGCTGCCACCGACAGGCCTTTCTACGTGTACTGGATTGCCCAGACGGCCGACTCGACGATAACAGCCGAGCAGTATCTCGAGGCGATGGAAACCGTGCCCAATTTTAGCGGCCTCAAGTTTACCGACTCCAACTTTTACTTTTTTCAGCGCTTAGTCGACCTGGCCGGCGACCGCCTCAATATGATTTCTGGTCCGGACGAGATCTGTTTGGGCGGCATGGTAGCCGGCGCCGATGCGGCTATCGGCTCCACCTACAACATCATGCCGAATCTATTTCTGCGCATGCGCCAGCACTTTGAAGCGAACGAAATCGGCCCGGCCATGGATTTACAGGCGCGGGCCAATCGAGTGATATCCATTATGATGCGCTACGGCGTAATAGGCTCTATCAAAGCGCTGCTGGGCGATCGAGGCCTGCCGGTCGGCATTCCTCGACCGCCCCACGTTACCCTCGACATCGCGGCGAAAACTGCGCTGAACAGCGAGCTAGACGCGCTGGGTTTTACCGTAGCTTAGCAGGTAGGGTACAGCAGCAGTGCTCATTCGAAAAAGGCGTAGCTCAACCCAACGGCAATCGCCTCTTTGACCTGCGTCTTCTCACTGGCCGTCGCGTCATCGACGATCTGCACGTTGAGGTTGACCGTCACGTATTTTCCCGCCTTTATCGACACGACGTTGTCAAAGCTAATAGCCGTTTCGTCCAGCGCCTTTATCGGCGCAAATATTTCCAGCTTGGAGCTCAACAGCGTCGTCTCGTTTACAGGCCATTCCACTTCGACCACGGATTCGAGACCGCCATCGAACCTGCTCTTCTCGATCTTGGCCGTTCCCGCGTCGTCGGAAAAGCTATTATACTCGCGCGTAAAGATCTCGCGCATAGCCAACCCCGCGCGCGTCTTTACTTCGGGAATAACCTGATACCCGACGCCGGCGCTCTGCGTGAAATAGGCCGGGTCAAAAAACTGGGATATGCCGACCTCAACGGGTCCGCCGTAGTCGTAACCGCGGGCGAACTGCGTCTTAAACGTAGCGCCAACGTAGGGATTGACGTAGGTGCCGACCTTGTAGGTCAGCGTCGTTCCCAGCGCAATTTTATCGTCCGTCTTGCGAATGTCCTGCTCGCCCAACTTGCTCTGACCAAAGGCGAGCTTGTACGTGCTATTCCAGTCTATCTTGTCGCGCGCATAGGTCGAATTTCCATTCATCGTCAGCGTCCAAGCCAGCGCATTTTCGCCGCCCGGCGCCCAGTCCTTGAGCGCAACCTGAGTCAGGTTCACAGCGCCGGTCATCGAATGCTTCCACGGCGTCTCCTCGGCCCACAGCGTGCCGCACAGCGCGAAAAAAACTGCCATTACTCTTTGCATCTTGCCTCCCATTGGCTTTTGGTATGAATCATACCTACTCTTGTATCATTAGAGTATAACGCGAATGTGCGCTTAGGAAATACGCGTCCACTGCGCTGTATCGATTCGACGGAAACCGAGCTTGAGCATACCGCCTATGCGATCTCCCATCGACGCCGACATATTGCACATAACAGACTTTTTGCGGGCGAGTGAACGCACCGACACCTTTAACCAACTGCGCGACGATATCCCCTGGGAACAGCACGTCGTGCGGCTGTTCGGGCGTTCGCATCCAGCCCCGCGCCTCTCTTCGTGGCACGGCGATACCGGCGCTACCTACGCCTATTCTGGCCTTCGCCTCGAACCGCGCGGTTGGACGTCCTTGCTCGAAGACCTGCGCCAGCGCATTAGCCAACGGGTCGATGCCCCGCTTAACTGCGCGCTGCTCAACTACTACCGCGACGGGGGCGATAGCATGGGCTGGCACAGCGATGACGAACCCGAACTCGGCCGCAATCCCTGCATTGCCTCGCTCAGTCTCGGCGCAGCACGGCGCTTTCTCATGCGCCATAAAACGCGGCGGGACGTGCCGACCTGCGAATATCTGCTCGGCGACGGCGACCTATTTATCATGCGCGGCCCCACGCAGCACAACTGGAAGCACCAAATCCCCAAGACGCGGCGACCTGTCGGCGAGCGCATCAATATCACATTTCGCTATATACCAACATAGGAGAGCAACCGATGACGACGCGTCTGGCGGTTGTGGGCTGTGGACAGATCGCCGAAGCGCACTGCAAGGCCATTGCCACCCTGGCACAGGCAGAGCTACACACTGCGGTCGATTCGGACCTAGGCCGAGCACGCGACACGGCCCAGCGCTACGGAGCATCACGCGCCACCGCCGACTACGGCGACGTTTTGCAGGATGGCGATATCGATGTCGTCGTGCTCTGCCTGCCGCACGACCTGCACGCCCCCTTTGCCATCCACGCGGCCGAGGCTGGAAAGCACATTCTCGTAGAAAAGCCCATGGCGCTTAACGAGAGCGAGGCGCAGGCAATGATCGACGCGGCAGAAGTGCACGGCGTTCAGCTCTCGATTGGCCAGTCAAGTCGATGCATCCCATCCTTTTGGAAGGCACGAGAACTCATTTCCTCTGAGGCCATCGGCCGCGTCGTCAACGTCCTCCATCAGC
>JAYPJE010000004.1:0-34670 GCA_038128265.1 Gemmatimonadota bacterium
CAAGCAGCAGCGTTTGAATTCACGCCCAATTTTAGTTAAGATTTCTCTAATGTTTTTTGTTCATTTTTTCCTGAGAATTGCATGAACGGAGATCAACCGACGACGGGCGTCAGCGCACGCGCCGTCCTCACCGGAGCATTGCTCGTCTTAGCCATCAGCCTTCTCAGCCCTTGGGCCATCCTGATGGTTCAGGGATCTCAGCTGACGAGCAATGCCATCCCCATTGTCGCCATATCGCTCCTATTTCTGTTAACCCTCGTCGTCATGCCGCTGCTGCGTGCACTGGGCTCGGCCTTTGCCTTTCGTCGTCAAGAGCTCATAACCATATACATTATGATGTTGGTTGGCTCGGTAGTCGTCACGACGGGTTTTACCGGCTCTTTCCTCTCCATTATCACCGGTGCAATGTACTACGCTGCGCCGGAAAACGAATGGGCAGAGCTGTTCTTGCCCTATATACATCCCATGTTGGCGCCAACGGATCTGGAAGCCGTGCGCTTTTTCTACGAGGGATCACCCAAGGGGATGCCCATTCCCTGGGATGCCTGGACTACCCCGCTGCTGACGTGGATGGTATTTATCTTCACCTTTTATCTGCTCATACTGTGCCTCGGCGTGCTGCTACGCGGTCAGTGGGTGGAAAACGAGCGCCTCGTCTTCCCCCTCACGCGTCTACCGCTTGCCATGATCGAAGAGCCGGAGAAGGACAGCCCCTTTGCCGCGCTCTACCGCAGTCGCCTACTGTGGATGGGCTTTTTGATTCCCTTACTGCTGCATTCGTGGAACTCGCTCAACTTCTATCACGATGCGTTCCAGCGCATCGCACTGAACGGCCAGATCGTGCTCATTCCCGGTGCGCTGGCGCTACCCTATCGCTTTAACTTGCCCGTTATGGGGCTAGCCTACCTAATGCCCCTTAACGTCGCCTTTAGCATTTGGTTCTTTTTTCTCTTGGGCACACTGCAAAGCTGGGGTTTCGCGCGCATTGGTGTGGCCATTAAAGGGGGCAGCGATATTTGGACTTCCGGCGGTGCCCACACGGCTTTGACCCATCAAATGGCAGGAGGCTTCTTTGCGCTGGCCGTTTTTGTTCTGTGGACAGCGCGGCCACATCTGCGCCGCCTGTGGGAACTAGCCAAGCAGGGCCGCAACGACGAGCGAGAAATCCTCTCTCCCCGCCTGGCCTTCCTGGGACTGATTGCCAGCGCACTGTTTATGGTTGCCTGGCTGAGCGTTACCGGCTTGGACGTGCTTATTGCGCTGCTCCTGGTCATTGGCGCCATCCTCACCTTTGTCGCCCTGTCGCGCATCGTCTGCGAGGCGGGTATTCCCGGCGCGCAGATGCCCATGGCACCGCAGGCTTTTATCACGCGCGGTTTTGGACCCGATGGACTCGGTTTGGGCAATATGACAGGTCTGGGCTATAGCACGGTGTGGTTGGGCGAAACGGCAGCTAATATGATGAACGCCATTATGCACTCGCTCAAGCTGCTATCCTCTTCAGATCGCCCCTCGCGCCGATTGCCGTGGGCTATCTTTCTCGCCATTGCCGTCGGCCTGATCGGGTCCATATGGATCACGATGGAGATGGCCTATACCTACGGCGGCATTAACCTACACGGCTGGTACTATAACGGGGCACCGCGCTGGCCGTTTAATTATATGTCGTCGGTATACAATATGCCCGATGCCGATGTCGCCACCCGCTTTGGCTTTGCCGGCGGCGGCGCGCTCTTTATGGTCGGGTTGCTGTACTTGCGTCAGCGCTTTCTGTGGTGGCCGCTGCACCCGATCGGCTTTCCCATCGCTAACACCTTCACCATTATGTCGTACGGCTGGTTGGCTATCTTTATGGCCTGGCTCTTTAAAGCCGCGATCCTGCGCTACGGCGGGGTACGCCTCTATCGGCTGATGTTGCCTTTTTTCCTCGGCCTGGCCCTAGGCGAATTTTCCACCGCCGTGCTGTGGGTCTTTATCGACGGTGCCTTTGGAGTCCAAGGCAACATGATCTTCAACTTCTGATATAGACAAGGGAATCGGCGATGAGTGCACGCGATGAATACCGATACAACCGCCTGACCTGGGCCGAAATGAACGAGGCCATTGCCATGCAAAAACTCGTTCTGCTGCCCACCGGCTCCACCGAGCAGCACGGCCGCCACCTGCCGCTCGATACCGACGTATTCTTAGCGGAGTCTGTCTGCCTCGAAGTCGGACGCCGCATCCCCGAGAAAGTGCTCGTGCTGCCACCCATTGCCTACGGGCTCAATATGCACCACATGGATTTTCCCGGCACGATCCACATTGAACCCGAAGTATTTATCGCCTTCTGTCTCAACATAACCAAGTCGGTTGCCTACCACGGGTTCGAAAAAATACTGCTGGTAAACGGCCATGGATCCAATGGCCCGCTAATCGACTTGGTTGCGCGCAAAACGACGCTGGCCACCGATTCGCTGTGCTTTGCCTGCAGCTACCCGAGCTTTTTATGGGAAAAGTTCGAAGAGGTGCGCGAGTCTGAGGTGGCAGCCCACGCCGACGAGTTTGAAACCTCGCTCTATCTGCACCTGGCGGGCGATCGCGTGCAAATGGACAAAGCGGAAAAGGGCGACGATCGCATGGGCCGCTATGTTAGCTCAGATTCGACCTCATCCTTTATCCGCTTTAACGATTATTGGGGGCGCTGGACGCAGCTCGGCGTGCACGGCGACCCGACGGTCGCGACCGCCGAAAAGGGGCGCATCATTTTTGAGGCCGCCGTTGAAGGGTTGGTCGATGCAACCGACGAACTGCGCGATTGGCCCATTGAAAAGCGTGCAGACATGCACGAACACCCCGTGCAAAAACACATTCGCTGGTAGGATTCTCGATGATGCACATTGGCGCAGCACAGGTTGATATAACCCCGAATGAATCGGTTTGGCTGGTGGGCTATGGCGACCGCGACCACGCCTCGGAAGGCGTCTATCAGCCGCTGCGTGCCGGCGCGCTCTACCTGCGCGGCGAAGGCGATGCGGCGCTGATTATCACCGCCGACCTGATCGGCTATGACCTAGCTTTTGCCGCCGAGAGTAAAGCACTTATAGCCGATGCGACCGGCCTCTTGCCGCGGCAGGTCGTACTGACGGCTACCCATACCCACTGTGCCCCGTTCTTCTATCCGTGGATTATGCCCGGCCAGCCAGACTTGGGCTATGCATCATTTTTGAGGGAACGCCTTGTCGAGGTAGCGCGGCGCGCCCTGGCCAACACGCAACCCGGCTCCCTGTCATTTGCCCGCGGCCATTCAGCCTTTGGCGTCAATCGCCGCCGCCCCGATGGCAAAGGCGGCGTGCTCTTTGCGCCGCATCCCGAAGGTGCTATAGATCGCGATCTGGATACCCTTTGGTGCAGCGACGCCCAGGGGCGCCCACTGGCGAGCCTAACGTTTTTTGGCTGCCACCCAACGAGCCTCGGCGGTTATCTTATCGGCGGCGACTACCCCGGCTATTTGTGCCGAAAAATCGAAGAAGAGACCGGTGCACTCGCCTTTTTTGCCACCGGCTGTGCGGGCAATATACGACCCTGGTACGGCGACTCTGCCGACCACTTTGCCCGTCCTTCGTTTGATGAGCTCGAAGCCGCTGGCCGCAGTTTGGCCGACGATGTACTGGCCGCCGCCGATGCCGCCGTTCCCGTCGCGGCGCAGAACTTGCGCATCGACAGTCGCTTTCACGCACTCCCCTACGTCGAGTTGCCCGGTCCAGACCAACTCCGAGAAGCAGCGCATTCAGACGACCCCCGTCGCCGCGACTGGGCCCAAACCATGCTGGCCCGCCTCGAGCACGGCCCATTCTCCCCATCCTGCCCACAGGAAATTCAGGCTATCTCCTTTGACGAAGCGCACTGCGCTGTCTTCCTAGGCGGTGAAATTCTCACGGAAATTGGCCTACATATCAAGGCCGCACTGCGACCGCAGACCGCCATTACGGGCGCGTATGCAAACGGTCTGATCGCATACGTCCCCTCCGAAGCAACCTACGACTTAGGCGGCTATGAGGTGGATGGCTCCTACCACCTGTTTATCCGCCCCGCTCCTTTTCAGCGGCACGTCGAATCGCTGATCGTCGAACAGGTAACAGCGCTGCTAGCCGAACTGCGCTAGGCTCCCCTCAAATAGTTCACCACATCGCCTATAGTATTTCTGCGCTCTGCCGAACGTTTAGCTATATTTCTTACGTGCGGACAACACTGAACCCTAGACCGTAATGAACCGCCAGATCGATATCGAATTTGCCATAGCCGCTATCCTAGATAGCGACCAGCAAGAGCTGCACTTGATCAGCGAGCTGGACCCCGAACGCGGCCACATACGCGTACGGGACGAGAATGTGCTCATTCGCGGCAAATCCATTGGCAAACACCATATTGAGTGCACAGAATCGATTATCATCGACGCCTCGATAGACGGCGGCATTAGCCAGCCGGGCCGCATCGAGGCCATGAACGAAGCCATCATTACCGGCGACGCCTTTAACCAGCACGTAACGGCTCATACGATTCGCATTGGCGGCAGAGCCGTAGACTGTCGACTGGAGGCCCTAGGCGATATTGTCGTACAGGGCAACTTAATCGAATCCCATGTGGTTCTGGGCGACATGGGTATTTGCAGGGCAGAGCTCCAACAATGGGAGGGGCAAATTCGTCGACGCGTGGAACAGCATGAGCTCATGGACCGCCAGATCGCGCGCGATGCAAACAACCTGCGCAAGGTATGCGACTCCGCCAGCTTCAATCTGAACCTCGCCGTTGGCCGCCTCATTCAACACGAAGCCAAAGGCCTCAAAGTCGACCTAACTTTTTTTTACGAGCAAGTAAAAGACAAGAGCGAAGATGATGTGCGCATAGCGTTAAACGAGTTTTATAACCGCGGTATCGTCGGAGTTATCGCGCGCACTAACCGCAGCTATTTCGCCGGCAGCCCTGCCAACGAACGGCTCTTTACCAAAGCCCTATCTAGTCTCCGACAGCTAGTTTTTTCGGTCTATAAACGCGACGTTCTTGAGGGAGAAATCGTTCGCTGCCGCGAGGGTTTTGACGAGTATTTAACGCGCTATAGGCGCCCCAACCGCAACCTCCAGGTGCGCGGCAACCTGTCATCTGGATCAAAGGTGGATTTTCTATTTCCCTATCTCGAAATCGACGAGGAGGGCTGTGCCACCGTTGAAAGCCGCGTTATCCGCCTCAGTATACTCGCCGGTGAACAAGGGACTGTGCTTCGACAAACGCACCCCGATGGCTCGGAAAGCTCGGCACAGGCAAGAGGCGAGCTCAAGGCGGTACAAATCAGCCTTCATGGGGATGACGAAACGGCCACCGTGCGCACGGTGCCCCTGCGCTAGTGCGCCCGACGTTACGCAGCCTGCCCACTGCGGCGGACCGACCCAAAATAAACCGGCCCGCCAGCGCTACGCTTCACCCATGACACACATTATTGTCGAGAAGTTGGTAAAGACCTACCGCGTAGCCGAACGACGAGCCGGTCTCGGCGGCGCGGTGCGCGGACTGTTTAGGCGCAACTACCGAACGGTGCGCGCCCTGAGCGACGTCTCCTTTGCCATCGGCCGGGGAGAGCTGGTCGGCTATATTGGCCCCAACGGCGCCGGCAAGTCGACTACCGTAAAGGTACTCTCCGGCATTCTCGTGCCCGATGCGGGCGTCTGCAGGGTGCTAGACCGCGTGCCGTGGCAAGAGCGCGTCGAACACGTGCGCCGCATTGGCGTTGTATTTGGGCAGCGCACGCAGCTGTGGTGGGATTTACCCGTCATTGAGTCGTTTGAGCTCCTCGCCAGTATTTACAGCGTTCCGCCCTCCGTCTACACATCACACCTAGACGAACTGGTTGAGCAGCTCGATTTAGGCGGCTTTCTCGATGTTCCAGTGCGTCAGCTATCGCTGGGCCAGCGCATGCGCAGCGATTTAGCTGCCGCCCTCTTGCACGGTCCCGATCTGCTCTTTCTCGACGAGCCAACGATCGGCCTAGACGCCGTCTCTAAACTGGCAGTGCGCGCATTCGTCCAGCGCCTTAATACCGAGCGTGGCACGACGGTCATTCTCACCACACACGATATGGATGATATTGAGGCACTGTGCAAACGGGTCTTGGTCATCGGAGACGGCACGATACTCTCCGACGGCTCGCTGGAGTCACTGCGGACCCGCGTCAGCCCGGAGCGCGACTTGATCGTAGATTTGGAGCGCAAAGAACCTATTGCAGATGCCGACGCACGCGTTATCCGCCAGGATGGCCTACGCGTTCACCTGCGCTTCAACCCCCAACGGATCTCAGCTCCTATCCTGATTAGCCGCATCACCGCACGCTATCCCGTCCGCGATCTCTTTGTAGAGAATCCGCCTATTGAGGAGATCATTGCTCGGCTCTACCGCCAACAGGACGGGCCGTGAGAGCCTATTGGGCCCTTTTTAGCGGTCGTCTGCGCATGCTGCTGCAGTATCGCACCGCCGCGCTGGCCGGCCTAACCACGCAGCTATTCTGGGGCCTAATACGCGTCATGGCGTTTGAGGCATTTTACCGTTCCAGCAGCCGTCCCATGCCTCTATCCATCGAGCAAACCGTTGACTATATCTGGCTCGGCCAGGCTTTTCTCATGCTCTTGCCCATGCGCCTCGACGCTGAAATACGCGCCATGGTGCGCTCCGGCAGCGTGGCCTACGAGTTGGTGCGTCCCCTCGACCTATATACCCTTTGGTATGCGCGCACCGTTGCCTCGTGCTTGGCTCCTACCGCACTGCGCTGCCTGCCTCTATGCGGCATCGCTCTCTTTGTATTCGACATGCGGCTGCCTCCTTCGGCAGCAGCGGCCATGGCGTTCATCCTGTCGATGGGGACCTCGCTCCTCCTCGCTGCAGCTCTTTCCAACCTGCTCAACATAACGCTGCTTTGGACCCTGGCTGGCGAGGGTACGGCCAATATTCTACAGGTGGCAACGTTCCTTTTTTGCGGCATGATCGTTCCCCTCCCGCTCTTTCCCGACGTTCTCCAGCCCATCTTAGAGCACGCGCCCTTTGCCGGCTTGATGGACCTGCCCTTTCGCCTCTACACCGGTCATATTCCAGCGGACGAAGTCGCCAGCGTGCTGGGTCGGCAGATGTTCTGGATTGTCACCCTCGTGCTCGGCGGTCGCTGGCTGCTAGCGCGCGGCACCCGCGTCCTAGTGGCACAGGGGGGCTGAAATGCACGATGGTCTTACATTATACGTTCGCTATATCAGCGCGTCGTTTCGCAGCCAGATGCAGTACCGCGCCTCCTTTATCATGACAACGTTGGCCCATTTCCTCATGACGGGTCTAGAATTTCTCGCCATCTGGGTGCTCTTTGCTCGCTTTGAGCACCTGGGCTCTTGGCGCTTAGAAGAAATCTGTCTGTTCTACGGTCTTATCAATATGGCCTTCGCCCTGACGGATGCGACTTCGCGCGGCTTCGACACCTTTCACCACATGGTCAAAACGGGTGAATTCGACCGCCTGCTGCTGCGTCCGCGCAGCACCGTGCTTCAACTCGCGGGTCAGGAATTTACCCTGCGGCGCATCGGCCGCTTTAGCCAAGGTCTGCTGGTCTTTCTCTACGCTACTCAAGCACTCAGCATCGAATGGACCGCGGCAAAAATGGCGCTAGTAGCCCTTACCATCTTGGGCGGGGCCTGCCTTTTTTACGGATTGATCGTGCTGCAGGCCACCCTGTCCTTTTGGACTACGGAATCGTTAGAAATCGTCAATACTGTCACCTACGGCGGCGTGCAGACGGCGCAGTATCCGCTCACGATATACCGCACTTGGTTTCGCCAGGTATTCACTTATATCATTCCCCTGGCCAGCATCAGCTACTATCCATCCCTAGCCCTATTGGAACGGGTCGACCCGCTCGGGTCCGACCCACTGTTCCAATGGCTCTCACCGACCATTGGCATTGCCTTCTTACTCGTCTGTCTACAGATATGGCATCTCGGCGTGCGTCACTACCGATCGACAGGGAGCTGATAATTGACGTCTATGCCGCCGCGCCGTATCGTTTGCCCCGGCATTGCCCAAGGTAAAGGGAACGCGCGCTCATCCTCCTATTCGCCTGGATAGAAAGACCGCTATGCATATACTCTTGGTTGGTGGCGCGGGACACGTCGGCAGCTTTGTTACACCCTATCTGCGCCGCCAGCACCAGCTCCGCGTGCTCGACATTAGACAGCCGCAGCACGACGTCGAGTACGTCCGCGGCTCGATTGATGACCCCACCGCGCTGAGGGAAGCGCTCAGCGGCGTCGATGCCTTTATTACCATGGTCATGCAGGGAGGCCAAGACGGCGTCGAGCGCACGCACACCATCGCTCAAGCCCAGTCCAACTATGCCGTCAATTGCACGGGTCTACACCTGCTGCTACTCACGGCCTTTGAAATGGGCATTTATCGAGGCGTGCATACTTCGACGATGAGCGTGCATCAGCGCGAGCGACGCTACTATCCGTCCGAAGAAGACGTGCCGATGGATGGTCCCAACGTCTACGGCTTGACCAAGCGCTTCTCCGAAGACATCTGCCGCTATTTTGCCCGCGAATACGATATGAGTTTGGCCGCTCTGCGCATTACCGGACCGCGCACGCGCGCCCAATTTCTCGAGCAATACGCCGATCCTCCGCGACGCCCCTGGGGCACGCCGCTCTACATCACAGACGAAGAGGATCTGGCACGTGCGTACCTAGCCGCGCTCGACTACGTGGCGAAGGGACACGGACGCTTTGATACGTTTTTTATTTCCGGCGATGCGGCACACGCCGAAGTCAATATGTCAAAGGCAAAGATGCTGCTGGGATGGGAACCGCGCGCCCACATCGAGCTGGGGTTGGCCCATGCAGAGGAAGACGGCTGCGGTTAAGCCCGTTCGTGGGTAGAGAGCACCTATAGATTAGCGGGCAAATACTTTCTCTTCTAGTGGCTTTTGCAACTCGTATATACCGCCGCCGGCGCGCTCACCGGCGGGCAAGCGAGTGCGCGCCGTCATCGACACCAAACGAAAGTCATGGGTGGGCTCTCCCCGCAGTATATTGGCGTTAAACGCAGACCAATCGCTCACCCCACCCAGCGGCCAGGCATCAACCGCCGCATATTGATAGAGCAACAGCCGGCGCCCGTGCAGCGAGGTATTTTGTGCTGAACCATGCAGCGTTCGGGCATGGTGAATGGAAAGTGATCCGGCACTCAGCACCAGCGGCACGGCCGATGAGAGATCAATATGATCGCGCATTGGACTGATGGCACCGATAAAGACCCCGTCCTGATGATGGTCGAGTATCGGCCCCTTGTGCGAACCGGGCACCACCATCATACAGCCATTTTCTTCTGTGGCATCTTCGAGCGCAATACCAACAGCACATAAGTCGTCATTGGTATGCGGATAGTGCGCAAAGTCTTGATGCCACTCGACGGCACTGCCCACCTCGGGCGGCTTCATGTTGAGCTTGTTCCCCTGGGCGCGAATGGCATGGCCTATCAGTGGAGACAGCATATCGAGCACGCGCGGATCGCGCATCAACTCATCGAAAAAGGGATGATAGGTCACCGGAGAAGACATCCTACGCACCTTGGGGTTTTCCGCCGTATGCCCCGGTTCTAGGTCGAAATGTCGATTCTGCTCTGTAACCAGACGGGACGCTTCGACAAAATCATCGACGATTGCTCGCGCCGTATCAACTTCGTCTGCTCGCAGCACATTCTCAACTATTAGATAGCCCTGCGTCTGGTAGAATTCAACCTGTTCCTGAGTGAGCATATACCCTCCCGAATAATCTATGGCTTTGGGCTATGACGGATCGCAGCCATCGGCAAAGTCGCCGAAGGCAAAGGCCGTTTGCAATTCGTCGACGACCGTTTTTCCGTCTTCTCCGGTTATCATCAGCGTCGCCATATATTCCTGCCAGCGCGCCATGGCTTCACCGGCATGGCTCTGTTCCATCGCTTCGCGGCTGGGCGCTGTGGCAAAGAGAAATAGACGGTCTTCGTAGTAATGTATTACCATGCTAACGCCGTTGTCGCGCAGCGCCGTAGCGATTTCCGGCCACAGTTCGTCGTGGGCCTTCTTGTATTCGGCATAGCATCCCGGTTTTAGCGCAAAGGTTAATCCACTGCTGTACATTTGCCTTCTCTCCTATCTGCACTGCTATCGCGCACACGTTCGTACTACCGATTGCACCTGCTGGTAGTTAACCCCAGGTTATCCATCGGACATAAAGCGGGTCTCGCCTTCGACTTGCCATTCGGCGCACGCCGTCCAACCACCGTCGACCACCAGCGAGGTGCCGGTAATGCCCGATGAGTCTTCGCAGGCAAAGTAGAGAGCCGCCTTGGCTATATCGCTCGGCTGCAGGGCCGTCCCCATCGGCACGCGCTGCAGGCGCTGCGCCAGGGCCGCTTCGGGATCGCCGGCCGCGCTCAGATGAAAACGCAGCATCGGCGTATCCGTAATGCCCGGGCAAATGCAGTTGCAGCGCATTCCGAGGGCGGCGTAGTCGAGCGCGATGGAGCGCGTCAGCCCCAGCGCCGCATGCTTTGAAGCCGTGTAGGCCGGTGTTAATGCCTGCCCTATAAAGCTGCTGGCCGAGGCGATATTGACCATATAAGAGCGCGATTTCTGCCGCAGATGCGGCAGGGCGTATTTTGTGGACAGATAAATCGCCTTTACGTTAATGCCCATAAGCTGGTCCCACTGCGCCTCATCGTACTCGTGTAGCGGTCCCACGTGTACGATACCGGCGCAGTTGACGACGATGTCCAACCCGCCAAACTGCGCCGTGGCTTCGGCTATAGAGCGCTCTACCTGCTCACCGGCGCCTACATCACACACAGAGGTAAGAGCGCGTCCCCCGCGCGCGACCAGGCGCTCCACAACCGCTGCAGCGCGTTCTTCCTGCACATCGACTGCGACTACGGAAGCCCCCTCGCCTGCGAACAGCTCGGCGATGGCCTCGCCCATGCCAGACGCCGCGCCGGAGACCCAAGCAACTTTACCCGCTAGTTTTCCACTCATAAGACCAATATCTTCCGGCTAGCTCGCCATCATTGAACGCATTTTTTCCGCAATCCAGTCGATGGCCACATCGGCCATCACGCGCCCTTTCTTCGGCGTAGACAGATCGCGTCCGGCTTGAAAATACTCCGGATCCCTCGGGCGATAGGTCTCACTCTGAATATCGAGGTTGGCCGCTTCGTAATCGACGCCTTCCCAGTGGATATTTTCCGGGAACGCGGCCATCGCAAACGAGGTTTCGAACTCAGCTGCATGCGCCGGACAATCTTTGGAATCCAAAATCTCGTCGACGAATTCCTTGGAGTAGGCTTCCCAGTAGCTGTGAAACTGCACGTCGATGCCTAGTTTTTCGCTAAAACCCGCCACTTCATTGCGCAGAGGTCCATTGCCGGCGTGGCCGTTGCAGATCAGAATGTGCTCGACGCCCAGGCGCTGCAGCGACTCACATATATCGTAGGCTACCGTAAAGAACGTCTCTGGGCGCAGGCTGAGCGTGCCTTTGAACTCCATCCAGTGCTCGGAAATGCCCACCGACATCGGCGTGGCAACCACGGCCTGGGGGTAGAGCTGCAGAGCCGCCTGGTGGGCCACGTAAGCCGCACTAGCCGTATCGTGCTCCATCGCCAAATGCTCGTTGTGCTGCTCCGTGCTGCCGGTCGGCAGTATCGCCGCCTTGATCAATCCCTCCTCTAAGCGCTGACGCACGTGGCGGCGAGTCAGCTTCCACAAGCGCACTTCTTCTACGATCATCTCCCGTTCTCCCTGATTCAGGGGCCTATGCCCCATTTGTTGACAACCTTCTTTACAGGCAGTATCATGCACAATTATCGCCCTAGCCACAACCACCCTATGAGGTTTTTTATGGCCCACCCGCAGCGCGTCCCAAGCGGAGTATTCGTCGACTGTCACAGCCATTGGAAGGGTCGATTTAACGGCGAACAGGCGATCTCATTCGCCAAGTACCAGGGGGGCATTCTCTCCGTCGGCAGCGACGGCAGCGACCGCCGCAGCGGGTTGCGCAACGCCGCGCTGCGCTTGGCCTGCCGAGTGCGCATGGTCTGTCGCCAAGAGCCTTCGGCTGACGACTGCGATCAACCGGTGCTCATCCGGCAGGAAAACGACCCGGCCCCCAAGTTTTCGTTTTTGGAAGAAGGCCCCGTGCGCTTGGGCATGCGGGTAGCCTTCGACCTACTCGACGAGGCGGGCCACTACCACGGCGACGGGCGCCAGGACGTCTGGTTCTATCCCAACGGCGACCTGCACTGCACCTTCACTATGCAGATCGTCGATCGCGCTGGCCACGGCCCCATCGGGGATGCCTTTGTCGAGGTGGTCGACGACGGACGCTATACGCAGCTACACCTCGGACCGGAAACGCTGAGCGAATACGGCGCGACCGACCGTCCGTTCGGCCCGCAGCTCGAAGAGCGGGCCGTATTTCTCGAGAACGAATCGGAAACGGCCGCCCTGTTCTGGGCGCGCGATGAGGGCCATGTCTGGAAGGTTGGATCCGACCACGGCCCGCTGCCGCCCTTTTACGCCTCGCGCTGGCCCACCGGCATGCAGCAGTGGGCGCGCGGCGGCATGGGGTGGACCTGTCGCTCAGCATCGGCCGGAGTCGAAGCCTCCCTATGGGAAGAGGGTTCGACCGTGCGCCTGTGCTGGCTGCGCGACGGCCGCGTCGAAGCAGAGCGGGAGGGCGAATGCACCTTTACCGCCTCGCTTATCGTGGCTCGCGGGGCCGATCGCCAGGCGCTGCAGAGCCGAATTGAGGCCGTGCAAGCACCGCTCACTCCCCGCGTTGTGGGCGGCGACCTACGCTGCTACACCGAAGAAGACGGCACCTACGAAATCGGTCAAGTCGATCCAACGGCGGTGCAGATTGTCTTTCCGGCCGATCCGCTAGCGCGCGACGTGCGCGTGCGCTTTTACCGCCGCAAAACGGATCCGCGCCACCGCGGCGGCGTCGTAGCCACAGCCGACGGACAGCGCATTCCGGTGCAGCTGGTATCCGAGGGCGAACTAACCGACGATATCTGCGTGCCCATTGAGATGTCGCACCGAAGAGACTCCGTCGACGACGTGCTGATCGCAGCGCGCTTACACCCAGAGCGCGAGACCGTTCTGCGCATCGAAAAAGTGCCCGGCATTCAGGTGGTGTATCAGAGCGAGATTGGCGGCGTCGACCTCAAGCGGCGCGCCGGCAACCGCCGCGATTTGGTCGTCTGGAGCAGCCACAACCCGCAGGCACCCCTGCTGGAATTCGACCTGTTCTCGGGTGCCGTCCACCGCCTGACGCACTACGCTTCGGCCGATCCGGTCGTGTGGGAAATGCCGATGGCTTTTTTCAAGTCGTGTGGCATTTCCAAGCACAACTACTGCAGCGATGTGCGCGCGTTTCGCCTCGACGAAGACGGTCCCGACGCCATCGCCCTGTATTTCTGTGCCACCAATCCCAGCGGGCGCGCCCAGTCGGAAACCTGGCTGCGCATCCCCTACGACCATCCGCGGCCGCGCCTAGAGGTGCGCATGCGCTTTACCGCGCTCGAGCAGTGGGACGATGACAACGTCGAGTTCACCGATATTTTCCCCTATCCCTCGCGCCTGCCGGAAACGTGGTTTCACGACGCCGTGCTCTTTGTTCAGGGCGGCGAGAGTTTTGTCAAACACAGCTACCGCCCCGACCTGAGTGGCGGCCAACAGGGCGAGGGACAGCGCCTCTTTTACGCCCTCTATCCGTCGCAGCGCGGCAACGTGCTCACACTAATCGACAATCCCGACCCCAACCAAAAGATGCACTATTCGGTCTGCGGCAACTACGTCGACATTCACGTCAACTTCCACCCGCAGCAGGTCCCCGCTCCGGCTGGCACCGCGTTTGACATCCGCTATATATGCGAGGTGTACGGCGACGAGCACGCGAGCGTAGACGTGCTAAAACAAATCGGTTTGCGCGCTACCGAAACGGGCGATATACGCATTGATCCGGGAGCTTGAATACCATGCGAATTGTGCTGATCTCTCTTGTTTTCATTGCCCAAGCCGCTTGGGCCAGCGAGAAACCCACCGGCGAATTTGCCGGCTATGCGGGCTGGTGGCTGCGCAATGCCCGCGTCGAGGCCTTTGTTATCGCCGAACCCTATGCGCGCGTGATCGCCTTCCGCCCTATCGGCGGGGAAAACCCGCTGCACGTCAGTCGCGAGTACGAATACTTCGGCATACGCACCTGGTTTCTCGAACCGGAGCAAAATGCGCTTTCCCCGCTTCCGGCCCTAGAACCGGCCAGCGCCGAAACGATGGCCGAGGGCGGTCTGCGCCTGCTGGCCGCCCCTGCTGACAGCGCCGGCCTACAGCTCTGCATGGAGATCTCACTGCACGAAACAGAGCCTATTCTGCATATCCGCCACGGTATGAAAAACCTGCGCCCAGCACAGCGGCGCATCGCCCTGTGGGCCCTCAACGTCATCAAGCCCGACGGCGGCGTCGGCGTTGCGCCCTGGCGCAGCGAGAATCGCCAGCACTTTATCTTTTGGCCCAATACCGACCCCGACCAGGATGGACTGCACTTAGGCCGTCGCACACTCGCCGTAGACTACCGCGTGCTGCCGCGCCACGGTTGGCTCAAAGTAGGCACCGATACCGACCGCGGCTGGGTAGCCTACGTATACGGCGAACGCGCGCTGCGTTCCTCAGTAGCCCACGTGGCCAACGGCGTATACCCCGAGGGAGGCGGCACGGTCACGATGTTTAACTCGACTTCGGAGATCTTCGACGGCAAAGAGCGCTTCGGAGAAATTGAAAACGTCGGCCCACTCAGCGACGTACAGCCCGACAATTGGCTGTGGATGGATCAAGAGTTGGAGATTATTTCCGGATTGCAGGGCGACAACCCCGAGGAATGGATCGAAATGCTCGACGCGCGCTAGGCGCAACCCCACGCAAAGGGGGAGACCCGCCCTCGGGCGATCTCCCCTTTCACAACGCCGTTCGGCTAGTATTGATCCCCTACTGCTGCACGCCCTCTAACAGGTCCATTTGCGGCTTCTCGCCAATCTGAATGAGGGATCCAGCCACTTCAAAGGGCATGCGTCCACCGATGCAAAAGGTGCACAGATCGCCCTCTTCCAGACCCGCACGCGCGAACGCGCGCAACATGCCCGCACGCGATAGGTAGAGCACCGGCATTTCCATCGCCTTGCCAATCTCCTCTACGCTCCGATTGCGCGCAATAAATTCGTCGCCGGGCGGTGGATCGGGCGGCATGTCGACGCCAAACGTGCAGCCGCGAGGCACCCCGTCCTCGCCAATAATACCGATGGGGGGCGTATAGCTAACGAGGAAGGCCTTCTTTACCTGGGCCTCTTCGTAGAGCAGATCCCGCGCGCGCTTGGAGTTGTTGCCGCGCACAATGCTGTCGTCGAGCAAAATAACGGTCTTGCCGCGCAACTTGTCTTTCATGCCCGGCAGTAGGTGTAGGTTTTGGCCTATCGACTCGCGCCGCTCTCCGGCGGTGGACCCCTGAAAAGAGCGCTCTCCGCGCATCTTGTAAAATACCGGCTCAAAGGGCAACTCGCTCTTTTTAGCAAAGGAGCGGGCGGCCACTTCTGGACAGCGAGGCAGATAGGTTACCAAATCGGCTCCCTTCACATCGCCTACCAGCTCTTCGCTGAGTTCCTCCCCCAGCGACTCGCGAATGCTGCGCACGCTTACGCCGTTAATAATCGAGTCGAGATCCGTTATGTAGTTCCACTCAAAAAAGCAGTGTGCTCTATCGACATCGAGCAGTTTTTCTTTGGAATAGCCGCCCTCGGGTTTGATGTAATAGATGGTGCCGGGATCGAGGTCTTCGACATATTCGCCGCCGTTTTTGCGGAAAGCGATATCCTCCGAAGCCACTCCGTACTTTCCGTCTTTCCAACCGAGCACGCCGGGTTTAATACCGGTGCGGTCGCGCATGACAATGACGTCTTTCTTGCGCTTATCGGCGATGGCCAGCGTAAATGCACCGGGCACTTCTTTCAAGAAATTAGACTCGCCGCGCTCGCGATAGAGATAGAGTAGGGCCTCGGTATCACAGCTCGAATAGAGGTTTTCCGGAGCAACGTCGCGAAAGAATACGGGGTCGACCTGACCGTTGTGAACGGCGGCCATATCGCAATCCCATATTAAAATGTGGTTATCGCGGTTCTCAATCCGACCGCCGATGACGTGCGGATGCGCCTCTTCGAGAATCTTGTCTTTCGAACCGCGCGTGGCGTAGCGCACGTGCGCCAGGTAGGTGTGGTAATTGGGGCTGAGAAAAATTTTGTGGAGGTCGGTCACGTCAAAAGTGGAAACGGCCCCCTTCCACTTGATGACGTCAATCCGCCCATCGCCGACGGCGGCAATACCGGCCGCCTCGCGACCGCGGTGCTGAAGAGAATGAATAAATCGATAGGCATCGTGCAGCGTATGCGCCACGCAGAAACCACAGTTGTGACGTACGTACTCGGTCATCTGCTAACTACCTCACCGGAATTACTAGAAAGGGGACGCGATGTCCGTGCTAACGATGCGCCGCCTCAGCGCGCCGTATAGTCTGCCTGCAATGGGCACTCGGCACCGTCGCGCGCCAGCAGGGCGATGTGCGCCAAACCATGCTGCAGAAAAGACGGGCCCATTTGCGATTCATACCAGTCTATTCCCGCAGCGCCGCGCGGCAGTACCGCATCAAAATAGCAAGCGATTGCGCTTTCGGCCAGAGCCAATCCACTATCGAGCCAGTTTTTATCGCCGCTGACCGAATACAGGTCGGCCAGCAGACCAAGCCCCAGACCGGCATCCATCGCCGGCACGGCTACGTCGTCGGGCAGCGCTTCCCGAGCGTAGGCGTGGCCGACGGCGGCCGCCCAGTCGAAGAGGCGCCGATCTCCGGTGATGCGATAACCGCACAGGCAGCTCAGCGCCACGTAGGAAGATGGCCAAACGCCGTAAACGCTCCCCCAGACGGGCATGGCCTGTGCGACCACATTGCCTGCGCGCTTGCTGAGAATGACGAATACGCCGGCATCGGGATCGTGCGGCGCGTTAAAAAAACCGTCTATGTAGGCACTGGCGCGCCGGCGCATAGTCCCTGCCAGTTGCGGGTGCGTTGCGTCTAAGAGGGGCGCGCTTTCCAACAGACTGATAGCCAACGACAGCGTCTGGCCCGGCGCATTGGTATCGTAGAAATGCGTATCCTCTATCGGCGAGCGGCTCTCTATCAGCAGTAGGTTGCGCTCGTCGCGCCGCGGCCACCAATAGTCGACCATGCGCTCGATTTGCTCGATCCAGCGGTTGTCGCCGCTGTGGGCATGGGCAAAGGCCCAGTCGAAAATGTAGAATCCCCCGTGCCGGGGAAAATCACAGGAGCGCGCTCCCCGACCGTGCCGCCTTTCCTCTTCGATGTGGGCGTGGCGTATGTACTCCCACCCTTCGCCCTCCGTCCAGTGGCCGTCCAGTCCGCGAGCGAATCCCTGCACGCAGCGCGGGTTGAAGTGCTGGAGCTTTTCCCACAGCCACAGGGGCGCCTGGCGCAGGTGGTCGTGGATCGCGCCGCTCGCATCGTCTGGATTGCGCAGGTGGCGGCTATTTCCTATGCGATCGCGCTCGAGATCCCAAAACGCATGTTCACCCCACGGGAACAGACCCGACGGCGTATCGGTGCAGTGGGTGGCAAAGCGCTCTATATAGCGATCGGCCGCCGCTGCGTAGTGCGGCCTGTCGAGCGCATCGGCCAGCGCGTAGAGCGTTTTAAGAGCCGCTTCGTCGTGGATGAGGTTGGAACCGCAGTAGGCGCGGTCGCCATCGCGCTGACCGGCTATAGCCGGCGGCATTGCATCGGGCGCGCGGGCTGAAAATCGATCGAGCACGGAGGGAAAAAGCCCCCCGTGCTCGTCGGCGCATTCGATCAGTGTGTCAAACGACGCACTGACTTTTCCTAGCAGGTCTTCAGCCCGCACCTACCGCCCCATGCTCTTGCCAGCCGAATTGAGGTCGTGGCAAGCCTGCACGACGCGAGCAGCCATATTCGCCTTGCCCTTTTTGAGCCAGGCACGCGGGTCGTACATCTTCTTGTTACCGACTTCGCCCTCAATCTTTAGCACACCTTCGTAATTGGTCAGCATGTGGTCTACAACCGGACGCGTAAACGCATACTGCGTATCGGTATCGACGTTCATTTTGATCACGCCGTAGTCGAGCGTCTCGCGAATTTCCTCCTGCGAAGACCCCGATCCCCCGTGAAAAACCAACCAAAAACGCGCCGCATCGCCGTGTTTGCCGGTCACCGCGTCTTGGCCCTCGCGCAGAATGGACGGCGTGAGCACGACGTTGCCCGGCTTATAGACGCCGTGCACGTTGCCAAAGGTGGCCGCCAGCATAAAGCGCCCCCCTTCGATTGGGCTGAGCGCCTCGTATACGGCGAGCATGTCTTCGGGAGTAGTGTAGAGCTTTTCCTTGTCAATGCCCTCGCGGTTGAGGCCGTCTTCCTCTCCTCCGACTACCCCGGTCTCGACTTCGAGAACAATCTCATTGTCGCGGCACAGTTCAAGCAGGGGGACCGCGGTCTTGAGGTTATCTTCCAGCGGCAAATCACTGCCGTCATACATATGGCTCGAAAAGAGGTTGGGCAGGCCCTCCTTGCGGCGGCGCGACGTCTCGGCAATGAGCGGTTTTAAAAAGGACTCGACCTTGTCCGTGGTGCAGTGATCGGTATGCAAGGCAATATTGACATCGTAGTGTGCGGCAATGCGATGGGCGTGTTCGGCCAGCGAAATACCACCGAGCACCGCGTCTTTGAGGTTGCCGGAGGCGTGCTCACCCCCGCCTGTAGAAACCTGCACAATGCCGTCGCTCTCCGCCTCTACAAAGCCCTCAATGGCGGCATTGAGGGTATCCATATTAGAAATGTTAATCGCCGGATAGGCATATTTTCCCGCGTGCGCCTTGTCGAGCATTTCGCAATAGCGCTCGAAGTTGACTATGGGCATATCTTCCTCTCACGTGTGTTTTTTAGGGTCAAATCACCCTAAAAACATAAGCATTGGCGCTTCAATGCGACATAGGCAGATCGAAATTCTACCCCTCCAAAGCACCTATGAAATCGGCTACATCAAAGACGAAGCCAAAGGCCAATGCCACGCGCCACAGCGCGATTTCCTTGCACAGCTCTGCGCGCGCAGTCTCCCTATTTTCCACTGCCGTAACGGCCTGGCGCAGCGCCGAACACATCAGACCGCGCTTGCTCATATCGGCCATCCCACCCGGCGAGAGCAGCAGGCACCAATTAATGGCAAAACCCGCGTAAATCAGATGGTTTATCTCGCGCTCCTTGCAGAGAGCAAATAGCTGCTCGGCATTTTCCGCGACGCCTTCCTCGCCTGCCGGCCGCGCCGCTTCCATAAAATCCAGCGCGGCAAAGCCCCTGCGCACATCGTCTTCGTTATGCGGTCCGACAAACACCTTTTCGCGGCGCAGCGCGCGCAGGCGCTCCAACGCTGGATCGGCGACGGCCTGTTCCAGCGGCGCGGCTTGAGCTCCTGCTAATTGAGCGGCGCGCTGGTAGCCCGGATAATCTCCGTAATAGTCGCCGCCGCCCACTACGTGTAAAACGGGCAGTTCCGACGCGCGCACCGCGCGCAGCAGCGGCGGAAAAACATCGCGGGCAATCTCGTTGGCACGCGGCATGTATTCAACGGCTCGATGCCAGCCTGGAAACGCTTCCCGCGAGCCCGTGTCCCAGGCGTGCATCACGACCAGCGCCGTATGTTGACGGGCCAGCTCCACTTCTGTGCGCCCCCAACCCCCATACCCCTCGCCGGGCACCTCGCGATTAAAATCGGCGTCGAATTGTTGATAGTAACTTGCCTTGAGCCTATATGTCGACATGGCCTTCTCCCTATAGAAAAACCGCTCGTCCCATTAGCTGGGAGAGCGGTTTTTTGATTCCGTTGTGCGCGCGGTGCTCTATATGGCCGCCTCGCCCGTCTCACCGGTGCGGATGCGCACGACTTCTTCAACCGGCACGACAAAAATCTTGCCATCGCCGATCTTGCCCGAGTTCGCCGCTTCGCGCACGGCGCCAACGGCGCGATCGGCCACATCGTCCCCGACGACGACCTCGATCTCTACCTTAGGTGTGAAGTCTATTATATACTCCGCACCGCGATAGACCTCTTTATGCCCCTTCTGCCGACCAAAGCCCTTCACCTCGCTGACGGTCATCCCCATAATACCCAGCGAGCTGAGCGCTTCCTTAACTTTCTCCAGTGCGCTGGGACGCACGACGCATTTAAGCAGCTTCATACCATTCTCTCCTTATCCAGAGCCTTACCCACTGCCCTAGTCAATCGACCAAATCGTCTATTAACCCTATGTGAGGTCCACACGCGAGAAACAATTGGGACGCGCGACGCGCTGCGCACACCTTGTCAGCCGCCTTATCGTCCGCTATTTTCCCCGCACAATCGGCCTGTAAAGACCGGCAAAACGTCCCTTTTACACGCCCTATATAATACAAGAAATCGAGCACCTCAAGTTTTTTTCACAAGAAGAAGGCACAGCAAATATGAAAATGGTCCTGCGAGGCCCCCTAAACGAGGATGCCGCTCGGCGCATTGCTCCCGAATTAATCATCGTCCGCGCGGACGGAGAAGAGGCCCTATTGGAGGCCAGCGCCGACGCCGAAATAGCCGTCATGATGGGCATGGGATGGCTGCGCGGAGGCTTTGCCGCCTTTTTACAGCAGGCACCCAAACTACGCTGGTTTCACTGCTCCAGCGCAGGAGTCGATCCCCTTCTCTGTCCCGAGTTTATCGCCTCGGACGTCGTCATGACCTGTGCCAAGGGGACGCCCGTCGGCCCCCTGCTGGCCGAACACGCTTTTGCCCTGATGCTTTCCCTGTCGCGCGGCATTGCCGCCTGCGTGCGCCTCAACCGCTGGGACGGGCGCTCCGACGGGGCGCGCTCGGCCTACGAATTGGGCGGTAAAACGCTCGGCCTTGTCGGCTACGGGGGCGTCGGCAGGGCGCTGGCAGTGCGTGCGCGCGCCTTCGACATGGACGTCATCGCCGTGCGCCGCCATCCCGAGTCAGAAAGCGAAGTAGAGCAATGGGGTATGGAGCGCTTGGGCGAGATGCTCGCGCGCGCCGACGTCGTCGTCACCACCGTGCCGCACACGCCCGAGACGGAAGGACTTTTCGGCGCCGCCGAATTTGCGCGCATGAAAGACAGCGCCCTGCTCATCACAGTCGGCCGCGGCCAAACGGTGCAAACGGACGCGCTGGTCGAGGCCCTCAACAGCGGCGCCATCGCCGGGGCCGGATTGGACGTCGTCGATCCCGAGCCGCTCCCCGAAGACCATCCTCTCTGGCGCTGCCCCAACACCGTTATTACGCCGCATATGGCCGGCAATGCACCTGAGCGCGCCGGACGCAACGAAGCGCTCGTGCTGGAAAACCTGCGCCGCTTCGTAGAGGGCCAACCGCTGCTGAGCACCGTCGACAAGCAGCTAGGCTACTAGGCCCACTTGTAGACGGCCAGCGCGTTTTTCCAAAAGTACTGCTCAGAAGCCCCCTCGCCCTTGGCTGCGAAAAAATCGCGCACGATGGCAAATGCATCGGCAAAGCTGCCAGCGCGCTCGCACACCGGCCAATTGCTGCCGTAGATAAGCCGCCCTGCGCCAAACACCTGCCACATCGCCTCGAGCGTGGGCGCGTAGTAGGCCACGTCTGCCGGCGCTGGCTGCTGCTGGCTCTGCTCCATGACCGCGGACACCTTCATATGCACATTGGCACACTGGGCCAAGCGCCCGATGCCGGCCAGCCACTCTCTATCGGGTTCCGATCCGTCAACGGGCACGTGACCAATGTGATTGATGACGATGCGCAGCGCGGGGAGGGAGGCGGCCAGCGCCTCCAAAGCGGGAAACTGCTCGGCGTTCAACAGCACATCCAGCGCCAGGTCGTTCGCAGCGAGTAATTCCATATCGCGAAGAAAGTCGTCTGCTGGCGCAGCGGCAAAATAGCCCGACCCACAGCGAATACCGCAAAAGCGCGGATGATCGGCAAAGCGCGCCAGTTCGTCGGCAAACTCCGGGCGGCATGGATCAATATGGCCGACCAATCCCAGCACAAAGGGATCGGCCTTGGCCAGGTCCAATATCCACTCGTTGTCTTCCAACCAGGCGCTGGCTTCGACAACAACCGTGCCTGTCACCCCTTCGGGTTCGGCCAACGCCCGATAGTGCTCGGGCAACACCGTGCGGTAGAGCAGTTCGTTGTCCGGACCGGGCCACGGCACCCCCTGCGGGCGCGATGGGTCGTAAAAATGCGTATGCGTATCGACGATCAAGGGGTTCCTCCTAGTGAAATTGCTCCATGGTTTGCGCTATACATGCGACAAAAGCATCGATGTCCTCTTCCGTCGTATCAAACGACGTCATCCAGCGCACTTCGCCGCGGGCCGCATCCCAGACGTAGAAGAAAAACTGTTCCTGCAGTATGGGAATGGCCGCCTGAGGCAAGCGCACAAAAACGGCGTTGGCCTCAGCATGCTGGGTAACTTCAACGCCGTCAATGGAACGCACCTGCGCCTCGAGCCGCTTGGCCATGGCATTGGCATGTGCGGCGCTGCGCAGCCATAGGTCGCCCTCCAACAAGGCGGTAAACTGCGCGGCGACAAAGCGCATTTTCGATGCCAGCTGCATGCCCTGCTTGCGCACGTAGCGGTAGTCGGCGGCCAGTTCTTCGGCAAAGAAGACGACGGCTTCTCCCAGCAGCAGGCCGTTCTTGGTGCCGCCAAACGACAGCACATCGACGCCGACGTCGGCGCTGATTGCCCTGAGTTCGACGCCGAGCGCGGCAGCGGCATTGGCAAAGCGCGCCCCATCGACGTGCAAAAGCAGCCCGTGCTCGTGCGCGCATTCGGCCAGCGCGGCTATTTCGTCGGGCCTGTACACCGTGCCCAATTCCGTCGTCTGCGTGATCGACACCATGCGCGGGCGCACCTGATGTTCGTCGAGGCGCCCGCCCAACCGAGCGCGCACCTGCTCTGGGCGAAGCTTGCCGTCGGGCGTGGGCAACGTGAGCAGTTTGACGCCCCCCACGCGCTCGGGCGCGCCGCACTCATCGATATGCAGGTGGGAAGATTCAGCGCATAGAACGGCGTCGAACGAACGCGTTAACGAACCCAGTGCCGTAACATTGGCCCCCGTGCCATTAAATACGAAAAACGGCTGCGCATGCTCGCCAAAGTGTTGGCGCATAACCGTTTCGGCACGCCGCGTAAAGCGATCATCGCCATACGAGTGCACGTGTCCCACATTGGCATCGGCCAGCGCCTGTAGCACTTCCGGATGCACGCCGGCGTGATTATCGCTGCCAAATCCCTTCTCAACCATATCGTCCTTCACATCTGCGCTGCTTTCTCGCCGCGCCGCGGTGCGCGAGCGGGGTTCTATTCTACGGGCGACCTCAATGCGCTTCGAGCCAGTCGCGCCCCGTGCCCATTTCCACTTCGATAGGCACCTCCATCGGCAGCGCCTCACGCATCGCTCGGCCAATCACCTCGGGCACGCTGTCCCTCTCGCTCAGATGCAGATCAAAAACTAGTTCGTCGTGCACCTGTAGGAGCATCTTGCTCTTGGCATCGCGCAATTCGGCGTGGATGCGATTCATCGCCAGCTTGATCATATCGGCAGCGGACCCCTGAATGCGCGTATTGATTGCATTGCGCTCGGCCCCTTTGCGCGTGTTGGCATTGCGCGAGTTGATATCGCGCAGGTAGCGCCGCCGGCCCGTCACCGTTTCGACATAGCCTTTCTCGCGCGCAAACTCCACCGTTTCTTCGATGTAGTTTTCCACGCCGGGATACTGAGCAAAGTACTGCTTGATAAGTTCGGCCGCCTCAAAGCGATTGATGTCGAGGCGCTCGGCCAGACCAAAGGCGGATATGCCGTAGATTATGCCGAAGTTTACGGTCTTGGCCTGGCGACGCATATCGTCGGTGACACCCTCGGCATCGACGCCATAAATCTTCATCGCCGTGGTCATGTGGATATCGCCCCCCTCGCGAAAGGTCTGCAGCATATCGCCGTCGCTGCTCAGCTCGGCGGCCACGCGCAGTTCAATCTGCGAATAGTCGGCCGAAAGCAGCACAAAATCCTCCCCGCGCGGCACAAAGGCACGGCGAATTTCGCGGCCCTGCTCGGAGCGAATGGGGATGGTCTGCAGGTTGGGGCTGTGCGACTGCATGCGACCCGTTGCCGTCACCGCCTGTTCGTAGTGGGTATGTACGCGACCCGTATCGGCAAACACGGTACCGGGCAGCATGTCGATATAGGTCGATTTGAGCTTGGTGTGCAAGCGGTAGTCCAGCACCCGCTGGGCAATTTCGTGGCGATGGGCCAAGCGACGCAGCACCTGCTCACTCGTTTGAAACTGGCCCGTCTTAGCCGTGCGCCGCGCGTTGGGATCGAGGGCCAGCTTCTCAAATAGAATGGCACCTAGCTGCTGACCCGAGTTGAGATTAAACTCCTCGTCGGCCAGTTCGTAAATGCGCTCCGCCGTGTGGTCGATATGGTCTTGGAAATCGCGGGCCATTGCCTCCAATACCTGCGTTTCCATGCGGACACCCTCGTGCTCCATTTCTACGAGCACGGGCAGGAGCGGGCACTCTATTTCATAAAACACGCGCTGCTGGCCCATCTCGACTATTTTCTCGCGCAGCACGCCGGCCAACTGCCAGGTGATATCGGCATCCTCAACCGCATACTCGACCACCTCGTCGAGCGGCACGAGATTCATACTGAGCTGATCCTCGCCCTTTTCGCCAATAAGCTCGGCAATGGAAATGGGCTGATAGTGCAGGATCGTCTGCGCCAAGTGGTCCATGCTGCGCCGTCCTTCGGGGTCGATTAGCGCAGCCGCCAGCATGGTGTCGAAGAAAGGGCCCTCGACGTGGATGTCGTGCCAGCGCAGCACGCCTAGGTCGAACTTCAGGTTGTGCCCCACTTTCTCGCTCTGCCCTGCGAACACCGGACGAAATTCCTCTAACAGAGCCTGCGCTTTGGATCGTTCGCTCGGAAAGGGCACGTAATAACCCCGATGGGCCTCCCAAGAAAAGGCCAGCCCGACGAGCCCGCAGCGCTTCACGTCGAGCCCGGTGGTCTCGGCGTCAAAACAGAACGACGCGCATTCGAGCAGCTGGCGCACCAACGCCGCGCGCGCCTCGGCGGTATCGACGAGCTGGTAGTCGTGCGGAACCGCTTCAATGGTCTTTAGTTCGACCGGTGCACTGCCCTGCCCTCCGGTGGCCATTTCGGCAAAGTCTTCGCCCAGCACGCGCTTGCCCAGGGTATTAAACTCCAATTCTACAAAGAGCGCGGCCAGCTTCTGCCCGTCCCACGCATCGAAGCGCATGGCGTCCCAATCGGGTTCGATGGGCACGTTGCGGTCGATGGTAACGAGCTCTTTTGAGAGCAGAGCCTGATCGCGATACTGCTCGACGTTTTCCTTCTGTTTGCCTTTCAGTTCACCCACGCCTTCCAGCACCCCTTCGAGGCTGCCAAAGCGCGCAATGAGCTTTTGCGCCGTTTTTTCGCCAATGCCGGGCACACCGGGAATATTGTCGGACGCATCGCCCATTAGGCCGAGCATATCGACAACTTGATCGATGCGTTCGATCGCCCAGCGCTCGAGGATCTCCCCGACCCCCTGCACCTCGGCTTCATCGCCGGCGCGCCCCGGCTTGTAAATAACGGTCTTAGCGGAAACCAACTGGCCGTAGTCCTTGTCCGGCGTCACCATATAGGTAGTGAACCCCTCGGCCTCGGCCCGCTGTGCCAGCGTGCCGATCACGTCGTCGGCTTCCCATCCGGGCATTTTTATAACGGGCATATTAAACGCTTCGCACAGCTGAAAAACGTAGGGTAGCGCCTGGCTCAGGTCTTCGGGCATGGCCTCGCGCTGCGCCTTGTACTCGGCAAACATTTTGTGTCGGTGCGTTGGTTCAGGCGTATCGAAGACGACGGCTATATGCGTAGGCTGCTCGCGGTCGAGAATGCTCAACAGGGTGTTGGCAAAGGCGAATACAGCCGAGGTATTCATGCCCTGCGATGTCATGCGAGGATTGCGCATCAGGGCAAAATGCCCGCGATAAACCAGCGCCATCCCATCGAGTAGAAAGAGTTTTTTCTCGTCGCTCATTGCAGTCCCATCGAGTAAATGAAAAGCTGGCCATATACTACCTTACACCCGTATATAGCACAAGCGCCGGCCTGGGCAATCGCTTATCTTTCTGTGCATGAAAAACGACCGCTCGAACCGCCTATCGCACTAGCCGTTGCCATGGACGACCAACTAGCCGAGATACAGCGGCAACTCAAGGCGCAATGGGGGCTGGAATTCAGGCGCATCTGCCGTGCAGTCTGCGCGTTGAATACTGGCGCCTACGTGTTGCCAGAAGACCTGGTAACGCAGTCGAGCCTATCGCACCGAGCCGTCGAACAGGTGCTCAACTGTCTGCGGCCCGTTTTGCAACAGGACGGGGCGCGTGTGCGCTTCGACACCGCGCACCAAGCGCGTGTCGCACAGCTCTTTGCACCCCCAGACCTGCCGGCCGACCCTTGGGAGGAGCGTGCCAGACAGCATCCAGCACTGGCATCGCTGGCGAAAATCCTGAGCGAGCGACCGCGGCCCAATCGCCACCTAGACCACGTCGCGGCCACCCCGCTCACCGCGCTTAAACGCGCGCTGTTCCTGGCTACGCAGTACGATTTATCGGACGCGTCGCTGCTCATGCTTGGCGACCACGATATGACGGCCCTAGCGCTAGCCCATCTCAACCCCGACCTCGACCTGGCCGTAGTAGATATCGAGGAGCACCTGCTCGACTACATCGGCACCTTTAACAGACAGCACGGCGCCTCTATCCGCACCTACTTTGCCGATCTACGCGTGGAACTACCCGCGAGCATAGCGGGCCAATTCGACCTCGTCTTTACCGATCCACCCTATAGCGAAAACGGCGTTGGCCTCTTTTTACAGCGCGCTATCTGCGCGCTCAACGAACGCGAGTTTACGCGCATTTTTCTCTCCTATGGCTACGGCGAACAGCAAGTTAGCTTGGGACAGAAAGTGCAGGAAGTGCTCGGTCAGCTGCGCCTGCTCCACGAAGCCATTCTGCCGCGCTTTAACGGCTATGCGGCGGCCCCTGCTCTGGGTCGGCGCAGCGATTTATATATCCTACGGCCAACGCGGCGCAGCCTGCCGGCGGCCCTGCGCCGCCGCGGAGATGCGCAGATCTACACCCAGGGACGCAGTGCGCGTGAAACGAAGACCCAAGAGCAGCCTGTTGCGCTGAGTGCTGCGATGGCCGATGCAGCAAAAGACTGGGCGGCTAACGATGTCCTTTGCGTTGGCTCTCGGCCCCCTAACGCACCATCTGATGCGGCACTGCACATGGCGCTAGGCGAATACATACAGGCCATCCGCGAGGGCGATGCCGCTGTGCTCAAGCGACGCTGCGCCATCATCAACCTCTATCCGCACCATCCGCACTACGCGCTGCGCGCGTGCTTGCTTGGGCACGCCGAGCATCTGCTGGTCTGCGCGGAGCAACGCTCGCTGGCCGACCTATTCGCCCACCCATCCGAGCAGCTACGCCTCGTCGAATCGACCCTTACTCTGCGCCAGCGCGTGCAGGAAGGCAACGTTGCTTTTGTCGAGCTGTACCGACGCGGCGATGTGTCTACCGACGATAGCACACTATTGCTGCGCCAGATCGTAGCGCGGCGACGTGCGCGCTTAGGCAACGCCTGGCGCGAAGCACTTATTTACACCGCGCGCACGGTCGGTATCGCCCTGAGCAAAAATCAAGCACGCCAGTTTATTGCCCGTACTGCACTGGGCGCAGAGCACGCAAAAAGCTATATATGGGAAGTGCCCGCCACCGCGCTAGCCCAACTGCCAAGCAGTGCCGAAGCGAGCATGCAATCAGCACGGCGCGAAGGCGCGTAAAAAACGGAGGACCTATGAACGATACGCTACGCACACTGGGCCTAAAGGCCGCCCCGCTCAGCGCCGAACAGCAGCGCCAGCTAGACGAACAGGGCTACTTGATTCTGGAAGGAATGATCGATAAGGACTGGTGCGAAAACCTACGCGCAGCCTTTGATCGAATTCACGCCAGCGAAGGAAGCGAAGCGGGCAAAGAAGTCGCCCAGGTCGAAGGCGTCCGACGCCTGGCAGACCTAGTCAACAAAGACGCATGCTTTGACGCGGTATATCTCCAACCCACGCTGCTGGCTGCCGTCCACCACGTATTGCAGCGACCGTTTAAACTGCATTCGCTCAACGGACACGACCCGCTGCAAGGATCCGGGCTGCAGAACCTGCACGCCGACACCGGCGAGCCCTGCAGCCCAGGCGGCCCATACCACGTCGTCAACTCGATGTGGATGCTCGACGATTTCACAGCGGAAAACGGGGCAACGCGCCTGGTACCCGGCAGCCATCTAAAAGCCGGACGCATTCGCGACTACGTAGAGGACCAAAGCGCCGACCACCCCGAACAGATCCACCTGCTGGGCAAGGCCGGTAGCGTGGCCGTTTTTAATGGCAGCGTCTGGCACAGTTCGTATATCAACCGCAGCGGCGCCACTCGCCGCACGCTGCACTGCGCCTTTATCGCGCGCGAACACAAGCAGCAGACCGATCAGCGCCACTATCTGCGCCCCGATACGGCGGCTCGCCTCTCGCCGCTGGCGCGCTACGTGCTCGACGTCGACTAGAGCACATTGCCTCCGTGCGCGACCGACGGCGCGAGATTATACCACGGTGTTTTCTTCGTCGTAGTAGCGATTCACCCCCGGCTCCTCGCCCATACCGTGCCAGGCACCGCGGAAGAGCGTTTGCCGCTTGGCCGGCAGCGCCGCAATGACCTCGGCCGGCGGATGCCCTTTGCCCCATTTTGAGTTAACGGTATCGTAGCAGGTGAACAAGCTCAGGCGGTCGCGCTCTTCGTTGGACCAGCGCTGACCCGTGTGGCACAGCGCCTCGGTGAAAATAACGGCCGAACCAGCCGGACAGGCATAGGTTTCCCACAGCGGACTATCGCGGCTGCTCCACTCTTCCGGACGCGGGAACGCCGCCTTGTGGCTGCCCGACAGAAAGAGGGTGCCGCCGTCTCCCTCGCCCACCTCATTGAGTTCCCATACTACGCGCGTCAATCCGGAGTGAATGCGCCCGGGCTGCATTTGGTAGATATGCGAATTGCCTCTGAAGTTGAAATAGCCCCCGCCCCCGTGCGGGCCAAAATTATCATTACCGGCCTTGCGATGGCTCGTATAGGTATGATCGTAGCGAAAGCCGTAACACTCCTCTGTGGCCAGCGCCTGATGGGAGAGAATTTCGTTGAGCACGCCCACGACAATCGGGTGGTCGAGCAGAATCTGCGACGGCCCGCCGTGATTGTCCCGTTCGTCAGGCGGCAGCGCATCGCGCTCATAGAGAAACTTCATTTGGTGCGCGCGCACGGCTTCGAGCTGCTCGTCGCTCAATAAATTGGGCAAGGCGATCCACCCCTTGACGTCAAAGAGGTACTTCTGTGCATCGCTCATCGGCACAACGGCCAGTCCATCGCCATTGGTCGTCGGCAAAAGCTGCGCGCTCATACTCCGTGCTCCTCGTTAGAATTTGTTACGCGCCACGCGGCGCGAATAGTTGGATATTATGTCTGCCAGTTAAATACGACATTGAGCATATTTTTTTCGCGGCGGTAGGCCATCTCATAGGCTTCGACCATATCGACATAGGGCATGCGGTGGCTCACCAGTTGGCTGGGTTTAAGCTTTCCATCGGCCATCAGGTCAAGCATCTGCGCACAGAGCGCATCGGCGCCCAAGCGCGCATCCGAACCCGGGTAGAGATCGCCGGCCTTTCCGCTGACGGCTATCAGCGAAATGCCCTTGGCGTAAAACCAACGCATATCGAGCGGATTGCAGTCGAGTGGGGCCTCGCCGCGACCCGGCAGAGCGACAATGGATACGCGCCCATCTTGGCGCACGACGTCGACGGCCGTGCGATAGGCCGGCCACGGATTGGCGGTTAGAATAACCAAGTCAATACCTGCACCCCGCGTCCACTGCTGGAGTTTATCCGTTAAGGCCGCATCATCGGACAGCATCACCTCGTGCGCCCCCATGCGCCGCGCCATCTCCAGGCGCAGTGGGCTATTACCTAGCGCTACGACACGCGCACCAAAGAGCGGCCCCAGCGCCACGGCGCCCATTCCCAGCACGCCCAATCCGACAACGGCCACGCGCTCTCCTGGCACGAAGTGAGCCTTTTGATAGCACAGCGCGCTCAGCGCGTAGAGGTGGGCAAACACGGCGTCCTCCCCATCAACGCCTTCGGGGACGCGAACGATGGACTCGCCCTCGCGCGCCACGTATTCGGACTGGTGCGGGTAGCGTGAAACTACGCGGTCACCCACCGCAAAGCGACTCACCGCCGCGCCGACCTTACGCACCACCCCCAAGTTGCTATCGCCTACCCAGCGCGGATAGTCGGGTGCTCCGGGCACGGGCTCGGCCCCCTCGTAGTTGCCGCGATCGGTGCCGATCTTAAACCCCGTCACCAGCGTTTCAACCCAGAGCTGATCGTCCTCTAAATTGGATGCGTCGAGAGGATGCTCTTCAATACGCAAATCGCGCGGGCCGTGCAGCATGGCAATTTTCATCGGATCGATACTCCCTCACTCATCATACGCCGTATAGTCGTCTTCTATGTCATTAACGCGCACCGGCAGACCCGCTTCGGCCGAGCGTATAGCCGCCAGCGTGCAGCGCAGCGCTCCGGTGCCTTCGGCCGCGCCGTAACGCACCTCGGTCCCACCCAAGATCGCGTCGACCAGATGGTGGATCTGCGCGACGTGCCCGTGACTATAGTAGGCGATATCGGAATCCCACACATCATCGCCCCCTTCGTCAAAGCGAAACGTCTCGCTGGTGCGCCCGGATCGATGCAGCAGTAAGTGGGTCTGCTCCCCGCCCCATAGCAAATTGTGTCCGCCTTCGCCTAGCACTTCGATCATGCCCTTCTCGCCGCTTATCGTCGTGGAAAAACCGCGGCGGTAATCGTACTGGCCGTTGAGTCGCTCCGAGCGCATCCACACGCCCTGACAGCGACCACTGGCGTGTTTCCAGGTTATGATGGGTATGTCGACACCGCCGCGCGCATAGGGATCGTGACGCGCGCCGGCATGCCCATCGCCGTTCCGACGACCCTCTGCCCGCACCGCATAGATTTCTTCAATGGGGTCACCGAGCGCAAAATATTCGGCCGTGGCAAAAAAGTGCACGGCGTGATCGAAGATCCACGGGTGGTTGCCGCCACCCGAGGCACGCCCATCAATGCGCCACGTGCGATCGGAAGGTCCCGTATCGATGCGCGGCTGGACGCGCTCGATCCAGTCGCCGTGGCGCTGGCGAATTTGCCGCGGGGAGCCAATAGCACCCTCTGCGATCAGCTGATGGGCCTTTTGATGGGCGCTGATAAACACATACGTTTCACCGACAAGAAGCTGCACTCCGCGCGCGCGCGCCGCCCGCTGCAAGGCAAGCCCCTCACCAACGCTGCGACAAAAGGGCTTCTCGCAGTGGACATGGGCTCCGGCTTCAATCGCTCCGCGTGCCATCGGCGCGTGCAAAAAGGTCGGCGTGGCAATATCGACCACATCGAGCTGGGCCGAGGCGAGCATTTCAGCGTAGTCGACGTACACCCGATCTACAGAAAACTGCTCGGCAAAGCGGGCGGCACGCTGGCCATCGCGATCGCACACAGCCACTACCTCGGCCTGCGGATGGCTGGCATAGCCCTTCCAATGCGCCGTCGAGACCAGACCCAAGCCCACCATACCTACGCGTAGGGCACCCATCTACAGACCGATCTCGTGGCGCAGCGCCTGTGTCGATGCGACCCAATTGCCGACATTCCAGCGCCCAAACGCGCCGAGCCCACCGAGTGCATTATCGCCGTAGTAGACGGGAACATGTATGAGGGAAAGTCCATCGTAGGCGTGCGCCTTAGCCAGCGCGGATAACAGGTCTTCCGGCGCGTAGCCACCCGATAGTCCTTGCACACCGTCGATGGAATGAGCCCAGCCCACATAGTCGATCGCGACACCGTCTCGGGTGGCGAAGTCGGCTCCATACTGCGCCGTTTGCAACGCGGATATCGCTCCCATGCGCCGATTGTCCAGGAGTAGAATGCAGCCGCGCGCTCCGTGTTCGACCCCGTCTATGAGGATCTGTGGATTCATGGTAAACGACCCATCACCGCTGAAAGCCAACCCGTAAAAAGGTGCATCAGCCAGCCCCGTAGCCAGCAGGGCCGATGCGGCAAAACCCATATAGCTGGCTCCCGTCTCCGTGAATGTCTGGCCAAGGCGCTCGTCCTCTACAACCTGGAAACCGTTGGCCTGCACGTCGCCGGCGTCGAAAAAAGCGACCGCACCGACCTCCCGCGCCCACGTGCTGGCGATGTGAATGGCCGCTGGCTGCGTTAGCACCTCCCTTCCCCACGTCTCGTCGTGCAGCACCGGTGCGCGGTAGCGCGCGCCTTTGAAGGCGTCCCACTCGGCCTTCTTTTGCCCACATCCCTGCAGCCAAGCCGAAGGCTCTTGTCCTCGTTGGGCTCCTTCCGCCCGCAGCGCCGCGTTGAGCATTTCTATCGTCGAAGCCGCGTCGCCCACTAGCGCAAGCGTGTTCCCGTAGTGGGTTGCCGCTTCGAGGTCGGCGTTGATATTGATAACCTGTTGCACCTTCGGGTAACCGGTGCGCGAGCAGTCGGCCTGACAGACAGAGCGCGAACCGATGGCCACCAGCACATCAGCCTGCTCCATCGCATAGTTGCCGCTAATCGACCCCTTGGATCCCCCCACCGTCATATTGCGCGGGTGCCCGTAGGGCAGGACGCCGGAGACGAGCGGACTGGTGACGGCCACCGCATCGGCCAAATCGAGCAACGTAGGCAGTGCCTCGGCGCAGCCACGCGCGCCACCGCCCACTTTAACGACGACGCGGCGCGCAGATATCAGCGCGCGGGCCGCGCGCGCGTAGCGCCCCCCGTCAGCTGCTGCGCCTAACGGCGGCGGGGCACCCTGCGGTAGCTCCCGCATATTGAAGGCGACCATCTCAGCCGGTTGCGTATTGAGCGGCAGCAGGAGAAAAAAGGGACTGGCGCGGTGCGGGTGATCGACGGCGTTGAGTCCGCGGCGCAGTGCCGTGGGCAGCGCCTGCGGGGTGTGCAGTGCGTAGGCCGGACCCGCCGTAGCAAAGAGGTTCAGATAGGCGCCCTGCCCGCCGCTGGGGATCTGCTGCATATTGGGGCCCTCGTCTTCGCTGGTCTCGTCGCCGAGCAAATACCAAACGCCCAGCCCGTTCGAACGGGGCACAAGAGAGGCCGCCAGCGCCTGCAGCGCACCGGGGCCAATCGAAGTGACGACGGCCGCCTTCTCGCCCGTTACCCAGCGCAGCGCCACCGCCGCGTGCGAAGCTTCAATTTCGCTGCGCACGCCGCAGACCCGTAGAAGGCCGGCATCGGCGTATATGCGCAACACCTCGCCGACTTCGGTCGAGCCGTGTCCCAGTACGCACAGGAAGCGCGTCACGCCCTGGCGCAACAGCCCCAATACCAGCGCTTCTGATACGGTGAGATCTATCCGCTGCGGTAAGGCACCGCTGGCAAGTGCCCGTTCTAAACTCCCAGCGGCAGCGATTGCAGCAGCGCGGGCTGCGCGTTCTTCCACGGAATCCATCGTCTAGCCTACCAGATGCCTGCGAATACAGTAGGCCACGGCACCGCCCAAGATGCGACTGCCCTCGTCGCTAAAGTGCACGCCGTCTTCGCGGAGGATGGCGCGCTTGTCCGCCCGCTGAACGACATCGAATAAGTCGTCGATTTCTACTCCCAGCGCCCGGCAGTGTGCCGCCGCGCGCGCGTTATACGCCTCGACATCGGCTTCAAAGCGATCGAAGCCCTTTTTCGCATGGTGCAATTCCTCATCTACAGGCGTCGTCGATGCCCACAGCACGCACGTCCCTTCCATTGCCAATAGACGCGTAAGGATCTGTAGCACATTGTCCGCATACGCATCTAGGGGCACCTGGGGCGCACCCGTCGCAAAGTCTTTTTTTAGGTCGTGCAGTCCGCAGTTAACGTGCACGACGCGCGGATTCCGCTGGAACGCCCATTCGTCCAGGTGAGCCAGCACGTTGCGGCTATCGCCGCCGTTTGCCTGCGGGCTCCAGACCTCGGCTTCGCCTTCTAACGCTTCGACCACGGTCTGCTGGTAGCCCATGCGAATAGAATCGCCGATAAGGACTACACCTGGCATTGCACTCTCTGACATGCACACCCCCTTAGTTCAGATAGGTATCGACCACTGCGCGCGTGTCGGCCAAGCCCTGCCACTCGTCGCCGGGGCTGGAAAAAATCAGCGAGTAGGGGCCGGCAAAACCCGCAGCCTGCGTCAGATCCAGGCAGCGAGAAAAATCGGCGCGATCCATACGGCCCTCTTC
>JAYPJE010000004.1:34680-118302 GCA_038128265.1 Gemmatimonadota bacterium
GGCATGCACCGACGTGGCACGGGGCAAAATGGCAGTCAACGCAGCGTATTTTTCCGGCCTTTTAAAATTGCCAAAGTCGGCGCACAAACCGACTTCGCCCTCACACCGGTCGAGAATGGCCCCGAGTGCGCCAACGTGACAACCCAGCGGACGGAAATTTTCCGTCGAGACCCCCACCCCCAAATCGCGACCGCAGCGCGCCAGCGCACGCAAGCTGTCGGCGCTGGCGCAAACGGCCGCGTCGTCTTCTATAGGGCCATTGTCGATCGGCGATGCATCACCCGCAATCACGCGCGCGCAGTGCGCTCCTAGCTGGGCGGCCCGTTCCAGCCAGACGCGCACCCAGTCAACTTCTAGCTGGCGCTGCTGCGGGTCGGGATGCGCCACATCGCCCGCGTCGATCAGCACGCTGTAAAGATCAATGCCGCAGGCGTCGAGTTCGGCGCGCAGTTCGCCTAGGTATCCCTCGTCAACACGCGGCAGGTGAAAGTGGCATATTTCCAACATGCCAATATCGCGCTCGGCCAGGTTCCGCGGCAGGTCCAATAGTTCCATCCCCCCCGCTTCTTGCTCGCGTGCGCGCACGGGTGGCGAATTCATATCGGACCAGTCGTACATCACCTGCCCCAGCGTGCGGTGCACGCTCCAGCTCGAGGTCATAATGCGCTTCATTCCCACCTCATATAACGATGTGTGCAATCCACCCAGAGGTGGCATCGCAGTAGATCAGATCTCCGCCAAAAGCCGATAGGCCGTGCGGCTCGGGATCGCTCGACGGCACCTCTATTCGATCGAGTTCGGCACCGCTATCAACGTCGAGTTTCACAATCACTCGATCGGCCGTATGCACAACCCAGACCCCATCCTCAACGCGCACCACACCGTGCGCACGCCCATAGGGCAGCGCAATGACGTGCTGCACCGACCAGTCGGCCACGCGCACCTTGCTCAGCGTTTGCGATTTAAGGGTAGTAATCCACACATGGCCCTCCTCAAAAGGATCGTACTCCATACCGTGCACGCCGCCGCCGCCCGGCACCGGCCAGCGGTTGCGCGTAGCACCCGTATCCGGATCGATTTCCAGTATGTCTCCCTGCCCCTGCTCCGCATCGCTGGGCCGCTCCGGCCGCCACAGCGTGGCCTGGCAGTTGGCCGCCAGCCACAGCGAGCCGCCCCCGCAGGCCATACCGCTGGTATTGGACGACTCGCTGGGCAAGTCACGCACCAAGCGCGTCACGCCGTATTCAGACGGCTCGGCGATTTCGATCAACGCCAGGCGATCGGTGATCTGGTCGGCCACCCAAAGCTGCTGGCCGACGGCCTGTAGCGCGTTGGGCACGCCGTACGGCGCGCGAAACAGCCTGCGAATTTCCCTGCCCATACTCAGACTCCCTATTTATGCCTCATCCCATACCAGGACGACGGCCATGGTCTTGTCCAACTCGTTGTATAGCAAATCAAACGCCGTTTTGGCCTCGGCAAAGGCAAAGCGGTGACTTATCATTTTTTCCACTTGAATCGCCCCCGACGAAAGCAGTTCGAGCGCGCGCTGCGAACCGGCTGGCCGCACCCCGGCATCGAGGTAACCGCCCACCAAGCGCACGCCCTGAATCTTGCCCGAATCTAGCGGCAGCGGCTCGTTCTCATACAGACCTAGCACTTGGATGAGCCCGCCGCGCCGCACCATATCCTGCGCCTGCGTAAAGGCCGCAGCGCCTGCGCGCCCACCAACGGCTTCTACGACGACATCGGCGCCCGCACCACCCGTCCATTCCCTGACCCTCGCCACGGCATCATCGGTCGACGCATCGACGACGTGATCGGCGCCCAGTTCAGCGGCGAGGCGACAGCGCTTATCGAGGGCATCCACGGCAATTGCACATCCGACCCCCTGCGCCTTGGCCACCTGCATACAGCCGCTGCCCACCAGCCCCTGCCCCTGCACAACCACGGTGCTTTCCGCGCCAGCAGCGGTCTGCTCCACCCACAGCACCGAACTCGTAGCCAACGGCCAAAACGTAGCCGAATCACTCGACACCGCATCGCCGATGGGCACGACCGAGGGACGGTGGAGCGGCGCAACGACTTCCATCGCCACGTATTCGGCATGCGGCGCCAGGGCGGCCACGCGATCACCTACGGCGAATTCCTCTACCTCCGCGCCGACATCGACAACGCGCCCGGCAAGCGAATACCCCATCATCCGCGGATCGATAGCCTCGTCGCGGTCATAGCGCCTCCAAATTTCCGATCCTCGACTGATAAGCGAGCGCTCTGCGCGCACCAGCACCTCCGTCGGCCCGACCGCCGGCGTGTCGACCTCTTCTATGAATATGTTGCCCTTTCCCTGGGCTTTGGCCACGCGTTTCATATGCGCCTCCGCTCAAATTGCGCACAATATTGCAAAAAAAAAACGCGCCAGCAACTGCTGGCAGCGTCCATAAAAAAACCGAGCGCACCCAATGGATGCGCTCGGCAGTACTCCCAGAGACTGCTATCCCTAAGGACAGGATGTCTCCGGCCAGGTGGTCAAACACCCGGAGTTGATCAGGTGATCAACCTCCCTGCGGTACTTGTACTACTCAATGGACCACCTCCTTTCCTTTTGCGCGCATAACGCATCATTTTGCACCAACCCTGCGCGACGTTTATGCCAATTCACAAAGCCGGGTACAGCCCATTCGCTTAGCCTTGGGCTTCAGCGTAGCGGTAACGGAAGTTTTACCCCCCGAACCCGACTTGACCTGAATATACAAGGATGTGCGAATGGGGTCAATTAGAAAATTTTATTTTTACATAAACTACTTATAAATAGATACTTATGTGATTTTATTTTGATGCTTTTTGCAACTATTTGCCGGCGCATGTATTGGTTTTACGTCGGATGGGAACCGCTCGCTTTTCGCGCGCACTACGGGCGAGATGGGCCCTTCCAACGGCGGGGATGCGGTGCCCGTCGGCGGCAGCCTCTGCCACGCCGGCTATCCAGGTTCGATTAGGTCGCGCCTGCTGGGCGATCTGCACCGAGCGCGTGCTGCCAACTGCCGCGAGCGCAACCCAGCGCGCGCTGTAGGCGAGCACGATCTTGAACTCAGCGAACTTTCACTGCGACCGGCGCACCCGTTTTGGCCGACTCCCAAGCGGCTTCCGTCAACTCGATAACGCGCAGACCGCACTCTGGGGGCACCTGCACTTCGTCGCGTCCCAATATGGCGTCGACAAAGTTGCGGTCCGGCGTTGTGCCGCCGGGCAGATTGGACACTTCGTAGACGTCATTGCCATTTTGCGTCTTGTAGAAGACTTCGCCCTTGCGCATGTAGACGACCGCTTTAGTTCCCCAAATCGTGATATCTTCCCACATGCCGCCGGTCGGCGAATTGCCCACCACGGAAATATTGCCCAAGGCGCCATTGCGAAAGCGCAGGCTGAGCGCCGAGTTGATATCGACTTCCGACTCAAAGTTCTCCATATAGGCCTGGACCTGTTCGACTTCCAGGCCCGTCATCCACAGCACAATATCGAGCAAATGGCTGCCCGAGTCGTTGAGCTGTCCACCGCCCGACAGGGCTAGCTGCTGGCGCCAAAGCCCCATCGTACCGCGATACCAGGCCTGGTCCTGCAGCGCCGAAACAAACTGAATTTCTCCCAATTCGCCGGCCATGATCTGGTTGCGAACGTAGCGGTACTGGGCTCCTAAATGGCGCTGGTAGGATACCATCAGCACCTTGCCACTTTCCTCCACTTTGGCCAGCACCTGGTGGGCGTGGTCGACGGTGCACACCATGGGTTTTTCGCACAGCACATGCACTCCCTTGTCGAGCGCGGCCATGATCTGATCAAAGTGCAGGGTGTGCGGAGTCGAGATCTGCACCGCGTCCATCTCGACTTCGTCGAGCATTTTCTGGTAGTCGTCAAATCCGGGCAATCCCGCTACGCCCTCGTAGCGCTCGCGCGCCGCCTGCAAACTCGCCGCGCTGCTGTCGCAGAGAGCGACTACCTCGCATTCACCCATGTCCAGCACGCGTCCTATATGGCCGCGCGCGTTGCCGCCGCAGCCGATAAACCCCATCCGTATAGGTGCCATTCTCCTACCCCTATTTCGCTTGTGCACCGCTCGTCATTGACCGGTGCGCGCTTGAATATATCCTCCCCGCATTTTCCCCTCAAGCACGAGTTGCCCCATAGATCGCAGGTGGATATGTTATGCCATCGCGCGTTGCACTTGCGCATGGAGGCCCTATGAAAAAAGTTGCAACCCCCCCCCCGCGCACGCTGGCCGACCGAGGCAAAGAAGCCTTTCAATCGCTCGCCGTCCAGTTTGTCTCGCAGCTGTTCTCCGAAGCCAACGAGGGCAAGGCACTCGACAAGATTGTCAGCGCATTTGCGCGCAATCAAGCCTCGCTCATCAGCGGACTGCTGGGGAGCGCCGGCGTTGCCGGCGGCGCGTGGGCCGCCGTTTCCCTGTGGACCTCTTCGCTGGGGCTGTGGAGCAGCGTGGGCTATGCCATAGGCTGGATATCGCTGCCCTTCTGGATTCCCCTAGCCGGCGGTGCCGCCGGCCTAACCGCTGCGGGAGGAGCCATATACAGCGTGCTCCACCTGGCCAAGGGGCGCCAGCAAAGGCATCGACTCCGCGCCATCATCGGCTTCAGCAAAATGCTGGCTGGACGTGCAGATATGGAGGGAAGCGACGAGAAAGTGCTGCGCCGTTTTCTCAGGGCACAGGACATCGATGAGGACGAGATCGCCCCCCTGCTGGCAACGAGTCCGCAGCAGGCCCAGCACTTGGCCAACCGCTATCTGACCGTCGACGCACGCCGCGAAATTGCCCGCTATATTTTCCCCCTCGTCTACCAGGAGCAGGGCGTCATCGGCGACGGCGAACGGCGGCGCTTCAACAAAGTGTGTCAGAGTTTACATCTGGGCGACGGGGCCGCACGCCACATTTCCCAAGCCTACCGCCAGCGTCTGGACGACCAGTGGACCTACATGACGGAATTGGTTGCGTTGCTCAACTACTTTGCCAGCACATTGGGTTTTGACGGACGCGAAATGGAAATCGTGCGCGAAGAGCTCCATCAGCTAATGCGCTTTGACCCGCGCCGCGGGGCCGAAGGAAAGCGCGAGCGGCTGCTGGGCGCACTGGGCGAAGCCGTTTCCCCCGGCGAACGGCTACCCACCGCGCCCGTTAGCGAGTCCGCGCTTATGGGCGCCTACGCCATGGCGCACACAGCCGCGCCTGACCGCGAGGATATTGCCCCGCTGATCGAGGCATTTTCCACCCTGCTGGAGCAGGGCCAGATAGACGCTAAAGAGCGCAAGAAAATGCAGCGCAGCCGAACAAAAATAGACGAATTATACCAGCTAACGCGCCGACAAATAGCCCGTATGAAATCCGGAGAGAGCGGGACAAAAAAATAGGCGACACGGCGCGCACAGCGCCGCGCCGCCCAAGCACTTTCGGCGCCGTCTACTACCGCACCAGCGCACCCACGGCGATATCTCCGCCCGGTTCGACCAGCACTAGATTGCCCTGTCCGTCATCGGCGGCCAGGATCATGCCCTGCGAAACGATTCCACGCAGCTTGGCCGGCTTGAGATTCGCCACCAACACGACGCGCTTCTCCGCTAGATCTTCCGGCCGATACCACTGGGCTATACCGCTGACGACTGTGCGCTCCTCGGCACCCAGGTCCAAGCGCAGTTTGAGCAGTTTATCCGCCTTTGCAACCTTTTCCGCTTCAACTACCCGCGCGACGCGCAGTTCGACGCGCGCGAACTCGCCTATATCTATCTGCGCGTTTTCCTCGCTTGAAACGGGTTTCGACGTCGTCTCTTTTTTCCCACCCGGTGTTGCCGGCGCTGCAGCGGAATCGTCGCTCTTGTCCAACTCCTGTTTGGGAAAGAGAATGTCCGCCTTGTCCGGCATCTTTGCGCCGACCTCAGCCCCTCCCCAGGTACCCACCTCGGCAAAGGTAAAGTCGCCCAGGCCTAAATCGCGGCGCACCTGGCGCGCCTTGCCGGGCATGGCCGGCTCTAGCAGCACCGAAGCGATGCGCAAACCTTCGACGATATTGTAGAGCACCGTGCCCAATCGGGCCGTTTGCTCGGGGTTCTTCGCCAATTTCCACGGTTCTTCGTCGTTAAAGTAGCGGTTGAGCAAGCGCACAAAGCGCATGACCTGCTCGAGCGCCTCAAAAAAGCGCAGCTGCCCGACCAGTGGACGCACCTTTTCAAGCAGCGCCTCGCCCTCGGCAATGACCTCGCGATCGCGTTCTCCCTGCTCTGGAGCAGGCAGCACACCGCCCAGATGGCGCCCGAGCAGCGCCCGAGCCCGGGACAGCAAATTGCCCAGATCGTTGGCCAAGTCAGCGTTGTAGCGCTCGACGAGCATCGCCTCACCGACCGCGCTGTCCTGCCCGTAGACCGTGTCTTTTAGCAGGTAGTAGCGCAGCGCATCGGCCCCGTAGCGCTCTGCCAGTTCAAAGGGGTCAACGACATTGCCTAGGCTCTTGCTCATCTTCTGCCCATCCGGCCCCATCAAGAAGCCCCCGACGTTGAGATGCTGATAGACTGGAATACCCGCCGCCTTGAGCATGGTCGGCCAAAACACGGCGTGCGCTTTGAGAATATCCTTACCAATCAGGTGCTGAGCCACCGGCCAATAGCGCTTGAACTTTTCGCCGTTGGGCACCCCAATAGCCGATACGTAGTTAATCAGTGCATCAAACCACACGTAGGTCACGTGCGCTGCGTCCCACGGCAGCTCAATCCCCCAGGGCACGCGCTCTTTGGGACGCGATATGGACAGGTCGCCAATGGATTCGGACAGCATACTCAGCACTTCGTTGCGGTACCCTTCAGGGCGGATAAAGTCGGGATGGGACTCGATGTGCTCGCGCAGCCACCCGCGGTAGTTTTCCATGCGGAAAAAGTAGTTGCCTTCGCGGCGCTTCTCCGGAGGACGCCGGTGGTCCGAGCACATCCCATCGACCAGCTCCTTGTCGGTCATAAAGCGCTCGCAGCCGACGCAGTAGAGGCCTTCGTACTCGTCGTAATAAATATCTCCCGCGTCGTAGACGTGCTGTAAGATGGCGCATACGACCTCTTTATGGCGCGCTTCTGTAGTGCGGATAAAGTCGTCGTTGGCCACGTCGAGTGCTGCCCATGCCTCGCGGAAGCGCTGGCTGATCCGGTCGCAAAAGCTCTGTGCATCGGTTCCGGCTGCGCGCGCGGCTTGAAAGATCTTTTCGCCGTGTTCGTCGGTGCCGGTCAGATAGTAGGCTTCCACTCCATCCAGCGCGTTAAAGCGCTTGAGAAAATCGCCTACGACCGTGGTGTAGGCGTGGCCGATATGCGGTTCGGCGTTGACGTAGTAAATGGGGGTGGAAACGTAAAAGGCGCGGCTCATAGCATCTCCCAATGGCTTGCACGTGGTGTGGGTAATAAACTAAGGGCTAACGCACGGCTTGCAACGCCCTCAGGCCAGCAGGACGGGCGCATGTTGCACCGGCGTCGTTACGCGGGGACCACTGTCTGGATCTACGTAGACGTCAATTTCCAGGCGCACGCCAAATTCGGGCAGATAGATCCCCGGCTCGACGGAAAAGCCCGTTCCCGGTAGGATTTCGCGCGCATCGCGCGTCTCCAAATCATCCAGGTTGGCACCCAGTGCGTGAATCGTCGGACCGGGACCGAGGCTGTGACCCGTTCGGTGCACAAAGCGTGCGCCGTATCCAGCCTCCTCAATAAGGTCGCGGGCGACGCGGTCGAGCGCCCAGCCCTGCACGACCTCGCCGCTACGCCAGGCCGCCTGCGCTCGCTCCACGACGCAGTCCCGCGCCGCGCGGACGACGTCAAAGACGCGCTGGTGTTCGTCGGGCACGCGCGCGCCAGCATAGGCCACCCACGTCATATCGGCAAAGGGATGCGCCTCACCCGGATGGCGCGCCCACAGATCGATAAGAATCCAATCGCCGTGCTTGATCGGCGCAAAATCGCCCTCCTGCGGCGCGTAGTGCGGATCGCCGCTGTGCGCATTGACCGCGACGATGGGCGGGTGATCGATTTCCAGACCGCGCTCCTGCAGCGCAGATGCGATAAACTGCTGCACCTGATACTCGGTCATCGCAGTGTGATTTTCCAGTCCATAGCGAATGTGCTCAAAGGCCTCGTCTTTCACGTCGGCCACCTGCCGACAGGCGTCCTCGTGCGCCTGCAGAGCCGCGCTGCTCCAGGTTGCCAAGGCCACCTGGCACAGATCAGCTGAGGGCACGACTTCCACGCCGTAGGAGCGCACCAAATCGAGCGTGCCCCCATCGACCCAAGACAGTCCGGGCAGCTCGCCACCGGGATAGTATTCCATTGCCACGCGCCGCTTTCCGCGCAGAAACGCCTCCAGCTGGGTCGCTAGCTGCTGGCGGCTGGCGTAGTGCTCGACGGCAAAGCCCAACCCCTCTAGCGCCGCCGGCTCGACGGACGAACCCAATGCCTGCACCGCCCCTTCACACGGCACGCAAAGAAAGACGCGGCGCGTCGTCTGGCGGCGCTGGCCGACCGTCTGCCAGAATACGGGGTTCGAACCGCGAAAGTCGTACAGCAGCCAGGCGTCGATCCCCCGCGTGCGCATTGCTTCCCGTATGGAATCCCACTCCATTTATCATTCATCTCCCCGTTGGGTTAACTCCGTTTTGAGCCACTTCAGCTCCTCGGCCAGCGGCCATGGCGCAAAGCCGAGGCGACGTGCCCTCAGGCAGTCCAGCGAGACGTCCTTTGCTCGCGGAGCAGCCATCGGCACATCGGCCTGCAGGCACGGCCGAATAACCTCGGACGGCAGCGCGAAGGCCTCCAGCAATAGATAACCAAAGTCGCAGCGCGAGATGCGTTCGGCCCCGCCTAAGTGCAAAGTCAGGCCACGACCGTTCTCCAGGGCCAGAAAGAGCCCCTGCACGGCGGCGCGCGCCGAAGCCGGCGTGCGGTATTCGTCGGTGAACAGGCTGAGTCGATCGCCCTCGCGGGCCGCTTTTAACATGGGCTGCACAAAGCTGCCGGCAGTTGCATGAGCGGGCCCAAACATCAGAGGCATGCGGCAAATGCAGGCATCCGAATAGGCACTGCGCACGGCCTGTTCGCCGGCCGCCTTTGACGCACCGTAGACGTTGACGGGCACCGGCTCATCGTCCTCCCCGTAGGGGGCCTGGCCGCCGCCGAAAACGAGATCGGTCGAGGTGTATACCAGCGGGATGCCGCGTCCGGCACACAGCGCGGCCAGCGCCGCACAAACGTCCACATTCTGGCGCCATGCCTCATCGCGGTGGACCTGACAGTAGTTGGGGTCGGTGCGCGCAGCGGCGTGCAGCACCGCGTCGGGAGACAGGCGGGCAAACAGCGCCTCCAGGCCGGCGGTATCGGTCAGATCAACTCGCTCGCTCGAAGCGCTGGCCAATTCGATCGGGCGCGTCCGCACCGTGCCGACGATCTCCCATGCCGACGGTGCTAAACGCGCTACATTCCACCCGAGAAAACCACTCATTCCAGTCAGCAGCAGTCGGGGCATTAGTCCACCTCGGCAAAATGGGCGCGCAGGTAGCGTCCCGTCAGCGAGGCTTCCACATCGGCGACGGCGCGCGGGGCACCTTCCGCCACGATGCGCCCTCCATCGTCACCGGCCCCGGGCCCTAGGTCGATCAACCAGTCGACAGCAGCCAGCAGTTCGACGTGGTGTTCGACGACAAGGACGCTATTGCCCTCGTCTACCAGCCGCTGCAGCAACCTCATCAGCAGGCGCACGTCTTCTAAGTGCAATCCCGTCGTTGGCTCGTCCAGGATGTAGAGCGTGCCCCCCTGGCGCGAACGCCCCAATTCGGCGGCCAACTTTACGCGCTGCGCCTCACCGCCGGAAAAGCTCGGTGCCGCCTGTCCCAAGCGCAGGTAGCCCAAACCAACATCGCAGAGCACGGCCAGTCGACGAGCCACTTCGGGAACGGCCTCGAAAAATGCATGCGCTTCTTCAACGCTCATTTCCAATACGTCGGCAATATGGCGCTCGCGAAAGCGCACATCCAATACTTCGCCGCGGTAGCGCCGTCCATCGCAGGTGCCGCATGCGCTTTCCAAGGCACCCCATAGGCTCTCGCCCAGTGCGTGCACGCCGCTGCCGCCGCAGCTATCGCAGGCCCCCTGCGATGCATTGAAGCTAAAGTGCGCTGCCCCATAGGCGCGCATGCGGGCAACGGGCAGTTCGGCAAAGAGCCGCCGTATGGGAGCAAATAGACCGGTATAGGTCGCCGCGTTCGAACGCGGCGTTCGCCCAATGGGGTTCTGATCGATGGCGATAATGCGCTCGATAGCGTCCGCCCCCTCGCAGCGATCGTAGGCCAGCGGCCGGCGGCGGCTGGCGTGCAGTTGGGCGGCCAGCAGCGGGTAGAGCGTCTCGTCGACCAACGAACTCTTACCCGAGCCAGACAGCCCGCTCACTCCTACTAAATTGCCCAGCGGAAACGCCGCCTCATCGATGGCTAGGTTATGACCGCGAACTCCGTACAGGCGCAGCCAACCCCGCGGTGCCAGCGGTCGTTCTACAGCCGCATCGAGGCGAAGCGCGCCGCGCAGGTGCCGCGCCGTTAGCGAAGCTCCCTGTGCCACATCCCGCGGCGCACCGCTGGCCACGACCTCCCCTCCGCGCTCGCCGGCTCCGGGCCCCATATCGACCAGCCAGTCTGCCCGCTCCAGGAGCGCGCGATCGTGTTCGATAACGAGCACGGTATTGCCAGCATCGCGCAACGCTTCCAACGCGGCGATCAGACGCTCGGCGTCACTGGCATGCAGCCCAGCGCTCGGTTCGTCCAGCACGTAGAGCATCTGCGTCATACCCGATTCCAGCGCCGCCCCCAAGCGCAGGCGCTGCTGCTCGCCGTTGGACAACGACGATGCGCTGCGATCTAGCTGTAAATAGCCAACGCCCAACGCGTCGAGCGCGTGCAGGCGCCCGAGCAAATGGCGCGAGATCTCAGCACCTACCTGCGCGCGCTCGTCGGCAACGCGCAGCCCTTCGACAAAGCGCAATGCCTCGCCGATCGGCAGCGCGCAGAGCTGTCCGATATTCAGTCCGTCCACCTCTACCGCCAGCGCCTCCGGACGCAGCCGCGTCCCGCAGCAGGCAGCGCACTCGACATCGCTAAAGCGCTCTTCAAACCAGGCGAGTTCATCGCCCTTGGCGCGGGCGGCAACCTGCTCGAGGCTTCGGCGCAGTCCGACAAACGCGCCGCGCCCCCTATGCCCGTCCCACAGCCTCTGTACCACCGCGCCGTCCCATTCACCCACCGGCGCGTCCTCCTCCACTCCGTGACGCTGGCAAAAAGCGCCGACCTTCTCGCGCAGACCACCGTGGCCAAAATCGTGCCAGAGGCGACCGACTGCCTCGTCGAGCGATAGCGTCAAACCGCCCAGCACGCGCTCCATACTCATGCCAACCTGCTGCCCCAATCCGCGGCACGTCGGGCACGCCCCCTGTGCACTGTTGAACGAGAACAGAGACAGGTCGATTGCGGCAAACGCCGCTCCGCACCCCGCACAGGCCGGCTCAACGGCAAAGAACAGATCGTCATCGACTCCCTTCCTAGCCAGCACAACCTGCCCCGCTGACAGTTCGAGCGCCGCCTGCAGCGACCCGCGCAAGCGGCGCACCGCTTCCGGTTTGACGACGAGGCGGTCGACGACGATCTCCATGCGCTGGCCCGGCTGCAACTCGGCCGCGTCCACTTCTTCGAGCAGGCGCTCCTCCCCGTCCAGGCGCAGCCGGCGATAGCCAGAGCGGTCGACCTCTTCAATCACATCGCTCCCTGCACGGTGCGCCTCTATGCGCAGGGGCGCCAGCACCAGCAGCCGCGTTCCCTCCGCAAAACCCAGCGCTGTTTCATAGACTTCTTCGAAGCGATGGGCCTGCACCGCGGCGCCGCACGCCATGCAGTGCGGCTGTCCGAGACGAGCAAAGAGCAGGCGCACACCGTCGTACAGACCAGCGAGCGTAGCTACCGTGGAGCGCGGATGGGCACGACCTCCCCCTTGCTGCAGGGCCAACGCAGGCGCCAAGCCATCCAAGCGCGCGACCCGCGGGGGCCGCAGACGCTGCCAGCTAGCGGTGTGTCCGCCTTCCAGCGCTGCCAAGAAACGCCTGCGCGCTTCGGCGTAGACGACGTCGTAGACCAGCGATGTCTTACCCGATCCAGATACGCCACTGATGGCAACCAGCTGACGGTGGGGCAGGTCCAGGTCGACAGAGCGCAGGTTGTGCTCGGCGGCACCGCGGATGTGCACATGGCCATTCATAGAAATCGAACCCGCTTTTCCGCTTGACAGAAAGTCGATATCTCCTTTACTAACAAAAAGTACGTCTTTTCCGGAGGTGCATCGAACATTGCCTAAGAGATCGTGCCGTTTTGCCGCGCGCGCGCGCCGACTCGTCGCCTGTGTGGCGCTTTTATACGCCGCCTCATCACCTGCACAAATGACCATCACGGGCACGTCCGAGGCCGGGCGACGCCTGTTCTACTCGCCAACAATCAGCACCAACGGCCTCTCCTGCGCACACTGCCACGCCGACTTCGACGAAAGCAAGCACGATGACGGCCTGATCCGCGCGGGCCACAGCCTCTTTAGCGGCTACTATCGGACGACCTGGTGGGGCAAGGATCCGGAAGCGGACGATGCCTATGCCACCATCGACGAGGCCGCCGTCGTCTGCGTGCTTCACTACATGCGCAACAAGGACAAGTTAACCGCCCAGCAGCAGCTCGACCTGCGCGCCTATCTGAAAGCCATTTCCCAGCGCGTCCTGTATACCCCGCTGGCCATTGCTCCGGCGGCGGACCAGACGGGAGAATACGCCGGCTTTGACGGCGGCAATCGCCTCAACGGCAAATCGCTGTTCTATGCGGCCTGCCATAGCTGCCATCCCAACGCCAATGCCGGCATCGCCCCCGCCCCTATACCGCGCGACAGAGAACCGGCCTACTATGCGCGTATCATTCGCGAGGGAGACGGGCTCGGAGCCGTTCTGTCGGGGATTGATCCCAATGCCTACAGCTACAAGAGCGGTCGCTTCAGCCCATTTTTTGGCGCCGATCGCCTGAGCGACGCGCAAATCCGCGACATCATAGCGTACATCAAGAGTCTGCCACCGCCCCCGAGCGCAAACTGAGCAGCACCCAGGCCAGGCGGACCAGGTGAAATACCAGCGTTAGCGCCATCCATCCCACCAGACCGTACCAACACGGCAATAGAGCGTCGGTTAGCGCACCCATTGTCAGCAGCAGCAGGGCGATATTGCGCCGCGCCGCTACCAGGTGAAAGCGCGCGTCGATGGGACGGTAGTCGAAAAGCTCTCTGCCAACCCATTTCTTAAATAGCCCGCTGCAGGCCTTGTCGGCCAGAAACAGCGCCAGCATCAGCCAAGTGCTCAGCGCAATCGGTTCTGCAACAAAGAGTTGGCCACTGCTCAAATGCCATCCCGTAGCCAGAAACCACAGACCGAGCCCCGGCATAGCAGCGACGTGTTCAAAGGTGCCCATCGCATCGCTGAGATGGAGGCGCAGACGCGCCAACTTGCCGTCGACCGAGTCGAGAATAACGCCCCACCACGCCGTGGCCAGCCCTGCCCCCACCCATCCGCTGGCGATGAGCGGGCTGGCGCCCCAAACGCACAGGACCGAGAGCACGGTATACACGTTCGGCGTTGAGCGACCGCGCGCCAGGTGGCGGGTGATCCAGCGCACGAGGTGATAGTAGCCGTAGCGCGCCACCCCGTCGATGGCCCCTTTAAAGGTGCGCCTGTACATCAGATGGTCGACTGTGCGCAGTTCGGCATCGGCTTGCAAAAGGAAAATATAGGCGGGCATGTGCAGGCGCAGGGACGCCACGTAAGGATCCAGATCAGCCGCAGTGCATACGGACAGGCGCGCCGCCGCCCACGCCAACAGTTCGGACCAATTCTCTACACCATCGGCCAGCTGAGCGCACTCTTCAACGGCGAGAAAGAGGGCCGCGCGCTGCCCGTCCACTACGGCGCCCCCCCTACCGCCGGCCAACACATGGCTCAGCACGCGATCGTCGTATACCGCATCGCCGGCCAGCAGGATCAGCGCCTCTTCGGCGCGCGCCAGACGCGCAAAAACGGCCGCTTCGTCGGCTACTTCTAACGCTTCGACTTCGACCTCGTAGAGCCGATGTAGGTCTGCGCGCATCTCGACGACCGCTGCCCGCGTCTGCTCGGTGACGACTAGGCGAAAGCTCCGGCAGCCGCGCAAAGCCATCTCGCGCACCTGGCGCTCGACCAGATGCATGCCCCACAGTTGGCGAGCAGACGCCGGCCGCGTTGCATCGATCCATACCGCCGGCCCGTCCATCAGCCCATCCGCGGCACGACGCGCTCGGTGGCTCGCCGGTGATCCCCTAGGGAATCGACCTCACCCCAAGCAAGATCGCCTACCTCGACGGCAAAGAGCGAACGCTCGGCAATGAGCGGCCCGTAAGCCGATGTGGGATAAGCATCTCGGTGGTTTTCCTCAACCAAGCGCACCACCTCCTGACGCACGGCTCGGGCCCCTGCAGCAGAGAACTTCACCAACTGCACGCTCTGAGCCTGGGTCTCTCGCGGATCCAAGCGCTTGCTGATGGCGGTTACGCAACCTGCTTCGTCGCAGCATATGTTCATTTCGCCTTCTATTCGTTCAACGCTCCCATCAGCGGCAACGACATTGGGATATGGGGCGTCTACCATGCGCTTGAGGACCTGCGGTTGGAAGAGGATATCGCAGTTAAAAAGAAAGGTATCGTCGTCCAGTTCTTCGGCTGCCAAATAGAGTGAATAGATGCTGTTTGTCTGCAAATAGTCTGCGTTTTCGATGTAGCGGGCACGCTGGCCACAGTGGGCCCGCACCTGCTCTGCCTTACAGCCGACGACCAGGACTATATCGTCGACGCCAACGGCATGCAGGGCTTCCATCTGGTAGTTTAAAAGCGGTTTGCCGGCAAGGGTTACAAGGCATTTTGGACGATTATCGGTCAGGGGCTGCAGGCGCGTTCCCGCTCCAGCTGCCAGAATAATAGCGCGCATAGATCAAGCTCTCTTCTCGTAAAAACAACCTAAAAATAAAATCATATATTCTATCTTACCCTTTGTCCCACAATTTTTTATCCACAAATTGATACCCCTTACTGACCATTTTTCGATCCTCCTCTTCAAGGCCCAGCATCCATAGCACCAACGAGTAAAGCGCAGCGAATACAGCCAGTGCCGCCAGTGCCGCCAGCACCGGCTCAGACAACCAGCCGCGCACCCACGCTCCTCCTAAAGCCGCTGCGGTCGCTGCGCCAAGCGGCTTGAGTTGCTTGACATCAAAAGGCCAGATGGCATACTGGCGATAGATCTGCGTCATGCGCAGTCCGTTAACCAGCAGCGTCGACAGCAGAGCCCCCACCGCCGCCCCCACTGTCCCCAACGAGTAAACATGGATCAAAACGATATTGAGCACAAAATTAGCCGCCAGCCAAACGATGTTATTGAGAAAGTTCAAATAGGGTCGGCCAGCCATGGCCAACAGCGGCTCGGCAAGGGCGAATGATCCCTGCAGCATCATGCTAACGCATAGCACCAGCAGGACTTTGATACCCGCAGCGATTTCCATTTCGGGCAGGGCCTGCATCTTTTCCCCGCCAATGAGAGTCAGAACTAGATCGCCGACGATGAGCAGCGAGGCAAAAATCGGCAGGTTAATAGTTAAGATCCAGCGGAAGAGCACGCGAAAACGCGCGCTCAGTTCGCCATAGCGCTGGCCGACGGCCAATTCGCTGACAATGGAGCTAAAGATTGGATCAAACGCCTGGGGCGCTTTTAGCATGAGACTGGCGATGCGCCGCGCCAGCGCATAGATCCCAACCATCTCTGCCGAAACAAAAAATCCAAGCATAAGCACATCTAGCTGCGTCAGCACGGCGTACAGCAGGTCGGTGACCATGACGGGAAAGGAAAAGAGAGCCATCTCTCGCCACGCCAGGCGGCTGCGCAGGTGATCGAGACACACTCGCAGCGAGAAAAAGCGCTGAAAGAAATAGGCGGCAAGGGCACTGATGCCGATGGCCATGCCCAACTGCGACCACGCAACGCCCTCCAAGCCTCCGCCCAACAGGCCGACGACCAGCCCGCTCAGCAGCAGGATCAGCGGACCGGCGACGGACATGACGTAGACGTCATAGAGAACGATGCGCAGGGCGCGAATGGCCGATATGAGCACCCAACAAGCCGCCATGAAGGGTGCGGTGAAAGCCATAATGCGCAGCGCAGGCGCAATGGGCTTGTCGTAGAATAGGGCGATGGCGTCGGCACTAAAGTAGATACCGATGCTAACAACCAGCGAACACGCCCCAACGATGTGCAAGGCCATCGCAACGGCGCGCTCGCCCTGGCCAGCCTCTTGCGTGCGCTCCATCACCACAAAGCGCACTACGCCGCGCAGCATGCCAAATCGGGCGATTTTATTGAGCGTGGAGACAATACCCCATGAAAGCGAGTAATATCCCTGCACGTCGAGTCCCATAAATAGGGTTACGACCCAGAGAAACGCTCCGCGCGAAGCTCTACCCAGTTTGCCGACAAATGTAATGAAGCCTCCGCGCGCCAGATCCCCTATATCGCGCCGCTGCTCGGCTGCGAGTGGATCGCTAGGCTCCGCGGTAGGCGAAGACCGGTCCACGACCACTTCCCCCGTTTATGCACTGCGGCGCCGCAAAAAAGGGCGGCGCATACCCCTAAAGTAATGCCTGAGGACAAAGTGCGTTCAAAAATTGCTCGGATTCCGCGCAATTTCCCGCAGCCAGACGGAACGACACTCCTTTTCTTCAGCGCGGCTAATCGTTGACGAAAAATGGCTTTATCTCTAAATTATTCAAGATACTTCCACCTTTTTTAAAGCCGTATCCCAACACCGCTTTGAACGCAGTTTTTATCCGTTTTGGGTTGCCTCCGGAAGCCAACCGGCCCCACTCCGATTGCACCGCGCACCGCGCGTGCTCCCCGTGCGTGAAAAAGGCCGACGCCCTGCCGGTTGCAAGCAGATCATGAAAGCACTCATCCTGGCGGCTGGAAGGGGTCGTAGACTGTGGCCCTTCACGGCAGAACGGCCCAAATGCCTGCTCGATGTGGGCGGCATAACGCTGTTAGAGCGCCAGTTGCACCACCTCCGTGCAGCTGGTCTGCAGCGCATTGTCGTCGTCTGCGGGTTCGGCGTTGACAAGATCCGCTCGGTAGTCGACGCCCTGCCGTTTGCCGACGTCAAGCTGCTATACAACCCCTTTTACGCTATGTCGGATAACCTGATTTCGCTGTGGGTCGCGCGCAGTGAAATGAGCGAAGATCTCATTCTGTTGAACGGAGACAATATTTTCCACCCGGGCAGCGTGCAGACGCTGCTGCAGCAGCGCACCTCTTGCAGCCTGCTAGCAGCGCGCAAATCGAGCTATACCGACGACGATATGAAGCTCTACTTAAACGGCGAGCACGTCGCGCATATCGGCAAGTCGCTGGCCTGCAATCAGGCCGATGCCGAGTCGCTCGGCATGCTGCTGTTCCGCGACCGAGGCGTCGGTGCCCTGCGTCAGGCCCTAGAGCAAATTGTCCTCAACGACAGCGCACTCAACAGCCATTTTCCCGCCGTCATTCAGCATATGATCGACGCGGGTCACCCCTTTACCTGCTGCTTCGCCCAGTCCTTTGCCTGTTCGGACGTGGATACTCCAGCCGACTTGGCCCGGGTGCGCCGCGAGTTGCACCGCTACTGCGCTCCAGCACCCGCTTTCGCGCACGCAGAAGGAAGCGCCTGATGCGTCAGGCCCTGCTGCTATTTCCCCTGGGAGCGGACGGCGCTTCCCTAGCGGAACGCCGCGTGGCCGGCCTGCGCCTGCTCGATCGCCAGGTGCGCACCCTGGTTCGCGCCGGTGTCGAACACATTAGTGTCGTACTGCCCGCCAGTGCGCAGACTGAGCTGACGCCGCTCACGCAGCAATTGCCCGTTCAGCTCGAGTTCGCGACCCATGGACAAACGCCGACACTGCCCTCCCCCGACGAGCCGTACCTGCTGCTAATGGCCGAGTATGTCCATCACCACTCTTCTCTAACCGCTTGGTTAGCGAGCTCTCAGCGGCGCGCTCCCGTCTCCGTGCACGCCACCGAACATCCCGCACAGCACGGTCCGCTGCACCAGGCCCAAGCAGGCCTCGGCGAAGTCGAGACCGAGCAGGGGGTCTTTTCGAGCGGTGCCTTCCTGTGCAGTCCAGCGGCTCTTGCGCCTCGCGACGTGAGCACCGTCGAGGACCCCTGGTCTGTGCTAGCTAAGATTGCAGCCAGCGACGTAGAGATCGACGACGCGGGCCAAGCGCTCTGGCGCCGAGTGGATCGCCCGGGCGGAGCCAGAGCCGCGAAGGCCATGCTCTTCGGCCAGGTAACCAAAGCGACCAGCGGCTTTGTCTCGCGCCATATCAACGCGCGTCTTTCAATTCCAACCAGCAAGCTTCTGGTCGAAACCGGCCTGAGTCCGCACGCCATCACCGTGCTGCTCGTGCTGACTACCGGGCTCTACAGCGCCTACCTCATCAGCATAGCACAAGACTACAGCACGCTGCTGCTGAGCGGCATTTTATGGCAGTTGGCCGCCGTTTTTGACCGCTGCGACGGCGAGGTCGCGCGCGTCAAGCTCTGCGAGTCTAAGTTCGGCGCCTGGTTCGACACCGTCACCGACAACTTCGCCTACCTATGCGGCTACATTGGCACGCTGGTTGGCATCAGCCGCCTGCACCCAGACGAGCCCATGTATGCCTACATAGGCGCTTCGTCGATCGCCGCCATGTTTCTGACCATCTTCGTGATGTACAGCTATGCGCACAAGACGGGCAGCGGCAGCCTGCAGCATTACCTGCGGGCTCTGACGCAGGACGTTTCCGATGAGAACAAGGGCTGGGTGCAGAAGCTGATGGAGCGCTATGGATTCGTCGCCAAACGCGACTTCTTCTCCTTCTACGTCTTTCTCGCCTGTGCGGCAAACCAACTGGCATTGGTCTACTGGTTTTTGGTGACCGTGCTCCACCTGGCCGCAGCCGCCGTTCTCCTATCCCGGCGCAAAATGCTGCATGGCCACGGCGGACCGGACCGACCCCGAGAGGCGGCGGGTCAACCCGCCCTAGCCGAGGATCGCCGATGAAGTTTTTCAAGTTTGCCATGCCCGGCATCGGTCTACTTCTATTGGGCTATCTAATCGGCGCATTCGGACCGGGCGAAATCGGCCGCCACCTAGCCGTTCTTAAATGGACCTTTCCCCTCGTACTGCTGCTGGCCTGTTCGTGGCATATAAGCAACTCGATTGCCTGGAGCTTTGCCTTTGCACCAGAGGACCATACGCCGCGACTGCGCTCGCTTTTTATGGCCAAACTCGCCGGCGAAGCGGTGAGCCAAATCACCCCGCTGGCCAATTTGGGCGGCGAACCGCTCAAAGCCTACCTGCTGCGCAGCGAGGCACCTGCCTGGAGCGGCCTGGCTGCCGTCGTCATCAATAAAGCAGCCCAAACGCTTACGGGGCTGGCATTTACCATGGTCGGATTGAGCATGGTATTCTTTTATTGGGACCTGCCGCTGGAAATACCCCTGGCCATCCGCACCGGCCTCGTCGCGCTGATGGCGACAGCGGTCCTGTTGGTGCTCATCCTGTGGAAAAAGCAGCAGCGCCTGTTCTCATCCATTGTGCGCCTGCTCAACCGCTTGGGCCTGCGTGCGCACGGCGTTGAAGAGCGCATGGCCAAAGCCGGACGCATCGACGCCCGCATTGGCCACTTTTATCGCGAACACAAGGGGCGCTTTTTTCTCGTTCTCTTTTTTCACAGTATCGGGTGGATGCTGGGGGCCTGCGAGACCTATGTCATCCTGCGGGCATTGGAACCCTCAATCAGCTTTCCCGTCGCCTTTTTAGTCACATCGCTGACGGTCATTATCAACAGCCTCTTTTTCTTTATGCCCTCCAACATAGGCATTTTGGAAGGCGGCCAGGTCTTTCTCCTAACCACGCTGGGCCTCAACCCGGCTATGGGCCTGTCGCTGGGCATTGCCAAACGCATGCGCAAAGTGTTCTGGATCTCTGTTGGCTGGCTCTTTCTAACCCGCCTCAGCCACAGGGCGCTGACAAACGAGCGCGAAGAGCACACGTCGCTCTCCCCGGAGCAACCGCCCGTCACGCGCGGGGAGTTGCACTACAATTGATTGCTCTCTTCCTATCGTGCGCTTTTGCTACCGGACTCTTGGCACAGGAATCCCCTGCCCCCTACGCACTGGAGCAGATCATCGCGCACGCACTCGAGCACAATATGGACATTGCGGCCGCGCGCTGGAAGGTCGCCGCCGCCGATGCCCAGTTGCGCAAGGCGGAGTCCGCGCGCTTTCTGCCGCGCCTGCGCATCGACAGTGAGAGTGGACTTGTTCCAGAGGCCAAGGGCGACGTATTCAACCCCCCGTCCGACACCTCCGGCGTTCGTCCGCTTGGACCATTTAACCGCACAGAGCTGGAATTCATACAGCCCATTTACCCCATCAGCCGCGGTCGACAGCTCAAAGCGGCGGCGGAAAATGGCGTCAGCGTCGAACAGGCCGACTTGGCCGATGCGCGCGTCACCGCTGAATACGAGATAAAGAAGCTGTATCACGGCGTGCTACTAGCGCAGGATCTAAACGCGCTGGTACGGCGTCTAACGGACGAACTCAACGAGCGCCAGGACGAACTGGCGCAGTCCGACGCCCTGCCCATGTCCAGCCGCTATAAGCTGGATCTGGCCCTGCTCGAATTGGACAAGCAGGGGCGCCAAGTGGCCATGCAGCTCAGCATGGCGCAGCGCGCGCTGGCGTGGCGTGCCGGCCTAGCGGATTCGACGGCGCTGTCCCTGCGCGCACGCTGGCTGGCACCGGTCCAGACGGAGATTCCCGCATTGGAAGACCTGGTCGATCAATCGCTCGCCCAACGCCCCGACTGGCGCAAGCTACAGGCCGGCATAGCCGCCAAGAGAGCGCTGCGCGAAGCCGCGGAGGGCGCCTATAAGCCGCAGGTATTTATCGGCGGTGGGCTGCGCTTTGCCATCGCTCCGGGACGCACCGACCAGCGCAACCCCTTTGTGAAGGACGAGTTCAACCTCTTTAACGGCGCCGTGTTTATCGGCATGCGCCAATCGCTCGAGTTCCACCTGCTCGCCGCCGACGTGGCCAAGGCCGATGCCGAATACCGCCAGCTGGCCTCTATGCGCGAAAGCGCGCGACAGGGCATGCAGCTAGATGTGCGGCGCGCCTACGCCGAATGGCAGCGCGCCGAAGGCGATTTGACCGCAGCCCGCCAGAGCAGGCAGCTAGCCCGCCAGTGGCTGAAAGAGGCCAAAGAGGAGTACGAGTTCGACGCCGACCAGCTCAAAGAGCTTATTACAGCATTCGAAAGCTGGGCACAGATTGAGCAATCGTATTTTCAGGCCATATATGATTTCAACATCAGCGTTGCCGACTTAGAAAAGGCCTGCGGCGGCATTGCGCTCGGTCGGGAAAACGCGGAAGCGCTGCGCGATGACTAGTCTCTTCAAATGCGTCCTACTCTTCTGCGCAATCGCGACAACCGCTCTGCACGCACAGCCCGCGCGCTTCACTGAAGCGTTGGAACAGCTACATCAGCAGCTACAGAGCCCCCAACGGCAGGGAGCGGCCCTTGCCGAGCATATAGTGCAGCAGTGGGTGGATCTGCCGCGTTTTGCCGACGCTGCATTTGGTCCATACCTCAAAGGGAGCCTCGAATCCTATCGCGAAGTACTCGACGATGACACCTTCTCCGAGCTAGTCGAACAGTATCGGAGCCGCCTAGCGCAAGCGGTGGGCAAGCGCCTTGTCCGCGACGTGGGCCACCATTTCAACAACCCGACGCTTGCGGGCATCACGCTACTCGATTTGCGCGTCGACGAAGACGGTGTAGCCGCTTCGCTGGGCGTGGAAAATACCGACGGCCGCACGACGGTCCTCTCGTTGGACTTGACCGACGACGGCGAGGAGTGGCGCATCGTGCGCATGGCGGTTGACGGAGCCGATGTGGGAGCGCACTACCGCGCGCTGTGCAGCGATATCATTGCAGGGCGCTACTCCCTGCCGGTGCTGGTAAGTCGCCTCGAGGAGAGGCCCTACATACACGTGGAGGACTTTGCCGCAACGCCGGTTGGGCACACGCCGCTAGACTGGGGCTCCTGGCGAGAAAAGGATAAGGGCAAACCGCGTCTATACCGCGTCCACGCGCGCGGGGAGCAGCGCTACATCGCCGCGAGCGACTCCGGCTACTCGGTTATATTGGGCAAATTTGTCCACTGGAACCCGCGCGAATACCCCATTATGACTTGGTGCTGGCGCGCCAATGCGATCCCCCCCGGCGGCAACGAATTTCTCGACCATGCCAACGACAGCGCGGCCGGACTTTACGTCATCTTTTCGCAAAACTGGCTGCACGTGCCCAAACAGCTGAAGTACGTGTGGAGTTCGACGCTGCCAGAAGGAACCGTGGGACGCCGCAAAAAAATTTTCAGACCCTGGTTTTTCGTTCTTGAGAGCGGCGAAGAGCGCCTCGGACAGTGGACTTTTGAGCAAGTCGACCTCGAGCGAGACCACCGGCTCAAACTCGGCGGCCTGCCCGCCGAACGCACGATTGGATTGGGTCTGTTAACGGATGCCAACTCAACCGATTCGTATGCAGAAGCCTTCTACGCGGACATGCGCGTTTGGAAGCGAGAGGCGCTGGAACGCCGCCAAATTACCGATCATTGCGGCGCTCTGCGCGACAACGGCCCAACGGCGCGTCGAGGGAGCGCGCTGGGGAGCCGCGACCCAATGGACCGATGAGAGAGACTCCACTATGAATAAGCGATATATTGGCATGCTGGTAACGCTGTGCCTGAGCGCCGTCGCCGCCTGGGGCCAGCCGCAGCCAACCGAACCAACCGTCAAAGGGCCCATAGATTTTCTCTCTGCGCACGATGCACGAGTCAGGTCGCTGCTGCAGAAAGCTCCCAGCGATACCCTATCGCGCGCGCTGAAGGATACCATTAAGGCGAAAATCAATGCGGCGTTCGACTTTGAAGAGCTGAGCCGACTCGCGCTCGGAACTCACTGGGAACAACGGACACCGGATGAGCGCGCCCACTTTGTGCGCACGTTCAGCGGCATCATACGCGAACAAAATTTTGACAGCTTTGTTCGCTATTACAGGGAAAGCACCATTCGCTACGATAGCCAGCAAGTAGACGGCGACAAAGCCGTTGTCATGGCATCGGTCCCCCTCGAACGTGAAACGGTGGCCATCGCCTATGATTTGCACCGGCGCGACGACCGTTGGCTTGTTTGCGACCTCAGCATCGACGGGGCTAGCACGGCCGAGGGCAACAGGCGACGCTATGCCCGCTACTTGGAGAAAAAGTCATACGATATGCTCATTCAGCAATTGGATAAGCAGCTGGCGCGCCTGCAGGAGGACGGAAAGTAGTCCACGTCATGCGCATCAACTATCAACGACTAGTACACTACATATACCACCACCACATAGGCATTATCACGGTGGCGCTGTTGGTTTCCGTTTTCGCGGGCTTCTTTGCCGCCAAACTAGCCAAGAATATCAAGACCGATTTTGCCGACCTCTTGCCCGACAACTACGTCAGCGTGCATGAGCTCAATCGCATCAAAGCGCGCGTAGGCGGCATTGGTCCGCTGATGATCATCATTACCGGCGACGATTTGGACAAGGCCGTCGAGTTTATGGAAGTCCTGGCAGACTCTCTAGAGGGCAGCCCGTACATCAGTTCGCTCAGCGCGCGCGATAGTCGCAAGGAAATGTTGAGGAAAAACCGGCTGCTCTATATGGACGTGCAGGATATAGAGACCATTTACACGCGCCTGGACGACCATATAGAGCTGGAGAAACTCAAGCAGTCCCCCCTGTACTTTGCCTTCGACGACGAGGAAGAGGAGATACTCGACTTCTCTGACATAGAGGACAAATACAGAAAGAAAGTCGCGGCAAAGTCGGAAACAGCGGCGCGCTACGACTCGTATATCCTGACCAAAGAGGAAAACGGCGTCATACTGCGCCTCTATCCATCTGGGGTAATTACCGACGTCCAATTTTCGCAGGCCCTGCTGGAGAGCCTTGACCGAACGATCAACGCCATCAACCCCAAGCGCTTCCATCCAAGCATTGAATACATCTACAAGGGCAGTTTTAAAAATAGCGCCAGTCAGGTAAAAATTATCATGGAGGACCTCAAGTCGACTGCTGCTTACAGCATCATCGGCGTGCTTCTCCTGATATCGATTTACTTTCGGCAGGTCCTCGCCTCCCTATTCATAGCCCTGCCGCTGCTGATGAGTCTAGCCTGGACGTTCGGAGTTACCCATCTGTTTATCGGCAGCCTCAACATGATCACCGTCGGCCTCTTCGCCATTCTCTTTGGACTCGGCATCGACTTTGGCATTCACATCTTTGCCCGCTATAGAGAGGCGCGGCGACGCGGAACCAACGTAGAGGATGCACTGACCGAGACCGTCGTAAATACCGGCAGCGCCCTGACGACCACGGCCGTAACCACGGCCATAGCCTTTTATTCGCTGCTGATAACAGATTTCAAGGGCTTCTCCGAATTTGGCTTTATCGTCGGCACCGGCATCATTTTTTCGTTGGTGGCGATGATTATTATCTGTCCGGCCTTTATCGTCCTAGGCGAACGCCTGCACATCGTGCGCCTGGCGCGGCAGGACGTGCCGAGCCACCTGCTGCGCCGCGGCCACTATCCGGCACCCCTCGTCACTCTGCTGCTCGGCGCCACCGTTTCGCTGTATTCGCTCTACCACATCAACCACATCGAATTTGAGTACGATTTTAGCAGGCTCAAACCGGCGGCCGCTGCCAACGAAGACCGGGGTAGTTTGCCCGAAACACTTAAGGAGGGGCGCTCGCCGGCCATCGTCCTGACGGAGAGCTACGACGACGCCATGGAAGTGGTTAATACCGTCAAGCAAATCCGCGCAAGCCGCGGCGATTCATCGACGATTAACTCCGTAAAAAGCGTCTATTCAGTTCTGCCGCGCAGACAGGACGAAAAGCTCGAGATCATCTCCAAAATTCGCACGCTGCTCGACGATAATGAAGATCTATTTAGCGACGACCAGCGCGCCAAGGTCGACTCGCTGCGTCCCTATGTAGACGTATCTAAGCTCACACTCTACGATCTACCAGAAGACCTGACCAACGAGTTCAAGAGCAAGAGCGGGGAAATCCTAAGCTTTGTGGCGATCAATGCCTCCGTGCAGTTAAAAGACGGACGCAATGCCATTCGCTTTGCCGACGAGATTCACACAATTACGACGCCATCTAACAAGACCTATTACGCATCGAGCTCACACGTCATCATAGCCGAAATGCTGCGCGTCATGCTCGATGATAGTTCGCTGGCCGTTATGCTTACTCTATCCGTCGTCACACTGGTGCTCCTCATCGACCTCCGCTCCTTCGTCGATACCTTGCTGGTCCTAACTCCCCTATTGACGGCACTCGTGTGGGTTATGGGCTTTATGTACGCTTTTGATATCAAACTCAATCTCTACAATATGGTCGCCTTTCCAACAATCATTGGTATGGGTATCGACAACGGCGTCCACATGTTTCATCGCTATCGCGAGGCAGGCAAGGGCTCTCTCCGCCTGGTCCTACGCACGACGGGCGTGGCTCTGCTAGCCACCTCGCTAACAACTATGGTAGGCTTTTCTGGGCTCGTTCCCGCACACCACCCGGCGCTGACTTCTATCGGCGTGCTTTCACTTGTTGGCCTGGGCTGCTGTCTGCTGACTTCCATAACGCTCTTACCCGCCCTCTTGCAGCTGCGCGAACGCAGACGGGCCTAGTTTCAGCCCGCGCGCCACCGCAAAAGAAAAGGCCCGCCTGATGACAGGCGAGCCTTTGCGCTCGTCGAGTTTTGGATATATTCACAACAACGCGCCGCCGGAAAGCAATCCGACGGCGCGTTGAAAATGGAGCGAGAGACGAGACTCGAACTCGCGACAACCACGTTGGCAACGTGGGGCTCTACCAACTGAGCTACTCTCGCCAGCAAGTCAATTTTATAAGGAGCAAAATATAAGCATGGCCCATAGCGTCGTCAAGGCGGCATCCGCCCTTTTTTACACCCTATCCATCTTCGCTCTAGGCGCCTGCGCGCCTTCTCCGCAAACGGCCGATGGGCCCGGCAAACACCCCCCGTCCAGAGCGCGCTGGCACAACAACCAGGGCGTTGTCTATATGGACCAACACAACTACACGCGTGGACGCAGCGAGTTCGAACAGGCGATCTCCATTGCGTCGGACTACGCCGTCGCCCACGCCAATTTGGGTATTTCTCTCTACAGTCTGGGCAAGTACGACAGCGCCGCAACGGCGCTGCAGACGGCGCTGCGCCACGACGACAACCTGTTACAGGCACACTACACGCTGGGGCTCATTTACAACGCTCAGGGCAAAGAGCACGATAATGCTCTGCAGTCGCTCAGTGCCGTAGCCTCTGCCGATCCAGATGATCCACACGTGCGCTACTATCTGGGTCAGGTGCGCGCCAAACTAGGCCAGAGTGAAGAAGCCATTGCCGACTTTAAAGAAGCCATACGCCTCGATCCGTACAACGTCTCTGCCTTCTATGGTATGGCCAACGCCCACCGCCGCTTGGGCAATGATAGCGACTGGCGCGCCGCACTGGAAAAATTCAACGAACTGAGTCAGGCGGGGCACCAGGGCGTGAGCTCTTCCTATCAGGGCCAGGGGCGCTATGCTGAAGTGGTCAGCGATGCCAGCGGTGCCGACCTAAGCGTCGATGACCGCAATGGCCCCTTTGCCTTTGCCGACCCCGAGCGCGTTGGCCCGACGCCGCTCTATGCGACGCTTATCGACGGCGACGGCGATGGGGATGCAGACGTGCTGAGCGGCACGCCGCTAACGCTCTACGGGCGCGGCCGCGATGCGGTAGAGCTGGATCCCCCCGCTGCGCCGAGCTCCTTTGCACTGGCGGTCGATCTCGACAACGACGAGCGTCACGAAGTGGTATTATGCGGCGCGACAACCGAACTACTGCACGGCCCAGCGCCCTCGCAGTGGACGACGATGGCCACACTCCCCGCCGCGCAGCGCGCCGTCGCAGCAGATGTTGACCACGATGGCGATCTCGACCTGCTGCTCATGGGCGACCAGCACCACCTAATGACGAACGACGGTAAGGCGTCGTTTAACGACGTGACCGACGCGGCGTCACTGGGAGATCAGCCACCTATTCAACGGGCCATTTTCAGCGATTATGACGACGACCGCGACATCGACTTCTACGCCATTTCCAGCGAAGGACTTCACCTTTATAGCAACAACCGCGACGGCACCTTTAGCGACGTGGCCGCTTCCCTCGGCCTCACTCCCTCGGCGCCCCGGGCAATGGCCGTCGAGGACGTTGACCAAGACGGTTATATGGATCTCCTGGTGGTGTCAGACGACGGTTCGGTAACGCTGTGGCACAACGAGGGAGGCACGGGCTTTACGCGCCAGAGCACCACCGAGGCCGCGGGTGCGATGGCCCTGCTGAGCGCCGATGTCGACAACGACGGCGATATGGACTTTTGGCAACTGGGCGACAGCGGCGCAACCCTGCTGGCCTGGCACGATGGCTCCCTGCGCGCCGCCGAGCGCGTTCTGGAAGGGCAAAAGACCTATCCTGCGCTTGCCGCTGACTTTGACCGCGATGGGCGCACCGACCTGTGGAGTGCGGGCTCGCTCGTAGCAAACAGGACACAGGGAGGTCGCTGGGTCCGCATAGCCTTACAGGGGCTCAACAGCAACCGCGCCGGCATTGGCACCAAGGTGGAAATCAAAACGGAAAACCGCATGCAGAAGCGCGAAGTGCGCGGCAACGGCAATGCCGAGGGCGAATTGCTGTTTGGCCTGGCCGAAAACGATTCGCTGGAGTTCGTGCGCATCCTGTGGCCCGGCGGCGTGCGCCAAACCGAGCTGGCCACCGGAGCCGGCCAGCGCCTCGCCCTTAAAGAGCTCGACCGCAAGGGCACATCCTGCCCGATACTCTATGCGTGGAATGGCGAGCGCTACCAATTTGTCACCGATATTCTCGGCGGGGGGATCATCGGCTACTTTATCGCACCCGGCCAGTACTACTACCCCGACAGCGATGAATACGTGCCGCTTGGAGCCATCGAAACGCGCAACGGCCACTACTCGCTCAAGCTGGCCAACCAGCTCGAAGAGATCATTTACATCGACGCGCTTGAACTGGTAGCCGTGGACCATCCGGCCGACGTCGCGGTCTATCCGAACGAACGCCTGCTGTCGACTCCTCCCTACCCCGAATTTGCCCTCTATCCGCTCGCCGACCTGCGCCCACCGCGCGATGCCGTAGACCACCTCGGCCGCCGCGTGCTGTCCGACTTACAAGCAATAGACGACGTCTGGTATGACGATTTCGGCCTGACAGACATACACGGCTATGCCCAAGAGTACAGCCTTACGCTCGACCTAGGCGACTTGAGCGACGTCGAACATCCCGTCCTCCTAGGCTACGGATGGGTTGACTACGCCCACTCCAGCTCGAATTGGGCGGCGGCCCAACGCGACTTATCGCTGGCGCCGCCGCGTATTGAGGCCGCCGACGGGCGCGGTGGGTGGCGCCTATTGAGCAGCGATATGGGCACGCCTGCAGGCCTCCCCAAGCATATGCTTTTTGACCTGCGCGACGCCTTTGTGGGCGACGACTATCGCGTGCGCATTACGACCAACGCGGCTATCTATTGGGATCAGTTTCTGGTAGGTGCCGCGCAAGACAGCGACCTGCGCGTGCAGCGCATGCGACCGTCCTCCGCCGATTTAAGCTGGCGAGGCTATCCCGCTCACACGTCGATCAACGGCACTTTTGCCTTTCGCTACCACTACGACCAGCTCCACCTAGAAGCTCCCTGGGGCACACACGGCGGAGCCTATACGCGCCTTGGTCCAGTCGACGAACTGGTCGATGCAATCGACGATCGCTTCGTAATTATGTTTCACGGCGACGAGCTGAGCTTTGAGTTCTCCACCGATCACATGCAACCACCTGCTCCCGGCATGCAGCGCAGCTTCCTGCTCTACGCCAATGGCTTTGGCAAGGACATGGACTTCCACTCAGCCCATTCGCAGACGGTGGAGCCCCTGCCCTTTCACGGCATGTCCTCCTACCCCTATCCAGCCGAGGAGCGCTATCCACAGAGCGAGGCGCACTTGGACTATGTCGAAGAGTACAATACGCGCCGCGTGCGGGGCTACTACCGCTAGCCCAGCCGCGGCCTGAGGGCAACCGCACTACGAGCTAACGTCCATGGCGCAGCGGAACCCTATGTACTCCTGGTAGACCGTTGGGTTTGCCGAATGGCGCGCTGCGGCGCGAATATCCATGCGGTTGGTGTGGTAGCCGCCGCCGCGATACACCTTTATGCTACCTTCTGGCGGCCCCTGCGGATCCGATTCGGGACTGCGCGCATAGTATTTTTCTTCAAACCAATCGCTGACCCATTCTCCGACGTTGCCGCACATGTCCAACAGGCCAAATTCGCTCGCACCTTTGGGGTATTTGGTAACCGAAGTGGTCTTGCCTTCCGCATTCGCATAGTTGGCAAAGTCGGGCGTGCATTGCTTACCCCAGGGGTACTCGCGCTGCTCCGTCCCACGCGCCGCCCACTCCCATTCGGCTTCTGTCGGCAGGCGCTTGCCCACCCACTCTGCGTATACGCGCGCATCTTCCCACGAGACGTTTACCACCGGGTGATCGGCCTTCCCATTGGGAAAGGTGCCGTTTTGCCAGTGCACCGGCGTGCGGTGGCCCGCCACGTCAACGAAATCCTTATACTGCATATTGGTCACTTCGTGGCGGTCTAAATAGAACGGTTTTAACCTCACCTTGTGCTCTGGATTTTCCTCCTCGTGACCCGGGGAGTTGCTGCCCATGCGCAGATCGCCGGCTGGCACGAGAACCATTTCGCGCTGGTTGAGCTTTTCCTGCAGTTCGCGCCGCTCTTCTTCCATGCCGTCAATCCCATCTCGCAGGCCTTCTATCTGCCCGACCATATCCGCCCGACTCGATTCAGCTTCTGATATCTTGTCGTTAAATTCGCGTTTGCGGCTAGCCACCTGCTCGACGCCGGGCATGACGCGCATCAGCTTTTTTCGATAGTCTATGAAAATATGCACCCAGAGCAGAGCGCAGAGAGCAATACCCACTCCATACGTCCAGTCCTCCATAGATCCTCCACTTTCTTGACATTTATCGAGCCCAAGGGGATATTTAACGCCAACCTCGCCCAGTGGGATTCATGGCAAAACGCATCGCCCTATATATAGTAGCGTTTTTTTCGTTTTTCGTACTGTGCCTCGTAGGCATCTATCTGTCGTTTAACGACAACCTGCCCGACATTGCAGCCTGGAGTTTCCAGCCGAAACGCATCACAAAAGTATACTCCGAAGACGGGCAACACCTGCAGGATTTCCTCGAGGAAAACCGCGAAATCCTCACCTATGAAGAAATTCCCAAATCCATTTTAGACGCACTGATCTCCATCGAAGACCAGCGCTTTTTCTCCCATTGGGGCATCGATATTCGCCGCATTTTTGGCGCCGTGCTGGCCAATATTCGCTCCGTGAGTTTCACCGCGCAGGGCGCCAGTACCATCACACAACAGCTGGCGCGCAACGTCTTTGTCGAGGAGGTCGGCAACCAGCGCAGCAGTGCTTCGGTTGACGCAATCATCGCCACCTATGCCCGCAAAATTCGCGAGCAAATCACTGCTGTCTACATAGAGCGGCTCTACACAAAGCAAGAGATACTGACCATGTATCTCAACAAAGTCTACTTTGGCCACGGCGCTCACGGCTTAAAAGCAGCCGCGCATTACTACTTTGATAAAGACGTGGCCGATCTCCAGGTCGAAGAGAGCGCCATGCTGGCCGGCCTGCTCAAAGCACCAAACGGCTATAGCCCCATTCGCCGGCCAGAGCGCGCCCTCAAACGACGCAACCAGGTGCTCTACAGCATGGTCGAAAACGGCAAACTGTCGCGCACGACCTACCAGACGCTGAGCAGGCAGCCCATCGCCACCCGCCTGCGCAGCCGAGCTGACACCTACGGCTTGGCGCCGTATTTCGTCGAACACGTCCGCCAGCAGCTGCAGCGCGAGTTTGGCTCCGCCATTTACAGCGAGGGCTTTGCCGTGCAAACAACGCTGGACTCGCGCCTGCAGCGCATTGCCGAAAAACACTATGCCAGCGAAGTGCGCCGCGTGCGCGACAACGTCAATAGCTACCTGGCGCGCCAGGACTCCTCGGAGGGCCTGCCCGACTCGGCCGTAGTCCAGGCCGCTTTTGTGGCGATGGACCCACACACGGGCCGCATCCTCGCCATGATCGGCGGGCGCGATTTCAGCGAGAGCAAATTCAATCGCGCCACCCAGGCCAAGCGCCAGCCCGGTTCCTCGTTCAAGCCCTTTGTCTACACGGCAGCCATCGATAACAACCGCTTCACTATTGACATTCTCGACGACAACGCCATCACCCTGCACGACGAGACAACCGGCGAATTTTGGGATCCGGAAAACTACGATAAAAAATTCAAAGGCCCCATGACGCTGCGCGAAGGCTTTAAACAGTCGCGCAACTTGATCGCCCTTAAACTAGCCGACGAAATCGGCCCTCCGCTCATCCGACGCTACGCGCGCAATATGGGCATATCGACGCCCATTCGCGCCATTCCCTCTATTGGCATCGGCACCAGCGAAGTAAACCTACTGGATATGGTCGCCGCCTACTGCGTCTTTCCCAACAAAGGCATCTACGTCAAACCCTTTTCCATCGCGCAGATTGAAGACAAGGACGGCAATGCCGTTTACCGCGTCGAAAGCGGAGCCAAACGGGAAGTACTGCGCCCGGCCGTGGCCGTTATTATGACCGATATGATGCGCTCGACCATAGACGAAGTGGGCGGCACCGGTCGCGCCATTCGCACGCGCTACCGCTTTCGGCCGGCAGCCGGCGGTAAGACCGGCACGACCAATGACTATACCGATGCCTGGTTTATCGGTTTTACACCGCACCTTGTCGCCGGCGTATGGGTGGGCATTGACGATCCGAGCCTGCGCCTGTGGCCGCGGCAGGCCGGCGCAGCGGCCGCTCTGCCGCTGTGGGCGCAGTTTATGAAGGACGTATATGCGGAGGTCGAACCGTATAGGGGCCTTGCGGACGATGAATTTGATTATCCAGACGAACTGATCGCGCGCCTGTCCATTTGCAACGAAACCCACAAACTGGCCACGCGCTTCTGCCCCGACCAGAGCGAGGACATCTTTATAGCGGATGAGGCGCCGCCGTCAGCATGCCCACTGCACGGTGGCAACCCGACGCCGGCACAGTCGCGCGTGCAGCGCTTTTAGTCTTCCAGCTTAAACTTGGTCGGCTTGCGCCGCCGCTCGCGCGCGCGGAATTGCTCGACCTTTTTCTGCACCTCGACGAGTTCCTTCTCCATCTCGGCAATTTCCTTCTGCAAATTCTCGACTTCTTGCTTGGTCGAATTGGCAGCCGATTGCTCGCTTTCTATGCGCATCTCGCACTCGCGAATTTCCTGCCGTGCCAGCTCGGCCCGCGGTTTGAGGCCCGAAGAAGCATTCAGATAGTCGATAATAATCCAGACCAGAAAGCCCGCGGCGCCAACGGAAATTGCAATGTATACCCAGGCCATGGCGGCCCCCTTTGGTTAACGGGGCAATTCCCGTATTATTTTCGTGATGCGCGCGGCAAAATCTGGGTTCATGCTGCCCATAATTTTGGCCATTTGCTGCGGCTGCAGCATCTTCATCAACGTCGCAACGGTGGTGTCGCTCAGCTCGGTTTCCTGTTGGAGAATATCCGCAGCGCGCTGCGCTTTGATCTTGTCGTAAAATGTCGCCAACTGGCGCAGGCTCGCCTCGCGCTCCTGCAGCGCGGACGAATCGGACTGAACGCCCAGCGCCTGTTCCCGAGCCAGTAGATCTTCCCGATCGCTCTCCAACTTGACGCTCATCGCCGCCAGGCTCTCTTCTCGAGCGAAGGCCTGCTGATTCATCTCCTCGTAGCGCGTCTTATACTCTTCCGTCAGCACCGCCAATTCGGCCAGACGGTCCTCTTTCAGGCGAAACTCTTCGAAGATATCGGTCGAGTCCTGCTTGCCCAAGACGAATGAGACCAATTCCTCGGGTGTCTCCACCGTCTTCGTAAAGAAGAGCATGGCCACCAGGGCGGCACCAAACGAGAAAAACATGCCAACGATCAGCAGGGGAACCATTAAAAACTTCACGCGTGACCTCGCTCGAGTTCTTCCGCTGGGTTACAAAATAAAAAAGATATAGACCAATCCCCCGATAATACTGGCAGAAAGGCCGCGCTCGACCACCTTATTATCGGCTTCAATCACCGCGCGCTTTACTGCCTCGCCCCCCAATATATCGACGCTGCCGCCGGGCACCGAGTCTTCGTGATAGGAGCGGATTCTGCGCTCCCACTGCACCGTGCCGTGGCGCTGCTCGACTAGGCGCAGCACCAAATCGCCGTAGGCTGCGCGCTTTTTGTCCCTAGACAGCAGCGGCCAACCGCCCGCCGAGGAATAGACTACGCGCGAACTCACCAGGCGGTAGTGTATAATCCCGGCGTGCTCACCCGGCTCGGGTGCGCGCACCATGAGCTGGTAGCCGCGCTTGCGCAGGATTTCGGCCAGCGCATCTTCAACAATCCAATTGGCATCGTTTTTGGCATCGGCCTCCAGGTAAATCGGCAACTCACCTTCCATTGGCAGCGCGCCCATTTGCTCCGCTAGGGCCAGCAAAAAGGACTCCGAGACCAGTTCGAGATCCGTGGGCCACGTCGACCGTTCGGCATCGCCCCGACCTTCCGACCAGGCCACGTCAACGGTCATATCACCGGCCAGTGCAATGAATTCACTGCGCCCCGGCGGCCGAGCAAACGATCGCCAGCTAAACGGGCCCGGACGCTGCGGCGTCAGGCGCAACTCGACCTGCACGTGCTGACCGGGCTCGATCGAGGCGAGATTTTCGACTATGACGACGCGCTGCCCGTCGCGGACGTCAATGCGCATACTGGCCGACTCTTCGACGAGCGCTACGTCGGCAAAGGCCGAGTTAATATCCAGCCGCAGCGCGTCCACGGGAATACTGTGCGCGCCTGTATTGCGCCAGCGAAAAGCGATCGCGCGCTCCTGTCCGACCTCGATAATTTCCCCATCCACTTCGGCCACTGGTAGGGGATCGACGCGCAGCGTCGCCGGTGCCAGTGCCACCGCTGGCATGCCTCCCACGCTGGCGAGCGCACCGATTTCGATGGAACCAACCGCCTCGCTGCCGGCCGTCACTTCCATCTCCTCAACACTACTCAACCCGGGTGCCAATTCATCGGCGAACGAACCGCCATCGCGCACGGGCTGGATTTCCGGCGGCCACTGCCACTGCACTCCGCGCAGTGGGCGTCCCAAGTCATCTGCGTGCTCGACGTGCACCTCAATGCGCGCAGTTTCGCCCTGGTAGAGCTGCTCGGGTTTGATATGCCACGCGGTTTGCACGCCCGCTTCAACCCGCAGGAGGGTTTCTGAGCGATGCGCAGCCCCCTGCCCGGCAGAGGAAAAGATCGTCAATGACAGCGGCAGATCGCCGGCTTGGCGCAGCGTCTGCGCCTCGAGGTACAGCGTATCGACAAACGTTCCTACCAGCGGCTGGTCGGCATAGTCTATCTCCACGAGCCCCGCACCCAACCGGGCCGTCCCGTGCTGCGCCGTCGCCCCGCGCACGCTCAGATCGGCCGGCGCAAAACCGACCTGCGAACGCACAATGGCTTCGCCGTCGCCGACAAAGTACTGCAAATAGAGGCCTATGCGCTGTTCGGCACGGGCGGCCAGTGCCTCGTTAGCAGGGCGCATAACGGCCGTCGAGCGGGCCTGCACCTCACCTGAGAAAACCGTTATCAGCACGCCACAAAGGACCGGCAATGCCCTGGTTAATACCCCATTCATCGGTAGCAACTTCTGTCCACTTTGATCCTGAAAATAGAGCGGGAGGAAATCGACTGAAACTCTTTTAGCACTTAGACTTGCGTCAAAACAACCTTAACATAAAAGGCCGTGACTGTCAAGGCGTTTCTACCGCATTTTACCCCACTTTTGGCTCGGTAAACTTGACTTTGAATACCCCTGCTCTGTAGGTTGTAGAGACGCGCGGTTTTCGCACCCTCTGAGCGACCGAAGGTTAATGTTAGAAATACTCCTTTATCTCTTTCTTGCACTGATATTTGCCGTATTGGGCCTGCCCCTTTCACTCGCCCTGAATGCATATCGATCGCACCCGCAAGCCCCGCTGAACATAGAGATCGTCCTAGGGCTGTACCGGGCCATAATAGGCGTGGGACTGCGCGTTCAACCAGAGCTCCTTGCCATACATATCTCTATTTTTAACAAATTGATACGCATTCCCCAGATCGCGCTCAAGCGCCAGCCCTCGTCCCGCCCATCGGCTGCCTCCTCGCCCGAGCCCGACCATGCCGAGGAACCATCCGATGCCCACATCGCACCAGCAAACGCCACTCGCCCCCGCGGCGGCATGGACTGGCTGCGCATCGCCGCTGCACCGACCATCCACTTTGCCGGTCGCTTCCCGCGCGCATTCCGCCTCAACCACCTATCGGTGCGCGGCCGTCTGGGCTTGGACGACCCCATGCAGACGGGAACGCTCTACGGCTACCAGCGCGCCCTTATGGCCTTGCCATTTAGGCGCCTGCGCTTAGACTTAGTGCCAGACTTTAGCAACCGCGGCTTCAGCGGTCGCGCCGAATTGGCCATCGGCATACACCTGGGCCGAATACTCTACCAAGCCCTGCGCTTTGCGCTGCACACCGGAGTGCGCTACGCCATAATGCGCTACACGAATAGATCGCTTCGCATCTTTTAAAAAGGCGGTACTGCATGCCATCCGTAGAAAACCTCATCGAGCGCGTCATGGGCGAATTGCACCGCATTGTGCAAACTGAAACCGTCATCGGCGAACCGGTGCAGGCCGGAGAGATGACCATTATTCCCGTTTCGAAAATCTCCTTTGGCTTCGCGGCCGGCGGCGGCCAGAACGACAAAGGCCAGAGCGGCACCGGCGGCGGCGCCAGCGTCGAGCCCATTGCCTTTTTGGTCATCGACGGGCACGGCAAAGTGCAGATTATGACGCTCACCGACAAGGAGATTGGCTGGGGCCAGCTGGCAGAACTGGTGCCCGACGCGCTGGGTAAGATCAAGCGCTTCGTCGACAAAAAGCGCGGTGACGGCAAAGAAGACGAGGGCGAAGAGCAGCCGGACTAGTGGTGATTCCCCTCCGTTGGAAAGAGGCGAAAACGCCCGTCCAGCAGTAGGTGCGTATACCATCCCGCTATACACCCCACCAAATAGACGACGTGGCCCTCTATGAGGGCGTGCACGTTTTCCCAAGAAAATTCACCGATAAAGGCGTGGCGCGCCCGCCAGTACTCGTAGGTTGCGCCGAGTAGAATCGACACGGCGAGCGGACTGATCTTCCAATGCGTCCAGCCCCGGTGGTGATCGAGCAGCGGCAGCAGCGAGAGGATCGCTACCAGCGTTGCCAAATCGTAGCGCTCATTCCACCCCAAGTAGAGCAGGGCGGCAAATACGCAGCGGAAAAACCAGCGCTGCGGCACGGAGGCCGTGTCGAGATCGGGAAAGAGGGAGAAAAACGCCGTGGTTGCGCATACGCCGCCCCAGGTGACGTGATCGCCGGCTTCGATGTACGACAGCCGCATCGCCCCCTCGGCCACGCCGATGCCGACGGCAATTCCGCTTATCAGGTGGCCCCTAAAGTTCACCGGCACACCTTCCAGCCTCAGACGGCCGCGGCACGCGCAGGCCCGCTGTCAAACAGCTGTCCGCAGGCCGCGTCAATATCGCGCCCTCGACTCTCGCGCACGGTAAATTCCGCTCCCGCCCCTTCTAACCTGCGATAAAAGGCCTGCAAACGCCGCTGCGAGGGACGGCGAAACGGCCCCCCGTCTGCCAGCTCGTTATAAGGTATCAGATTGATTTTACAGGGGATATCGCTTGTTAATTCGGCTAGGCGGACGGCGTCTTCGTCCCCGTCCGTCACCCCATCCATCAACACGTATTCAAAAGTGACACCGTAGCCGCGCAGCTGGTAAAATTCGCGCGCCACCTCGAGCAGGTCGGCTATTTTGAAACGGCGATTTATGGGCATGAGCTGCGCGCGCACATCGTCCGTCGTCGCGTTGAGCGATATGGCCAACCCGACGTTGAGGTCTTCCCGAGCCAGCTTGCGGATGCCCGGAACATAGCCGGCCGTCGAAACGGTTATACGCCGTCCGCCCAGCGCCAAACCCGCTTCCAAACGCATCAGCTGCAGGGCGCGCACTACGGCGTCGTAGTTGAGCAGCGGCTCGCCCATGCCCATCAGAACGACGTTGGTAACGCGCTCGTTGCGCGCTTGCGCATACGCCGATACCTGGACGAGTTGGTCCAGTATCTCACCGGCGCGCAGGTTGCGCACCAGTCCCATGCGCCCCGTGGCGCAAAACGCGCAGTCGAGCGGACAGCCGACCTGTGAGGAAATGCAGACCGTGCGCCGTGCGCCGTCTAGGATCAACACCGACTCAACGCGCTCCCCCGTTGCCAGCTCAAAGAGAAATTTGACAGCCTGCCCCGTCTGCGACGCACGGCAATCGACGGCGCGCAGCCGCGTGATATAGGCCACATTTTCCAGCGCCGCCCGAAAGGCCTTGGACAAGTTGGTCATTTCGTCGATGCGCTCCACCCCTTTGCCGTGCACCCAATCGACGATTTGACGGGCGCGGTATTCGGGCGCGCCCAACTCGGCGACGAGCGCCTCTATTTCGGCGGGGAACGCGCCCGTTAAATCAATGCGTTGCGCATCGACAGACTCGTTGTTCATCGGACCCTAATGCGGTGAATCTGCTTGACGAAAAATTGACATAGGTTTATTATAAATAAACAGTTTACCCATAATTGGTCAATGCCCCACGCCCCTCTCTACCCCTCGTGCAACGACCTGTAATTCATTGAAAAAATTCGACCCATCCACGTGGTTTTGGGCCAGTATAGCCGTTGCCGCCCTCGCCATGGGCATTCGATTGGAGCGGCTCCACTCATTGGAGACCACTCCCGCCGTCGCCGCGGGCACTACGCTCGTTCCCATCGCTGCAGTTGCCGCGCCGACCGATCATACCGAACAGGCCCCTCCAGAGACGGCCGCCGCCGACTGGACCTTTGTCGGCCCTCCCATCGCGCCACCGATGACCATCGACACCACACCCGATCACGTCGTCTTGCAGGATACCCTGCGCACCGGCGATTCCATTTACCTATCGCTCAAGCGCAACGACGTCAGCGAACGCCAGATATCGCAGCTCAACGCCGCGCTCAGCAAGGTCTTTAACGCGAGCAGCCAGTCGCGCCCAGACGACTACTACCAGCTTATCGTCGATACCAGCGGCGTCGTGCGCTCCTTTTCCTACACGCCGAGCAGGGAGCCCGAACGTCCGATTTTCATCGAGCGCCTTGACGGCCAATTAATCGGCAAGCGCCAAGAGCTGGCGCTCGATAAGCGCCTCTTCGCAGCGGAAGTGTTTATTGAAGACAACCTGGCCAATGCCATTAGCGCCGCCGGCGAAGGGGATGCGCTGACCGATCGCATCACCGATAATATCTTTGGCTCGGTCATCGATTTTCGACAAAACCCGCGCAAGGGTGACCGCATTCGCGCACTCTATGAAAAGGAGTACCTGGACGGGCGCTTTATTCGCTACGGTCGCGTCCTCCTAGCCGAGTACCAAGGGCAAGTCGTCCAACAGGCCGCTTTCTACTACGATCCGCCCAAAGGCGATGCCGGCTACTACGACGATCAGGGCAATTCGCTAGCTCGTATGTTTCTGCTCTATCCGCTTCCCTTCCGCGGCATTAACTCGCACTTCAATCTGCGCCGCTTTCACCCCGTGCTCAAGCGCAACGTGCCCCATCTCGGCACCGACTACGCCGCTTCGCGCGGCACGCCGGTCTTTGCCACGGCCATCGGCACGGTCACCCACGCCGGTAGCAAGGGCAGCTATGGCCTCCTCGTGGAGATCCAGCACGCCAACGGCTACCGCACGCGCTATGCCCACCTCAGTAAGGTGCGCGTCAAACGGGGGCAGCGCGTTGCCCAGCAGCAGACCGTTGGCAATGTAGGCACAACCGGACGCTCCACTGGGCCCCACCTGCACTACGAGATTCTCAAAAACGGGCGCCAGATCAATCCTACTTCGGTCAACCGCGGCGAACGCGGCAAGCCGCTAGACAAGGCGTATAACGGCCACTTTGCCGCGCACCGCGATTCGCTTATGCGCATGCTCAATACGCATCTACAGCGCGCGGTTATAGCCACCGCGCCAACCCACTAACCGCAGCCGCTGCGCCCCCTTGACACGGCGGGCGCAGCGGCTTCTATTGTGCTGCAGGACACCCCAATTTTCCCAGTATAAGCCATGAGCGAAGAGTCAAAACGCGCGATAGAGGATCTGGCCGAGCGCGACGGGCGTTATAAGTTTGAGGCGTATCTCTTTGTCTACGATGCCCTGCGCTATACCGTAAAGAAGATGGGCCGCACCCATTTGTCCGAAGACGAGCGCCACATCTCCGGTCGCGACCTGCTGGCCGGCATCAGCGAATACGCCTTTAACGAGTACGGTCCCCTGACCCGCGAGGTCTTTGCCCACTGGCGCGTGCATCAAACGCGCGACTTTGGCGAGATCGTCTTTAGCCTGGTCTCCATTGGCCAAATGGGCAAGACGGAACGCGACCGAATCGAGGACTTTATCGACGTCTACGACTTTGACGAGGAATTCGATTGGAAAAGGCGCCGAGCGGCGCAGCAATCGACGAAAAAAACATGAAGATTGCCTATTTCGACTGCTTTTCCGGTATCAGCGGCGATATGGTGCTCGGCGCCCTGGTCGACGCGGGCCTCGAACTCGACGCGCTGCGCGCCGAATTGGACAAGCTCGGCGTGGCCCAACTCGATCTCACCCGGGAGCGAGCCGTGCGCCAGGCCATTGCCGGCACGCGCGTGCAAGTGCACGTCGGCGGGCGTCCCATCGAAGCGAAAGACGAACACCACTTCACGCCCGTTTCCCCCAGCGCAGCGCGTGCGCCCCTGCCACTGCTGCCGTCCCAAGCGGGCAAAGACGGCCACGAGCATCACCGCCTGGAAGACATTCTCTCGCTCATCGACAGCAGCCGCTTGGACGAACAGGTGCGCATACAGGCGCGCACCGTATTCCAACGCTTGGCCGAGGCCGAGGCCACCGTGCACGGCAGCCCGCCCGAGCACGTCCACCTGCATGAGGTCGGCGCGCTCGACGCCGTTGCCGATATTGTGGGCGCGGTCGCGGGACTCCATCTGTTGGGCATCGAAAAGGTCTACTCGTCGCCGCTGCACTTTGGCACCGGTTTTGTGCGCTGTGCGCACGGGCGCTATCCCGTACCCGTGCCCGGCGTCCTAGCCCTCTGCCGGGACATTCCCAGCGTTCAAACAGACATACGCGCCGAGTTGGTCACGCCCACGGGGGCCGCGCTCATCACGACGCTGGCCTGTCAGTTTGGACCCGCTCCCCCTTTTGCGCAGAAAGCCGTCGGCTACGGAGCAGGCAGCCGCGACCTAGAGCAGGTTCCCAATATGCTGCGCGTGCGCATCGGCGAGCAGACTGCTGGCGCCAGCCGCGAAGAGTTGCTGCACGTCGAGGCCAATATCGACGATATGAATCCCGAGGTCTACGGCTACCTCTTCGAGCTGCTGCTCGAACGCGGCGCCCGCGACGTCTACGTAACGCCTATTGCCATGAAAAAGGGGCGCCCTGCGCACCTGCTGGGCGTGCTAACCGACACCGCGCATAGCAGGGATGTGATCGATACCATACTGGCCGAAACGACGACGCTGGGCGTGCGCTACCACGCCGTGGAGCGCCAGGTCTTGCAGCGCGAGCAGCGCCAGGTCGATACGCCCTATGGTCGCGTCGGCGTCAAGGTGGGCTTAGTCGGAGACCGCCGCCGCGCCGCACCCGAGTACGAGGACTGCGCCCGCCTGGCGCGCCAGCACCGCGTTCCGCTCCTCACCGTTTACCAAGCGGCTAGTCTGGCCGCCAGCGAGGAATGATTATGTCTAATCGCTTTGCATGCATTGCCCTACTTTGTGCCGCCCTCTCGGCCTCGGCAGCCCGTGCTTCCGACCTCGACGAATTCGACAACATGCGCCGCCTGGCCGCGCGTGACGGCGTCGAGCGCATCGCGTACGGAGATGCCAACGGGCGCGTGCACATCCTAGAGGGCAATGGAGCGACCTTTAACGAAGTGTGGGTCAGCGAGTATTTAGAAGGTGCCATCGCCGGTCTATTTGTCGTCGATGTGAACGACGACGAACTCGAGGAAATCGTCGTCTTCACCGACCGCGGGCGCATTCACTACCTCGACTCGCAGGACTACCGCACCATCTGGAGTAACCCGCCCAGCGAGTACGAGCGCATAACGTGCCAAACCGTCTACGATACCGACGACGATCCGCAGCCCGAACTCCTGTTTTGCGCCGACGGCTACCTAATTGTCTACGACGGGCGCGACCAGTACGAGCAGTGGCGCAGCGACCAGAGCAACCTCACATCGCGCCAAATTCTCATCGGCGACGTAGACGGCGACGGCGATCAGGAAATCGTCCTCAACGACGGCTACGTATTCGATGCGCGCTTTTTTGACCTCGAGTGGCAATCCCCCGACGCTTTTGGCGAACGACTCGGCCTGCTCGATATTGACGAAGACGGCATTGCCGAGTTAATCGGCGAATTTCAGGGGCGCTACCTGCGGGTTTTTGACGTCGATCTGCGCCGCGAAAAGTCGCTCGCCCGCTAACGTCTCTTCCTATTGACACTCGCCCATTGCCGAGCGAATATATTCGACACCTTTTAAGCGCTCAGGAATCACTTAGACGAGGAGCTCCCTTATGGCACGACCCGTAACCCTTTTCACCGGCCAGTGGGCCGACTTAGACATCGAAACCATGTGCCAGAAAGCCAAGGACTTTGGCTACGACGGCTTGGAGTTGGCCTGCTGGGGCGACCACTTTGAAGTGGGCAAAGCCAACGCCAGCTACTGCAAGGCCAAGCGCCAGCTGCTGGATAAGTACGATCTGCAGCTCTTCTCCATTTCCAACCACCTGGTCGGCCAGGCCGTCTGCGATAATATCGACGAGCGCCACAAAGCCATTTTGGCCCCTGACATTTGGGGAGACGGGTCTCCCGAAGGGGTGCGCAAACGCGCTGCAAGGGAGATGATCGCCACGGCGAAAGCAGCTAGCCGCCTGGGCGTCGACGTAGTCAACGGCTTTACCGGCTCGTCCATTTGGCACCTGCTCTATTCCTTTCCGCCCGTTTCTCCCGACATGATCGAAAAGGGCTACAGAGACTTTGCCAAGCGCTGGAAGCCTATTCTCGACCAGTTTCACAAGCTCGGCGTCAAATTCGCCCTAGAAGTCCATCCGACGGAAATCGCCTTTGATATCGCCTCGGCCGAACGCGCCATTGCCGCGCTGGATGGACACCCGGCCTTCGGCTTCAACTACGATCCGAGCCACTTGGGCTATCAGGGCGTCGACTACGTAGAATTCATCTACCGCTTTAGCGACCGCATCTTCCACGTGCATATGAAAGACGTCGGCTGGTCTGCTACACCGACGGATGCCGGCGTCTTTGGCGGACACGTCGACTTTGGCGATCGCCGTCGCTACTGGGACTTCCGCTCGCTTGGGCGCGGCAACATCGATTTTGAAGAAATCATCCGCGCGCTCAACCGCATTAACTACCAGGGGCCCCTTTCCGTCGAATGGGAAGACAGCGGCATGGACCGCGAGCACGGAGCGACGGAAGCCGCAGCGTTCGTGAAAGAGGTCGACTTTAAACCTTCGGACCTCGCCTTTGACGCCGCATTTGAAAAATAGGACTGCGCTCGGACAGGAGGGGCTCTGGCCACATTTTCAGAGCCCCCCCTTCTGGGTTGCCGTCTTTGCCATTCTGCTGGCCGCGCTGAGTCCTGCAAAAGCCCAGTTCCTGCCGGGCGAGCTGGACGACATTCACCAGCGCCTGGCCGAAAAAGCGCTGCACGCCGATTTGGCCAACCCCAACGAAGAGGCCCTACTACAGGTACTGATCGAAGTCGCGCTCGCCCGCGATGCGCTGATCGATACGGCTGTCGTCTACGACATCATCGTCCACTACGACCCCAATCGCTATCAAAACCCGCGCGTAGGCACCTACCCACTGCGCTTTGAAGAACAGCTTGTTTTTTGGGGCAAGCGCGTTGCTCACTATACTAAAAGCACGGAATGGAAAAGCGGCCGATTCTATCTGCGCGACCTGTCAACCGGACGCGTTGCATGGCTCTTTACCGCCGACGCCCGCCGACTCTACGCCCCGTCCAAAGCACCGCGCACAGCGCGCGATATATCGCCCTATACCGACTTGGAGACGACGGGCAAGTGGCTGCGCGCCATCCGCGAGGAAGATCGCGACTCCGTAGAACAGCGCCTGCGCCAAGAGGCACAACAGCGGGCCCAATCTCTGACCAAGGATTTAAAACCGTGAATCTTCTCTTGATGCTGCTCGCCCTGTTTCTGCTGGCCTGTGGAGGAACACAAAACAGCAGCGATACGCTGGTATTTGTCCGCGGCTCCGACTCTGTTGGACTAGATCCCGCTTTGGAAACAGACGGCGAATCGTTTAAGGTCTGCGACAACATCTACGAAACGCTCGTCACCTACGACAAGGAGACGACGCGCGTGGTCCCCCAGCTGGCCCGTTCCTGGGACGTTTCGGCAGACAGGCTTACGTGGACATTTCACCTGCGCACCGACGTAACGTTTCACGACGGAACCCCTTTCAACGCCCAGGCCATGCTCTTCTCCCTGGGTCGCCAGTTTTTCTCAGACCATCCGCATCACCAAGTAGAGGGGGCCTACAAGTACTGGAAGGACATGGGCATGGACGAAATCGTCGCCGATATGTCGGCGACCGACGATTCGACCTTTGTCATCCAACTCAAACGCGCGAATGCCCCTTTCCTGTCCAACTTGGCAATGAACTTCTGTGCCGCCGTCAGTCCGGCAGCCGTCGACCAGCACGGGCGCGATTTTTTCAAGAACCCCGTCGGCACGGGTCCATTTCGCTTTGTCGAGTGGCGCAAGGACGAGCGCATTGTGCTGGAGCGCAACGAAGCCCATTGGGATGAGAAAACGCCCCTGAAGCGACTCATTTTCAAACCAATCCAAGAAGCGTCTGTCCGCTTTCTCGAATTGCAGAAGGGCACGGCGCAGGGCATGGATAATCTCAACCCCGAGTATATCGAGCAGATTCGCAGCAACCCAGAGCTCAAACTGCTGACCCAACCCGGAATGAACGTCGGCTATCTGGCGATGAATATGGACAAACCGCCCTTTGACAATCCGCTGGTGCGGCGCGCCCTAAACCACGCCATCGACAAGCAGGCGCTAGTAGACAATTTCTATCAGGGACTGGCCCTGACGGCCAAAAACCCCATCCCCCCGACGCTGTGGAGCTACAACGACGACGTGCCTGGCTACGCCTACGATCCACAGCGCGCGCGCCAACTGCTTAGCGAGGCAGGGCTAGCAGACGGCTTTGAAACCGAGCTGTGGGCCATGCCCGTGCCGCGCCCTTACATGCCGCAGCCCGACAAAATTGCCCAAGCTATCCAAGCCGACCTGGACAAGATTGGCGTGCGGGCCAAAATCGTGCAGTGGGAGTGGGGTACCTACCTCGACAAAGTATCGCAGGGCGAACACCCCATGGCCCTGCTCGGGTGGACCGGAGACAATGGCGATCCAGACAACTTTCTCTATGTCTTACTCGACCAAACGGCCGCGGAGAAACCGGCGCAGAACATTGCCTTCTACCGCAGCGACGAGCTCCACGAACTGCTAGTGGAAGCGCGCTCCAGCTCCGAGCGCGCCGAACGCGAACGCCTCTACCGCCGCGCCCAGGAAATTATTTTCCGCGATGCCCCCTGGGTACCGCTGGTGCACGCCACGCAGACAGCGGCGTTTCGGGCCAACGTAGATGGATTTACGATGCACCCGACCGGCAGCAAGTGGTTTCGCACCGTGCGCATGAGCACCCCCTAGCCTAGGCCATGCATCGCTACGTACTCAAGCGCATCGCCCTGCTCTTTCCGACGCTGCTGGGCATTTCGCTGCTCGTCTTTCTCATGCTCTACTTCGTGCCGGGCGATCCAGCGCAAGTCATGCTCGGCGAGCGCGCCAACGCCGAGACGCTGGCTGCCCTGCGCGCCGAGATGGGACTTGACCAGCCCTTTCACGTGCAGTTCTACCGTTTTTTCTCCGGCTTACTCTCCGGCGATCTGGGCCGTTCGATTCGCACGCACGAAAAGATCACCGTCGAGATTTTTCAACGCTTTCCCGCTACCATTGAGCTGACGTTTTTCAGCATGCTGATCGCCGTCATCGTGGGAATCAGCACCGGCATTCTGGCCGCCGTGCGCCGCGGCAAGCTCGTCGACCTGCTCAGTATGATGGGAGCCACCGCCGGCATCTCGCTTCCCATATTTTGGCTAGCGCTACTGCTGGTCCTGCTGTTCTCCGTCTACCTACCCGTCTTCCCCGTATCGGGGCGCCTCAGCACGCATATCTACCTCGAACAGGTCACCTATTTTTACACGCTTGACGCGCTGCTCGTCGGCGACTGGAACGCCTTTTCCAATGTGATATGGCACCTTTTTCTGCCAGCCATAGCCCTGGGCACAATTCCCATGGCCGTTATCGCCCGCATGACGCGCGCCAGCCTGCTCGAAGTGCTCGGCGAGGACTACGTGCGCACCGCCTGGGCTAAGGGCCTGTCGCGCCGCTGGGTCGTCTTGCGCCATGCCGTACGCAACTCGTTTATTCCAACCCTCACCGTTATCGCCCTAGAATTTGGCTACCTGCTCGGCGGGGCTGTCATTACCGAAACCATCTTTGCCTGGCCCGGCGTCGGCCGCTGGCTTTTTCTCGCCGTGCAGGCGCGCGACTTTCGCGCTGTCCAGGGCGGCGTGCTGCTCATCGCTACGGTCTTTGTATTGATCAACCTGCTAGCCGACGTGCTCTACGCCTGGCTGGATCCGCGCATTCGCTACGAAGAGTAGATCGCGCTCCACCCCCAATAAAAATGGGTCGATGCGCCTTATGCGCACCGACCCATTACCGTCTACTGCCTGAATCTGAGAGCCTACAGGCGCGTCCACGCCCCTTTTTTCTTTGAACTCTCAACGGCTGCCTTGACGAACTTCATACCCGCTACGCCCTCGTCAACGCCGGGGTGATCAAAGGCATCGGGCACGTTCTTCTCGCCGTTTCTCTTGCGCACCAAGCGCTCCATGGTCGTGTGCAGATTGGCCAGCGCCTCAAAGAAGTCTTCGTGATGGCCAGCCGGAACGCGCAAGTACGACGCCACAGAAGCGGGCTCGACGCCGGTGCCAATCCAATAGGTTTCGTCGTGAGCGCCGCGGCGGACCAGCAATTTCTCGGCCGACTCCTGGTGCCATTCGAGCGACCCCTTGCTGCCGTATACGCGAAAGCCATTGTCATTCTTATAGCCAATCGCTATCTGCGTGGCGGTGATAATAGCCGTGGCTCCGTTTTCCATTTCGGCGATGACATTGAAATCATCGTCCAGCACTCGCCCCTTCACAAAGGCATTTAGTCGCGCCGACACTTTCTTAACGGCCAGGCCGCTTACCCAAGTAGCGGCGACAAAGGCATGCGTGCCAATATCTCCGCCGCAGTTGGAGATGCCCGTGCGCTTGGGATCTGTGCGCCAGGCCGCCTGCTGCTGACCGCTCTTTTCCAAATCGGTCGCCAGCCAGCCCTGATTGTACCAGGACTCGACCTTGCGCACCTCGCCGATCTCCCCGCTGCGCACCATCTCCTTGGCCATCATCATCATCGGATGGCCGGTATAGGTGTGTGCCAAGACAAAGGGCACCCGTTTGCGCTTGGCCAGACGCGCCAGGTCCTGCGCCTCGGGCACCGTCATCGTCATAGGCTTTTCACAGAGGACGGGAATACCCGCCTCGAGGCATGCTTTGGCCGGTTCGTAGTGGGCAAAGTTGGGCGTTACAATCGTCACATAGTCCAGCGCAAGATCGCCTTTCTGAACGGCCGCAATCATATCTTGATAGCTACCATAGCCTTCGATGCCGTAGTCCCGCGCTGCGCGCAGAGCGGCCTTGGGATCGGTGCGCAGAGCACCTGCGACCAGCTCGCGACTCGCATCGATTGATATAGCACGGGTATGCACCATGCCAAAGAAACTACCGGGACCTCCACCGCCAACCATACCAACTCTGAGTTTGGCCATCTTTTTATCTCCTCACATTAGAAATGCGCACAACGGCAAATAATGGATACGCATAAGGGAAGTATCTGTCAATAAACTCGCGGGCCCCAATGGGTAGTGATACGACGGCGCATTTGAGCAACGCTGGGCGACCCGACGCTCTCGGTTGGCGGCACTGTTTTCACAGCAGCCGCACTCAGTATGGTACGCGCCGTAGGTCTTCGTCTGGAATCCCGTGCACCACGTCCTCTGCGCGCAGAACTCGTTCGAGGTCGTAGCGCTTGTAGCGCAGCGCAATGCGCGACGACCCCTGCTCGATTTCTACCCGTCGCGGCAGCAGCACCTCCCCAACGCGCACGTATTCATCCATGGTGCGTTCGATTAACCGCATCCCGGACGGCCTTTCTATGCGTTCGCGCAGGACCAGTCCGCGATGCATATCCAGCCATAGGCGACGGCGAACACCCCTTTCGACAAAGGTCGCGATAGCCCGATCGGCGCGCGGATATTCGATCTCAACTGCGCTGGAATCCACAGCCGGCTCCACTAGACCCAGCAGTGCACGCACCGGCGAATAGGCACCCAAGTCTATACCCGTCAGCTGCGCCAGCAGCGTTCCGCGCGCAGGCCCCTTCCAAGCGCCGCCGACGGCTGGCCCGTACACCGTCAGGCTATCGCCCTCTTGGACAGCGGTAAAGACGTGACTGTAAAACGGTCCCCGCACCTCAAAGCGAAATAGTTCCTCGCCCTTGAGCATCACGAGCGCAGTCGCGCGCTCGCGCAGATCCCCCTGCAGCAGTTCGACGTCCGCCTCCACCGTCAGGTTGTGCAGGGCGCCCAACTCCCCATCCAACAGGCGCCACAGTGCTGGCAAACCATCCGCTTGGCGCCAGGTGCGGCGCGCCTCTGGCGGCGGCGCGCAGGCTATGCACACACTCAGCAGCAATAACCCCGGCAGCAGCATCGACATTTAGTTATTTAGCTTTGCGCGCAGAGCGCCGTTGTCTGGATCAAACTCCAGCGCGCGACGCCAATAGCGCTGGGCGTCGTCGCGGCGTCCCTGAGCGTGGGCAATATCTCCGGCATGCTCGCATATGACGGCCGCTTCTTCGGCATCGCCTTCGTCCATCCACTCCATAGATTGGGCGAGATATTGCTCGGCCTGATCCAATTCGCCCAGCTGATAATAGGCCCAACCCAAGCTGTCGAGAAACGCACTGTTCTGCGGTTCGATGGCAATTGCGCGCAGCAGAAGCTCCACTGCTTCCTGCAGATGAATGCCCTTCTCGGCATACATATAGCCCAAGTAATTGAGCGCAAAGGCATCTTCTGGATCGGCCTCGATCAGCTTCTGAAACGTTTCTATGGCGAGCCGGAAGTAGTCTCCGTTCTGCGTTGCACGGGATGCCTGCTCGTAGCAGGCACCGAGGTAAAACAGCACGTTGAAGTCGTCGGCCAGCAGCGGAACGGCCATGTTCAACTTTTCCAGCGCTTCATCCCAGCGCGCCAGCTGCTGCAGGGCAATCCCCCACTGCAGCCAGACCTGGCCCTCCTGTGGACCGATATGCCACGCCGCCTCGTACCGCGACAGCGCCTCATCCCAGCGCGCCAGCTGACCTAAACAAATGCCCCAGCGCAGGTACAGTTCGACACTGGGACCAGCCTGCTGTATACCCTCCCTATAGCGAGCAATAGCCGCTTCCCACAGATCCTGCTGCTCGAGAGCAATCCCCACGTAGTGGTAGAGATCGCTGTTGTCCGGCTGCCGTTCCAACGCGCCTTCATACACTTCGACCGCACGCTCAAAGCGCCCGTCACGCTCGAGCGCCGTGCCCCAGAACAGGTAGAGATCGCTGCTGTCGGGCATGGCGCTGACCGCCTGCTGCATCACCGATTCAAGCTGGTCGTAATCCTCGAGATAGACGTAGTAATTGCCCAGGTCAATCCACTCCTCGACGCTGTTTGGCTGCATATTAATCACCCGCTTGAACAGCAGGGCAGCCAGGTCTACTTTGCCCGCATCGGACAGCACGACACCCAATCGATAGAGCAAATCGGGCGGCTCTTCGCGGGCAATTTCTTCCAGGTCGGGCTCGGCGACAATAAGGCGCGCCAGGTAGTAAAGCGGCAGCGAGCTATCGGGCATTTGGCGCGCGGCATCTCGGTAAATCTGCATCGCCTGCTGGCGCTGGCCCTGCGACAGCTTGAGCTCGGCCAGCCCCAACCAGGCATCTTCCACTTCGGCATTCTCACTCAGAACACCCAGGTAGACTTCCTCTGCGCGCGCGCGCTTGCCTATGCGCGTGTAAACCGCCGCGATATCCACTTTAATCTCGGCCGGCGTCGTCGCATCGGCCAAAATAGAATCGAATAGCTTGGCCACGCGCGGTGCCTGACCCGTTTCCAGATATAGGTAGGCCAAGTGGCGGTACAGGGGCCAGCTCGCCTTCTCGTAGGTGAGCAAGGCCTCTATCTGCTCTACGGCCTCTTCCTGATCCCCCTGCCGCTCCAGTATCTGGACGAGAAAGCGCCGCAGCGGCACATCGCTCGGGTCGATAGTCAATCCCTTGCGGGCAAAATGTGCCGCCATTTGCAGGTCGTCGATGCGACGATAATTGTAGGCGAGCTGGGCAAAAATAGTAGCCGAACTCGGATCGAGGTCAGCGGCATTGCGCAAGGCGACAATTGCACCCATATAGTTGCCCTCTGACTCAAATACCTTGGCGCGGATAAAGTACTGCATCGCCTGGCGGCGCTCCCCTCCGTCGACCTGCTCGCGCCCCATCGGGCGCAGAGACGCACAGCCCACGCTGAACAGTGCCAGCAGCATTAATGCGTTCGACACGGCGCGCGGTGTCTTCATCGAGCGGACCCTTTCACTGGCGGATTGTCTTTGGATCGAGCGCGTCGCGCAGGCCGTCACCGAAGAGGTTGATGGCGAGCACTACGACAAAAATGGCCAAGCCGGGAAACGTCATCACCCAGGGCGCATCGAGCAGCAGTTCGCGTCCGCCGGCCAGCATGGCCCCCCATTCCGGCAGGGGCGGCTGCGCGCCTAAACCCAGAAAGCTCAGACCGGCGGCATCGAGAATGGCCGTCCCTAAACCCAGCGTAGTCTGCACAATAATCGGCGCCATGCAGTTGGGCAATACACCGACCAGCACGATGCGCATCTGGCTCGCACCCAGCGCGCGCGCCGCTTCGACATAGGCCGTTTCCCGCACTGTCAGCACAGACGAGCGCACCAGCCGCGCAAACTGCGGTATCAGCACAACGCTGACTGCCATAATGGCGTTGTCGATGCCCGGGCCGGCGACGGCGACGATGGAAATGGCCAGCAGGATACTGGGAAAGGCCAGCAGCAGATCCATAAAGCGCATGATCAGCGTATCGGCCCAACCGCCCCAATAACCGGCCCACAGTCCCAGCAGCGTACCCACGACCAGCGCCGCGCCTATGGAAGCACCGCCTATGCGCAGAGAGATACGCGAGCCGTAGATAATGCGGCTCAGTATGTCGCGACCAAAGTCGTCCGTGCCCAGCGGGTGGTCGAGCGAAGGGGGCTGCAGGCGTGCGTAGAGGTTCTGCTCTAGCGGATCGTGGGGGGCCAATACAGGCGCAAGCACAGCGGTCAACACGAGCAGCACCAGTACGCCCCCACCCGCCATAGCCAGGCGCTGTTGGCGCAGCTTTTTCCACGTATCACCGAGCAAAGGGACATCTCCCTAACGGATCTACTGCACGGGTTCGACCCGTTGGCTGCACCGGCCGGCCGGCCAACCGTGCCCTCCCTGTGCGTTGTCCACCGGACGCACTCACGGAGCAATCCTCAGCACCAGCACCCCCAGCGGCGGCAGCTGCAGCACCGTGGAGGCGGGCTGGCCGTGCCAGGGTAGCTCTTCGGCAACAAGGGTTCCGCCATTGCCCATACCACTGCCCCCGTAGCAGGTCGCATCGCTATTGAGCACCTCGACATAACGACCCGCGCGCGGCACCCCCAGCCGATAGGCCTCGCGCGGGACCGGAGTAAAATTGCATACAAATACAACCTCGTCAGCACCGGCCGCTCGGCGCAGAAAGGACAGGGTGCTGTGTTCCCCATCGAGGCAGTCGATCCAGGCAAAGCCCTGCGGGTCGGCATCGGCCCGATGCAGAGCAGGTTCATTGCAATAGGCTCGATTGAGATCGCGCAGCCACTGCTGCACGCCGCGATGGTGCGCCGATTCCAGCAGCTGCCAGTCGAGTGCGCGATCGTGATCCCACTCGTTCCAAGGCGCCAGCTCGGATCCCATAAAGAGCAATTTCTTACCCGGATGGCCGAACATAAAGCCGTAGAGCAGGCGCAGGTTGGCAAACTTCTGCCAATCGTCGCCCGGCATCTTGGCCAGCAGCGACTTCTTCCCGTGCACTACCTCGTCGTGCGAGAGCGGCAGCACAAAGTTCTCGTGGTGGGCATAGACCATGCTAAAGGTCAGGTCCCCGTGGTGCCACCTGCGGTGGATTGGATCGCGCTCCATATAGTGCAGGCAGTCGTTCATCCATCCCATATTCCACTTGAAGCCGAACCCCAACCCACCGGCGTATACGGGACGCGAGACCGCGGGCCAGGCCGTCGATTCCTCGGCGATGGTCACGGCACCGGGACAGCGCGCATAGACTACACTATTGAGCTCCTTTAAGAATTCGATTGCCTCCAAATTTTCGCGCCCGCCGTAGCGGTTGGGCACCCACTCGCCCTCCTGGCGAGAGTAGTCCAAGTAGAGCATGGAAGCCACGGCGTCGACGCGCAGTCCGTCGACGTGGTAGTGCTCGAGCCAGAACAGCGCATTGGAGAGCAAGAACGAGCGCACTTCGTCGCGCCCGTAGTTAAAGATCATCGTGTCCCAATCGGGATGCCAGCCCTGGCGCAGGTCGGCGTGCTCGTACAGCGCCGTGCCGTCAAAGCGCGCCAGACCGTGCGCGTCTTTGGGAAAATGTCCGGGCACCCAGTCGACGATGACGCCGATATGGTGGCGATGGCAGTAGTCGACAAAGTAGGCGAAGTCACGCGGGCGACCAAAGCGCGCACTCGGGGCAAAATACCCCGTTACCTGATAGCCCCACGAGCCGTCGAAGGGATGCTCGGCCAACGCCATCAGTTCCAGATGGGTAAATCCCATATCGCGCGCATAGCCGACCAGTTGATGGGCCAGTTCGCGCCAATTTAGGCGGCTACCGTCGCCGTTTCGACGCCACGAGCCGGGATGCACCTCATAGATGCTGACGGGACGCTCCACCCACTGCCCGTCGGCGCGCCGCTCCATCCATTCGTCGTCATTCCAGGTAAAATCGTCGATGTCTTCTACGAGCGAGGCCGTGCTGGGCGGCGGTTCGGCGGCAAAGGCATAGGGGTCGCTCTTTAGCAGCACCTGGCCAGACGGGTCCAGCAGCTCGTATTTGTAGAGCGCTCCGACCCCGACCTGCGGCAGGAACACCTCCCAGAGACCGGAATCGCCCAGCGGCCGCATGGGATGGCGGCGGCCGTCCCAGCCATTGAAATCGCCGACCACGCTCACTCGACGCGCATTGGGAGCCCACACGGCAAAGTAGGTGCCGTCTACTCCGTCGACGTCCATCGGGTGCGCACCGAGCAAGCGGTGCGCACCGTGCTGCTTGCCCTCATTAAATAGGTAGCGATCCTCTTCGGCCAGCATGGGCCAAAACGAATAGGGGTCGCGCATACGGCGCTGGTCGCCGCCCGGCTCCGTTACTTCCAGTTCGTAGGCGAAGGGCTCCGCGCGGTCATCTATGGAAGCGACAAACAGGCCCTCAGAGGCAACCAACTGCATCGGCCAACGGCCCGCACCTCCGCGCTCGACTACGGTCGCAGAATCGGCTCCCGGCAAAAACGCCCGCACCTGCAGAATGCCCTCTGTCTGATGCATACCCAGCACGGCAAACGGGTCGGCGCATTCGGCGCGAAGGATTGACTCGATAGCGACATTGGACAGCATGAAGTGCCTAGTGATGATGGTGATCGTGTTGGTGACCGGGAGATGCTGCAGCGTGCGCATGACCACAGCCGCACTCGTCGGCGTCGCCCGCCGCTTCGGCGTGATGGTGGTCGCCGTGATCGTGCTCGTCATCGCCGCCGGAAAACACTTCGCCGACAAAGGCACGCGGCCCCATGCGAACGAGAGAGGCTAAAAATAGCACGCCGAGCGCGACGGCACAGAGGCCCTGCCAGCTGTACCATTCCAGTGATTCACCCGCACTTAGCGACGGCGCGTTGACGGTGGGCAACAGCGCATTAACACCCCATCCCAGCACAATCGCCAACGCCATAATGGCTGCGGCAAAGGCGAGGGCTAAGTGGCGCCCGTGCAGGCGCGAGAGCAGGCCAAAGGTCGTCAGGTTAGTCGCCGGTCCCGTGAGCAAAAACGCCAGCGCGGCGCCCGGCGAAACGCCTTTATACACCAGCACAGCCGCCAGCGGCGTTGCGCCCGAGGCACAGACGTATGTTGGCACGCCAAGCAGCGCGAAGAGGGCCACTTCCGCTACGGCCGGCACGGCCATCAGCCATTCGGCACTCAGCAACGAATCGGCCAGCGCAGCCACGCCAAGACCCAGCGCAATCCACGGCGCCGTATCGTCTACGACTTCACCCAGACCGGTCTGCATACTACGCGACAGGCGTGCGCGCAAATCAAGCGACGGTCGCGGTTCAGCCTCCTCTGGGCTATATGGCATGGAGGTCTGCGCCCAGCGGCCAATGCCCCAACCAATGCCCAATGCAACAAGCGCTGCACAGCCCACGCGCACCAAGGTGAATTCTCCACCCAGCAGCGGCAGCGATATCAGCACGGCATCTATACTCAGCTCGGGCGTAGCCACCAGAAAGCTCAGCGCAGCAGAAACCGGCACGCCCTGGCCGACCAAACTGCGATAGACGGGGACCACACCGCATGAGCAAATGGGTAGGGGCAAGCCGAAGGTAGCCCCGCGCACAGCCTGCGATAGATGACCTCCGCGCCCCATCCACGCCAACGAGGCCTTTGGCATAAACTCGTATACCAAACCCGCTGCCACATAGGCCAGCAGCAGGGCTGGTGCACTCTCCCAGACGAGGCGCAGCAGGACATGACCCGCCTCGAGCATCCTGGGGTCCAAGTGGTCTGCCGCCATAAAGGAGAGCAGCGCCAATCCGCCGACCGCGCCCAGGCCCGCGTGGCGCCGGCGCGCCGACGGCGAAGACGACGACTCGGCGATGGGATAGGATCGATGGACTACTACGTGCAGCAAGGTACCGGCTACCAGCGCCTGAAACAGGCCGCGACCGTCGTTGGCCATGCCCCCAATCGCTGCTTCGCCGAGGGAAAAACCCAACACGGTCGCCACGCCGATCAACACCAGCGTTGCCAGCGCCAGGGGCAAGCCGTATACGGGTCGAATGAGAAACCAGACCATCAGGCCCACCGGCAGGCGATGCAATACGACGGCCATGGGCAACATATGCTCGCCGCCGTGCGCGTGTCCCCCCTGTCCCAGCGCCAATCCATCCGTAAACGCATGTAGACCAATGCCAGCCAGCGCCAACAGCAGGGCGACGGCATGCGCCTGACGGGCGATCCTGCCCAGCCGGTGCTCAACGAGACCGGGGCCCAACAGCCCGAGCGCCAACGCGGCAAAGGCCGGCCAGCCGGCCAAGTGATAGGTCTCTGGAACGATGTGGATAAAGACGAGTCCACCAATCGTTATAAACACAAACCCATCCAACGCAGCCAGCATTGATCCGGTTACGCGTGCCAGCTGGTGTAGCACGGGCCCCACGGCCAGCACCAGCAGACTCAGCACCAATAGGTAGACTTCGGTATGTTCGCCGTGCACGTATCTCTAACAGAGCTTAGGGTAGCGGCGCCTTGCGCGCCTTTGGCAGGCTTTTAAAATAAGGTAATTTCCGCAAAGTCCCAAGCCGAGGACTTGCCCGAGGCACTAGCTATCATTTTTATTTATCTATAACTTATAGCAAATTCCAACCGGATCAGAACTAGCGCCATTGAAATCGCATATCCGCAGCGGCTGGGGGCTCTATCCGCAAGTCGAGACGCGCGTCGTTCGCGCACACCAGGCCGACGATCTGGCCCGCGCCCACCCGCACACTTCCCTGCTAGCGCAGGGCAGCTGCCGCTCCTACGGCGACGCCTGCCTGTCGGAGCGTGTGGTATCGACCGCTCCCCTGCACCACCTGCTCGAGTTCGACGCCGAGCGCGGCACCGTGCGCTGCGAGGCGGGCATCACCCTCGACCGCCTTATCGCCTTTATCGCGCCGCGCGGCTTTTTTTTGCCGGTGACTCCGGGCACAAAATTCCCTACGCTGGGCGGCTGCATTGCCGCCGACGTGCACGGCAAGAACCACCATAGCGAGGGATCAATTGCCCACTTTGTCGAAGAAATCGAACTCGTACTAGCCGACGGCTCGCTGGTGCGCTGTGCGCCCACTGAGCGCGCTGACCTATTTTGGGCTACGGTCGGCGGCATGGGCCTGACCGGTGCAATGTACGCCGCAACGCTGCGCCTCAAAAAGGTAGGCTCTTCCTACATGCGCACGCGCACCGTCAAAACGCGCAACTTCGACGAACTGTGCCAGATTTTTGAGGAAACACAGGACCGCTACACCTATTCAGTCGCCTGGGTGGATAGCCTAGCCAGCGGAGCCCACCTCGGACGCAGTTCGCTTATTCTCGGCGAGCACGCCGACGCCGATGGAGCCCCACCCGCAGCCCCTTTCAAGGTGCACGGCAGCGGCGGCCCCAGCGTTCCGTTCTTCTTTCCCAGCAGAGCGCTAAATGGCCTGACTATGCGCGTATTTAACGCGCTGGTCTACCACCGCCAGCTCCGCCGCGAATGCGATGCCGTCGTTCACTATGACCCCTATTTTTACCCGCTGGACTTCGTGCGCCAGTGGAACCGCATCTACGGTCGCCGCGGCTTTCTGCAGTACCAGTTTGCCGTGCCCTTTGACGGCGGACGGGCGCTGATGTCGGATATTCTGACCCGCATTGCCCAACGCGGCGTCGCCTCGTTTCTCACCGTGCTCAAAACGCTGGGCGCCGAGAGCGGGGGCCTGCTTTCCTTCCCCATGCCCGGCTACACCCTAGCGCTCGATATTCCGCTGCACGACCGGAGCATTATCGCATTCTTAAACGAATTAACTGGGCTAGTCGTCGGCGCCGGCGGACGCATTTATCTGGCCAAAGATGCCATTTTGCAGCGCGCTGACTTTGAGGCCATGTACCCGCGGCTAGCCGAGTTCAAACGCATAAAGCGCGCCTGCGACCCGCACGGCCGCTTTCGCTCACTGCAATCCGATCGATTGGGAATAACGTGAAAAAACGCGCACTCATTCTCGGCGCCAAATCGGCAATCGCCCGCGCCGTCGCCCGGCGCCTGGCCGAAGAGGACTACGACTTCACCCTGGCCGCGCGCCAGGTAGAGACGCTACAGCCCTTTGCCACCGACCTAGCGCTCCAGCGCGGGTGTCAGGTCGACCTGTTGGAATTCGACGCCTTTGACGTTGCCGCACTGGAGGAACTGCCGCAGCGCGTCGAGCGCGCATCCGGCCCTTTCGAGCTCGTCGTACTGGTCTTTGGCTACTTGGGTCAGCAGGCGGAAACGGCCCGCAGCACAGGGGAAATGCTCAAGGTGCTCAACGCCAATTTTACCAGCGCCGCCGTGGCGGTGGGCCACTTGGCCAACTACCTCGAACAGCGCGGGCATGGCGGCCTGATCGGCATCGGTTCTGTGGCCGGCGACCGCGGCCGCCAGAGCAATTTTTTCTACGGCGCCGCCAAGGGCGGGCTGGCCCTATTTCTACAGGGCTTGCGCAATCGCCTAGCCCCCAAAGGCATCCACGTCCTAACGGTCAAACCCGGCTTTGTCGATACGCCAATGACCGAGGGCCTGGACGGCCTGTTCTTAGTGGCCAAACCGGAGAGGGTCGCCAACGACATCGTGCGCGCCTACAAGCGGCGCAGGGACGTGCTCTACACGCCATTTTTTTGGCGCTGGATTATGCTGATTATTCGCAGCATCCCCGAGCGCCTCTTCAAAAAGTTGACGCTGTGAGAGCGAGTCAACAGAACCTATAGAATCTGCTGACCGGCTTCGACCTTCTCGCCCACCTCGCCGCGCAGGCGCTGCTGCAGCGTCGTGAAGCGCTCCGCTACGTCGTTGTTTTGCACGGCCATGCCCAGCGCCTGCTTGGTTCCGACAATAACAATCATCTGCTTGGCGCGCGTAATCGCCGTATAGAGCAGGTTGCGCTGCAGCATGACGTAGTGCTGCGTCGTCAGCGGCAGCACGACAACGGGGAACTCCGATCCCTGCGAGCGATGCGTGCTGATGGCATAGGCCAGCGTTAGTTCGTCGAGATCGGGCACGTCGTACTCGACGAGCTCGTCAAATCGTATGCGCAGCACCTGCTTTTCGCTGTCGATATACTCGACAAATCCCATATCGCCGTTAAAAACGCCCTTGTCGTAGTTGTTCTTGATCTGCATGACCTTATCGCCCACGCGAAACTCTCCGCCGCCGTGGCGAAAAGCCGGCGCGCCGCCGTTGAGTTTTTCCTGCAGTCGCTGGTTGATATTAAGCGCACCGGTCTCCCCCCTGTACATGGGCGAGAGCACCTGTATATCGCGGCGCGCATCGTAGCGCCCGTGCGCGGGCAAACGCCGCGCGCACAGATCTTCGACAACCTCGACTACGCGCGCCGGTTCGCGCTCTTCGACAAAGAAGAAGTCGCGCGTTTGCCGGTTGTCGAGCAGCGGCATTTCGCCGTCGTTGATTCGGTGCGCATTGGTGATAATGTGGCTGGTCGATTCCTGGCGAAAAATCTGCGTCAAACGCACAACCGGCACTTCTCCCGAGCCGATGATATCGCGCAGCACGTTGCCCGGCCCGACCGATGGCAGCTGATCGACGTCGCCGACGAGGACGAGGCGCGCCGCATCGGGCAGCGCGCGCAGCAGGGCGTTCATCAGCACCACGTCGATCATCGACGCCTCGTCTACGATCAACGCCTCGACGTTTAGCTTGTCCTCATAGCATTTTTTAAACTGCCCTTCGCCCGGCTGAAACTCCAACAAGCGATGGATCGTTCGCGCCTCGCGCCCCGTCGCTTCCCCTAAACGCTTAGCCGCCCTGCCCGTAGGCGAGCACAGGGCCACCTTTAGCTCGCCGCGCTCAAAGTTATGCAATATCCGCTTGGTGACCGTCGTCTTCCCGGTGCCCGGCCCGCCGGTCAGCACCATCACCTTATGCGCGAGCGAGAGATCGACGGCCTCGCGCTGGGTAGGGGCCAACTGGAGCCCGTCGTCGCTGTCCGCCTGGCTCTCCAATGACTTGGCCGCCCGCGTGCGCAACAGGCGCCGCAGCGATGAAGCCACGCCGACCTCGGCGTGGTAGAGCGGCGGCAAATAGTAGCGCAGATCCTCCGTCACCACCCCATCGGCCACGCGCAGTGCTTCCAGCGCCGGCGGAACGAGTTCGGCATTGATATCGAGAATCTCCTTGGCCCGTTCGATCAGTCCGGCGCGCCCGGGCTTTTGCCGCCCCCCAGGCAGATAAACATGGCCGTCGTCAGCCGCCTCGTTGAGCAGAAAGCGAATCCCGGCCTGCACGCGCTGTGGAGCATCTCTATCCAGCCCCAGATTCTGCGCGATGCGGTCGGCGATGCGAAAACCGATGCCGCGAATATCGCGCTCGAGTCGATAGGGATTGCTGCGCACTTCCTGGATGGCCTTTTGACCGTACTGCTTAAAAATCTTAACCGCATAGCCCGTGGTGATACCGTGCGACTGCAGAAAGACCATGACGTCTTTGACGTGCCGTTGGGCATCCCAAGCCTCGGCGATCATATCGACGCGCTTCTTGCCCAGATTCGGCACTTCCGACAGACGCTGAGGATCGGCGTCTATGATATCGAGCGTCTCCTCGCCAAAATGCTCGACAATTCGCTTGGCCGACACGGGGCCAACGCCTTTAATCAGCCCTGAACCAAGATACTTTCTAATGCCCTCCAACGTGGTCGGATACACCAACCGATAATTTTCTATCTTAAACTGGCGCCCGTATTTAGCGTGATTTATCCACTCGCCTTCGACTTCTACATTCTCCCCTTCTTCGAGGGCGGCAATAGCCCCAACCACGACGATTTTTTCCCGCTGCCCTTCGGCGACAAGACGCGCAATCGTATAGCCATTTTCCGGATTGTGGTAGGTTATCCGGTCTATATACCCTTTATAGGTCTCAGCCATAGACTATCCCATCCAGCGCGCGTAGAGCAGGCCAATGGACAGCGCACTGACGCCACTGCCCAGCGCCAGTCCGGCAGCTACCTGCAGCGGCGTATGCGCCCGCAGGTGCAGACGCGCCCAGGTCACGAGGCCCGCGGCCAGCAGGCAGGGCCAAGCCCGCTCTAAGCCAAAGGCCAGCAGCAGCAGCCCTGCCGCTCCACCAACGCCAACGCAGTGAATGCTTATTTTCCAGCGCAAATTGACGAAGAATACCATCAGCGTTGCAGCCGTAAAGCTGATGCCAGCCGCCAGCAGCAGCGTGGGCGCATCGGCGGCATAGAGAGCAAGACTACCCACCCCATAACTGACGGCACCGACCAGCAGCAGTCCATTGCGCTGCGCGCGCAGGTGGGGATAGAGCGCGTCGATACGCCCCGTTCTCATCATATATAGTATACTCGTGGCCGGCAGAACGGCGTAGAACAGCACCCCCAGCAGCGCCAAATGTCGATCTTGGGGATAGAGCAAACCCCATCCTCCCCATACGGCAAGGGCCACTCCGGCCGGATTGAGTCCGTGCGAAACCCAACGAGCAATGTGATGTTGCATTGGGAAAACTCCCCTGGTAGCGCTATCCAATATACGCCTGATAGCGCCCTACATCGAATAATCCGAGTTTTTTCTAAAGATTTTTCCCCGTATAGTCGATAGTAATCGTAAAGATACTAAGTTGTATCTTGTAATATGCTAAGAAATTAAATAGTCTTTTTTAGGACTATATTAAGCATAAACAATTTAAAAACATAAACTTGTAATTATAAATTGAGTCGCCAACACCCTCGAACAAGGGGAATGGCGAGCTCGACAAAGGAGGTATAATCGCATAAAAAGGCCCGAATGACGGGCCGAGTAAACTAAAAAACAAACACAATTAGATATCCACATCAAGGATGAACGCATAGGAAACAAGGAGGTTTCTAATGCCATTACGCGTCAATAATAACATCGCGGCGATCAACTCGCGCAGGCGGTTGAATGCCAATAACCGAGACTTAAACACTCGCCTAGAGCGCCTGTCTTCGGGCTTGCGCATCAATCGCGCCGCCGACGATGCCGCTGGTCTTTCAGTCCGCGAAGGTATGCGAGCTGAAATTTCCGGTTTGAAGATGAACGTGCTCAACGCCGAGCAGGGGTCTAATCTCCTGCAGGTTGCCGAGGGCTCGCTCAACGAGATCAACGCCATGCTGATTCGCATGCGCGAACTGGCAGTGCAGTCGGCTTCGAGCACGGTCAACGACTCCAACCGCGAGTCGATTCAGGCCGAATACTCGCAGCTGACGCAGGAAATAGACCGCATTGCGCAGTCTACGACCTATAACGACCAGGTGCTGCTCACCGGTTTCGGCAACACCGTCGATGCAGATTCGTCTGCGCTGACGGCGAGCAATGAAACCGGCATCACGGCCGTTAAGATCTCGGGAGCGTCGACCGGCACGTACAACTTCATCGACGATGAAGACGACAGCGAAATAACGCTGGGCAACGGCACCGTCACGCAGACCATCCGCGTGGCGACCCTACTCGACGGCGACGACGTGGCCACCGGCACGACTATCGTGGCCAATTTCGACCGCCTCGGGGTCCAGGTGACGCTGGCCGGCGCCAACGTCAGCAATGCCACGGGCAGCTACTCCGATGGCGGCTTGGACGAAAAGCAAATCGTTGTCGAATCGAGCACGGGCGGTTCGTTCCAGGTCGGTCCGGACGACGGCATCAACAACCGCATCGAAGTCGGCATTCAGGATATGCGTGCCTCGGGCGCCATACTCAACCTGAATGCGACCTCGGTCGCCACGCTCGACGCATCGCGAGCCTCGATCACGCAGATCGACCAGGCCATTTTTAAGGTGTCGAATCAGCGCGGCGATCTGGGTGCCTTCATGAACCGACTGGCATTCACAATCTCGTTCACTGAGAACGAAATTGAGAATATCCAGAACTCGGAGGCTTCGATCAGCGATGCCGACGTGGCGGCTGAAGTCACGGCCTTCACGCGCTCGCAGATCCTCAGCCAGGCGGCCACCTCCATGCTGGCTCAGGCCAACGTGGTGCCGCAGACGGCGCTGTCTCTCCTGCAGTAAGCGATACACGGGAAGTAAACGAGAGAGGGGCGGGATATTCCCGCCCCTCTCTTATTTTTTGACCCACTTCTTTCCGCTGGCCGACCCGGGATCAGGCGGTCCCTCTTCCCCCTGTAAAACAAAGCCGATAAAGCGCTTTTCCCCCAGCGTCTTTAAATATTGCAGCAGCGACACCTCAGCCTCTTTCCTATTGAGCTGGTAGGTATCGCTAAGCTTCTCGATCATATCGCCAACCGAGGTGCGGCCATTGCACATCTGCCAAACTTCGGTGCCCACTTCATCGAGCGTTATTTTGCGCTTCTTGGGGATGTAAAACAGCTTCGAGAGCAGGCGCACTTTCCACGTTTCCTGACGCACGATGCTAATTTGCACCTCGCCGTCGTCGGTCTTCTCCCACTCAAGCGACTCATTCCGCGTCGGTCGCGACGCCAGCATCGCTCCCCTGTTTAACTTCGGTTTCTTCGATAAAATGCCCATGAACTACGGTATCCACTAAGTCTGAGGCCCCGTCGCGCTTGCGATAGAGATGTTCGACGATGCCTATCTTGTCCAGGTCTTGACGATGCCACACCCGCGCATCGAGAAAGAGGCGCGGGCGCGGGTTGACGAAAGGCAGCGGGCGCAGCAGCTGCCGCCAGCGGCTGCGCGGACGCCCAACCAAGCGCAATCCGCTGTGCCCTTCAACCGCCTCTGTCGTTATTTCAGTCTGAAAATCGCGCAGCTGCTTTTTAAAGAATGCCGGGTACCAATTTTCGAGAGCACTTCCCTTGAGTAGGAGGCGTGCCATGCTCAAGCGATGCACGCGGCACTCTTTGCGACCCTGTTCAAAGCGCAGCTGAATATGTCCGGATTTGAGTTCGTGTCCGGCCAGAGCGTATTCGGACGACATAAAAAAGCGCAGGCCATACACGCACCACAGGTACTGTTCGGCATCGGCCTCGTCGCGCAGCGAACGAAATATGCGCTCGACTACATCGCCCAGATCTTCGCCGCGATGGGCCAGCACGCGCAGCAGCACGACGCGCTGAGTAGCGACAAAGCGCATGGCCAAGTTATAGGCGCGAAAATCCGCATCCCAGGTAAAAAGCTCGTAGTCGTATCCCTCTAACCACTGCTTTTCTTTCAGAATGCGCGCGCGACGCTGCACCTCGAAACCCGCGCCCGCCTTGTCCGCCTTTTTCCGCAAACCCTCTAAATAGCGATCGACGAGTTCGCCCAGCGGCACGCTCACCTCGCGCCCCTTGAGCTTGCGCCATTCGACCTCGGCGCGCACGATTTCGGCATCGTCGAGGCGCGCATAGCCCTTTTCCGCATCGCCGTCGACGCGGCCCAAATTCCAGTCGGCCGGCACGCTCAGACGCAGCCCCTGCCAACCGAACTCTTCCCAGCGATCCTCGGCCATTTAGAACAGGAGCACGGAGACCGACTTCTGAATCAGCGCGATGCCGACGGAAGCCATACCCATTAGGGCCATTCCGCAGGCAAAACCCACCGCTAGGATCGGCGCGTACTGGCGCCACTGCTGGCGTCCATACTTGTTCCAGAAATAGTAGCGCGCCAGCAGGGCACCGATCACCTCGGTGACGATAAAGTGCGGCAAAACCGTCAGCGAGCGCACAAATCCGAAGATGAGCAGCACGGGCAACCCCAGCACGGAGAGCAGCACAAAACTGACGATGCCAAATCCCGCACCGATGGCTATGACCTCGGGCTTGAGCGCACGGAACAGCCACGGCTCATCGGTCGAGCGCTGGATCCACGACGAGGTGAATAATGGGTCGGTGTCGACCTCAAAATAGTAGTGCCAGCCGGTTGGAACCGCCGCATCGGCGCGCACCACCAGCGTCGGACGCGGATCGCGCACCACGGCATCCATCGCCGGTCCGAGCGCCCCGAGCGCCGGCAGACCGCCAACGATTTCCTCGCTGGGATCGCTGGCATCGCGCAGAAAGCGGTCGGCGGCGATGTCCGGGGCACCCGCTTCAAAGTGCGTGTAGAACACCTGTGTTTCCGACCACGGCCCCACCTTGCCGAACTTGCCGCCGGTCTCCAGCCACTCATCGTCGACCAAGCGCGTGCGCCAGTACCACCACTCGTCCTCTATCAGGTTGGCAGGCGTCCAATCGGCCTGCTGCGCCGTCATATTGAGCTCGCTGCGCATGGTCCCGGTGATAAAGAGGCACTGCTGGTAGGCGCGCAGGCGCCATATCAGCTGGGCGTAGGGATACGACGCCGACGGGATCGGCGCCAGCTTCCAGATATAGGAACCGTAGAGAAAGCTGGTAAAAAGGACGATGGGCACCATGAAAATCTCGGCGCGCATAATACTGGTGAATTTAGTACCGGTCAGCTCGATTTCGCGGAACTTCTGCGTTTGTGCACCGTAGTTGCCGATCGGAAAGGGAATAAACCAGATATCGACGCCGCGATAGCCCGATAAAATTATCGTCGCCTCGCGCACAAAGGGTATTTCCACCGTTTGCCCAACAAGGCCAACCAGGCGCGCGTTGACAAACGATTGAAAAGGCGTGAAGACAAAGCCAAAAAAGAGGAAAAACCAGATGAATTGACTGAAGCCTGGCAGCAGCCAAGCGGCGATACTAATCAGCGCCGTCGTTGCCACCGCGTAGAGCGCCAGCGCAATCCATATGGGAAAGTCGCCCCGTCCCTTGGGGACGGCAAAGCTGCGGCGCTCGCCGCTGTCGGCTTCCGCCGCGTTCGATGCGCGGACGCCCTGCACGACCTGGTAAATACCGATAATCGCTATGGCGATCGTAGTTCCAATGCCAAAACTCATCCAGAAGTCGACGTTGTTGACAAAGAACGTATCGATCGTCCCCATCCCCTGCCGCCACAGCGTTAGGTAGGGCTCGTCGCGCCATGGCGGAGTATAGATGTAGAGAATAGGGTTGGCAATCGCCGCTACGCAGACGCCAATAAACGTGCCAATGACACCCCAAAATGGAACGACGAGTCCCGCGAAGATCGGCCCCAAGTGCGCGGTAAAGCCCAGCGGCGTAGCGGGGATAAAGTTACCTGTCACCTGGGTAAAGTCGACAAAGGGAATGGGAATAAGCTGAATCGGTTCCGTCAGCAGCGCCCCCGTAATGGCCGGCAGCGCCACATAAATCGTGCCGAATACCAGGCCAATCATCGCGCCGGCAGAAAACACGCGCCAGCGCCAGGTCTCGGCTCCCTGCGTGGTCTCGGCCAAAGCAATAGCTCCCAGCGCGTTTACCGGCGCGAAGGGAAAGGGCAGGCGCTCGTAGTCCGAATTGAGGCGAAATAGCGCGTAGGACATCGTAAACCACGACACGCGCGATATGATCATACCCGCCACCAGCAGAACAATCGGCATCAGCCAGTCGCTGTGCAGAAAGGTGCGCTCGATAATCGCTTCGGAATCGGGCGGCGGCGCTACCCACGTCGGTATCAGCTTGGTAATGCCAAACTGCTTGGCAGCCGGCGACTGCACCAGATACTGGTTGTATAGCAGCCCCTCAAACGCGCCCGTCTCCGCCGAAATAAGCGAAGCGGCTACGTAGAAAAGGAGATAGACCTCCTGGCGCTTGAGCGTGGAAAAAGAGCGTTTGGTTATTTCGGCAAAGAGGATGATCGTCACCCACTCTGCCGCAGCGCCCAACGAGCCCCCAATCATCAGGCTCAGATACATATTGCCCGGAACCATGATAAAGGCCACAAAGAGCACGCCGAGAATGGCCTTTATGGTAAAGCCGTCCTCGAATTCGTCCGGGACCTGCATTAGGTCCCTGTACTCTTCGATCTCCTGGTTCGGGTTTCTCTTCTTGCTTTCGGCCACGCGTTATTCCCTTGTTCCCTTTGTGGTAAACCCTAAGCGATTGTTTCCTGGCGCATTTCCTCGAGCATTTCACTTCCCTGATGCCGATAGGCTTCCTTCGCCTCGCTGTCAACCGTGCGCCAAATGAGGAATTGCTTGCGTATGACGTTCATAAAGCGCTGGTTGACGCGCCGCCACGATGCGTCTTCTCCGCTGAGCCGCTGCAGCTTCAATGCGACGGAATATATATTGTGCTCAGCGTCTGGAATGGCCCGCAGCGTGACGTGCTGGCTAACGCCGAGGTCAAACGGCGCCAACCAGATGTTCATATCGATGGCATACGAAGTGCCCTCGGCAATTTCTTCGCACGACAGCTTGGCCCCGTCGGTGTAAAAGGTGCCGATCGACTCTTCGCTGTACGAATCGAAGTAGCCGATGAGAAACACGTTGAGGCCGAGGACCTCGTGTCCGCTGACGGTAAAGGGGAACTCAAAATTCCACTCATCGCCCTCGGGCGGTGGCAGCTTCCACTTGCGCGTCACATCGGGCACAGCCATCTGCGATGCTTTGCGCGCCGGATAAATCGTCGACAGCATCACCACCGCCATCACCAGCATGCAGGAGAGCACGGCGGCCACCGACGAATAGTTGAGCGTAAAGCCGGCCAGCAGGTTGAGTTCGATTAGCACTTTAGCAATAATCTGGCCGCTGAGATAACCGGCGACGACGCCCAGCACCGAATACACGCACGATTCAGCAATAAACAGCCAGGATATGTGCCCGGGAGCCAGCCCCACCGACGAGTAAATACCTATCTCTCGAAAGCGCTCGTAGACGCTCCCCATCATCGTATTGAGCACGATGAGCGAGGCGATTAGGATGGGTATAAACAGGTTGCTCATCCCCGAAAAAGACGTCAGACCCAGCGATGAATAGATCGAGACTTTGATGTACTCGTCGCCGGTTTCTTTGATGCCGGCAAAGAGCGTTACGGCGAGGCGCGAGAGGAAGTTCTCCACCTCGGCCCGCTCGTCGATTCCCTCGTCAAAGCGCACGGCGACCGACTGCAGCGGGTTGCCGCTGCCGATGTTGCGCAGCGTCTCGTAGGGAATAATTAGCGTGTTGGCCGGCTCCAGGTGAACAAACGGCTTTATCACGACCTTTGTATCTTCTAGCCCCTGTTTTTCGCGCTGCTCCTCTTCGGCCATCTCCTGCACCGCCTGCCCACCCGTCACGGCAAAGTCGGCCGGCGTCAGAATTTCGTCGTCGAGGTCTTTGAGGTCTTTCATACGGCGCGAATCGAGCACGCCAATCACCGTAAAGTAGTCGCCAAATACGCGAACCTGCGCCGACCCCACTTCCTCAAGTGGAATGTTCAGATTGCCAGCGGCGATCATATCGCTGGGCAGGATACACACTTTTTCCTCGCCCGGCTCAAACCAGCGCCCGGCAATAAGGGCGCGATCCAGCGCGGTGATATTGCGCTCCTGCGGCGTCAAGCCCAGCACGCCCAGCGCGTTATGCGCATGGTCGCCGTGCTTCATCTTTATGTGCGCTTTGGATTTGTTGCTGTACCAGCTGCGCGGGGCAATGGTGCCGACCTCGGCGAAGTTGCTCAGCGCGTAGTCGAGCACCGAATCCTCCATCGGATTCCACGCCTTACTGCGAATTAAAATGCCTTCGTAGAGCCCTTCGTTATCGCGCTGAATCTGGTTAAAACGCAGCCCTGTGCGGATCGAGGTAAACGAAAGAACGGTAAAGGTGAGTAACAGCAGGGTGAGAAACGTGAGTATCGTGCGCGTCTTGCGCCGCTTCATATTCGATATGCCCAGCTGAAAGGCGGTCAGCGAGGCGCTCGAGCGACTGACGTCCGTGTCGTGGATCACCGCGACTTCGGTGCGCAGCTTTTTCATTTGCTCGTTAAAGCGACCCGATATAATCGACATGACCAATACGGCCAGCGCAATAATGACAAAGGCCAGCAGTATGACAAATGGGTTGGACAGCTGGAAAGCCGGATGCACCAACCACAGCACGGTCCAGATGGCCATAAATACGCCAACGAATCCGAGTATCTGATTCTTGATCGTCGCTGCGGTTATAATCAGACGCTCGGTGAAAAACGCGCAGGGAATGACCAATGCCATAAAGAAGATGATGCCCTGCACGACGTCGTTTTGCGTCGATTTCACATCGGGATAGGCACGCGATTCAAGGCCGAAAGCAGCGCGCGTGTGGCGCACGAAATCGCCCCAGCGCTTTTCGCTCTGCGCCTTGTCGGCCGCCGCCAATTCAACAGCGGCGCGTTCGTGCAAATCGTTGAGGCGCTGATTTTCGATGGCGAAGCTCTTTAGCTCGCGCATGCGCGACTCGTCGAGCGTCCACATATCCTTGGCCGCCTGGTAGGTCGTGCGCGCAAAGGACACGCCGGAGCGAATCTCAAAGCCCTCGCCTTCGGCCTTGCTCTTGTCGGTCACGCTGGTTGCATTGAGCAACAGTGAGCGAAAACCCAACAAACCCGCACCAAACCCCATCTTGATGCTCGAACCGGGGCGGGCAAAGAGCACGCCTACTGGTTCGTTGAGCGCTGAGGGTCCCTCCCCCGTCGTAAAGCCATACTCGACGGGCGCGCTGTTGGCCTCATCGAACACGCTCACCGCACTTAGCTTGGTCAAATAGCGGGGATCGACAATGTCGAAGAAGTTATAGGCTACGCAGGGAAAGAGAATGACCATCCATTCTTTGTCGCGCCAGTCCATGGTCACGAGCATGGGATAGGCCTCGTCGCCCTGCACGCCCTTATCCGGCGCATAGACAATGCTGCCGGTGATTGGATCCATGTAATAACCTTCAACCTGCACGCGGTTGACACGCACGCGGTTGACGTAAAAAGATCCCGTCTGGTCTACGAGTTCGAAATACTCCCCACGCACGCCCTTGTACGACTTTTTCTTGCCGTTGCGCACCGCGGCAACGGCGCCGGTGCGCGGCAGATCAGGAATGATGCTGCGGCGCGGGAACACCATCGTTTTCCCCGTAAGCGAGCGCAAATTGTCGCGCAGGCGCATCTTGAAGTCGGGAAAGAGCTCCGGGTCTTCGAAGGCCATGTGAAACATGCCGGCCAGCACGCGAATCTGCTTGGAGAGGTTTTCGTAGTTGACTTTTTCGGGGCGATCGAGGGGCGTGTCGACGAGAAAGCGCGCATCGTTGACGGTGACAAAGGCCAGCGCCGGTGTGCCGGTAGCCAGCACCAATTCGCTGTTGACCGAAATCTCGCCCGGCACAAACGTCGACCAGCTCATCCCGCCTTCCGGGCTGATGCCGTTGACCAACACGTCGCGACGCTGATAGTCTAGCTCGCGGCTGATCTCCTGGGCATAGCGCATAAAGTTTTTGCCAAAGGGCGCAAAGTAGCGCTTGTAGTAGAACGAGCTATTGCTGTTCCACACGCCCAACTCATCGGTCTGCGTGGACAGGTCCAAGCTGATAAAGAGCTTGACCTGCAGCGAATCTACTTTGGGGTCGACCCACTGGCGGAAAAGCTGCAGGCGCACATCCTCGTCTGAAAGCGCTTCTCGCTTCAGTTCGTCTTCGCTGGCAAAGCGCTCGTCGCCGACGATGAGGGCACTACCCTCACTGCCCACTAGGCCATCGGCCACCGCGTCATCTACAATGCGCCCGACCAACACCTCGTCGCCCTTGACGACGTGGCGCACCAGCGCCTCTTTGCCGGTAAACTCCTCGCGGCCCAGACGGTACTGAATGCCGTCCTTGTCGATCAGATTGCGCGCCAGCGCCGCATCAACGACGCGGCGGACCAGCATGTGGTCGATAAAAGGATCTTCTTTGCGCAGATAGCGCTGGATAAAGTCGTCGACGCCGCGCAGCCCCAAGTGGTGGGCAGACGTCGCCAGGAATACAATGGTGCGCGCCGGCGGGTTTTCGCGAAAATACCGAGCCAGTTCCAATAGGGCCGTAGCGCTGGCCGCCTGCTCTGCGCCCGGCGCCAGTGAAGGAACAACGGACATCGCATCGTAATAGCCCTCGAGCACGACCACGTCTTCTTTGAGCAGCGGATCGTAGCCCGGTATGGTGCCCATCACATTCCATGCCGAGCGCCGCTCCCAATCCATTCGATAGGCCAACTTAGCCGACAGCGCAGGGTCGGCCTTGATGCGCTGGCGCAGCATCTGCCCATCGGCCTTGCTCACCCAAAAACGAGGCACGTCGAGCGGCATGGAGAGGAACTTCTTCTCACCCTCTAGGTAGACGGTCGAATCGGGTTCGATAAAGATCAGGGCGCTGGCACCGAGATAGGCGGCATTGAGCCAGGCATCGCCGGAGTTGAAATCCATCAGCACGGCAGCGCCCTCGACTTCGAAACCGTCCATCGACGAATACTCGCCTCGTCCCGCGTCAATGAGCGGCGCTTCTATGCCGCCGTCGGGCAATGTCGAGGTCTTGACCAAATTGGGCCAAATACCGTGCAGTCGCACGGCGTCGCCCGTCGACGGCAGCGACAGTTCACCGCCTTTGTCGATGGGTATGGAGACGTCGTATTCGTGAATGGTGATTTCGTCGAGGCCAATCTCGCGGAAATTGTCCTGAATAAAGCGGGCCGCCTCGTCGGCACCCGGGTAGCCCACTACGCGAGAACCCAGGCCTGCGAGATGACCGAGCGTCTGCTGCACGCGCGCCGTGGGAGCCGTCTGCGCCAGTTCGGCAAAGTCGACTTCCGCACTAGCCCAATGGGGCCATGCAGCGGCCACAGCGCTCAGCAGCAGGACAAAACGCCTAGTCAGGAAATCTATTTTTTTCAAATTCGCATACCCCGTTTTCTACGTGTTCCCATACGAGTCGTGCTAATATAAACAAAAGACGACCGAGTTCCACCTTAAAGCCACCGCCCAGCACAGGTCCTTGCCATACACCACAGTCCTCGACTACTCCTCGCGGCGGGCAGCGATCCAAGCAGAGCGCACGCTTATCCAATGGGCCAACAGACCGATTAAGATACCGCTTACCAAGGCACCGAGCAACGCGACCGGCAATAGGCTGAACACCCCCCACTGGCCGATGTATAGATAGGCGAGAACGAGTTGGGCCAGCTGATGGGCGAGTGCCCCCCAGACTCCTAGGCCGATCGGACTGAACAGGCCCCGCGCCACCGTCCACACGACCGACATTACGAGCCAACTGCACGCGCCAGCCCCGGCCCCTATGGAGAAGGCCGGCCCCGCCAATGCCCCGCTCAATAAGCCTCCCAGCAGCAGCTTGAGGGCGCTGACGGTTAGCGCAGCCACCGGACCGTACGCCGTGAGCGCCAGCACGACGGGCAAGTTGCCCAGGCCGAGTTTCATCCACGGCAGCGGACGCGGAGCCAACCCCTCAAAAACGTAGAGCACGACGGCTGCAGCGGCCAGCAGGCTAATACGCGCAATGCGCTGCGTGTTGGCAACCACCCTTAGCGCACCACTGCGTCAAGACCGGCGTGTTCGCCCAAAAGCGTGAGCACCACCTTGTTGGGCACGCAGACGATGGCATCTCCCCGCCGCAGGGCCCAGCGGCGGAGCACACAGCGCTGCTGGCGACAGGGGGAAGAAACCATTCGCACGCCCTGGGGTCCCACTTCGACCTGGCTGACGCCCAGCGGTCCGGTCACCGAATGCACTGCCTGGTCCGCCAGATCGTATACGCGCGCGTCGTCCGCGCTCTGCACCAGAACGCGTTGCCCGGGTTCGACGCGGTAATCGGCGACCATAAGGACGACAGTCGCCGCGCTGAGGCAGGCGATTAGCAGCCAATCGGCCAGGGTGAGTGGCGATCGTCCAGCCCGTGAGTTGAGAGCGCTATCCACAGCTACCCTCCGCGTGTATATCTCCTATCCACATATAGACTTACTTGACACTTAGTGCCAACTTCACTACAATTCCCCTTTAAGGATTTACCTATTTGTTGCCCTTCCGAAGGAGCGGGATCTTGGCCAATACCCTGGGTGAAGCCATTCTCCAACATCTCAAGTATGTCGAGGGCGTGGAGGGTGTCTTGGGACAGTTTTATTATCTTAGCGATCCCGAAGCGTTACAGCAAGGCATTGAACGCTGGCTTTTGCAGACCCCGGAAGGGCGCGCATGGATGGACGGCTTGGGCTTTGTCAACAAAGAGGCCGTCATAAAAGTGATAGAGCAGATAGAGACCAATCTAGAGGACTCTAGCCGGGAGTTGGTGACAAAGATTCAAACGCTGCGTTCCTACGTCGATGCCAAGGGCACGACATCGCCCGTTTCCTAATCTTTCGCATTCTACCACCTGCTCAGAGCACTCCGTAGCAAGCGGCGCCAGTCGCCGCGTTTCGAGTTGAGGATCTCATGCCTTGGTTGATCGCAACCGTAGTCTGCGTCTGTGCAGCACTCATCATCCAATATTTCTGCTCCAGTCGACTGCTGCACATGAAACAGCAGATCTCCATAAAGAACATGGCGCTGCGCGACGCGCGCGAAGAAGGTTCGCGCTTGGAAGAGCAGGAAAACGAGCTTAAGAACCAACAAAAAAGCCTCGCCTACAGTATTCAGCGCCTGCGCACCGACATCAAGCGTCTCCGCAGTCAGATCCAGGAGAAAGGCTTAGAAGTGCCCGCACCGACGTTCCCAGTAGAGGAATTGGAGGGCGGTGGCGAAGAAGAGGAAGAGGCGTGACCTCCGCGCCGATGCTGAAGTGAAGAGGTCAGCGCGCGTTTCGCTGCTGGCCGTCCTCTGTTTCTCCTGTCTATTTCTCCACACCGCTTGGGAAAAATCGCCGACCTGGGATGAGGTCGGCTACATAGGTCTGGGAGCGTACCTGATCAAAACCGGCCAGTGGGACGTCCCCGCCTCCGGTTCGCATCCCCCCCTCGCCTTTTACGTCAACAGCCTGCCGTCTTTTTTCTTTCCCATTGATTGGACGCACTGGCACTACCCCAACATCGTGCGCGACGTGCGCTTTCTGCGCATGGCCGATACGGAGCGCGGCAACGCGCTCCTGCTCGACCCGCGCTACGACGGCGAAGTATTCTTTTTCTTAACGCGCGCGACCTCACTTGTTTTCGCCTTTGCCCTCTTCGCCGTTCTGCTGCGTTGGAGCAGAGAAATGCTGCCCTATCCGCGCAATGTACTCCCGGCTTTTCTCTGCGCCCTATCGCCCAATGTGCTCGCCCACGCGACGCTTATCAATACCGACTTTGCCCTTACGACCACCTTTATCTGCGCTGTATTTGCCCTGCGTTCTCTGTTATACGAGCCATCGAAGAGCCGCTTTATTGCCTGTGGCATCGCCCTTGGTCTAGCGCTGCTCAGTAAACTATCGGCTCTCGTATTGCTGCCGATTTTTGCCGTATTAATCGCCCATTTCTACCTATGCGCCAGTGCCCCGCAGCGGGAGGCGGTCAACCGCTTTCTGTCCCCACTGCCTATGCGCCTACTACCCGTGCGCCTGGCCCTGTGCTTTGGAGCCCTGTGCGCAGTGGCAGCCGTCGTACTGTGGGCAGGCTACGGCTTTCAGATTCAACCCTACTGGCATATGGTACAGTCGCAGCTATGGGACTTGGAGACGGGACACTGGGCCTATCTAATGGGCGAGTTTTCCACGCGCGGATGGTGGTACTACTTCCCCATCGCCCTGCTGATCAAAACGCCCATCGCCACGCTACTCCTCGTCGGCGCTGGCCTACTGCCGCTGCTATTGCGCCGCCAACTGCGCCTCGAAATGGGCTTTTTACTCATCGCACCGCTGGTTCTCGTGGCCGGCTTTGTCCTGGGCAATAGCAAAAATATTGGCCTGCGCTATATCCTGCCCATTTACCCCTTCCTGTTTTTGATTGCCGCACATGCCGAGTTTCCGCTGCGCGACCGAATACGCCCGTGGGCCGCAGCAACGCTCTGCGCCTGGTACGCCCTTTCCACACTCTCCACACATCCACACCATCTGGCCTACTTTAACGAGTCAGTTGGCGGGCCAGCCAACGGCCATCACTATATGGTCGATTCAAATCTCGATTGGGGACAGGATCTAAAAGGCCTCAAGCGCTATATGGACGAACGCGACATCGACTCGGTAAAGCTGAGCTACTTTGGCACGGTCGATCCGCGCCTCTACGATTTGCGCTACGAGTGGTTGCCCAGTTTCATCTTGCCCAACCCCGACCCGCAGCAACAGGTCGTCCTGCCGGCCGATGGGCTCATTGCCATTAGCGCGACCAACTTGGTCGGCGTCTATATGGACCAGTATGGCCACGGCAGGGACATTTTTGCCTGGCTCCGACGGCACCAGCCCATCGCGCACATCGGTCACTCCATCCTGATCTACGATATTCCTCCCAACCCCTAGCGTTGACACCTTCTTACAGCCACCCACAACCCGAATATTATCGTGTGTTAAACGGCCCATCTTTGGTATATTCGTGACAAGAGGAATCCGGTAAATCACTATGGCCAATAAACTTCACGCCGCCAATCCGCCCAGCGGGCAGCTGGGACGTGTGCTGCCCGCCGTAGCCAGCAATCTAGACGCCGTTTTAGAGCAGGCCAAAGACGAGCTACAGCTGCAGATGCTGCTTATAGAGGTGGCTTCGTGCGACGACGGCGCCGACTTTGCACTTATTGCGCGCGCCTACGACTTTGCGCGACTGCAGCACGAGGGCCAACACCGCAAATCTGGCCATCCCTTCCTACAGCACTGCGTGGAGGTCGCGCGCCTGCTGGCACAGCTGCGCATGGACGATACCACCGTGGCCGCCGGCCTGCTGCACGACGTCATCGAAGACACGCCGGCCACCTACAAGCAGGTGGCCGATCTCTTTGGCGCCAAAATTGCCGACCTCATCGACGGCGTTACCAAAATCGACCGCTTCACCTACGAAAGTCGCGAAACGCGGCAGGCCGAGACCTATCGCAAAATGCTCCTGTCGGTCGTAAAGGACATTCGCGTTATCCTCATCAAGCTGGTCGACCGCCTGCATAATATGCGCACCCTCGAATACATCGGCGCCAATGCACAGGAGCGCATTGCCCGCGAAACGCTCGAGGTATATGCGCCGCTAGCCCACCGCTTTGGCCTGGCGCGCATTCGCTGGGAACTGGAAGATCGCAGCCTGAAATTTCTGCACCCCGAGATTTACGCGGAGCTGCGCGAAAAGGTGGCGATGAAGCGGCGTGAACGCGAAGACTACATCGAGGAATTCAAAGCGCCAATCGACGCGGAACTGCGCAAGAGCCACATTGAAGCGGAGATCGGTGGCCGCCCCAAGAACTTTTACAGCATTTACAACAAAATGAAGGCACGGGGAAAGCCTTTCGAGGAAATTTACGATCTACTCGCCGTGCGCATTATCGTCGATAGCATGCGCGAATGCTACCACACGCTGGGCCTAGTACACGGCATCTACCGACCGGTTCCCGAGCGCATCAAAGACTACATATCGATGCCAAAGAGCAATATGTACCAGTCACTGCACACTTCGGTCATCGGTCCGCGCGGCCTGCCCGTCGAAGTGCAGATCCGCACGCGGGAAATGCACCACACAGCCGAGATTGGCATCGCCGCACACTGGCGCTATAAATCGGGTGACAGCGCACCGAACGACCTAGACCAGCACATTAGCTGGCTGCGCCAAATTGTCGACATACAGCACGACGAAGGCGATCCAGAAGAGTTTCTGGAAAATCTAAAAATCGAGCTTTTTCAGGACGAGGTTTTTGTATTCACGCCGAAGGGGGACCTGCACCAATTTCCCAAGGGCGCGACGCCTATCGACTTTGCTTTTAACATACACACCGACATCGGCATGCACTGCCTAACAGCTAAGGTCAATGGACAGGTCGTACCGCTCAGTACCCCGCTCAACAGCGGAGATGCCGTGGAAATTATCACCTCGTCGCATCAGTCGCCCAATCGCTCTTGGCTCAACTCGGTACAGACCGTCAAAGCACGGCAGGCCATTCGCCGCTGGCTAAAAGAAGAGCAGCACGCCCACAGCGTGCGCCTGGGCCAGGAGATGCTCGACCGCGAGCTCAAGCGCTATCCCAACGTAGAGCTCAAAGACGATTTGACTACGCTGGCCAACGAGTTCGGCCTCGCGAGCAGCGAGAATCTCTACGCGGCACTCGGCAGTGGCGACCTCTCTATGGGGCGCATTATCGGTCGCCTTATTCCCCAGCGCCCCAAACCGAGCAGGGCTCGTCGCAAAGATCGGCGCGGCATTCGCATTCAGGGTATGGACGACCTGATGATTGGCTTTGGCAAGTGCTGCACGCCCATTCCAGGAGACTCAATCATCGGTCTTATAACCCGCGGTCGCGGGGTTACCGTGCACCGCACCGACTGTCCCAACATCGGCCATATCAGCGAAGACCCGGACCGCCTGCTGAGCGTCAACTGGGATATCGACAGCGAGCAGTCGTTCACCGTTCAGCTGCGCGTGCGCAGCTACGATCGCAAGTTTCTCCTGTCCGATATCAGCAAAGCACTGGGCGACAGCGGCTGCAATATTCAGTCGGCGACGACCCGCACAGTCGGACAAATAGCCGAACAAGACTTTTGGATTGATGTCGTAAATATTACCCAGCTACAGCGGGCTATGGACGAGGCCAACGCCATCGACGGCGTGCTCGAAGTGCTGCGCATAGACGAGAAGGTCGGCGAGGAACTGCGTGCGCTAGAGGCGTAGCGCGCTCCTATTGCAGTGCATTCTGCAGCTTGCTCATGATGGCGCGCTCCTCCGTGTTGCGCACTTCCCGCCCCAGGCTTCCAGCCATCTGATCTTCGGCCCACCCCCAAAGAATTTTCAGCTGCATACGACTCAGATCAAGTGGCTGTTCGCTCTCCAGAGCGCGCTTGAGCTTGGCGACCAAACGCATTTCATCGGGCCAAAAGATCTCTTCTTTCCAAGAGATAATGTAGGCGATTTCGCGCTTTGTGAATGGTACGATCACGACCCTTACTTCCGTTGACATAACGCGCGACGGAGCTTTATATATTTTGTCCTCGCTCACGTGCAACAACAACGACCCTTCGCGGACGCGCGCCGTGATGGAACTCACGCAACGGATGCGCTACCATGTCGACAAACGGACCCGCTTTCCGCCCCAATATCGCACGCATGAAAGGCTATGTTCCCGGCGAACAGCCACAGTCGGGCGGGTTTATCAAACTCAACACAAATGAAAATCCCTATCCCCCCTCTGCGGCTCTTCTCGATCGGCTACGACAGGCTTGCACCGAGGATTTGCGGCTCTATCCAGATCCTGATGCCACGGCGCTGCGCGCCCTCCTAGCGCGCACCTTTGGTCCTTCGCCAGACCACTTTATCGTAGGCAATGGCTCCGACGAGTTGCTGACCATCATCATTCGCAGCTTTGCCGGCGAGGGCGATTCTATTGCCTACGCCTATCCAACCTACGGATACTACCAGCCGCTCATTGAGGTGCAGGGAGCGCAGGCGGTCGTCGTAGACTATCCGGAAGACTTTTCCCTGCCCTCTGCACTGGCAGAGACGGGGGCCAACCTCACGTTTGTCGTCAATCCCAACGCCCCCTCCGGCACGCTCGTGCCCGTCGAGCACATCGCAGCGTTAGCCGAGCGCGTCCGGGGCATCCTCGTCGTCGACGAAGCCTACGTAGACTTTTCCCAAGGTGGCTGCATCGACTTGGTCGGCGATCGCGCTAATGTAATTGTCGTCCGCACCATGTCCAAATCCTTTTCCCTTGCGGGCATGCGCATCGGCTTTGCCTGCACCTCACCCGAAATTGTCGCCGGCATGTGGAAGGTAAAGGAACACTATAACCTCAATCGCCTCAGCCTGGTAGCGGCCGAGGCCGCGCTAGAAGACATCGAGACAATGCGCCACAGTGCCAACCGCATTTGTGCCACGCGTGCGCGACTAACCGAAGAACTGCGCGCGCTGGGATTTTTCGTATGGGATTCTGCTACCAACTTCGTGTTGGTTCGCAGTGAGGCAAGACCGGCCGCCGAATTGTACAACGCCCTCAAAGACCGGCGCATCCTAGTGCGCTACTTTAATCAAAAACGCCTCGACGACTGCTTGCGCATCAGCATTGGCACCGATGAAGAAACCGATGCACTCATCGCATCGCTGCGCGAAATCCTCGCCAATCCATAGCGTTAATTTCGCCGCCGCAGGTGCATCATACGCCCCATCAGTTCGACCTCGGCAACGCCCAAGCCTAGCTCCCTAGCGACCACCGCAGGCGGCGCACCCTCATCCAGTCGGCTCCAGGCCCGCTGGTATACGTCCTCTGCCTCTCTGCGCGCCGGCGCGTCGGCTGCCGGTGGAGCATCTGTGCGCTGGCGATTTGCCAACTCGAGAGACTGACAAAGGGCGTCCACGCGTTCGCCTGCCCGCTCCAGGCGCATTTGCTGTGCTTCGAGTGCGTCTAATCGCTGCTGCAGTTGGAACCGCTCGCGCTTGACCCAAGCGCGAAACGACAAGCCCATGCCGAGCACCGAGCACAGCAGCAATGCATCAACCAGCGCAATATGCCACAGCACGCTATCCACGCCGCTCTCCTTGCCAACAGGGAAAGCGCAGCGTGAAGCGCGTGCCATCACCGCATGTGCTCTCCACCTCAATGACACCGCCGTGACGCTCTACGATGCCATAGCTAACCGATAGGCCCAAACCCGTACCGCCCTCGTGCGGCCGCGTGGTAAAAAACGGATCGAAAATATGTTCGATGACATCCTCTGGCATACCCACGCCCGTGTCGGCAAAGCACAGTTCGACCTCTTCCCCTACCTGGCGCGCCGAAATAGATAGCTGTCCACCGCTGGGCATGGCGTTTTTTGCGTTGACGATTAGGTTGATAAAAACCTGCTCCAACTCACCCATATTGCCGCCGATGGGCGACAGCTCAGCGGCACAGGTTAGGGCCGCCTGGACCCCTGCCTCATCGAGCTGTGGCTTCAGCAATTCGACTGTCTGCCGCAAACCCCTCTCGACGTCGCACGGTCCCCATTCGCGCTCGTCGGCAACGTGCCCGGCAAACCCAAGCAGACCGCGAATGATCTTGGATATGCGCCGCACATTGTGCTCGACCAGCCCTAGCCCATCTACCACTTGCGGCATGGCGCCGTTCTGCATGCGCATGAGCTGCACGCGGCTCAGAATAATTTGCAGTGGGTTGTTTACTTCGTGTGCTACGCCACCGGCCAAACGGCCGACAACGGCCATCTTCTCTGCCAATAGGAGCTGCTGCTGCGACGCCCGGACCTGGTCTCTGCTCTCTTCGAGCTCGCTGTAGAGACGCGCATTCTCAAGCGCAATAGCCGTTTGGCTGGCCAGCACGCTGAGCAACTCCATCTCTGCAGCGGTAAACTCATCTTTGGCCCGCAGGCAGTAGAGAGCGTACAGGCCGATGCATCGACCGCGCACCCGCAGCGGGGTTAATACAGTGCAGCACGCCCGGCCATCGCCGCCATCCAACGTGCTCATATCTTCCACGACGACGGGACGCTGCTCGCGCAAAACCCAATCGACAATCCCGTCTTCCCAATGGGCGCGCGCGCAGTCCTCGGCGCGGCCACTGCCGCGCATAGCCAATACTTCGAGAAGCGCGCCCTCCTGCCGCAGGGAAAATACGCAGCAGCTCTCATATGGCATACAGCGCGCAGAGAGATCCATGAGCGATTCGATGATATCGGCAATCGCAAAGCTGGTACTAATTTTTTCGGTGAGTTCGTGCAGATTGAGCAGTTCGTCCATCGAAGCGCGCAGCTCGGCATAGCCCCGATGCTGGCGCTGCAAGCGCTCTTGCAGCTGGCGCTTGTCCTCTTCTAACCCCCGGCAGGTTGCAGCGCTTTCCTTCAGCGATTCGGCGAGCGCGTCGATGTGGAAACCCAATTCCCACGCTAGCTTTTCGTCCGATTGCTCTTGCAGCTGTTCCAGCAGTTGGCGCGCGCGCGTGGCCAGTTCGTCTGCAGCGAAGACAGGTGCAGCCGGTTCGACGTCATCCATTCTCTACGCTATCCCCACTGCGATCGACTGCACGCTACGCAGCCACATCTTCCCCCTCTTCGTCTTCCTCTTCTTCTTTTTCTTCCCCACGGGCAATCTGGGTAAATATGTCGGCCTTGGCCATTTCTTCCTGCAAGAGCTCTCCGTAGGAGAATATGCGCCGAATGGCCACCTTGGGCTCTTCGTGAATGCCGAATGCGCGCAGAGCAGCCGGATCCAAGGAGGGCAGCCGAGTTCCACCGCCGTCGCCTATTTTCTCGCGACGCGTTAGAAAGTCGGCCAGGTGGATCAACGAGGCCAACTCTGATTCCCGCTCCATGCGCCCGGGCGCGTGATGGTTGGAAATGGCGTCTACCAGCTTGGCCGGCAGGTTCCACTTTTCGGCCAACCACAGACCTATTTCCGCATGCGTTACGCCGAGAACGCGCTCTTCGGCCTTGCCGATATAGAGGTCTTCGTCCCGCGTCAGCGCGAGGATTTCCTCAAACTCATCGGTGAAATATTGGCTGAGAATGAGCTTGCCAATATCGTGTAGAATGCCCGCGGCAAAGGCTTCTCCCTGCACGCGGTAACGCAGCTTGTCGGCCAGCAGCCGCGCGGCCACACCGCAGGCGATTGAGTGTTCCCAAAACTTCTGGCGGTCAAAGCTAGTACTGGCCCCTCCTGCGGCAAAGCGCTCCAGCACCGACACGCTGAGGCCCAAACTTTTAACGGTTTCGAAACCGAGCACGACAACGGCGTGATTTACGGTGGCAATCTCGCGCGGAAAACCATAAAAAGCCGAGTTGGCCAGCTTAAGAATTTTAGCTGTAAGGGCTTGATCGGTGGCAATAAGCTGGGAAACTTCGCGCGCCGAGGTCTGGGGATTGTCGATCAGACCAATCATCTGCGTGATGACCGTCGGCAGCGTGGGTAGGCCGATGATGCTCTGGGTAATCTTCTTTATGCGCTGCTGCTTCTCTGCATCCAAAACAAAAATCCTTGGAGAGGAGAGCGTTCAAGCCAAGAAACGCTTGCGCAACTTGGCCCTGAGTCCCAACACCGCCTTTGTATGCAGCTGTGAGACGCGCGATTCGGACAGTTCGAGGACCTGTCCAATTTCTTTTAGGGTGAGCTCTTCGTAGTAGTACAACGCGATGACCAAGCGCTCTTGCTCGGTGATCTGTCCGAGTGAATCGGCCAGCAGGTCGCGCATCTCCTCGCGCTCGAGGTTGCTGAGCGCACTGGGCTGATCGTGCGAGCGCAGCGTGTCGACCAAGGCAACCGGCTTGTCGTCGTCTTCGCCAAAGCTCGTCTCGTCGAGTGAGAGCAACGAGGCGGAGCTAACGTCGTCCATGATGTGGTAGTACGTTTCCATATCGACGTCAAGTGCAGCGGCCAACTCCTCTTCGGTCGGCGAGCGACCCAATTCGCCTTCGAGCTTAGAGATGGCGCGTTCGATTTCGCGCGAACGCGCCCGCGTCGAGCGCGGCACCCAGTCCATACCGCGCAGTTCGTCCAGTATGGAACCGCGAATGCGCAGTGACGCATAGGTTTCGAACTTGACCCCTTTGCTCGTATCAAAATTGCTGTAGGCCTCAATAAGCCCGACGACACCGGCATTGACCAAGTCGTCCATCTCAACGGATCGGGGCAAACCGATGGCCAGACGACCCGCAATGTACTTGACCAGCGGCAGATACTCGACCAATTCTTTGCGCGTATCCTCGCCCTCGCTGGGGCTCGGCGCAACCTGTTGGTGTTGAGCATACTTCTTTGTCGCGCTGGTGGCCGGGGTCTTTTTGGGACTCATGTACTTGCTTTCGCCGGTAGTTGTCAATCCGAACCCTATACTTCCCAACCCAAGACCCGGTCAAAAAAGCCAGACGTGCCTTCTGGGTCTGAAACTTCGCCAAACCAGCGCGCTAGTTTTTCCAGGGCTTCGGCCGCGGGAGAAGGCGGATTTATCCGCGCAAGAGGCACCTGTCGCTTAGCCGCCTCGCGCGCGTATCGATCTAAAGGAATATAACCTCGATTGTCAATCTGCGCCCCTATAAATCGCGTGGCTAACTCGGCGAACTTCTCCTGAAGTTCGTCTGCTTCCTGCTGGGAATCGGCCATATTGACGACCAGGTGTACAGCTAGATCAGCGCGCACTGACAGCAGCGCTTTCATCGAGGCATAGGCATCGGCAATCGCCGCGGGCTCAGGCGTTGCCACCAGCAGCAGGCGTCCTGCCGCCGTTGCGGCATCGACGGTCTTTGCCGTCAGGCCGGCGCCGGTATCGACGATTACGCAATCGAACTGCGCTTCGAATGCGCTGAGGTCAGCGCAGATATCTCCCGCGCTCGGTCCCAGTTCCCACCCCGCACTTCCACCGTCTGCCGAAGCCGCCAACAGGACGAGCCCCTCTGGACCAGAGATGGCCGCATCGGCGGCGCGGCAGTGCCCTGCCAACACATCTTCGATGCTGTTTTCAACGGCACTGCCCATTAGTAGGGCGCTGTTACCCAGACCAAAGTCGGCATCAACGAGGAGCGTGGCGTGACCGCTGCGGGCCATCGACACCGCTAGGTTCACAGCAATACAGCTCTTTCCCACGCCGCCCTTACCGCTGGTTACAGCCAGCGTGCGGCGCCCATTCCCCGCCATCCTCAGGCCTTTCTCTCCGGCGCACGACCCAAGATCTGCGCCACGATTTTCTCCATTTCACCCGCTTCGATATCGCCGGGCACCTGGCTGCCAACCGTCATGTAGGACGTAGGGAGCTGACTCTCAATGACCGCACTCAGCATCGCCCCGGGGCGCGCCACTTCGTCTGCTTTGGTAAAGAGCAGCCGCCGCTGGCCGAATACGCTGCTTGCATCAATGATATCCAACGCGTGCTCCAACCCACTCAAGGCATCGATCACCACGTGCACCTCCTCCGCACCAGCGGCCTCGAAGATGCGGTGCTGGCGCTCGCGCTCGTGCACGTCATTGGGCCCACAGCCGGGCGCATCGATCAGAACGAGCTGGGCCTGCGGGTGCCGTTCAATGGCGGCAACCATATCTTCTTCGCTATAGGCACACTCCAGTTCAACGCCAATGATGTGCGCAAATGCGCGCACCTGATCTAGCCCCCCCACCCGGCGATCGTCTGCGGTAACGAGGACGATCCGCTCTTTTCTCTTGAGGGCAAATCCGGCGGCGATCTTGGCGACGGCAGTGGTCTTACCCGCGCCCGAGGTACCAAAAAAACCGATTACTTTGCGGCGTTTCCCTATGCGAATGTGCTGACAGGGCGGCAGCTTGGCGCATAAAAAGTGATGAAGCCATTCGCCGACTGCCTCGCGATCGTCCAGCGCGGCCCCACTGAGGTCGCGCAGCACGCCGGCACACGCCTCTTCGACGAGCGCTGAAGCAACCCCCATATTGCGCAGGCGCTCTGCAAGACGACCCAGCGCATCGGGAATAACCAGTGCCGCAGCGCTGCTGCGCCGCTCGACGCGCGCCAGCGCATCCTGCACTTGGCGCAGTTGGCGCATAACGCGATCCATATCCTCTCCGCTGCGCCCCGCTGGGACCGCAGATGGAGAGAGCGTCTCTCTGCGATCATCGCCCCCCACCAACCCGCTGGGTTCCACCGCAGCCGATTCGATCTCGGGCTCGGCAGTGGAGGCCAAGCGCGGACCGCCTGCCGCTTGCGAAGCATAGCGCTGGGCCGCCAAATGCGCCGGACCGGCCGGCGGCCGCTGCGGCTGCGCAGCCTGCGCGGGTGCAGCGGTCGGCGCGCGCT
>JAYPJE010000005.1:0-87488 GCA_038128265.1 Gemmatimonadota bacterium
GCTACATGGATGAAAAGACCGATTGGGCACAGGTGCGATCGGCGCACATACCCGTCTTGCAAAAGCCGTTGGCTGTCACCGACCTACTCGACCAAGTCAACCATGCGCTCTCTACGAGCAAGGGGGATGTGCCCTAACGCACCCCCCCTTCACACGGTACACACCGTCCACCCCTCTACATCACCCGCTCTACAGCGGCGCAGATGTGCGCTCTCGCCGTGCCGCCGGCAAAGCGCTCTACGACTTTGCCGTCTTTCAGCAATAGAAGCGTTGGCACAGTGAGCACTCGATAACGCGCTGCGAGTTCGGGGTGGTCGTCGACATCGACGTGCCGCAGCGCTAGACACCGACCATAGCGCTCTGCAAGCGCTTCACTCAACGTCCATGTCACCTGACAAACGTCACACCAGGAGGCGCAAAAATCAAGCAAGCAAACTCCTCTGTCTTCCACGTCCTCGTGCACCTCTATCACATCATCTGCTCTGCTCAATTCCTCGACGAACCCTGTCATGGCCTCTATCTCCCCGCTCTATTCACACAGAGGTCGGCAAAAATTGTACCACAGACGGACTCCCTCCACAGAAGGCCATTGGGCACATTCGCGCGCGCCAGTTGAGACCCTCTGGTCTCGACCAAGCCCTCTTTGAGACCGTGAAGTCTCAAAACAGGCGGGCATCAAACCCTACGCAGACGAGTAGGTTGAGCGTGCATTTTTTTGAGAAAGAGAAGAACTGATGTGGACAGCGATAGCGTGCAGCGATACGCTGACGCCATAGGCGCACATCGCTTTTTTCGCGGTTTGGAAAGAGACGACCTACACCTGTTGGCCTCCTGCACAGAAGACAGAGCGTATGCCGGCGACGCCTATTTAGGACGCTAGGATGAGCGCGCCGAGTGAATGCCGCTACTGGCGGCCAAGTCACAGCGCACGCGACCGTTCAAAATGGCAATCCAGCGCAGCGGTAAACGCATGGAATGCGATGTGCTGAGTTTGACGCTTGGCACAACTTTGAGCGAATCGAGGTCAATATCGGGCTGGTAAAAGCGGTTGGATAGCACGAGCGCATGGTGCGCCGACCCAATCCAACCGGCGCACCATGAGTTCCCTTCCCGATCTGTTTTAGGGCAGCACAAATTCGTGTTCTGGATGCTTGATCGTCAGCACCGGACACGGCGCCATTTGCACGACTTTCTCAGCGACGCTGCCGATGAGGGCATGTGCCAACCCCGTTCTGCCATGCGTTGCCAGAATGATCAAATCGACGTCTTCGCTGCGCGCATGGCGCACGATTTCTACGTGCGGCGATCCCATCAGCACCTGCACCTCGACAGGTGCATCGCCCAGTTCGGCGCGCATCGCTTCCATTGCTTCTACAGCGGCCTTCTTGCTGCTCTCGATTTGGCTTTCCACCATCCCGGGAAACTCCGCGCTGGCTACTGAACCAGCCCAGTGCATATCGACGACGTGTGCCAGTATGATTTTGGCGTCATACGCACGGGCAAACTCCGCGGCATAGGGCAACACGTGGCGCGCATACTCGGACAAATCCGTCGGTATGAGAATGTTCTTTAGGCGAATCATGGAATACCTCCTCGGATGAGTGCGCTGCGATCACCGAGTAGTTAGCAAACGCAGTGCCACCCACCGATCGAATGATAAAGACCATCCATACGCTGTTTGGAGGGGCGAATAGACTGCGGCAGGCATTTCGAGTGGGACGCTTATGTCGCAACGAGCCAAGCAGGCCCGCTCAACGTCGTATTGCCCGCAGCCGGCACAGCCCAGCTGAAGGCAACGCGCTGCGTATTCACGACGGCCGCCCGCATGGATTGTTAGTATTGCTTGCTATGGGAAAGTTTTTTTATGATATTAGTCTATCATATGCCTCTGCAATACGTGCAGAAGCTTAAACCGTGGTAGAGTCGTTCGGATTCAGTAGATTCCTGCCTGGCCCAAATGTAGTATCCTACCGAATGTAGTTTACTCCCGAAGTAATCCTACGAAGTAGCTCCCTACAGTAAAGCCCGAAGCAGCCGTTCTCTCCTGTTCGAAACGCTCTGAGCTCACGTTCACCTGTCATCGAAAGGAAAATTACCATGGCAGATCGCGAGACCGGAACCGTCAAGTGGTTCAACGATGCCAAGGGCTTTGGCTTTATCCAGCGCGAGAGCGGTGACGACGTATTCGTCCATCACTCCTCGATCCGCTCGGAGGGCTTCCGCTCTCTGTCCGAAGGACAGAAAGTAGAATTCAGCGTCGTTCAGGGCCAGAAAGGCCTGGCAGCTGAGGGCGTCGTAGCCGTATAAGCAGCTACTTGTCGCAATAATAAAAAGGGCCTCGCACCGTTTGGTGCGAGGCCCTTTTGCGTAGTCGTCGGCGTTTAGTCCGCGTTCTGTTCCAACAGGTATTGGATTACATCGGACGCGTGATAGCTCTGTCGCTCATCGCCGAGGAAGCGGATGACAGCGGGCAGATCGTCACCGGCCGTAAAAAGCGGCTTTTCCACATAGCCGCTGGGGCGGCGCTGCGGCAAACCGATATTGGCCATCAGCGCATTGCACAGGCACTTGCGCCCCTCCGTATCTTCGCAGGCCCCCCCCTTTTTGACGTAGCTGGCTACGGGCTCGGAAGCGCAGCGGTAACCGATCTTACCGTCGTCGCGCCGGTATACCGTGCGCAAATAGCCCAAGTTGCACACGCGCGGCCGCTCCTCGTACGAATCGCGCTCGGCCAGCGTTTCGGGCATCTGCACTACTTTGAAGGGAAAACCCGTGGGCGAGGCAATCGGATCGGTAAACACGCCCAGCGTGCCCTCGCGCACCTGGCGCAGCGCTTCGGCGCGAAATTCGGGGTCGATGCCAGATTCTTCGCAGAAGGCGAACGCCGTGCCCACCTGAATGCCCTGGCCGCCCACTTCCAACACCTCGCGCAATCGCCGCGGATAGGCGAAGGAACCAGCCACCCAAAAGGGCTTGCCCAACGCGGCGATTTTTACCAGGTCGACTTCGTCGCGCGGCCCGTAAACCGGTTCGCCGTCCTCGTCCAGCTGCAATTTGCCGCGCGGTGGCGCGTTGTGTCCACCGGCCACCGGCAGTTCGACGACAAAACCGTTGATTTCCCCAGTAGCGCGCTTGAGCAGCGCCTGACCAAGCGTCACAGAAGATATGATGGCGAGAAAATTGGGGCGTTTAAGCGCGTCCACTGCCATGCCGAACGCACTGGGATCAAAGCGCATCCACACGTCTTCGCCCTCCCCGTCGACGGATAGCTTGAGCTGCGCCTGGTCGCCGCGCGCCAGCGCGTCCAGCACGCCGGGAATTTCGCGCGGAATGCCCGCCCCCATTATGACGTAGTCGACCCCGGCCAGCATCGCACCAAAAATCGATACGACGTTGGGCATTTGGATTTTCTCGAGGTAGTTGATACCTACCTGACCGTCATGCCCTTCGCCGGCGAGGAACACCTCGACAAAGTTGGCTACGACCGTTAGTTCGACCAGCGCCGGCTCTGGCTCTACCGTAAACATCGGCACGACCGCAAAAGCCTTATCCGCATCCTTACCCCCTTCGAGGTAGTAGCGATCCAAGACGCGTTGGGCGACATCGGGAAAGGGAAAGTGCTGCATGGCGCGACGCACGTGTCCTCCAGGATCGCCCTGCTGCAGACGGCGAGCGCACACATTATCGAGCGAGGTGCCCGAAACGACGCCCAGCTGGCCCTGTTGCGAAACGTGCTTGGCCAGGTTCCAATTCGACACGCCGATACCCATGCCGCCCTGTATGATCTGCGGATAGTCCATGTTTCTCCTTTTTTACCTACTGCCACAACCAACGCCCGAGGACGCCTAACAAGGCAATCGCGAGCTACTCAAGCATAGTGCATAATCGCACAAAAAGCGAGATCCTTTGTCCCGTTGAGGATGCCGAAGCGACCCCACTAATAAATGAATGCGCGTCGCTCCTGAAAACCCTGCAGTGGCCTTTTGCCAACCCAAGGGCCCAATGCCGCGTGCACGCAACCGCCTATTTGCCGCGTGCCGCGCCCTGTAATTACCCAATCCGGCAGCCAATCGCATAAGCCGTAGATCTCAATGGCTACCACCGGCCGCGCGCACCGCCTTGCTGCGTGGCCACATAACGACGCCGGTTCCCATAGCGGCGCAAAATGCCTAAGTTAGGCCCTCAACCTTTGGCACAGGACGCACATGGATACTCGATTTCGCACCATCCTACTCTTTGGTGCCCCCGGTTCAGGCAAGGGCACGCAGGGCAAAATACTCGGCCAGGTCCCGGGATTTTTCCACCTTTCTTGCGGCGATGTGTTTCGGGCCCTGCGCCCGGAAAGCGAATTGGGACGGACGTTTTTGCAGTATTCCAGCCACGGCAAGCTGGTACCCGACGACCTGACGGTGCGACTCTGGCAGGCGCACGCACGCCGCCTGGTCGATGCCGGTGAGTTTTCACCCGAGCACGAAGTGCTCGTGCTCGACGGCATTCCGCGCAACGTTTCGCAGGCCGAACTCATGCGCGAACACATCGACGTAATTCAGCTCATCCACTTGGAGACGCACGATCAGGAAACGATGATAGCCCGCCTAAACCGGCGCGCACTGCATGAGAACCGACTAGACGACACCAACGAAGCGGTCATTCGACGGCGCTTTGACGAATACGAGCGCGAAACCGCACCCGTCCTCAGATACTATCCCCGTGATCTCATCTTTACCGTCGATGCCGGCCAGGGCCCCATGGACGTCTTGAAACACATCGTGGCACAGGTTGCGACCATGGCGATATAAGGTAAGGGGAACCCACTGCGCCACCCAAACATCTCCAACGAAAAGCGCGGGCATTGCCATGATCCCCTGCGAGGACTAAACTACAGACGCAGACCTCGAAGCACCGCGCGCAGCGGCAAAAGCAGGTCTAACCCGAACGGCTTATCGTGAGCACGCACGTCCCCGACAGAAATTCGCAAAAGACCAGAGGCTACTTTCTGCTCGCGCTGCTGGTGGGCACCGGCGTGGTGCTCTTTGAGATGACAAAGCTCTTTCTGGTCCCCGTAGTCCTGGCCGCTACCTTTGCCGGCCTGTTCTATCCCCTCTACACCAAGCTACTGCACTGGACGCGCGGCCGCGACGGACTCAGCGCGCTGACATGCTGTGTTGCGCTGCTGCTGGGCCTGCTCGTACCGGCGTATGTCGTAACCGACCTAGTGCTGCAGGAATCCCTCAACATATACAAATCGGCAGGGCGATGGACGACGAGTTTTCTCAGCGGCAGCAGCGGCATCAACCTGCAGGAAAAACTAGACCAATTTGAGCTGCTGCGCAGCCTCGACTTGAATCACCTAGACTGGCAACAGCCCTTACAGGATGCCCTCAAAACGACGGCGGGATGGGCTACCAGCTTTATCAATACCACCTCGCGCGGCACGCTGCAGCTGGTAGCCAATCTATTTATAACGCTTTTCACCATGTTCTACTTTTTCCGCGATGGCCCGCTGCTGCTGCGTCGTCTGCACGAACTGAGCCCGCTCGATCCGCGCTACGGACGCGGCCTAATCGAGCGCTTTGCATCCGTTTCGCGCGCCACGATTAAGGGTACGCTCTTTATCGGTCTCATTCAGGGAACGCTGGGCGGCCTAACCCTGTGGGCTTTTGGCTTCAGCTCACCGGCACTGTGGGGCGTCGTCATGGTCATCCTGTCGATCATCCCGCTCGTCGGAACCTGGATGGTGCTCTATCCGGCCGGCATATTTGAAATACTCAGCGGCAACCCGTGGTCGGGTATTGCCATTGTCCTCATCACCGCGCTGATTATCAGCAGCGTCGACAATATACTGCGCCCCTATCTGGTCGGACGCGATACCGGCATGCACGATCTGCTGGTATTCTTCTCGACGCTGGGCGGCCTAAGCGTATTTGGCGTGATGGGCTTTATCATTGGCCCCGTGCTAGCGGCTCTCTTTGTCGCCCTGCTCGAATTCTATAGTTTGGGCTATAACCAGCCGCAGGAAAGCGCAGAGCGCGCTGGCGCGGAAGCAGCTACCTAGGCCTACCGTTGGCTACACCCTACGCAATGACCACTCCAAACAGCGAGGTTTTTATGAAGATAAAACACGTGCTTTTTGCCACACTCATTGCCCTCTTCGCGCGCGGCGCGGCCACCGCGGAATCGCCCGCCGGCATGGTGCTCTATTTCGAATCTGGCGGCGAAGTTTACCTACTGCTGGCCGAACACGCCGGCAGCCAGCGCGGCTGGGCTGCTTTTGGCGGCGGCGACCGCGAGGGCGAAACCATGCTGCAGACGGCAGCGCACAAAACGCACGAAGAGACGCGCGGCTACTTTGCTCGCACCGACTTAGAGGCCAAGGCGAAGGGGCAGAAGCCGCTGATGGACGGTTCGTATGCCACCTACTTTGCCCAGGTCGACTTTGTGCCCGCACAGCGCGTGATGAACAATCCGGTGCCGGAAGAGAGCGATGCCTTTGACGAGCGCAGCACCTTTGCTTGGATACCCTATTCCGCAGTTGCCGGTTATCTGAACGCCGATATCGAGCGGGGCAAGAAGTATCCGATCAATCCAGCGCTGCTGCCGGCCGGCAGCGAAACCGGCTGGTTTTGGCCGATCTGGTTAAACAATATGCGCAAGGGCGTGGTAGAAGGTTCGCTGCCCTGGCTAAAGAAGTAGACCAACGTGCAGAGGGGTTCGGCCAACCGCGCCGAACCCCTCCTTGCCTAGTGCACGCATCGCACCGCTATACCGGCCCTGCCGCCGCAATTTCCCCACGGGTCTCGGCGGCGAATTTCTCGAAGTTTTTCTTGAACAAATCAGCCAGCTGAGTGGCTTTCTCTTCGTAGGCCGTGCGGTCGGACCACGCCGTTTGCGGGACGAGCACCTGTGAGGGGACGCCCGGGCAGGCCCCGATCGCCTCAAAGCCAAAGCGCGCATCGCGCACGGTTTCGGCATCGTCGAGAACCCCGTCGTGGATGGCATCAATAATTGCGCGCGTATGCGCCAGCGCGATGCGCTGCCCGACGCCGTAGCCACCGCCCGTCCAACCCGTATTGACCAGCCATACGCGCGCCTCGTGCTGGCGAATCTTCTCTGCCAAAAGCTCGGCATATACGCTTGGATGCCATACCATAAACGCAGCGCCGAAGCAGGCGGAAAACGTCGCCTCGGGCTCGGTAACGCCCATCTCCGTACCCGCGACTTTGGCCGTATAGCCGCTGATAAAGTGATACATGGCCTGCGCCGGGCTCAGGCGACTGACCGGCGGCAGCACGCCAAAGGCATCGCAGGTGAGAAAGATGATATTGCGCGGATGTTCACCGACGCAGGGAATAGCCGCGTTGGGAATAAAATCGATGGGATACGCCGCGCGCGTATTCTCCGTCAGCGACCCATCGGCATAGTCTACGTCGCGCGACTGCTCGTCGTAGACGACGTTTTCCAGCACCGAACCAAAGCGAATGGCTTGGTAAATCTCGGGCTCCTTTTCCGCAGATAGGTCGATGCACTTGGCGTAGCATCCACCTTCTATATTGAAAATGCCCTCATCGCTCCACACGTGCTCGTCGTCGCCAATAAGCTGGCGGCGCGGGTCGGCCGATAGAGTAGTTTTGCCCGTCCCCGATAGGCCGAAGAACAGCGCCACGTCACCTGCGGCGCTGCGATTGGCCGAACAGTGCATGGAGAGCTGTCCGCGCTTGGGCATCAGGTAGTTCATGACCGTGAAGATGCCCTTCTTCATCTCTCCGGCGTACTCCGTACCGAGAATGACCATCTCGCGGCGCTCAAAGCTTAGGTCAACGCTCGTCGTAGACGTCATTTCCGAAGTGTAGCGATTGGCCGGAAACCGCCCGGCGTTGTAAATGGTAAAGTCCGGTTCGCCAAACTCAGCCAGTTCATCGGGCGTCGGACGAATGAGCATATTGTGCATAAAGAGCGCGTGATACGCCCTCGAACAGATGATGCGTATTTTCAGGCGATACTTCGGGTCCCAGCCGGCAAAGCCATCCACCACGTAGAGGCGCTCGCAGGTATTCAGATAGTCTATCGCACGCTCGTGATTGATCATGAACGTGTGCTCTTGCAGCTTGATATTGACCGACCCCCACCAAATATCTCCGCTGGTATCGGGATGGTCGACAATGCGTTTATCGCCAGGGCTGCGGCCGGTCTTTGCGCCGGACGACACCACGAGAGCACCGGCATTTGAAATGGCGGATCCCCTCTCATAGCGCAGCCCTTCTTCGTAGAGCTTGGCCGGCGCAATATTGCGCCACGTGCGCTCGACGTGTATCTGGTGCTCGCTGAGATCTATGCGCTCTTCCATCGCTTCTCTCTCTGAATGCGGAACGGAAAACGGCGGGAGAACAGCTCTCCCGCCGCGCAAACATAGTATATCGCTTTTGGAAGGGTGCGACAAGAATCGCCCACGCGCGCTAGTTGCGGCAATATTCTATCAGCCGTGTGCCCTGTCGCGCGCGTATTTTGTTCAAAGCGCAATCGCGAATTTGGCGAACGCGTTCGCGCGTGAGCCCCATGCTGAGACCAATCCGTTCCAGGCTGACTTGCGCGACGCCGCCCAGTCCGTAGTAGGCGTCCAATACGCGGCGCTCGCGCGCGCTTAGAGCGGCCAGCGACTCGTGCAAGAGCGCGCGCAGTTCGCGGCGCTCATAGTCTTCGTCAATAGCGTTGTCCGCAGAGGGTAACAGATCGAGCGGAACGTCCTGCGGGTCGGCTCCCGCTGGTATATCGAGCGACACCTCACCCCAGCCCGACTCGATCGCATTGCGCATGCGATCGCGCACATAGCCCGTCTCCTTTGTCAGCTCATCGACGCTTGGAGCACGGCCCAATTGCTGTTCGAGCCTGCGCGTCGCCTTCTCGACGTGTTTCATATCGAGCAGTTGGTTTGATGGACGCCGCACGTCGCGCACCATGCTGTCCATCGCCTTGCACATGGCCTGACGTATCCACCATACGGCATAGGTGATAAACTTGTGACCACGCTTCGCATCAAAACTAGAAACTGCGCGCATCAAACCCAAATTGCCCGCCGATATCAGTTCGCCTAGCGGCATGTCCGAACGGGCGTAATCGCGCGCCACCCGAACGACAAAGCGCAAATTAGCCGATACCAACGCCTGCATAGCCTCGTCGTCACCGGCATGCGCCCTCTCTACCAGCTGCGCTTCTTCTGCTCGACTCAGGGGCTCACAGCGACGGATGTCGCGCCAATAGGCCTGCAGGCTATCGGCCGTATTTCGATTGTTTGCTTGAGCTACCATGTATAGGCCTCCTCTCGCTCCCAAATCGCCCTGCAAGCAGCATGCCAACTCACTTTCTGTTATAAAAGCCCGCTGGGAGATAAATCGATGGCGCCTATGGCACTCGCATTGTGACGTATACACCCCAGTTGTAACTACGGCGAGACCCTATTCCCTCATGCGCAAAAATCTCAAAAGGGCTTGCCACACCCTAGATAGAATGCCTTTCTTTGGCATGAAACACGAGATCGTTGTGCCGCGAAAACACCGCGTAAGGCACTCTGGTTGTGGCACACAGCATTCACGCACTGAGAGAAGCACATGGAACCTATTTCTAATTACGCGCTCTTTGGCGGCCTGCTCGCTGCGGGCCTCGTGCTGGGCGCGCTTCCCGTCGTCCTACCGCTCTTCATCTCTCCGCGCTCGCGGGGAGATAAGACGCGCGAGATATACGAATGTGGAGTCGACACCATCGGCAGCGCATGGATCCGCTTCGACATCTCCTACTATTTATTCGCGTTGATCTTTGTTGCCTTTGAAGTGGACGTGCTCTACATCCTACCCGTAGCGCTCGTCTTTGACCGCGGCGATTACCTCTGGCGCGATCTCATTGAACTATCACTCTTTGTGGGAATCCTCATGCTGGCCATCGTCTACGCCTGGCGCAAAGGCGTTTTGCACTGGAAATAAGGAGCTATATGGTACCCGCTGATCCGACGTCCCAGGAAACCGATGCACAGAGCGAGGAGCTGCTGCGCCAAGTCGGACCCCTGGTGCACCTCAACACGCTGGAAAACCTGCTCAACCACGCGCGCGCGCGCTCGCTGTGGCCGCTGACGTTTGGCCTGGCCTGCTGCGCCATCGAAATGATGGCGGTCGGCGCAGCGCGCTTTGACCTCGACCGCATTGGCGCCGGCGTCTTTCGCCCCAGCGCACGCCAGGCCGACGTCATGATCTTGGCCGGCACAATCTCGCGTAAAATGGCCGAGCCGATCAAGATGCTCTGGGATCAGATGCCCTCGCCCAAATGGGCCATTGCCATGGGCGGCTGCACCATAGACGGCGGTCCGTTCAAATATCCGGGCCAGTATGCCATCGTCGAGGGAGCCGATCGCATCGTTCCGGTCGACGTCTACGTGCCCGGCTGTCCGCCGCGCCCGGAAGCGCTCTACGCCGCTCTGCTCAAGCTGGGCGAGAAAATCAAAGCCGGAAAGAATTTCAAGGGATAGCTATGATCGGCGAAACGCTAAGCCAACACGAAGGTATTGACGAGTCGGCCGAATCGAACTACGCCGTCAGCGGATATCACCACAGACACCGCGCCCAACTGGACCAAATCCCGGCCATCGCCGAGCTCTTTCGCGCCGCTGGCTACTATCTAGAAATGATGACCTGCATAGACGCACGCGATATGGGAAAGGGGAAGAAGAAAGAGGGCGAAGAGGAGAGCGACGACGCACAGCCGACCGGTTCGCTGCGGCTAGCCTACCAGTTTAATCGCCCCGGCGACGCCGACCGCCACCTGCTCTGCGCCGACCTCGCGCCCGACCACAGCGCGCCGAGCATCGTCGCAGTCTTTGCCGGAGCCAATTGGCACGAACGCGAGATCTTCGATATGTACGGCGTGTCGTTTGCCGACCATCCCGACCTGCGGCGCCTGCTGATGCCCGACGACTACAGCGGACATCCCTTGCTAAAGGACTTTGCCGACGTAGATCCGCACCGCGAGGAGATGGCCAGTGACTGATACAATCGAGCTCGTCGCACAGGACCGCGACACGTACTATATGAATATGGGACCGCAGCACCCATCGACGCACGGCGTGCTGCGCCTGGTGTTGCACCTCGATGGCGAAACGATCATCGAAGCGGATCCCGTCATCGGCTACGGCCATCGCGCGCACGAGAAAATGGCCGAAAACCGCGACTACACGCAGTTTCTGCCCAATACCAGCCGAATCGATTATCTATCGGGCATGATCTACAATTTGGCCTACTGCCAAGCCGTAGAAAAAATGCTCGAAATAGACGTCCCCGAACGCGCGCAGTACATCCGCATTATCGCCGGGGAGCTCAACCGCATTTCCAGCCATCTGCTGTGGCTGGGCACCTACCTGCTCGACCTAGGGGGTATTACGCCCTTTCTCTACGGCTTTGACGACCGCGAGAAGATTCTCGACATACTCGATCGCATAACCGGTTCGCGTCTGACCTACAGCTACGGCCGCTTTGGCGGCGTCGTGATGGACGTTGACGAACCTTTTCTGCGCCAGACCGCCGACTTTATCGCGTATTTTGAAGAACGCCTCGTCCTCTTTGAAGAACTGGTCATCGGCAACGTCATCTTCCAAGAGCGAACGCAGGGCGTGGGAGCGTTCCCCAAACACGTTATTGAGCAATATGGCCTCTCCGGCCCCTGCCTGCGCGCCATGGGCGTTGCCCGCGACGTCCGCAAAGAAGAACCCTACGGCATCTACGAACAGCTCGAGTTTAGCGTGCCAACGCGGACCGAGGGTGACTGTTTTGCCCGCAGCCTCGTTCGCATGGATGAGATGCGCCAGAGTCTGCACCTGATCGAACAGGCACTGCGCGACATACCCGACGGCCCGTTTATGGCCGCCAAGGTGCCCAAGCGCCTGCGCCCACCCGAAGGCGAGTACTGCTTCGCCGTAGAGTCGGCGCGCGGTCGCTACCAACACATCATCGTCAGCGACGGCTCCGACGTACCGCTGCGCCACAAACTTACAACGCCCTCTTTTGTAAATATTTCCGCCATGTGCGAGGTAATGCCGGGCACCATGCTATCCGATGCGGTCGCCATACTCGGCAGCATCGATATCGTCGTACCGGAAATCGATCGGTAAGAGATGGAACGAAACCTAGCTGCAATACTCGAAAGTTCCTGGCTGGCCATTCCCGCCGCCATCGCCGCCATCATGGGCTATCTAACCGTCAACGCCATGATGCTCATCTGGTTAGAGCGCAAGCTGTCGGCGCGCATACAGCGCCGCCTCGGCCCCACGGAGCACGGACCTTTTGGCCTGCTGCAATCGGTAGCCGATATGGGCAAGCTCATCAGCAAAGAGCTGCTGACGCCCGACCACGTAAACCGACCGCTCTACTTGGCCGCGCCGGTGCTGGTTTTCATGCCCGTCGTCGCCCTGTGTTCGCTCTTTCCCATCTCGAGCGAATGGGTATTTCACGATTTTGATGCGGCACTCGTCCTGTTATTGGCTATCAGCAGTATCAATATCGTCGGCATCTTTATTGCCGGTTGGGGATCGAATAACAAGTACGCGCTGCTTGGCGCCGTGCGGTCCGTTGCCCAGAATATCTCCTACGAGATCCCGCTTATACTATCGGTCATTCCCATCGTGCTAATGACCGGCTCGCTCAGCCTCTACGACATTACGGCCGCACAGACGACCTACCCCTTTCTACTAGTTCAGCCCATTGCCGCCATCATATTTATTATCGCCGCCACCGCCGAAACCAACCGCGCGCCTTTTGACATACCCGAGGCCGAGTCTGAACTCGTCGCCGGTTTTCACACGGAGTACTCCGGCATGCGCTTCGCGCTGTTCTTTTTTGCCGAGTACTCCAACATGATTATTGTCTGCGCGCTGGCGACCGTGCTGTTTCTAGGCGGCTGGCGCGGCCCGTTCCTACCCGGCTTTGTATGGTTTTTCATAAAGGTCTACGCGCTGATCGTGCTAATGATGTGGTTCCGCTGGACCTTTCCACGCCTGCGCTTCGATCAGCTCATGAGCTTTGCATGGATTGTGCTCGTTCCGCTCTCCATCATCAATTTGCTGCTCACGACTGTCGTGATGAAACTGTTTTAGAGACGAGAGATCGCCATGCCCCTACTCAGAGACATCTACGCCGGTGCTGCTTCGCTGCTGGTCGGCATGAAAGTCACCGTGCAGAATTTTCTCCAGCCGCCCGTCACATCGGAGTATCCCAAAGAGCGCCTGGAGATGACGGAAGCCTACCGCAACGTCATCGTGCTCATCGAAAAAGAGGATATACAGTCGCACGACTGCATCGCCTGCAAGGCCTGCGAACGCGTGTGCCCGTCGTTTTGCATTCACCTCGACGGCGGACGGCCAGAGGGACTCAAGCGCCAGCGCGTCACCGAATTTACCGTCGACTTTGCCCTGTGCAGCGAGTGCGGGCTCTGTCTCGACGTATGCCCAACCGATACGCTGGGCTACAGCCGCAGCTACGATGAAACCGGCTATTCGCGCAAGGACTTTATCTACGACCTGCTCGATCCCTGGCGCGATGAGGAGGAGGCGACGATTGAACGCCTGCGCGAAGCAGAGGCCAAGGCGGCCGCAGAAAAAGCCGCCGCCGTAGAAGCGCGCAAAAAAGCGGCTGCGGCCAAGGCTGCCAGTGAGGACAGCGCCGAAAGAGCGGAGGAGCAAGATGGTTGAACATGCGGTCCTCTATCTATTTGCAGGTTTAGTGCTTCTCGGAGGACTGCTGGCCGCCTTTGCCGGTCAGGTGCTCTACGCCATCATTGGCCTCGGCGTCGCTCTGCTCGGACTATCAGGCGTATTTCTCTTTCTCGGCAGCCCGTTTGTCGCCGCCATGCAGCTGCTCATTTACATCGGCGGCATCACCGTAGCCATCGTCTTTGCCATGATGCTGTCGATCTCCATGGCCGTGCGTCCGCCGCAAAATCACAGGGGTAAGTCGGCGCTGGCCGTCGTCGCTGGTGCGCTCTTTTTCGCCGCGGTCTTTGTTGCCATGCGCGGTGCCGAATTCCCCGTGCCCACCGGCGCACTACCCGCCGATGCCTGGGCGATTAGCCGCATCGGCCACCTGCTGCTCAACGCCTATAACGTCGTTTTTGAAACGCTGTCCGTCGTGCTCTTATTGGCTATTGTCGGCGCGATCCTGATCGCGCGCAGAGAGAGAAAGGCTGCATGACACTCGAATCCTATCTGGTGCTAGGCCTCGCGCTCTTTTCGCTTGGACTGGTAGCTGCCCTGTCGCAGCGCAACCTCATCGCCGTGCTCATCGGCGTCGAGCTAATGATGAACGCGGCCAGCCTCAACTTTATGGCCTTTAATCGCTACGTGGTTCAAGACCCGGCCGTCGGCCAGGTCTTCGTGCTTATCATCATTGGACTGGCAGCAGCAGAGGTCGCCATCTTTCTTTCGATCATCCTGCGCCTCTACCGCCAGCGCCGCGAAATCGACTCCGAACACATCACAACGCTAAAGGGATAGCCGTGGATACGCTCACACTCGCCCTTCTGGCCACTCTCTCGCCGCTGCCCGCTTTTTTTATTGCGCTGATTTTTCTCAACGGCCAGCCGCGGCTGGCGCAGTCGGTCTCTATCGCAGGCGCAGCACTGGCGCTGCTGGGCAGCACCGGCCTGCTGCTGCAGGGGCCGGCCGAACCGCTGCGCTTTGCGTGGTTTACCAGCGGACAAATCCACCTACAATTCGGCTTTCTGCTCGACGGCATCAGCCTGATGTTCGGCGTGGCCGTGGCGCTCATTACGCTCTGCATCATGGTCTATTCGCTCGGTTATATGGCCAACGATCCAGGCCGCGCGCGCTACTTTGCCATGCTCTCGCTCTTTGCTTGGGCCATGCTCAGCTTTGTCTACGCCGTCGACCTGCTGCAGTCGTTTATTTTTTGGGAGCTGGTCGGACTCGCATCGTTTTTTCTCATTGGCTTTTGGTATGAGAAGCCCGAGGCCAGCGCCGCTGCTCGCAAAGCCTTTCTCATGACGCGCATTGGCGATGGCGGCCTCTTTATCGGCATCCTGATGATTCTGCCCCTAACCAATAGCTTTGATCTGCCCGCGCTCCTCGATCCGGAGACGGGGCTGGCCAAACTGGCCGGACCGGCACTCAGCACGATCACGCTATTGATCTTTATGGGCATCGTCGGCAAGAGCGCCCAATTTCCGCTGCACACCTGGCTGCCCGACGCCATGGAAGGGCCCACGCCCGTCAGCGCGCTGCTGCACTCGGCGACGATGGTAGCAGCCGGCGTCTACCTGATGGCGCGCCTGCACCCGCTCTTTATGGCCGCTCCTACGGCACTCAACGTCGTGCTCGGCCTAGCGGCCTTTACCGCGCTGTTCTCGGCGACCATTGCCATGGTGGCCACCGACATCAAAAAGGTATTGGCCTATTCATCGATCAGCCAGCTCGGCTTTATGCTGATGGGCCTGGCCGCCGGCAGCCTCTTTGCCGGCGTGTTTCACCTGATTACGCACGCCGTTTTTAAAGCCCTGCTCTTCCTCTGCTCTGGTGTATACATACACCACTTTGCCACCAACGATATGCGGGAAATCGGTCGGCGCGGCGGGCGCTCGCTTGGGCTGACGACGCTGGCCCTGGCCATTGGCTCGGGCGCGCTAGCCGGCGTACCGCCACTGGCAGGCTTTTTCTCCAAGGAGGAGATCTTCGCCGCCCTGGGCCACGACGGCGCCACGCTTTTTTCCATCGCGGCCCTGCTGGCCGCTTTTCTAACAGCCTACTACACGGCGCGCATGCTGTTCCTGATTGTCCTGCCCGACCGAGTCGAAGCGGTGCACGACGGCGATCATCACCACGGTCCGGCCCAGCCAGCCGTCATGATGGCACCCATCATTCTGCTGGCTGCCGGCGCCGTTGTCCTCGGCCTGTACGGTGCACCTATCGCCGCGCAGCTAGGGGTCGCGCCTGCACAGCACGACCTGGCCTCTATGATGCCGGCCATCGGCGCAGTGCTGTTCGGCATCGCCATCGCCTACTTTGATTTCGGCCGCAAGGGCGCGGCGCGACGCGGCTTTATCGCCGCCGTGCCCGCGCTGCACACGCTCTTTGCCAATCGCTGGTACATCGACGAGATCTACCGCGCAGTTTTCGTCCGGCTCAACGACGCGCTATCGGCGCTGCTCTTTGCCGTTGAATCGCGCTTTTTTGACGACGGTTTTGACCAAGTGGGACACGGCACCGTCCGCGCCGGCGGCAGCGCGTCGCGCCTGCAAAACGGCTGGGTGCAATTCTACGCTGGAGCGACGATCGTGCTGGTGGGACTGGCCGCGCTCTATATCGGACTGCGCTGAGAAAGGATCGACATGCCGCTTCTGAGCTATATACTACTCGTTCCCACGCTCACGCTTGGCATTTTGCTACTCGTGCCGGCGCGCGCAGTAACGGCGATTCGCTGGCTATGTGCGCTGAGTGGACTGGTGGCCAGTGCGCTCAGTCTGCAGCTATTCTTTTCTTACGACAGCGCCGACGGTGGGCTGCAATTTATCGAGCGCATTCCCTGGGTCGACGGCGTTGGTATCGCCTACCACCTAGCCGTCGACGGCTTTGGCACCGTGCTCATCCTGCTAAACTCGATCGTCTACTTCACCGGCGTGTTGACGATGTGGGACCTGGAACACCGCGTCAAAGAATACTTCGCCTTTATGGTCCTATTGGTCGTCGGCGTCTACGGCGTATTTATGTCGCAGGACCTATTCTTTCTCTTTTTCTTCTACGAAATCGCCGTGGTGCCGATGTATCCCCTGATCCTAATCTGGGGCAGCGGTAACAAGGACTATGCGGCGATGAAGCTCATGGTATTTCTTCTGGCCGGCAGCGCCCTACTATTTCCCGGGCTGCTGGCCATCTACCACGAAGCGGGCATGCGTACTTTTGATATGGTCGCCCTCGCCTCGCACGCCTTTGACCCTGATTTCCAGGTGTTCTGCTATCCGTTTATCTACCTCGGCTTTGGCGTGCTGGCCGGTATGTTTCCCTTTCACGGTTGGTCGCCCACCGGACACGTTGCTGCCCCCTCGGCCGTATCGATGCTACATGCCGGCGTGCTGATGAAGCTAGGGGCTTTTGGCGTGCTGGTCGTCGGCATGCGCCTGCTGCCCGCAGGGGCGGTCTACTGGGCCCCGACCTTTGCCACGCTAGCGGCCATCGGCATTATCTACGGCGCCTTTGTCGCCATGCGGCAGAGCGATTTTAAATTTGTCATCGGCTTTTCCTCCGTTTCACACATGGGCGTAGTGCTGCTCGGACTCAACCTAGCCGCTCTCGGCAAGGCAGGTGCCGATGCACTCAACGGCGCCGTATTCCAAATGTTTGCGCACGGCGTGATGACCGCACTGTTCTTTAGCACCGTCGGCTTTATCTACGACCGCGCCCACTCAAAAACGCTGGCCGATTTTGGCGGTTTAGGCTCGCAAATGCCGCGCGCCGTTTCGCTATTTATCGTCGCCGGACTGTGCGGCGCCGGCTTGCCGGGTCTAGCTAGCTTTTGGCCAGAGATGCTCGTATTTCTCGCGGCGCTGGAGACCTACCCCGTCATCGGAGTAGCCATCATTGGCGGATTGGTTCTGACCGCCGTGTATATCTTGCGCGTATTTGCCCTCGCCTTTTACGGGCCGCCCAATCCGCGCTGGGATGGGCTGCGCTCGCAGGACATGCGCGGCATGCAGCTACTGCCGCGCGCTATTCTCGTCGCGGTGCTCGTATTTTTCGGCTTCTATCCCAACGCCATGCTCAACGCCATAAACCAAACGACCGCTGCGCTCTTGGGAAGGTTCTAATATGTCTGATGCCCTGCTCTTTGCGCCCGAACTGGCGCTGATCATCACGGGCCTGGCGCTCTTTGCCTGCCCGATATTCGAGTCGCGCTACCGCACGGCGTGGCTATTGGCGCTGCTCGGCGCGGCGCTCTCTTTACTTGCGGCTCTTTGGACCTTCGGCGCGAACGGTCAGCCTTTCGCGCAGGGCATTTATCGCGTCGACTTCTTTTCGCAGTTTGCCAAAGCGGCCTTGGCGCTGGGCTTTCTACTCGTCGTGGCCGCGAGCAGGCGCCCCGAAACGTTGGATCGCAACGCGTGGGTCGAGTTTCCCATGTTTCTGCTCTTTGCCACCCTAGGCGCTATGATGATGATCAGCGCCACTGAACTGCTCACTCTCTACATTGCCATGGAGCTGGCCGCTTATCCGCTCTACATAGGCGTTGCGCTGCATCGCAGTGCGGAAAGCGGCGGTGAGTCATCGACCAAATACATGGTGCAGGGCATGATCGCTTCGGCCGTTTCGCTCTACGGCATGTCCTTTCTCTACGGAGTGTTTGGCTCCACCTATTTCAGCGAGTTCGCCCGGCAATTGCCGGCGGCCGCCGGCCAACCCCTGCTCTGGGTTGGGGTCGCGCTGCTGATGGCCGGCTTTCTCTTTAAGCTCGGCGCCTTTCCCTTTCACTTCTGGGCTCCCGATACGTATCAGGCCGCACCGCACGAAGTCGTTACCTACTTAGCCACCGTATCAAAAGTCGCCGCCATCGCGCTCCTATGCCGCCTGACGGCACTGATGACAGACGGGCAGATAACGACCATCCTCATGTGGCTCAGCATCGCCGCAATGACCTTGGGCAACTTTGCCGCACTGGTGCAAAACGACGTTAAGCGACTGTTGGGCTACTCGGCTATTGCCCATGCGGGCTACGTGCTCATCGGCATACAGACCGGCGCCCAATTGGGCTTTAGCTCGGCGCTATTCTACGCGCTGGGCTATCTCATTATGTCCTTTGCGTGCTTTATCGTCCTCTGCGAGGTGGGGCGCGACAGCGATGCCATTACTATCGATTCGCTCAAGGGCCTTCACCGCCGCTCCCCGCTGCTGGCCGCAACGCTGATGATCGGTCTCTTTGGCCTGATCGGCCTTCCACCCACCGTGGGCTTTATAGGCAAGTGGTTTCTCTTTTCCGCCGCGCTAGAAGGGGGCCAATTTGGCCTGGTCTTAGTCGCCGCCATCAACAGCGTAGTCGCCCTCTACTACTACCTAATTGTGCTGCGCGCAGCCTACTTGGAGGATGCCCCCGACGCACCCCCCGTCGAGGTCGGTCCCTTTGTGCGCCTAACGGCGCTGGCTTCCATGGCGCTGGTGCTAGCCTTGGGGACCTTCCCCGGTCGCTTTTGGGACATGGCCGCCCGCGCGGCAGAAGCGCTCGGATAGCGCCGATCGCTCCGCTCACATCGGCAGGCGATCTGACTAACGCAAAAAGCGCCCGTGGGCCTCTCGGCCCACGCGGCGCTTTTGCACATACGACACTACAGCGGAGCCCCCTATGGATCCACCGCCTGCTCCTTGGCCTTGCGGCCCATTTCCGATGCATCGATTTCGTGCTTGAGCAATAGCCTGTGCAGCGAGCGGCGATCTATGCCGCTATGCGCGGCCGCACGCGAGATATTACCCCCGTTCCGAATGAGCACTTCGGCAATATAGCGCCGCTCAAAATCCTCCACTATAAGTGCTTTCGCCTCTTTAAAAGGCTGCTCCATATACAGCTGTGGAACTAGGGAATCTGCGGCATCGGCACGCGACGCACATACGGCCTGGGGCAGATCTTCTGGCTCGACCATATCCCCGCTGGCCAGCACGAGCCCGCGCTCTACAGCGTGCTCTAACTCACGCACATTCCCCTTCCACTCATAGGAACGCATCAGGCGCAGCGCCTCAGGCGAAATACCAGCGACATACTTGCCATTCTTTTCGCCGTATTTTTGCAGAAAGTGATTGGCCAATAGCTCGATATCGTCACGCCGATCTTTCAGCGAAGGAATTTCAATCGTAAACGTATTGACGCGGTAGTAGAGATCCTCGCGAAAGGTCCCTTCGGCCACCAGATCTTCCAATGCTCTATTTGTGGCGCTGACCAGTCGAATGTCGACTGCGCGCTCGTCGTTGCTGCCCAGGCGACGGAAGGTGCCGTCCTGCAAAACGCGCAGAAATTTCACCTGCATCAGAGCCGGCAATTCGCCGATCTCGTCCATAAAGAAGGTGCCACCATTGGCCGTCTCTAGCAGGCCGGGTTTGGACTTAGCCGCGCCGGTAAAAGCCCCGCGCTCATGACCGAAAATTTCGCTCTCTACGAGATGCTCGGGGATAGCCCCGCAGTTGAGCGCGACAAAGGGACGGTTGCTGCGCGAAGAGCGCGCGTGAATGGCGCGCGCGATAAGCTCCTTGCCCGTACCCGACGCGCCTGTAACCAGCACGTTTATTTGCGAATCGGCGATTTTGCGCATCGAGTCGAAAATGGCGACCATTGGCGGGCTCTTGCCGATGATATTGTCGAATCCGTACTGTTGGTCGAGCTGTTTTTTCAAATGGCGGTTTTCCTCGTGCAGCTGGCGCTTGGCCAAAACCTTCTGCACGACGATGAGCAGATGTTCCGGAGAAAAGGGTTTGGGCACAAAGTCATCCGCCCCCAAGCGCATCGCCTCAACCGCATCCTGCACGGTGCTGTAAGCCGTCATCATAATGGCCTGTACATCGGGGAACTGCTCTTTGGCGCGCTCGAGCAGCTCCATACCGCTCATGCCGGGCATTTTAAGATCGGTAATTAGCAGATGCGGTTCGCCTGCGGCGATTCGCTCCAGCGCCTCGACCCCATTGGCCGCGATATCGACCTCATAGCCCTTGCTCTTTAGAAGCTGCTGACAGCGCATCGCCAGCTCAACTTCGTCATCGACTACCAATATTCGTTCACTACTCATGCGTTTTCTCCGCGTTCCACTGCACTGCGCGATCCCCATACAGTCGCGATAGAGAACGGGCAGCGGCGGACGTTAATTTCCTACTTCGTGCTTATCACAAGGCTTCTTCAGGCCGTAACGCGTCGATCGCCGCGTGCAGTTCTTCGCTGGGAGATTCCAGCAGCTGCAGGTGAAAAACTCCCCCCTTGGCCAGCGCTTCCACATGCAGGACTTGGGCTGTAGTGGGCGGTAGCCACACATCCGGATCCGCAGACCAAAATGCCAGCGAATCGCCAACCTCCAGCGCAAGATCGGCGTGCAGCGCCGCACCGCCCTCGCTCAAATCGACGACTGTGCCCTCAAATTGTTCGCCTTCGTCCCATTCGCCTTCGGACTCTTTAGCCATCAAACCCGGCACAATCCAAACGGGCAAGTGCATCTCCACGCGCTCGAACGCCCGTTCCTCAATATGACCTCTAGCGCCCAGTTTTCTGCCCATTCCGCGCAGCAAGTGCAGCTCGCGTTCGCGGCGCAGCGCGCGCTTTTTCAGCTCGCAGGCCAATCGACGACGCCCAGCATCCGTATCCAGCAGTTGGGCCATCCGCTGCGGTGACACCTTTTCAGCCGCCGATTCGAGCAGGTGAATCTCGGCGCGTTGAAATCCCATCTTGGCCGCATGCTCCCTGAAACTTGGCTGCCTCTTGGTTTCCGAACCGCCGCTCTTGCTCGCCGGCCGCCGTTCCCTGTATTTCTGGTATAGTGCAATGATGAGTATCAATGCGGCAACTGTCAGCAGAACGGGCATTAGTTCTTGCCCCGAGGTTCCCAGACTACCCGAGCTTTTGATCTCGATTTGTTTGAGCGCCTTGGAATAGCTCTGATCCACGGCCCAAACGCGACCCGCCCCAATCCCAAGACCGATCCAGACGATATGCCACCAAAGAGCGTTCACACCAGACTCCTCCGAAAAGAGTGCGTTGATCCTCTATCTCTTTCCGTGGCAATTTTCGTGCCGAGTATAAACCCCCTATTTACGCCCAAATGTCGCGCATTTTATGAGACAAGCATGGCACAAATATAGCGAAATGAGACATACTTGTCTCATTTTAATCCCTCGCTCGACGGCTGCGCCATACGCACGCTGTCTGCCGTGAAGGGCATGTCACGCAGTCTTGCTCCACAGGCCGCATAGACGGCGTTGGCAATGGCGGCCGGCGTCGGTCCCTGCGTAGCTTCACCACAGCCCTTGCTGGGCTGGTCGGGGCGGTTAATCAGCACCGTGTCGACTTGGGGGGCCCGATCAAAGCGCAGGATGGGATACGCATCCCAGTCGCGGCTTTCTACGCCCCAGGCGCCGTAGCGCACCTGCTCGCACAGCGTCCAACTGGCTGCCTGCACGACGCCCCCTTCGAGTTGGTTGGCCATGCCGTCCGGATTGACAATCTGCCCCGCATCGGCTGCGACGACCAGGCGTTCTAGCCGAATATCTCCGTCGATCACCTGCACCTGCGCAACAACGGCAGCATAGCACTTTTCGTTCTTATACTGGGCAAAACCGAGGCCCATGCCACGCCCATCTTCGGACCCACCCCTCTGCACACCGCGCTTCCATCCCGCCTTTTCTGCGGCCGCTTTCAGCACCGCGCAGGCGCGCTCATCGTCCAAGTGGCGCAGGCGAAAGTCCAGCGGGTCGCATTCGGCCGCCAGGGCGAGCTCGTCCATAAAGGATTCAATGGCAAAAACGTTGCCGTAGGCACCCAAACCGCGCAGCGCCGATACGCGCAGCGGATTATCGCGCACAAAGTGCTTGACCACGCGGCGACGGGCAAAGGCGTAGAGGGGATCGGCATTGCGGTGAATGCCGCCGTGCGAACCGCCCCCGGGGCGCGGCGTGGGGCGCGGCAAGGGCTTTTGCAGATGCCATGCCGCCAGCAAATTCGACGTGCCCTCCGCAGCGCGCGGTCGTCCCGAATGCGTATAGCTCCACACGTCGTGGTTCCAATCGACGACGCGCCCCTCTGCGTCGAGGCTGGCCTGCATCTCCAGCAGCATCGCCGAGCCACAGGCTTCCCAGGCGTGCTCGTCTTCGCGCGTCCACTGCACGCGCACCGGTCTTCCCGGCACGGCGCGCGCCAGAAGCGCCGCATCGAGCGCCACGTCGTCGGCACCGTTGTGACCGTAGCAGCCCGACCCTTCTACGTGCTGCACGCGCACGGCATCCACATCCACGCCCAGCACCTGGGCCAACGCGCCGCGCAGCGGGAAAACGCCCTGCGTATGACTCCACACCAGCACGTTGCCACCGCGCCATTCGGCCAGCGCTGCCGAAGGCCCTAAAGAGGCATGTAGGTGAAAAGGCCGACGGTAGCACGCCCGCAGCGTCTCGACCGCATCCGGCGGCACGCACGGTTCGTCCACGACGCCCTCTACCGGTGTGCCATCAATCACGCGCAGGGCATTCCCCTCACCGTGCCGCAGTCGTTCGTAGAGCGCTTCAGAGGGCGGCAGCGGATCGCCTCTCTTCCACACGGCCCGATCCCGAGCCGCCGCCGATGCAGCCATCGCCTGTTCCTCGCGCTCGGCAACAACGCCGAGAAAGCTGCCATCGCGCACGACGGCCAGCACGCCGGGCAGCTGTTCTAGGGCCGCGCAATCGACATCGATCAGCGCGTGGCGCGGCCCCGGGGGACGCACCACGCGCCCGTGCACCATGCCGGGCAAGTCCAAATCCTGTATAAACCCACCGCCGCCCGTAACCTTGGCGACCATATCCGTGCCGCGCACATCGCTGCCGACGATGCGGTATGCGCTCGGGTCTTTGCAGTGCACATCGTCAATCAGGGCGCGATTAAATGTCCTCCCTCCCATCAGTTCGCCGTAACCTATTTTGCGCGCGCCGCCGCGCTCAACGATCCATCCATTCTCCACGTGCAGCGCATCTACTCCGACGCCCCATGTATCGGCTACCTCCCCCATCATATAGCAGCGCGCACTGGCCGCCGCGCGGCGCACCCACTCTCCCACGGTCTGGATCGAATTGCTGCCCGCCGTATAGGAAGCATCGGCCGAGACCGCCGTATCGGCCCGCACGATGCGCACGCGCGAGAAGTCTACGTCCAATTCTTCCGCGGCAATTTGGGCAATGGCGACTTTCAAGCCCTGGCCAACTTCGACTTTACTCATAAACACGCTGACGCAGCCGTCCTCCTCTATGCGCAGTGCCGCATCGATGCCGCTCATTGGGCCATCTCCTCTGCGGCGCGCCGGACGGCCTTGAGCACCCGACTGTGCACTCCGCAGCGGCACAGATGGCGCTCCAGCGCAGCGCCAATCTCCGCGTTGGTCGGATGTGGATTTTTTTCGAGCAGAGCCACCGCACCGATGACCAAACCAGCCGTGCAATAGCCGCACTGCGCCGCGCCCTCTTCGACAAAGGCGCGCTGCACCGGATGCAAATGGTCCGCCGTACCCAGGCCCTCTACCGTGACGATTTCTCGGCCCACAGCCGCGCGCACCGGCATCTTGCACGACGGCAGCGCCTCCCCGTCAATTAGCACCTTACACGCCCCACACTGCTCTAAACCGCAGCCGTATTTGGCGCCTTTCAGCCCCAAATCATTGCGCAGCGCGTAGAGCAGCGGCCCATCCGGGTCCATGTCGACTTCGCGTTCACTACCGTTGACGCGCAGTTGCACTATTTCACTCATGCCTCGCTCCGTCTTTCGCCATGCAAGTTATGTGGGTAAATGGTATCTACAGCGCACGTCGACCTCGTCGCGCTCACTTAGCGCGGCTGCGCCGTTTGAGGCGCGTTATAATGCGTCCCACGGACTCGACGACGCGCCCCTGTGCACCGATGCGCTTATAGAGCACCTGTGCCTGTTCCAGCGCATCTAATGCTTCGGCACTGCGGCGCTGACGGGCCAGAGCAGAGCCCATATTGGTCAGCGTGCGCGCCTGGCCCAATACGTTACCCGCCTTAGCATGCACTTTCAACGCCGCCTCATAGTCGCGCAGGGCACTCTCCAAATCCCCCTGCCTGAAGTGCAAATTACCGATATTGACCTTGGCGCTGGCCTCGCCCAGCAGATCGCCAGACTGCCGACACAGCGTCGATGACTCCTCGTAGGAAATCAGCGCACCCTGCAAGTCTCTACGCTTAAATCGCGCATTGCCCTGTAGCATACGCGCATGGGCCAGACCGCTGGTACTGCGCGCCTGTCGATAGAGTTCGACCGCCCGGTCGAGCGTAGCCAGCGCCTCGTCGGGATCCCCGCTTTCGACCTGAATATAGCCGCGACAGGCCTGGGCGTTGGCCCGTCCCAGCAGCCCACCGCTGTGGCGGTGGGCGCGCACGGCTTCAGCCAAAAGCCGCCTAGCCGCTTCGTACTCTCCCCGGTGCACGCGCGCATTGGCCGCATTGATCAACGCATCGCCGCGGCCACGGCCGTCTCCTTCGCGCTGGAATAGCTCAGCCGCCGATTCGTAGTGGGCCAGCGCTTCGTTCAGATTGCCCTGGCGCGCGTCGAGCATGCCACAAACCGCGTGCAAAGCGGCTTCGATAAGCCGACTCTGCAAGCGACGAGCGGGCAGTTGGGCCTCTTCCAGCACGCTGCGCGCGCGGCCAAAGTCGGCAACGTGAATCAGTGCCGCTCCAGCATTGAGCGCCGCGGCGGGGTGTTCGCTGTCAGCATAGGCGCGTAGAAAGGACTCGGCAGCCTCGGCGTAGCGCGCACCGCGAAACAGTCTTTCGCCCTGCGCAAAATCCCCCCCATCGCTTCTTCTGCTATAGGCGGGCAACGCGTGTACGGTAGCAATCTGTAGTATGTCTCCGCCCGTTCCCTGCGCTGAAACAACCCTGCGGCGATTCTCTTCGCCTAGGTTGCGCAGCACGAAAAACGCCGCCCAACTGACGACAACTGCCATCAGTAGCGGCGAGCGAAGCGGCACGATAAACGACCAAATGGGCATCTCGGCCAACAGCGCAACGAGCACGGCAGTCACGCTCAGCGCAATACACAGGCGCAGCAGCGCCGGCTGCACCATTTTTTTAAAATGATTGATATCCACTCGACGGCAACGCGTTTTCCCTTCGCTCCGTTGCAAAGGCGTTCCTATTGTACAAAAACGCTCCGCTCACGCACAGCTAAAAAATGGGCACGCCGCAGGACCACGCGCCTTAAACCACGCCGATTGACCAGCGGCAGCGCTTTACCCAATCGACGCTTTTTATTAGAATGCCCTCTTGCGCTGCGACCCATAGCGGCCCGGGACAGCGGCTATTTCACCGATGGAAGGCAAACGAACGTGAGCGAACGAGCCCCCATTTCACAGCGCGTGCTGGTCACCGGTGCCAGCGGCGCCATCGGCACACCCCTCTGCAGGCACTTGCTGGCACGCGGACACCGCGTGCGCGGGCTTTCCTTAGAGGCCCATCCCGATCTCGACGACCACATAACGGGCGACCTGAGCGACGCAGACGCCGTGCGCCGCGCCACGACTGACATCGACGCAGTTATTCACCTGGGCGCCTATCCCAACAACGCCGACTTCATAGATGTTCTTTTGGAACCCAATGTGCGCGGCCTGTATCACGTCTGCGCAGCGGCAGCTGAAAGCGGCGTTAAACGGCTCGTGCTAGCCTCTTCACTGCAGGTAATTAGCGGCCATCAGCGAGAGGGCATTATACGCATCGAAGACGGGGCCAAACCGACAAATCACTACGCGCTGACTAAAGTATGGGCGGAAGATATCGGCGATATGTATGCGCGCGTACACGACCTGTCCGTCATCAACGTGCGCATCGGCTGGTACCCGCGCAATACGGATGAGGCTCGGCGACTAGCCCAGTACGAACACGGGCCGCGCGTCTACTTTAGCCACGATGACGCCTGCCGTTTTTTTGAGCGCTGCGTCGAATCGAGCACACCCCAGGCCGGCCAATGCGCAACCGTCTTTGCCACCAGTGCACCCGCCGACTGGACGCGTCTAGACCTGACACCGGCGCGCGAAATACTCGGCTATGAACCGCGCGATACTTGGCCCCAGGGCATACCCTTTCCCCACGAATAGAACGCCTCCTAAACCGACTCTTACCCATCGAGCAGTCTAGTTCGTCTCTATACTGCGATTGCTTGACGCCGGATCGCTAGCACCGTACCTTGCTGGCCCGACTCCAAGCCGCGATTTGCCCATGAGCACGCTCGTCACGCCATCCGTAATATATCGCGAGAGCTTCCTGCAGGGCGCCGAAGATTTTTTTGCCGAAGGACGCCTCGATTCGACGTATAGTACCTATCTGGGCTATACTCTGCGTTCGCTACAGGACCAGTTCGAGCAGTTCGTCTACGACCTATGCGCCTTGAGCAGAGCGACGCGCCGCCAAAGGGGATGGTACGTAGACCACGTATTCTGGCTCGTCGACGATGAGGAATACATAGGTCAAGCATCGATCCGCCCCGAACTGTGCACGCCGTACTTGCTAACCTACGGAGGCCATATCGGCTACAGTATACGCCCTTCCAAGCGGCTTATGGGCTATGGCAAGACCATTCTCGAGCTGGCGCTCAGCCATTCGCATGCACTCGACCTGAACAGGGTCTTGGTCACCTGCGATGCCGACAACGTCGGCTCGCGCAAGATTATCGAGCACAACGGCGGACAGTTTGAAAGCGCTATTCCCATGACCCAAAGCACGTTTCGCGCCGAGGGACGCGCCGGTGACGAGCCGATGAAAAAGTTGCGCTACTGGATCGACCTGAGAAACTCGGAACCCGATCCGCGCTGAGGTGTGTACAGAGAGGCTGCATCTGCCCGTTGGAACTTACCGAGAGGACTGCCTTGAAAACGCTGCTTTGCCTGCTGATACTTTGCGCTACGAGCGCTGCTCAATTCGATGAAAAGCAGTTTCGCCACGACGTGTTTATCGCGCTCTACGAAACCTTTGACGATGCGGAACCTGCGCATTCAGACGAATTTCTTGCGCGCCTATCGCGCGAAAGCCGCGTGCCTGAAAGTGAGCTGCGCACGCGCCTCGTCGCACTCATCGACACGCTAGACCAGTTGCGCAAAGACAAGAGTGCAACCTGGAAGACAATTGTCTTACAGGGCCAACCCGACATCGACGAAGAGCGCGCCGGCAAGCTCCTGCGCTATTTGGGCCAAGAAGGGCGCAAAGTGCTACAGGGTAAGGGCAACTACCTGCTCGATAGCGGCATCAACAAGGCCGCGCGCAAGTCAAAAACGCCCTTCTTTCAGAGTCGCACGTTTATTCTTAACAGCCTCGACTGGGCGCTATCGGACGATGTAGGTGGCCAAAAGCAAAAGGCCGTTGGCATCCTAGTCGGCGGGCAGACCAATCGCTTTGAAGTCGGCCTCGATCCGCTCTTCATATTCTTCAATACGCAGGACGAGGCCTTTGTGCGCGAGCAGGTGCGCGAAGTCCAGCGCTTTATCATACCTGCCCTCGTTCGGCGCCTACCCGAATCTGAGCGCATTTTATGGGCCGTGCGCGAGCGCGAATCCAACGTGCTGGTGCAACCCGATTTCCACCTGGTCTTTGGCGTCGACAACTTCAACTTTGCAGGCTCCAATGCCGACCTGAAACCCTGCGTCGAACTGACCGTCGAACTGCGCGCTTGGGAAAGCGAAGCGCTGCTGCTACAAGAGCCGTTCAGCTTTTGTAGCCAGGTCAACGGTTCGGCCAACGCCGACGAACTCGGTCCGTTCTGGAACGAGGCGGCAGATGCACTGCGCGAGTATATCGTTCAGTTTATGGAAAACTAGTCCACACCGTCAGAAGAGATCCTGTCCCCATGCCCATGTCGTTCGCATTATGCACCTCTGCTCTGCTGCTGGGCGGTCTGTTGGCTACCGCCAGTGCCCAAGTAGACGCCCCGCGCATGCAGCGCGATCTGCGCGTGGCGGAAGGCATTCTCCGTGCCCTGATCGACTCCCACAGCCCAGCATCACCCGCCCGCCCGCGCGTACGCGGGGTGCACATAGAAGACTACGGAGTCGTTTTCCTAGCCGAAGGCTCCCTGTCCGACAGACGCGTAGTGGAGCACGTGAAGCGCAAATGGATAGACGATGAGGGTAGGCAGCACGTCGTAGAAACCCAGCGCGGCACATCGAATGGCCAGGCAGGCGCGGTCGCACCCGTGCGCGCGGCGCTAAGCGAGTTTCTCAGCGACTATGCCAGTGCGATCGACGGATTGGACGACGACGAGCGCATTGCCGTCTTGTATCGCCCTATGGGCGCACATCCGTCCGGCGGCGAAGGAGCACACATCGACGTCGGCGTGCACGTGGGCCCGCCAGGCACCGAAGCGGGAGAGATAGAAACGGAATTGACTATCGTGAAAATCGATTCCGACAGCAGCGATCCTCCACGCATCGATACGCTGGACGCCCGCCTTCCACCGGGGGCGATTAAGCGCCAGATTCGCGTCGTCATCGATACGCTGACAGCCAACGGCACCGCGGGCAGCGGCGAACTACAGGCGCTAGGCGCGTTACCCGATGGGGCAGAACGCCCCAGCCCGATTGCTGCAAGCGCGCGAAGGGCCGACATCGACGCACTTCGCCGCGGCAAAATAGACAGCGCCGCATTTGCCAAACGCATTCAATTTGACCAACCTGAGAGCTCAATCAATAAAAAGATCCGCATTATGGCTGGCATCATCGCGACGTCTTTGCACAGCCCAGGGCGCAGTACGCGCCCAAATACAGCGGCTTTAGGCGCGTACCAACCCGGCCTCGGTGCGGTCTTTTCATTGGATATGCGTCCGCACCCGCGTCGTCACTCAGCCCCCGGACATGGCCCTCGCCACAGAACCGATGACGCGTTAGCGCAGTGGAAGCAACTACTCGTCGAATCTGTGGGCGCATACGGAGCAACGCTGCGCGGCGTCGCACCCACAGAGAGCGTCTTTGTCGACGTGCGCTTACCGCCAGAAGCCAGCATCTCTAACCATCTGCTCATGCAAGTCAAAAAGTCGACCATTGATGCCTATACCCGGGGCGCGATTGACCGCGCAGCACTCGCCAAGCAAGCAACCTGGCGCCTCTATTAGCACGTTCGAATACCAAACGCGGTCTCCATGCGATAGTGCATGAGCACGCCCAGCGGCACATAACTCAGCGCATTTCGCTAGACCAATCGATTGCCGTATCCACTGTTATGCTGCGCCCATCGCTGCTCAAAATCACCGCACCGCTGCGATCCGTCCGCAAAACGGACGCACCATTTTCCTGCAGCGCGGTTACGACAGCGCTTGACGGGTGGCCAAAGCGGTTGAATTCGCCCACCGAAATAACCGCCCAGTCCGGTCTTACAGCGCGGAGAAAGCGGGCACTGGAAGACGTGCTAGAGCCATGATGGGCCACTTTGAGCACCTCGGCCTGCAGGCGTGCACCCCACGCTAGCAGGGCCGTATCGGTCTCGCCTTCAATATCACCGGTAAACAGGATATCTACTTCGCCATAGCTCAGCTTTAACGCTACCGAACCGTTGTTCACCCCGCGCGTAGACTGGCCCAGCGAATCGACAAAAGCCGCTGTTGGGTGTAAGACGAGTCCTCCAACAGCACCCATACCCAACAGGCTATCGCCCGCCGCCACGCGATGGTAGGTGACGCCCTGTTCCCGAATCAGCGAACGCAGGCGCCGCGCCGTCCACGAGTCATACTGCTGACCGCTGTCGATATAGTGACGAACAGGTATGTGCTCCAGCAGTGCAACGAGTCCGCCGATGTGGTCGCTGTGCGGATGGGTAGCGACCACGACGTCGACGCTACCCATATTGTGCGCGCGCAAAAAAGGCACCAGCACGCGCTCACCGTAGTCGTATTCCGCGCGGCGCTGGCCGCCGTCGACAACCAGCACCATGCCGTTGGGCAAGCGCACTACGGCGGCGTCCCCCTGGCCGACATCCAGAAAAAAGACCTGCAGGCGTCGGTCGGACAGCGCGCGTTCCCACACGGCGAGATTGAGCCATAGAAGCAAAAGAGCTACGGACCCCGTGCGCGCCACTCGATGCGCTCGAATATGGGGAACTAGCAGCAGCAGAATCGCAAAAACCAGCAGCGACACGGCATCGGGCCGCGGCACGCTCAGCGCCGCACCGGGCCACTGTGCGCTACGCTCAACAAAGGCGACAAGCCCGCTTAGAAACCAGTAATTCGCTCCGTTAAACACGCTGCAAAGCAGCGGCCACGCTCCATAACTCAGCACCGCTAGCATACCGAGCCCCAGCGCAGCGGCCAGCAGAGGCGCAACGACTAGGTTTGCCAGCAGTCCAATCGGCGCCCACTGCTGAAAATGGAGCGCCAGTAGAGGCGTCGTACCTAGCTGGGCCGCCAGCGAAACGCACAGCGGCATCGCCATATAGCGGCGCCATCCACCGTGCTGATCTGCGCGGCAGCCCGGCACCATCTGCAACAACGGTTGATACAGGCCGACGATAGCCATGGTAGCGGCAAAGGACAGCTGAAAACTCAATCCCAACAGGCTGACCGGCCACAGCACCAGAATAAACAGAGCGGCCCATCCCAACGAGTTGTATGCATCACCATCGCGCTCGACCACGGCACCGCCCAAGGCGATACAGCCTATAACTGCCGCGCGCACAACAGGTGGATGCAGCTGCGTCACCAACGAGTAGATAATCAGTGCTGCCATGGTCGACAAATGGCGCACCGAAATCGGCAGAGATAGCAGGTGCAGTGCGTGCAGCACAAAGGCAGCAACAATGCCAACGTGCATGCCGCTTACAACTAGCGCATGCGATAGACCCGCTGCGCGAAAGTGCTCTTTTATATCGGTGGGTATCTGCGTTTTATCGCCCAGCAGCAATCCTAACAATAGGCCGGCCTGGGCGCCCTGCAGATTTTGCTCAATGGCACTGCGCACGTGCAGCCTGAGCGCCAGCACCGCTCGCTCCCCCAAACGCCATGGCCGCCGCACCGGCAGGCTGCGCAGCGCAGCGGAAGAGCGCAGCGAAATCGTCGCGTCTAGGCCGCGCTCGGCCAAGTAGGATCGATAGTCAAACGCACCGGGGTTGCGGGCTCGAGTGGGGCGACGCAAAAAACCGCGCACCTCGGCTCCCTGTGCGCAGTCGATATCGACCCACCCGCTGCGCACCGTTACCAATACGCGACCGACGGCTCGATACAGCGCACGGTCGGTTTCGACTTCGCTCAGCATGAGGACAAAGCGCGTTCGACCGGCGAAACGCTCGACCTCGGCGTCTACATACCCGCGCAGAACGACCTCGTCAAAGAGGTGGGGATGGCGAACGATGTGGTGTGCAGGTAACAGCTCTGTAGCACCCCAGTAACGCAGCGCTCCAGCAGCAGCAAAAGCGATTAGCAAGGCCGCATCGACCCACCGGCACGGGCCGCCGACGGTGCGTGCCATCAGCAATGCGAGCAGCACAGCGGCTGTCACACAGCTCGAAACGATAACCAGCTGCTGTGCGAGCGACTCGGCCCGCAGCCCACCGTGCGCACTCGCGATGCCAGCGGCAAAGGCCACCGCAATCCACAGGCCAGGCCGACGGCGCATGACTGCACTCGTTCCCATAGCGCCGTGCGCGGCAAATACCATACCATCTCGACAGTCCCATGCGCGCGGCGTATATTTTTACTATGCTTTTCAAATTGTTTTTGCTCTTTACGCTGGTGCCCATTGCCGAGCTGGCTTTGCTCATTGAGGTCGGAAGCCATATCGGCTCCCTCTACACCATTGCCCTCGTGCTCATAACGGGCGCAGCTGGTGCAACGCTAGCGCGCACCCAGGGCCTGCTCGTCTTTTCGCGCTTGCGCCATAGCATCGGCGGCGGTCAGTCTCCGGGCGATGCCCTGCTCGACGGTGCGCTCGTCCTTTCCGGTGGCCTGCTGTTGCTGACTCCAGGCATCATGACCGACGCCGTCGGTTTCTGCGTTCTACTGCCTCTGACCCGGCGGCCCATTCGCAACGCACTGCGCGAGGCCATCGCACGACGCATACGTCGGGGGTCCGTTCACACTCATTTCACGGTATCGTAACGATATGGAAGAACTAAGCGGGAAACAGCGCCGCTATCTGCGGGGACAGGGAAACGTCATTAAGCCGACGGTCTATTTGGGCAAAGATGGAATTAGCGACGCTCTGCTGCACTCACTGGGCGAGGCGTTTAACAACCGCGAGCTTATAAAGATTCGCATAGAAAAGAGCTGTGAACTGGAGCGTAAAGAGGCTGGCCAACAGCTGGCGCAGGCCTGTGCCGCCCACTTGGTGCAGGTGCTCGGCCACACCTTGCTGCTTTATAGACCCGATGCGGACGAGCCCAAGATCAAGCTGCCGGCTTAGCTTTTAGAAGGGACTGGCTTGCGCCCTGCTCTTCCACTCTTTGGCAAACATGCCGAGCGAACCCGGCGCATAGCCGGCGTAGTGGTTGTTGAAAAGGGCGTAGACTTCGCGCTGTGGCTGGGCGCCGACCATGTGCTGTAAGTGCTCCACCCAACTGGCCAACTCGGCGCTGCGCTCCCATACGAGCCCGTCCCAGTGGCGCTCCTTCTCGCCGCGTGCAATCATTCCCTCGACATACTCGTCCATCTTCTTGCGGTCGCCCAGAAAGCGCACATAGATGAAATCAGCCGTCTGTGGGTCGACGCGCTCGCGCATCTGGCCCAACTGCGGCATGGTGTAGTAGTTATTGAGGACGAGTGCCGCGTTGTTGGCGCGCAAAATGCCCAGCAGCTCATCGCCCACCCAGCGCGCGTTGCGCACTTCTATGGCAAACTGAAACTCGCGCGTTGGCAGCTGCGGAAGAAATTGTTCAAGACGGGCCATAAAGTCGGCGCCGTGTGCATTTTCCTGCGCATCCTGACCGCGCGCGACGTAAGGGAACTGCATGACTAGCGGCCCGAGCCGCGCCCCCAGCGGCTCCATGGCCGCCAGAAACGCTTCCATCTCGGCCAGGCAATCGACCATGACCTTCTCGTGCGATATTACGCGCGGAATTTTAGCGGCAAAACGTAATGTATCGCTCGTGCTCCGCAGCCAACCCTCTACGGCATGGGCTGTGGGAATGCGGTACCAGGTGGAGTCGATCTCCACGCAACCAAAGACGTTCGCGTAGTGCTCGATATAGTCGGCAGGGGCGCAATCTTCCGGGTAGATTAGCCCCTGCCAGTCTCCGTTGCTCCAGCTGGTCGTTCCTAGGTGTAGTGCAGTGGGAAGACCTTCTTGAACGCGCAGCAGACGCTCCACGTGACGCGGCTTCGGCGGCGGTAGGATTTCGGCAAAGAGGTCCTGTTGCTCAGCCATCGCCCCATCTCGTTCAATGCACGCTTAGGACAGACGCGCTCGCACCATTTCGCGCACGTTGTCAATGCCCACCATGCGCGCAAAAGAGCCAAAGCGCGGACCGCGCTCCTGTCCCAATACAACCTCGTAAAACAGGCGAAACAGATCCTTCGGCTCCATGTCGGCAGCGCGGGCGATATCAAAGGGAATGCCCTGAAGCTCGTTCTCATCGAGCCCGTCGGCGCCCTCCAAGCGGTCTGATATCTGTAGCAGCAGCGCGCGCTCATCGGCGCCAGCCTGGCGAAACTTCTTGTTGGGCAGCACAAAGTCGCGGTAGTAGTTCAGCCCCTTTTCAACCAGAGATTTGGCCACGTCTTGATAGGCATTGGCCTTGTCGTCGTAGCGCTCCAGATAGTCGACCAACAGCTCAGCCGAGTCGGCTCCCAGCGCAGAGATTAGGTTGTTGACCATCGAAAAGTTGACCTGCGCTCCGTACTCGGGAACGGACGAACCGCGACGTCCGATGTGCCATACATCCTGTTCGGGCCGCTTTTCCTCGGGCACTTCCGGATAGCGGCGCAGGGCATCGAGGTAGTCGTCGACGCACTTGGGCACCACGTCCCAGTAGAGGCGCCGCGCGCGTTGCGGGTTTTGGTAGATGTAGTAGAGCAGCGACTCGATCGGCGCGTACTGCACCCACGTATCTACCGTTAACCCCTTGCCAACGCTCTTGCTGATCTTCTTGCCCTCTTCGTCGAGAAAAAGTTCGTAGGTCAACCCCACGGGCGGCTGCTTGCCCATCAGGCGAACGATGCGCCCAGACAGCTTGGCCGATTCAATCAAGTCCTTGCCGTACATTTCGTAGTCGACTTCGTAGGTGAACCAGCGCAGCGCCCAGTCCACTTTCCACCCCACTTTCACCTGCCCACCCAGCACGGAGACTTCGCCTGAAGCGCCGCACCCGCGCACGTCGCCCACCGCGCCGTCGCAGGCAAAGCCAACGGATGTGCGCTCTGGGAAATACCCGGTCACGCGCGTGTTGTAAACGGATCCGCACTCCGGGCACAGGGGAAAAAATGGCGACCACTGCGCGCGCTTGTCTTCGCCCAACGTTGGCACGATGAGAGCGCGCACCTCCTCCACCTTGTCTAGCAAAATGCTCAAGCCCTCGTCGAAATCGCCGCGCGTATAGGCTTGGGCAGAAGACTGAAATTCGTAGTTAAAGCGATAGGTATCGAGAAACTTCTTTAGCTTGTCGTTCATGTAGCCGCTAAAGCTATCCTGCTGGCCAAAGGGATCCGGAATGGCGTGCAGCGGCTTGCCCAAGTGCTGGGCCAGCATCTCCGGCTGCGGCAGATTGAGCGGCACTTTGCGCAAACCATCCATATCGTCGCTAAAAGCGACTAAGCGCGTCTCCAGACCGCTTATCTCCTCGAGCGCATTGCGCACCCACGTCGTGCGCGCCACTTCGGCAAACGTGCCAATATGCGGCAAGCCGCTCGGTCCAAAGCCGGTTTCGAAGAGCACGGGACGACTGCCGTCAGGACGGCGCTGCTTGAGGATTTGCCCTGCTTCTCGGAAGGGCCATGCCTTGTAGCTGCCTTCGCTTTTCGTAGACATAGATTCCTCCTAACTCACTCGTCTCCGCGATAGACGACGTGCTGCGGACGCGTCGCCAACACTTGTTCCTTGCCCCAGTTAACCACGCGCACAAACTCCGGCGATGCCACAAACTGATTGAAGTCGTCTTCGCTCGCCCACTCCGACATAATGACGTAGCTGCGCTCGGCAAATACGTCGCGCAGTAGGCGCGATGCGCGATGTGCCTCCGCCCCTTCTAGCGCGCTTAACACACTGGCAAACGCTTTTTCAAACACCTGCTCTTTGCCCTCTAACACTTCGTAATACATGCCGATTGTAATCATGGCCAACCTGCTTGGAGAATCTATTTACTTGCTTGATATGAGCGTGGGGACAGCGCAGCGGCCAGCATGGCCGCCGGACTTAAGGTGGGGACAAACGTGCTAAAAAAAGCGCCGAACGGCGCAGACTAACGGTTGCGAAACGTGATGCGCCCCCGCGTCAAGTCGTAGGGAGAGAGCGCTACGGTAACCTGGTCTCCCGGCAGCACGCGTATGTAGTACTTACGCATTTTGCCAGAAATATGGGCCAGTATTTCGTGGCCGTTTTCCATTTCGCACTTGAAGTAGCCGTTAGGCAGCGCTTCCTTGACCACTGCCTGAACCTCAATCGCTTCTTCTTTGGCCATTTCTTTGCCTTATACAAAAAGGGCGAGACGCCGCTGAGTGCACTCCCAGACAACTACTCGCCTGCCTGCGCTATGCGCGCGAAAAGTGAAACATCAGCGGCCCATTACCGCTCCCCAATGGATGCGTATGCCACGTATACCGCAGTGGCGTGGACAGTTGGCATAGTGTACGTATTCGTCGAAAAAAAGTCAACGACAGCACGGCCCACGGTCGTTTATTCCACTAGGTATTTTACGTCGTATGTAGTGTGTTTGACTGCTTCTATAGACGACATATGCGGTGCCAGTTCTTGCACTCGTAAATAGGCTGCCTCGGCCTCGTCGAGGCGTCCCTGACGCTCGTAAACCAGCCCCAAATTATGCAGCGCGGGGATGTAATCTCGCTCTATTTCCACCGCTTTCTTAAAAGCGCGTTCGGCCGAGTTGAGATCGTCGGCTTCAAGGTGGGCAAGGCCCTTGGCAAAAAACATATTGCTGTTGCGATCCTCGTACAAAACAGCTCTTTCCAAGGCCCCTACGGCCAGCTCGGCCTGCTCGGCCTGCAGGCGCAACAGCCCCAGGCTGTAGTACGCGCGCGCTAGGCTAATCTTGGCTCCCGGGTAGTCTTCGCGCAGGCCCACCAGCACTTCGAGATATTCAATCGCCTTTTTGTAGTCTTCTACCTGGTGATAGGCGACGGCCATATTATAGAGCGCACCAAAGTGATCTGGATCCAAGCGAATCACTCGCTCTAAGTGCTCCAAGCCCTCGGCCTGATGCCCGCTGCGACACAATAGAGTGCCCAATCCGGCACGCGCTTCGACGAGCGTAGAATCCAGCGTCAGCGCCGTCTCATAGTTTGCTTTCGCCTCCTCAATATACCCCTGGCTGTGCAGCACGACGCCCAAGTTACAATAGGCTTCGGCAAAGGTAGAGTCTAGCTCTAGCGCGTGGTACAGCTCCTGTTTAGCATCGTATTTGCGGCCGTCTTCGATGTAGGCATTGGCCATCAGCAGACGCAGCTGTGGATTGTAGGGATCGCGAATAATGCGGCTGTTTAGGTAGCGAATTTTTTCTTTCGCCCACACGTTGTAACCACCCTTTGCCTCGGCTGGCTGATTGGAGCAGCACAGCGCGGCAAGCAGTAGAATACACGCGTAGATCATGGCTGGAATTTTTGAATGCGGTCGTTAAACGAGTCGGCTACGTAGATGTAGCCCTCTGCGTCGCGCGCGATGCCGCCGGCCACTACCGGGCGTATGCTCGTGCGGCCGCTGTTCATTTCCTCGACTACCTCCACCGATCCAGCAAAGCGAAATTCACCCGCGCCGTCGCCGGAGCGCCCCCAGCGCGTAGCGTATTTTTCGTCGCGGAAAACTTCTATGCGATCCTGGCCGGCATTGACGACAAAAGCGCGGTTGCGCTCTTCGTCGACGGCAAAATCGGTCGGGCGGCGCAGCACGCCGGGACCGCGGTCCATATGCGACTTCTCGTCGCGGCCCAGCACCTGGCGGGCGGTCCTGCGATCAGCCGTGTCGTAGACGACCAAGCGCGGCGTCTGCCAATCGCTTTCCAGCAGCGACACCGGCTCGATCAGGGCGGCAAAGCGCCCCTGCCACATGCGCAGACTGGAAACCAAGAGCGCCGGTATCAAATACTGCGTCTTGCGCTGACCGTCGCGGTCGAAAAGCTGTAGTTGGCTGATGCTTTCGATAAAGACATCCTCGCCGCTAACGACGATATGGCGGGCGAAGAGCCCCTCTAAGGGCCGCGTCCACAGCAGCCTTGCGTCGCGGTCATACTTGCTCCAATAAGCGCGCGGTCCCCCTTCTGCGCGCTGCAGATTGTAGGCCACGTACAGATTGTCGTCGGCGTCGAGGGCAATGGATGGACCGTCCAGCGTGCTAGTTTCCATGCAGGCCAGCTTGCCCTCGGCATAAACGAGCGCCGCAAGGGGATTGCCCGCTCGGTCGTAGCGCAGCACTCGACCGCTGCCGGCCCCCACTACATGCACCACGCCGCTGTGGCTGATGGCCAGACGCGTGGGCACGAACCCCATCTCTGTCTGCCACGTATTCGCGAAAGAGTGAAATGCTCCAGCAACCGTTGTAGAGGGCAGCTCGTGCACGGCATCACCCGCGCCAAAAAAGCTGACGACGCGGTAGCGATGCATCTCATTGGACTCGATGCGCTCGTCGACAAATGCCGTGTCGAGGCGGTCGTGCACCTCGGCGACGGAGCTGAAGGCACCATCGACTTGGCGCTGGACTTCATAGCGCAGAAACCCCCGTTCGGCTGCTGGAGGCCAGTGCAAATAGACGGTGGCGACTTCGCCGTCAAAGTGCCCGGTGAGACTGGGAGGACCAGCTAACCAAGGGTCGGTCTTTTTCCCGGCAAAGGGACCTATGCAAGCGGCCAACACAAAGGATGACAGCAAAGGCAGTATTCTAAGCATATCAAAGAGACGGTACGCGGCCTGTACGTCGCTGTCAAGGAATAGAAAACGGTGGTGATCTACAGTCCAACCGCGTACATTATGCACTGGGAAAGAAAATAAATTATGAACGGCATTCGACCCATTTTACTCGCGATCGTCCTTGGAACCTTGCACGGTGGATGCGGCGAGCTAGAGCGCAGCAACCCCTACCACATTCGTGCCCAAGAAGACGAGGAACCGACCGCTTCGCTCGCTCTGCGCATTCCCATGGCAAAGGCGCTGGCCATTGTCGTTTCGCGCGTGGAAGCTGTCTTGGCAGGTCCTGGGTCACCTACCATAACCAAGGAATTGGACATATCGCCGCTGGGCCCAGCAACGGGCTTTATAGGCACGTCGGCACCCGGACCGGGGTTCTCGCTGACGCTGCGCGGCTACGATACCGACGGCGAGCTGCTCTTTGAAGGCAGCATGGAAAATATCACCATTGTCGAAGGCGACACGACGCTGGTAGAGGTCGATCTATTCCTCACGCGCGAAATCCCCGGCCTAGGCGATCCACCCGAAGACGGCGGAGGCACCGACGCGGGGGCCGACGCGGGCACGGATACTGGTACGGACGCAACGACCGATACCGGCACGGATACGACAGCGGATGCAGACGCAGGTGCAGATGCCGATACGGGGACCGATACGGGCACGGAAGCCGATTCCGACGCAACGACGGACACTGCAACCGACACAGAAGCCTCTGAAGCAGGAGGCTGATTTGGCGCCCCCCCTCGTCACGCTGACGAGCGATTTTGGCCTGCGTGACTATTATGTGGGCGCGATGAAAGGCGTTGTTTTAAATTTAGCTCCCTCCGCACGCATCGTTGATATCAGCCACGATATCGGCGCACAGGACATACTGGAGGGCGCCTTTGTCCTGCACTACGCCGCACGCGAATTTCCCCCTGGAACCATCCACTGCGCCATCGTAGACCCGGGCGTCGGCAGCGCGCGCCGCGCCCTGGCCTTTGCCAGCCAAGAGCAACTGTGGGTCGGACCGGACAACGGGCTGCTGAGCTTTGCCCTGCAGGACGCCACCGGGCCCATCTATGCCATTGACTCTGCGCGCGTTGGCAGCGGGCGACAGAGCGCGACGTTCCACGGCCGCGACCTCTTTGCTCCCGCAGCTGCTCAGCTAGCCAACGGCTGGTCCCTATCGGACCTGGGTAACCCCATTGCCGATCCCGTATACCTCGACGCAGCGACGCGTCAAGTCGACGCAGACGGCATCGATGGGCACATTATTCACGTAGACCGATTTGGCAACCTCGTCAGCAATATCGCCCGCACAGATATCGCGCCCTTTGCCCACGCTCCGTGCATACGCATCGGCCGTGCCCAACCGCTGCACGAGCTCAAAAAAACTTATACCGACGTGGCTCCAGGTCAGCTGGTGGCCCTAATTGGCAGCGCCGAGCTGGTAGAAATTTCGGTCAATGGGGGAAGCGCCGCACGCCAACTGGGCGTCGAGCGCGGCACCTCTATCCGCGTAGAAGCCCAGCACACCGCTTAGACCTTAGCGAGACCCTATGTCCGAAGACGCTCCGCTCATCGTCAGCATATCCGGCATACGCGGCCTCGTCGGCCGCTCGTTTACCGATCGCGTCGTAGCCGAGTTCTCTTCGGCCTTTGCATCGTCTCTGTCGCCCGGTGCCGCCGTCGTCCTAGCCCGCGACACGCGCCCTTCGGGCGTCGACTTTGCCGGCGTTGCCGCACACGCGCTCTGCGCCGCCGGATGCCGGGTTTACGATTTAGGCGCATGCCCAACTCCCGCCGCCAAGCTGATGGTCTGCACGCTGGGTGCACAGGGCGCTATCATCATTACCGCCAGCCATAACCCGGCGCCGTGGAACGGCCTCAAGCTCGTTCGCGAAGACGGCATTTTTCTCAACGCTGAACAGGCCGCACGGGTAGAAGCAATCTATCGCAGCGGCCGTTTTCGCCAGCAGTCAGGCGGCGCAGTAGAGACAGTAGACTTTGCCGACGTAGGGAAGGAACACCTCGACCGCCTCCTGTCACACATTGATGCCGAGGCCATACGACGGTCCCATATCAAGGTAGCCGTCGATCCCTGCAATGGAACGGGTGGCCTCTTCTTACCCCGCCTCTTAGAGGCACTCGCCGTTGAAGCACATTTTATCAACGGCGAACCAAACGGCGAGTTCGCCCACGAGCCGGAACCCATTCCCGCCAATTTACTGCAGCTGGGCCAAGCCGTGCGCTCGACGCACAGTGCGCTGGGTTTTGCCATCGATCCAGATGCCGATCGCGTCACCCTGGTCGATTCCTCAGGCAATGCCGTGGGCGAGGACTCCACCCTGGCACTCGCCGTGCAGGCGGTTACAGCGCGTCAGCCGGGACCGGTCGTCACCACGCTATCCACCTCCCAAGCTGTTAGCGACGCGGCCCGGGCCAACGGCTGCCCCGTCTCCCTCACCCCAGTCGGCGAGGTGCACGTAGTAGAGAAGATGTTAGAAGAAGGAGCAGCCATCGGCGGGGAGGGACACGGCGGCGTCGTGCTGTCCACCATCGACCCAGGGCGTGACGCAGCCGTTGGCATTGCCCTAGTCTTAGAGGCCATGGCACGCGGCGGCCAGTCGCTGGAAGAGCAGCTGGCTACGCTGCCGCACTACGCCATTGAAAAGCGCAAAACACAGAGCAACCGACAGCAGTTACAGCGCGCCTTAGATGCGCTACTGGCCCGCTATCCGCAGGCCTATGTGCACCCGGTCAAGGATGGGTCCAAGCTCTATATCAACGGCGAGCTAGCATGTCCATGGGTCCATCTGCGCGCGTCAAACACCGAGCCGGTTGTGCGCATCATAGCAGAAGCGACAAGCAGCGCAGAAGCACAGGCTCTATGCGATGAAGTTGAAGGATTGTTGGAAGCGTAGTGCGATGCGGCAGGAGAGGTTACTGCAGTTCAAAGCCGGTAATAAAGACTTCTACGGCCTTACCCCTTTTTAATACTCTGTCATTGACCATCTTGCGCACTTCGCGCTGCAGCGTTTCGACGCGCAATGGGTCTTCCAGCTGGGCCGTTGTCTTTGCGCTCAGCAGCTGCAGCATATTGTGCTTGAGCTCAATGCGCTTGCGCTTGATCTCGGCCAAACCCTCTTCGGGAGGGCATACGCGCAGCGAGATCTGCACTTCCAAATTGCGCCCCATCGCTCCAGCTGGGTTGGCCCGCACGGGACCCAATTCGGTGTACATCGCGCACTCGGACTCGTCGTAAGGCGGGGGCGGAGTGCAGCCACTATATGCGTATGAGATTGAGGCGAAAAGCGCAGCTGTGACGAGGACCCGCAGCCGCATCATTCCACTGCAGAATGATCTAATTGACGCGCATCTTCCTCGCGCCAGCGACGGCGATGGGAGCCGAGCTCTTCGCCGCGTTCGGCCACCATATTGGCACGGGCGTCAACGAGCTCGGTTAGGCGCTGAAGATTTTCCTGCGCCGTTTCGGCAAGGCGGTTCTGTTCGCTGACGGTCTGCATGAGTTCGTCAGCAATGGTCATTGCGGCGAGAACCGCGAGTTTGCTAGTTGGAATGCGACCGGGGTGTTGCCCGTCGATCTCGCGCATCTTCTCGTCGACGTAGCGGGCGATCTTCTGCACTTTCATCGCATCGCTCTCGGCAATGAGGTACTCTTCGCCGAAAATTTGCACGGCGATTCCCTGAACCTGTGAATTTGTCTTGGCCATGGTCTATAGTATACGCCGCGCGGTGCGGACGATGCAACTACTTTTGCGCGGCTAGTAAATCGCCGTAGGAACCCTCGACGAGCTGTTCACCGGTGATTTCGAGCGCGCGCATAAGCGTCTCAACGCGCCGGTGGCTCTCCTCAATTCCCTGCTCTTCAGTGACCGCTTCCAATTCGACAAACTGGCCCAACCCCTTCACGTCATCTAGGTGTATGCGCACGTTTTCCCACAGCCACACCTGGCGCGTCTTTTCAACTTCGACCCAAGATCCCATAACTTGGCTCAGCATTTTGCACATCGCCTCGGGATCTTCCGTCTTGGCAACTTCGTAGTCGCTGCGTTTGGGACCGGCCAAATCCTCTCTCTTATAGTAGATTAAATGGCCGTCATCTGGGCCGAGTTCGCGCAGCTTGAGCCGCCCCTCGCCAATGCAAAAGTACGTATCGCGCTGGTGGAACGTCCCAGCGGGACCTGCGCCGATTGCATTGAGGTTTTCCTCGGCGCGCTCAACGTTTTCGCAGCGCGCTTTAATTTCGATATTTGTCATGGTTTATTCCCGCCATCCTCCAGCGCTTCTGCCGCTAAATCTACGCCTTCACCTGCCCCAGTGCAAGCAGCACTCAGCACCAGTCTTCGACGGCTAGTTCGCAGCGGCGCAGGCGCTGCAGGACGGCATTCCAACGCTCAGCTGACAGCGGTATTCCCCGCTGTATACGCGCCTGGCGCTCCTGCAAAGCACGCTCGCCGGGCGCGCGCACTCGGTCCGTGCCCAGCGCGGGGGCAATCTGGCGCACGCTGTGCATCAGAAACGCACAGCGCTCTGCCAGGACCTCTCTACCGCCAAAAAAATCGCCGTCGATCGCCATGATAAAAAACGAGCTGCCGTATGGGCCGCTGAGCTCTTCTACCGGCGGCACGTCGCGGCCACATGGTCCGCCGCTGAGTCCACCACAGAGCAAATCGACTAATAGCCCCAAACCGTATCCCAGCGCACCGCCAACGGGCAGCAGCGCGCCGCCCTCGAGTGCCTCTGGATCGTTTGAGGGACGGCCTTGTGCATCGACCAATACGCCATCGCCAACACACAGACCTTCGTCGCGCGCGGCAGTCACGCGGGCTGCCGAATGTCCCGTTGCCGCATCAAAGACCAGCATCTGGCCGTCGGCTGATGGCACGGCATAGGACAGCGGATTTGTCCCGTGGACGCCCTCTCTGCCGCCGTGCGGTGCTACGCGCGGCGTCGAATTGGCAGCGCACATGCCCAACATACCGCTCTGCCCGATGCGCTCGACATAGGGCGCAAGTGCGCCCACGTAGTTGCAGTTGGAAATCGACGCAACGCCAACGCCGGCTTGCGCCGCCTTGTCGACCACGAGCGCAGCCGCTTCAAGTGCCTGCACGGGACCCAGCCCATGTCCGCCGTCGCAAAACAGCGTGGCACCGCGATCGCGTACAATCTGCAGATCAACGCCCGGGCACATCTGTCCCGAGCGAATGCGCTCTGCGTAAATAGGCAGCGATAAAATCCCGTGGCTATCGACTCCGCGCAGACTAGACTCGACTAACACATCGCTACAAACCTGGGCCTCCCGCTCACCAACGCCTAGCTGGTGCAGTATATCTCTGCAAAACGCATCGGCTCGAGCGCGGGTTATAGTCGACGTCATCTGCGCCGCCCGCCGCGCGCGGCGCGGCGCTTGCGCACGCTATACTTATCCGATGAAGTCCAACGCTGACCGCAGCGCAGACACAGGTGTTTGCGAACGCGGTGCACCGTTCGATAGACGCCACCGGTCACCCGCAGCACTCCCGGCAGATCGTATATCCAGTCCAAACGGGCCAAGCCAGGCAACCGGCGCGCAACCTGGCGCAGAGCAGCCATGCCCTCGTAGATGCGCCCCTGGGCATCACAGGCCGTCAGCTGTTCGGCGGCGCGTTCAAAATCGATGTGGGGAAAGCGCTCCTCCACGCCTTCAGCCAATTCCACCAGGCCAATGCGTCCCTGTGCGTCGCGCAGCGCAACCCACTCTTTGAATCGCATGCAAACGGCACATTCCGGATCGTAAAAAAGCTGAAGTTGCTCCTCCGGCATATTTTCCCTATCTACTTAAGCACCGCCGGACAGATACCCGCTGGCTGGCGGCAATTAGCGCACACAACGTGCGCCTTTTCTATTCTACTAAATTCGCGCGCCGGGCAAAATCCCTGCGGCGACATCAGGTGAAATACATTGGCAATGATACCCAATCCCTCTGCATTCAACAGACGCGCATTCAACAGTTTTCTCGCGCATCGCTCCCTTCACACTCGCCCGAGCAGGCCGTGCGCGCCGTTGTCGTAGATCAGGCGCAGCAGCTGCGCTGGCAAGAAGTAGCCGATCCGGACTGCGCGGCCGATCAGGTTCTGGTGGATGTCTACGCTAGCGCCGTCAACCGCGCTGACTTGCTGCAGCGCGCTGGGCTCTACCCGCCCCCTGCCGGCGCGTCCCCCTATATGGGCCTGGAAATGTGTGGCTCTATCGCTCACGTCGGCGATCGCGTGCGCGGCTGGAAGCGGGGCGATCGCGTGCTGGCCCTGCTCTCAGGTGGCGGCTACGCCGAACGCGTTGCGGTGCCCGCAGACCACCTGCTCGCCCTGCCCGACGACTGGGGTTTTGCTCGCGGAGCCGCCGTGCCCGAAGTCTTCCTCACCGCTTTTGTGAACCTCTTCTTAGAGGCACAGCTCCAACCCGGTGAAACCGCACTCATCCACGGCGGCGCCAGCGGCGTCGGCACCGCTGCCATACAGTTGGCCAGGGCGGCGGGCTGCCGCGTGATCGCCACGGCCGGCACAGCAACCAAAGTCGCGCGCTGCACCGAACTGGGTGCCGAACTAGCCGTCAACTACCGCGAGCGCGATTTTGCCGAAGCCATAGAAGCGCACTGCGACGGCGTCGATGTCGTGCTCGACATCAGCGCGGCCGATTATCTGGAGCGCAACGTGCGCCTGCTCAAAACGGGGGGCCGACTCGTCTTTATCGCCCTGCTCTCGGGCACCAGCGCCGCGCTGGACATCGGCCAAGTGCTCGGCAAACGCCTGCGCCTGATTGGATCGACGCTGCGCAGCCGCAGCGACGCAGAGAAATCCGAGATTACGCGGGCCTTTGCAGAGCGCTTTTGGCCGCTGTTGATCGATGGCAGCATCGAACCCGTGATCGACTCGGTGCTGCCGATCGAACGCGTCGATGAGGCGCAGCAAATGCTAGCCGAAAACCGCACGATTGGCAAGGTAATCCTCGCCGTGCGCGAGGGAGGAGAAATCGCATGAGTACGCGCTATCGCGAAGTAGACGTAGCAGGTTCGCCGTTGGAAATGGGTCGGCAGCTCGGCGAAGAGGCACGCGAAGAGGTGCGCGCATTTGCCACCATCGCCCTCGAGCGCGTAAACAAAACCATTGCCATCTCGCGCCAGTCCGCACTGGACGTCGCGCGCCAAAGTGCGGCCTGTGTAGAAGACTATGCGCCGCACATGCTCGACGAGCTGCGCGGCATGGCGCAGAGTTCGGGCGTCGACTTTGACGATCTCGTTCTCCTGCAGGTGCGCAACCAGCTGCAGCCCGAAGAAGACGCCGGCTGCACGTCCTTTGCCGCTGCGTCCTCGATTGTCGCTCAAAATTGGGACAATGACCCCGCACTCGACCCATACACCATCGTGCTGCGCAGAAGACCGGACAATGGCCCCGCTCTGATGAACATTACGCAGGCGGGTCTCATCGCCTATATAGGACTCAATGAGGCGGGCATGGGCGTCTGTTTGAATACGCTACCGGCCCCGAGCCGGCGCGTCGGCGTGCCGCACTATTTTACCGTACGCGCGCTCTACGAGAGCCGCAGCCTCGAAGAAGCCGTAGCGGCCGTGCGCCGCGCCCAGCGCGCCATTCCCGCCAATATCATGCTGGCCACGCCGCAGGGGCCGGCCGATTTGGAAGTGACCGTCGACGACGTGCACGTCCTGCACGACGAGGCGCTCGTCACCCACACCAACCACTGTTTGCACCCAGATTTGGAACACATTAACCGCGATTTTCCCGAGCTCATTGAGTCCGGTCCACGGCTGCGCCGCATCAACCAGCTGCTCACTGCACACCCGCTCTCCGTAGAACGAGCGCAGGAGGCCCTGCGCGACCACCAGGACTATCCGCACTCGATCTGCCGCCACGCCAACGACCACCCCTCAAACGGCTTCTGGGTCAGCGTATTTTCCGTGGTTATAGAGGCGGCAGCCGGTCGCATGCACGTCAGTCGGGGCAACCCGTGCGAAAACGGCTACGAAATCTACTCGCTCAACTGAGCCACCAAACCTCGTTGGAGCATATTCATGGGCACCCTACACGGCACCATTATCGACGCGGCAACGGACCAGCTCATCGATGCCAAAGTCCACGTTCTCAACTCTATGGGCTCCTTTACCCATCCCAATAGCGCCTTGCTCAAGCGCGGTCCGGGAACGCCTTTTTTTTTCTCGCAGGGCGAATTTAGCATTTCCGTTCCGCGCGGCCGCACCGCCGTGCTCGTCGAACGCGGAACGGAATACGAGCCCTACCGCACGACAGTCGAAGTACCCGAGAAGGGTGGAGTCAGCATAACGCTGCCAATCAACCGCTGGTATGCGCCGCAGCGCGCGCACTGGTATCCGGGGAATACGCACATACACTACGACGAACAGGAAACGCGCCCGGACGAGCGCCTTGGTATCGACTGCAGCGTCGAGGGGTATAACGTGACCTGCGTCAGCGTGCTCGATCGCCGCCAGCTGCCCTACGCCAGCAACAAATATCCGCTCGGCGTTATGAACGAATTTACCACCGCTCACCACGTCCTCGATATCGGCGAGGAGAACCGCCACTACGGCGACCATTCGCCTTGGGGATTCGGCTACGGGCACGTGATGTTTCTCAATATTCGCAACCTCGTGCAGCCGGTCAGCCGTGGACACACGCTGGCCGGCCAGTTCGACCCCGACTATCCGCCGCTGTGCTTTTGCTGCGACGAGGCGCGCGATCAGGGCGGTCTCGTGATCTGGTGCCACAACGGGCGCGGCATGGAGGCACCCATCGCCGCCGCGTTGGGCAAACTGGATGCGTTCAACCTATTCGATCCGTTCTGGATGGACCCCGAATACGAGCTGTGGTACAAGCTGCTCAACTGCGGCATCCACCTGCCGGCATCGACGGGAACGGACTGGTTTGTCTGCTCTAACAACCGCGTCTATGTGCAGTGCGACGGCGATTTTTCCTACGCGAATTGGATCGATGGAATGAAGAGCGGACGCACCTTCATCACCAACGGACCGGCGCTTTCGTTCAGCGCCAACGGGATGGCCATGGGTGAAACCATCGCGCTGGATGGCAGCGGCCAGGTAGAGGCGCACGCGACCTTCTCCTCTTTCTATCCGATAGAGCGCGCCGAACTGATCGTCAACGGTGCGATTGCCCAGCGCTGGCACTGGCCGGAGGGACGCCGCGATGGGACGCTCGAATGCGCACTGCGCGTCGAGCACGACGGCTGGGTGGCCGTTCGCCTGTGGGGCGATAGCCGCGACAGCTTTGATCACGCCCTATTTGCCCACTCTAGTCCGGTGTACTTTCGCTGCGGCCAGCCGCCCATACAGCGCGCCGACTCAGCCCAGTTTTTTCTCCAATCCATCGACGAATCGCTGCGCTGGATTGACCGCTATGGTCGCTACAACAGCGACCAGCAGCGAGAAGACGTGCGCGAGCTATTCAAACGCGGACGCGAGGCCTACGCCCAACTGGCCTAAACGGCGCATGGAGCGCAAACCGGTCGTACCCTAACGCGGAGAAGAGTGCAACGTGAGCCAAACCAATCCTACCGTCGTCTTTCGCGGCCCCGGCGACGTGCTGATCGAAGAGCGCGAAGTGCCAACGCCTCAGCCCGGACAGCTGCTGGTGCGCACGGCCTGCACGCTCATTAGCACCGGCACCGAACTGACCATTCTCAACGGCTGCGGCGCACCGGGATCGAAGTGGGCGCAGTACGGCACATTTCCCTTCGTGCCCGGATACGACAATATCGGCGAGGTCGTCGCCGTGGGCGCTGACGTGGACAGTGGGTGGGTCGGGAAGCGGGTCGGAAGCTATGGATCACACGCCGCCTACACCTGCTGCAGCGCGGCGCACGCGCGGCCTCTGAACGAATCTATTGTGAGCGAAGAGGCGGCGTTTTTTACGCTGGCAGAGATCGCCATGAACGGGGTGCGGCGCGGTTTGGTCACCTGGGGTGAAGAAGCCATCGTATTTGGACTCGGCCTAGTGGGGCAGCTAACCGCCCGCTTCTGCCACCTAGCCGGCGCACGCGTAATCGGCGTGGAGCCATCGCCCCAGCGCCGCGCACGGCTGCCCGCGACGGCCCGACTGTGCGCCTTTGATCCCAGGGAGTCGGACCTGGTCGAATACGTGCGACAGCACACCCAGGGGCGCATGGCCGACGCGGCATTCGAGGTGACAGGTGCCCCGGACGCGCTTGCTGGACAAATTGCAACGCTGCGCCAACAGGGGCGCCTCGTGCTGCTGAGCAGTCCACGCGGCGCTACCGAACACTTCGACTTTCACGATTTGTGCAACGCGCCAAGCATTTCCATCATCGGCGCCCACAACAGCTCTCATCCGCCACACGCAGCCCCCGGCGCCTTTACGCAGCACCGACACGCAGCGCTGTTTTTCGACCTCATCGCCGCCGGCGAGTTGGATATGGCCCCGCTCATTTCCCATCGCGCACCCTTCGCAGACGCACCGGCTTTGTACGAAATGCTGCGCGAAGACCGCACGCGTGCCATGGGCGTCGTCCTGCAGTGGAACAGCTAACTTTGCCGGCCTACCCGCGCGATATCGCCAAACTCGCGCGGCGTCACTCGACATACGGCCTTGCCGCGCAACTTCCCGCTTATGCGGGGTATGGACTGCGGTGGGAATACGCCAGAGCCGACCTTGCGCAGCGCCTGCTCCACGCTCAGTTCGCGGTGGAGAAACAGCCCCTCTAAGAGCAGGCGAAAGGATTCTTCGGAGGGTATGTCAAAGCGCGGTTTGGTTCGCTCAATAGACACAATGGCGCTGTCCACATTGGGACGCGGATAGAAAATATCGCGGCCCAGCGCTTCGATGATTTCCACATTGGCGCGCCGTTTCAGCGCCACGCTCAAACGGCAGTAGCCCTTCTCTCCAACGTGGGCACAGATGCGTTCGGCGAGGCGTTTTTGAAAGACCAGCACGCCCCTGTGAAAGCGCTGGTCGAGCATCTTGAAGATCAGCGGCAGCGCCACGCTGTAGGGCAAATTGGCAACGACCTTATCAAAGGCGGGAAAGTCGACTTCAAGAGCGTCACCCCAAATGACCTCTAAGTGGTCGTGGCGTTTCTTCAGGTCGTTTAGACAGGGTGCAAACTGCCGATCTCGTTCGATGGCAACGACGCGTCCAGCCCGTTCCAAGAGCCTCCGCGTGAGGTTGCCGGGACCCGGCCCAATCTCCAACACGACGTCTGTCGCTTCGGGGCTTGCGTACTCGACTTCGCGGCGCAGCACCCCCTCGTCGCACAGAAAATTTTGCCCCAATTTGTGGTTTGGACGAATGCGGTAGTGCTGCAGGGCATCGCGCAGGTTTCGCGGCGCGCTGTTGGGCATGCGATTCAAGCGACGCGACTGGGCAATTCTCGTCCCTGCAAACCGGCGAGCAAATTGTCTACCGAACGCTGGGCCATGGCATTGCGCGTCTGCACCGTGGCGCTGCCCAAATGGGGCACGACAACGAGGTTGTCCAGCGCCAGCAGCGGATGGTCGCGCGGCAGCGGTTCGGGCTCGGTTACGTCCAGCGCCGCCGCATATATCCCCCCCTGCTCTAGGCATTCCAGCAGCGCTTCGTGATCGACCACGCCGCCGCGCGCGGCGTTGACCAAAACCGCCGTCTCTTTCATCAGCGCCAGTTCGCGCCGCCCGATCATACCGCGCGTCTCCTCTGTGAGCGGCATATTGAGCGCAACAAAATCCGCGCGCGTGAGGAGTTCGTCCAATGGAACATACTGCGCGCCCAAATCCTCTTCGGCGCGCCTGTTGTGCGTGCGATTGTGGTAGATAATCTGCATATCAAAAGCCTGCGCCCTGCGCGCTACCTGGTAGCCAATACTACCCAAACCGACAATGCCCAGCGTGGCACCGTGCACTTCTTGACCGAGCATAAAGCTGGGATCGTAGGCAGTAAATTGATCGCTGCGCGCAAAATGGTCGCCTTTGACAACGTTGCGCGCTGCCGCTAGCAGCAGGGCAAAGGTCATATCGGCCGTAGCGCCATCGAGTAATTGCGGCGTATTGCCAACGGGAATGCCGCGCTCCCGAGCGGCCGCCAAATCGATGTGGTCGACGCCCACGCCAAAGTTGCTGATAACGCGCAGGTTCGGCATGCGATCCATGTACTCGGCAGTAAAGGCAAAGTGTCCGTAGTTGTAGGCACCCTGGACCTGGCGCAGCACATCGTCGGCGGGTGCGGCGCCCAGCGGGTTCCAGCGAACCAACCGACAGCCAGCCCGTTCCAATAGGGGAACCACCGTCTCGTAGGGCTCGACTTCGCTGCGCAGCAACACGTCGTATTCTTCGGCCATGCTATCTTCCCGTGTCTTTTTACCTGAAAAATAAATCGTCGGTACGCGCCCTATTTTGCGCACAAAAAAACCCGGGGGAAGGCCCCCGGGTTCCAACGCATATCGACCCTCTTTACACAGTCACATCAACCAGCGCCCCTCGCTCTCCCGAACCGCCCGGCGACGATACCCCAGCGGACTCGAGCTCTCCCTGCATGCTCTGACGCATCTGGCCGAGTTGGCGGACCGCGCGGTCAGCGCCGCCGCGATCTCCCACATCCAGCGCCAAGGCCGATCCCGTTTGCGCTACGGCATCGGCGCGACCCTCGCCGCCGACAATGCCATCGATTTCGTTGACGCGTCTCTGCAGATCGTTGAAGCGCGAGACCAGCAGCGAACGCTGTGCCGTGCTCACGCTGTCCGAGGACAGGCGCTGCGCCACCGCTTCCATTCCGCGCACCAATTGGTCGACGCGCTCGAGCACGCGCGTGCGCTGCTCTTGGCGCTGAGCAGTCGCCCTATTTTGCACTTGGCCACGCTGCAGCTGAGACAGCGCTGAAGAGGCCGATGGGGACTGGGATACCTGGGGCATGGTGATCCGCTCCTTATAGGCTATATTGTACATTTACAATAACACGCACATCACCCCTGTCAAGAAAAAAACGCTTTGTCACTGCGGCGGAGCAGTTTGTAGACAGATCCAAGCCAAAAGCGAGGCAGGCCAACCATGCTCATAGCACACCCCCGTGGCAACTACCACTTCCTGCGCGGTATCGATCCCTACTCCTGCGGCGTAGTCGCCGACCCCGGCTACGAAATAGTGCACGCAACGCTCAGTGAGTCGCTGCCCTGGCAGCAGGGTTTCGATCGAGTCGCTGCCCATTTAGACACGCACAACCTGGACCGCAATGCGCTTTGCGGTATGGAACTTAGGTCACCCGAACCTTTCACAATGCAGGGTTTTATCGACTTCAACGGCGACTATTGTTCCGTGTTAAAAGAGTGGGGCCTCTTCGTCGACGGGCTCAACCCCGTGGCGCGCACCAACGTCGCACCCGTGCACCACCCCCCCGCCGAACCCCACCTGCACGCTTTTTCCTACGTCGTAGCCAACCCGCATATCGGCCGCAAAACGCTCGTCGTTGCTGGCGCCGGCGAACTGTTAGAGGGCATCCTCGAAGCGGAGCGCATTATTCGCCCGGGCGACACATCACCGGATTCAATGCGCGAAAAAGCCGCCTATGTGATGGAGGTAATGGAAGAGCGCCTTCTGGGACTAGGGGGAGCGTGGACACTAGTCGATACCGTCGATATATACACCATCTACCCGCTGGTCGACCTCTACGAGCACGTCGTTTTGCCGCCTATGGGCCCTGCGGCTAGGCACGGCGCGCGCTGGTATTACAGCCGGCCGCCAGTCGTCGACATCGACTTTGAGATGGACATGCGCGGCATCGTTACCGACCTGGTCGTCTAGGGTTTAGCTATAAGACCAGGCAAATTGCGCGATGTCGCACTCGGCCCCTTCCGAGCAGAGCGCGCCAACATATCCATCGCCCAACTGTAGACTGGACATGTTCCAGCGCGCCGTTTCGCTCGCTCCCTCGTCCGAGCGCAAAATAGCGGCGCGCTCGTCCAGCGATACGGAAAACGTGTCCAAACCGGCGGCAATACCATCGCCGCGCGCCTTCACATAGGCCTCTTTGCGCGTCCAGCAGCGATAAAAGGCCCGCGGCTGGTCTGCTGCCGGCAGCGCATTCAGCGCCTCGTACTCCTCTATGGAAAAAAATCGTTCGGCAATGCGCATATAGTTGCTTCTAGCGCGCTGCTGCTCGACGTCGACGCCCACGGCGCGTCCGCGCGCTACGGCATAGAGCACCACGTCGCCGGAATGCGACATATTAAACTCTAGCGGATTCGATGGGCCTACCAGATGCGGTTTGCCGTGCTCGCCGTAGGCAAAGCACAGCTGGTCGGGCGGACAGTCGGCATAGCGGGACAACACGTGGCGCAATAGGGCGCGCGCCGCGACAAAGCGCCGGCGATTTTCCGCCAGTGGATAGCGCTCGGCGCGCGCGCGTTCGTCGGCAGACAGCACGTCCTGCACATGCTCGACGCACGCCGCTTGCGTCGGCAAATCAGCGCGCCAAACGTGGACCTGTGCCCTGTCCAAACGCTCGTCTCCGCTAGCGGTGTGCCATATGTCGCCCATTTCTGTCATGTAATTAATATCGCCAGAAACTGCCCGGCACGCATCTTGACATCTTGACGCCGCCCCGCGGTCATACCACATTAATAGCGTTCGCGACCCAGCACTCTCTATAAGGAGAACAGAATACATGGCCACCTCCTTTTCCAGCAAGGACTATCCCGACTACACGGGGAACGGTACATACCGCGTAATTGGCACGCGCCCCATACGCCACGACGGCGTCGACAAGGTCACGGGCGCCGCGGTCTACGGCGGCGATGTGCGCCTGCCGGGCATGCTCTACGGCAAGGTCTTGCGCAGTCCGCATCCGCACGCGCGCATTATCTCCATCGACACCTCAAAAGCCATGCAGCTCAGCGGCGTGCGCGCCGTGGCAACTGCCGACGACTTGGTTGAAACGGTTGACCAACTGTCCAACCTCGGCGAGACCATGGTCAACGTGCGCGAAGTCGCCCAGAATTCGCTCGCCTCGGGCAAAGTGCTCTACAAGGGACACGCCATTGCCGCCGTCGCCGCTACCAGCGCCCACATTGCCGAAGAGGCACTCGACCTGATAGAGGTCCAGTACGAGGTGCTGCCTGCGGTGGTCGACGTCCTCAAAGCCATGCAGGACAACGCGCCGCTGCTCGACGAAAACCGCACCACGCGCGAGCTGGGCCAGAAAACCGACAAAAAGAGCAACGTGGCCAGCCACAATCGCCATTCTATGGGCGACCTCGACAGCGGCTTTGCCGAAGCCGACGAAGTCGTCGAACGCGAGTTCCGCACTGCCACCGTGCACCAGGGTTATATCGAGCCGCACAATACGACCGTGTGGTGGAAAAACGACGGTTCGATCACCGTGTGGGTCAGCACGCAGGGGCCGTTCGAAATCCGCTCGCAGGTTTCGGAAGTGCTGCAGGTACCCGTTTCCAAAGTCAAAGTCATTCCCTGCGAAATCGGCGGCGGCTTTGGCGGCAAATTCCCTGCCTATATGGAGCCGGCAGCGGCCATTCTGTCGCACAAGACGGGTCACCCGGTCAAAATGATTATGAGTCGGACCGAAGTATTTGAGGCCACGGGCCCCGGGCCAGGCTCCTATATAAAAGTCAAAATGGGCATTAAAAAGGATGGTTCGATTACGGCAGCCCAGGCCTACTTAGCCTACGAGGCCGGCGGTTTTCCAGGCTCGGCCGTCGGCGCTGGGGCCTCCTGCATCTTGGGCCCTTACAATATTCCCAACGTCACGATCGACGCCTATGACGTCGTCGTCAACAAGCCCAAATCGTCGGCCTACCGCGCACCGGGTGCTCCCAACGCCGCGTTTGCCTCGGAAAGTGTCATCGATGAGCTGGCCGAGCGCATTGGCATGGACCCGCTACAAGTGCGCCTCAAGAACTCGTCGCGCGAGGGCACGCGCCGCGCCGACGGGACAGTGTACAAGAAAATTGGCTGCGAAGAGACCGTGCAGGCCGCACTCGACAGCGAACACTACAAGAGCAAACTCGAAGGCGTGCACCGCGGCCGCGGCGTCGCTTCGGGCTTCTGGTTTAACGGCGGCGGCGAGTCATCGGCGGCCATCTCCGTCAACTCCAATGGCACGCTCAACCTGCAGGAGGGTTCGGTAGACATTGGCGGCAGCCGCGCTTCGATGGCGATGATCGTGGCCGAGACGCTGGGACTCAACGCCGAAGACATCAACCCATCCATTCCCGACACGTCGTCCATTGGCATGACGGGCGGCACGGGCGGCAGCCGAGTGACCTATGCCACCGGACACGCCTGCTACAAGGCAGCCGAGGATGTAAAGGCCGAGATGTGCCTGCGCGCAGCACGCCAGCTCGAAGTCGAAGAAAGCGACGTCGAGTATCGAGATGGTCAATTCGTCAGCGCATCAGATCCATCCAAGTCGCTCACCTTTAAGGAAATTGCCGCCGAGCAGGGCCGCACCGGCGGTCCGATCACCGGCAAGGGCACGATTAACGCCGGCGGTGCGGGCAATGCCTTTGGCACCCACGTCGTCGACGTCGAAGTCGATACCGATACGGGCAAGGTCAAGATCTTGCGCTACACCGCCGTGCAGGACGTCGGCAAGGCCATCCATCCCTCTTACGTGGAAGGGCAGATCCAAGGCGGCGCCGTGCAGGGCATCGGCTGGGCGCTGAGCGAAGGCTACTTCTACCGGGAAGATGGCACCATGGCCAATCCCACCTTCCTCGACTATCGCATGCCGACGGCACTCGATCTGCCGCTGGTCGAAACCGTGCTGGTCGAAGTGCCCAATCCGGCCAGCCCGCACGGCATTCGCGGCGTCGGCGAAGTGCCGCTAGTGCCGCCGATGGCCGCCATTGCCAACGCCATCTACGATGCCATTGGCGTCCGCCTCGGCGAGCTGCCCATGAGCCCGGACAAGGTTGTAGCGGCGCTGCACGGCGCACAGCTGCAGGAGGCGGCCGGATAGTCCGTCTTTACCCAATCGATAAACGCCTGGCTCCTTGCGGGGAGCCAGGCGTTTATTTTTACTAACGCACCATGAGCCAGCCCATCGACCCACGGCACTTTATCGACGCCATGCTACCCGTTGTCCGCCAGTGCGCGCGGGCGTCGATGATTTTCTACGGCCAGGTCGCCGACATCGGCAAAGAAGCCGATTTGGGCCTGACCGGCGACAAGGCCCAGGCTGCTTCGACCACGTTCACAGCGCTCGACAGCGGCCTGCAGGACATCTTGCTCAGCGCGGTGTTGCAGCACTTCCCCGAAGTCGGCGTCATCGCCGAAGAGAGCACGCCGCTCAAAAAACGCTTTGCGGGCAGCGCTTCACCCTACCTAGTCATTCTCGATCCCATTGACGGCACCTGGCATTTTAAGCGCGGCGATGCCCCCTACCACATATCGATCGGGCTGGCGCGCGACGGCGCGATGCTGGCCGCCATCGTCGCCCGTCCCAGCGAATATAAAGTATTCACCGCCGTGCGCGGCGGCGGCGCGTTTGTGCAGCAAGGAACAGCGCGCAAAAAGCGACTGCGGCTGAAACATGCTCCGCGGCACAACAAGGTATTTATCTCTTCCAAAGCGCGCGACTATCAGGCCTTGGCGCGCGCGCACTACGACCTTGACCCACGCGAACATCCCATCGGTGCATCGCTGGTATTAACGCTTATCGCCGAAGGCCACCTGAGCGCCTATCTAACGCGCCAGGTAGAAATCTACGATGCCGGCCCTCCCTCTCTGATTGCCGAAGAGGCCGGAGCGCGCTGCCTGATCGGACCCAACCAAATACCACGCTATGTAAAGCGGCGCAAATTCGCCCATTTTATGGCGGCAGCCAACGCCGAGTTGGAAGAAAAATTACACGCCATTGTGCGCCATGCACGGGCAATCAAACGCGCACAGTCACGTCAGCAGAGGAGCTCATGACGCAACAGACCATTGCGGGTGTCCTACCCGTCGTGCACATGCCGTATACAGAGAGCGGAGCAATCGACCTAGAGACTATGGGGAAGCAGGTTGACTATCTTTTTGGCCTGGGAGCCGACGGATTCTGCCTGGCGCTGGTCTCCGACCTCTTTCGCCTGAGCGAACGCGAGCGCTTAGCGCTGCCCGCCCAGCTGTGCGACTGTGCCCAGGGGCGCGGTCCCGTCATCATCAACGTTGCGGCAGAGAGCACGCAGCAGGCATGCGCCTACGCGCGTGCGGCAGAAGACGGCGGCGCGGCGGCGCTGATGGCCATTCCCCCGATTTCGCGCGCGCTATCCGAAGACCAACTGCGCGCCTACTTCACCGCTCTACTCGAAGAAGTCGACCTACCGATCTTTGTCCAGGACGCCAGCTCGTATGTGGGCAATCCCATGAGTATCGCCTTTCAGGCCAGCCTCTTTGCCGAGTTTGGCCAGCGCGTGCTGTTCAAACCCGAAGCATCGCCCCTCGGACCCTGCATATCGGCGCTGCGAGCGGCCACGGACGGAAAGGCAAGCATTTTTGAGGGCAGCGGCGGCGTCTTGCTCATCGACTCATTTCGCCGCGGTATAACCGGCACCATCCCCGGGGTCGAACTGCTAGATGGCACGACGGCTCTGTGGAACGCGCTGCAGGCGGGAGACGACGAACGCGCCTACCGCCTCTACTGGCCCATATGCGCGCTTATTACGCTGCAGCTGCAGGGCGGATTGGACGGTTTTATCGTCAGCGAGCGCTACATCATGCACCAGCGCGGTCTCTTTCCCAACCAGGTGCACCGCGGCCCCCTCAGCTTTGCACTCGACGACGCTATGTGCGCGGAAATAGATCGCCTCATGGCGCACCTAGACCGTGCTTTGCAAAGCTAGCCGGCCATGCCCGCGCCGTCCCAATCGCAGCGCATGCGCGCAGTGCAGCCGCCCGTCATTCCCCACGTCGCCGGGCTCATCCGCCAAACGCCTGGCACCATTTCCCTAGGCCAGGGCGTGGTGCACTATCCGCCCCCGCCGCAGGCGCTGGCTGCATCCAGTGCATTTGGCGAGCATCTGGGCGAACACCACTACCAGGCGGCGCGCGGCCTACCCGAACTGCAGGAGGCCCTGCGGGCAAAGCTGTCGGCGGAGAACGGTATCGAAGTCGATGACGAGCGCGTTCTCATGGTTACGGCGGGCAGCAATATGGGCTTCTATCACGCCCTATTGGCCATCGCTGACCCCGGTGATGAGATCATTATTGCCGCGCCGTTTTACTTTAACCACGAAATGGCCATCGCCATGGCCAACTGCCGCGCCGTTGCCGTGCCGACCGATGGCAACTACCAGCTGCGCCTCGACGCGATCGCCGCAGCCATTGGCGAGCGCACGCGCGCCATTGTTACCATCTCACCCAACAACCCCACCGGCGCTGTCTATCGGCCAGAAGACCTCCGCGCCGTAAACCGCCTGTGCAAGCAGCACGGCCTCTACCATTTCTCCGATGAGGCCTACGAGTATTTTACCTACGAGGGCGCGGCGCATTTTTCGCCGGCTTCGCTGGCCGACAGTGCCGCCCACACGATATCGCTCTTTTCGTTTTCCAAAGGCTACGGCATGGCCTCGTGGCGCGTAGGCTACCTGGTCGCGCCGGTACACCTACTGACCGCACTCGAAAAAGCGCAAGACACCATCCTGATCTGTCCGACCGTTATTTCGCAGCAGGCAGCGCTGGGGGCTCTGCGCGCCGGTCGGCACTATTGCCAGCAGTTTTCTGAAGATCTAGCGGCCGTGCGCCGACTGTGCCTATCCCGCCTCGACGAGCTGGGCGAACGCTGCCACGTGCCCGACGCCCGCGGAGCTTTTTACCTGCTCGCGCGTCTAAATACCACATTGCCCGCGCTCGACGTGGTTGAGCGCCTAGTGCGCGCGTACCGCGTCGCCGTCATACCGGGCGAAGCATTTGGCCTGACGGATGCCTGCCACGTGCGCATCGCCTTTGGTGCGCTGCGGAGCGACACCGTAGCCGAGGGGATGGATCGCCTAGTACATGGCCTAAAAAAAATTCTTTCTCCCTGAGCACATCGGCTTGACATTGAGGAGCTTTTTGCTTTATGTTTCTCTCTACAAAGAGTGACCTGAATCCGCAAAAGAATATCCAAGAGGAAGTCTACCACACTTCTGAGCTGTGGCGCTTCGACAAACGTTGTAAACGATATTCTGGCGGGTTGGTCGCTCTTCTTTTTTGCGCTACATTCTACGCATGAAACCTCCGCTGCACAGATGGGCTGTTGGCTTTCTCATCGCGCTCTTCTTCGCTCCTGCTGCCGTCGCTCAATCGATACAGGTCACACCCGGCACGCTGCGCATGCAGCCCACCGCACCGGGCGTTCCAATAGAGGCTGAACTTCAGCTGAGAAACGTCGAAGACGAGGCCATCGAAGTAATCGTCCGCGTGCCGCAGGGGCCATTCTCCACACCAGCAGATACGCTACGGATAGCGGCCGGATCACAGCAGCCGATACCCATCGTCTTTGCCGCATCGTCCATCGGTGCATACGAAGAGGCCCTAACGCTACAGACCCGTGGCTTTTTCAAGGGCGAAGACCAGGTGATTCCACTGCGTGCCAGCGTCGTTCAGGCACAGCTCGCCGCGCTACCCGCCGACTCGCTCACTTTTGAACCCATGGATTTAGGCCAGACCAGTGAGGCCTTTTTCGCCCTGAAAAACGTCGGTGACGTAGCGGTGCGCATCGATAGTGTGCACTGGATGCAGACCCCAACGCCTTTCGTCCTGGTCGGCGATGTGCCGACCGTTCTCCGTCCCGGACAGCAGGTTGAACGGGCCATTCACCTGCGCGCCAAGCGCGGCGGACTGTATTCCAACGCGCTGCGCATTACCTCGCCGGACCACCCACCTCTGCAACTCGATGTGAGCGCCCGCGTGCGCGCGCCGAGTGCGGCAGTATCTCCTCTGCCAGAGGTCGGCGCGGCGTATCAGACCGTCGATATCGGACAAAGCGTCACGCGCACAATCACCGTTCTCAATCGCGGCGATGCCGACCTGCAGATCAAATCGGCCGAAGTGACAGGCAGTGGTTTTCTGCCCCCAGCCAACCTGCTGCCAGCCAAGCTGTCACCGGACGAGCGCCTGGAGGTCGCCGTGCGCTTTCAGCCAAAAATTGAAGGCGCCGCACTGGGCCAGCTGCGTCTGCAAACCAGCGACCCGGAAGCGGCAGACCTGCACATCCCCCTGCGTGGAGAAGGCCAGATCAGCCCGCCGCGCATCGAAGTGCTCAATGGCACTGGTATCCACTTTGGCAGCGTGCCACTGGGCCAGACACAGCGCGACCACATCCTGCTGTGGAACCGCGGAGGAAGCCCCTATACGGCGCGGTTGGACCTGCGCGAAGACTACGGTGCAGAATTTGAGCTGGGCAACGGTGCACTGCTGCTACAGCCAGGAGAAAGTGGCAAGATAGCGCTCGATTTCTCGCCCAAGGAAATCGGTCTGCGCCAAGCAGCACTCGGCATCTCCACCGAAGACGGTGAGCGCTCGCTGCGCCTGCAGGGCATCGGACAGTTTCTCAAGCTCAGCCCTGCCACCGTCGACTTTGGTCAGATTGCCGTCGGCGAGACCAGCAGTCAGATCGTTGAGCTGGCCAACATCGGCAACGCAGACCTCACCATCAACCGCATCCGTTCGACGAGCGAAGACTTTACGCTGTATACGCAAATTGATCCAGCAGACCGCCTAATTCTACCGGCCAACAGCTTGCGCACGCTGCCTGTGCACATCGCCTTCAATCCCTCTTCGCGCGGCACCATTTCCGGCAACCTGCGCATCGACGGCTTCTGGGAGGAGGGCACGGAAACGCTGGATGTACTGCTTAACGGCACCGGCGTGGCCGCCGAAATCGAGATTAATCCGACGGGCGTCATTGACTTTGGCTACGTCGTGCTCGGCAATACGGAAGAGCGCACGCTGGTCGCGACCAATTCGGGCGACACCACGCTGCAGGTCGAAGCACACCCGGAAACACCCGAAGTCCGCGTCGATCCCACGCACTTTTCGCTGGGTCCGGGTGAATCGACGCGCCTGCAGGTATTTTTTAGCCCGCAAGCGCTAGGCGAACGACTCGGGCGCGTGCTGTTGGTGAGCAACGACGTAAAAGACAAGGCCAGACCGCTGACATTTAAGGGCCAGGGCGCGCTAGAAAATATCGACCTAGCCAGCATTACTCGCCTTATTGCAACGCGCAAAGAGCAGGCCCAGCCCCTAGCGGTTGGGTGGAACAGCACGCCGGTTGTGCAAAAAGACGAGACCAAAATCGACGTCGCCTTTGACATGCCCGACTCGCTGCGCCAGGCGCTGGTCGGCCGCGAGTTCACCATAGAGTGGACAACGCTCGACGCCAACTACGACCCCAAAGGAGGCACCAAACAGACCTCGGTCAAAATCTACGACTCCAGCGAGGGCCGCGTCTTAGCCGAAGACATCAACCTGCGCCTATTGGAAAAAGACACGCGGCGAGTGCGTTTGAAAATTACTACACGCAGCTATCCGGGCGCGCCGCCCCAGAGCATTAGTCAGGTGCTACAGGCCGGTGGGTGGAAGTGGGAATTCGAGGCAAAGCCCCTGCTGTCTTTTTTAACTATACGGCCGGGACGCGACTACAAAGATGCGCAGGGCGAGCCCGTAAAAGGCAAGACAGAGCGCCTTATTGGGCTCCCGGGACTGGCTTTTGCCGGATGGCACAACGTCGACAACCCCTCGATTTCGGGCATCCACTTTACGGCCATTGGCAACGTATTGGAAGCGCTTTCTACGGAGAATTCGCTGGCTGTTTCGCTGGGGCTAGCCGTCTCTTTCTACAAAGACCAGTTTCTTTTTGGCTTTGGCTGGGACGTATACGACACGCGTCCCAAGAACAAGCGCAAAGGATCGCAGGACTACATCATGACCTTCAAGTATTCGGGCCTGTTTAAGTAGCGTTCTGCGTCTTCCAGCCTTCGTAAATCATCGCCGCAGCGCACAGGTCCTGCACCGCCAACCCAGTCAAGTAGGCGCATGCGCGCGGCCTGCCGGCTCGGCCCAAGGCCGCATCGCCTATCGTCAGCGCATCCCCGCTTTCTCCGCGCATCAGGTCGATGCGCTCTAGCTGCTGCTGCGCGCGCGCCCAGCGAAACTCACCCGACTTTTCCGCCTGTTCCCACAGGTCGACCAAAACCGGTCGCCTCTCCAGCACCGCGCTCTCCACCTGGCGCGTCCGGCTGTCTCCCCCCATAACGACGAGATAGTCGATCTCTTCTACCGACTGCACCCCGACGATAGGCTCCGGCGTAGGCACGGCCATTAATAGCGCATCGACATCGCGCATACATTCGCCCTGGGTGGCAACCATATTCAGTGGGGCGCGCATCTCAGAGCCCACATCGCGTGCAAACGCATCGCGGTTTTCCGCACGGCGACTGGTGCAGCGGACCTCCTGCAAGTCGAATAGCCCATCGCAGGCCAGCGTCAGGGCACGTGCGACGCGCCCCGTGCCTAAAAGGGCGATGCGACGAATCGGCCTAGTCGCAATATACTGGAGCGCCAGGGCGCCAGCGGCCCCCGTGCGCATATCCGTTATATGACCGGCATCAAGGCGCACCGCATTGTCTCTAACCAGGTCGCGCAGTTCGATATAGGCTTCGCGCCGAGCCAGCTGTCCGCTAGACACGTCGGAAAATTCTTCAATGCGCTTGCAGGCACTGTAGCGTCCTGGCCACTCGGCTGGCATGACCAGGCTGAAGTGATCCATACCGCGCTGGCGATCGACGTGCTCTTCCCGCAGGGGATTGCTCAACGTAGCGTCGCCAAAGAGCTGGAACGCCTGGCTACAGCACGCTACGTAGTCGCTCATCGAAAATGCTTCAACAAAATCTTCTTCTCTAATCTCTACTGTGTTCGACATCTCTACCCGCTTGAATGTGGTCACCGCAAACTGGTCCTATCGAACCAACGACTAATCTAAGCACTCATCCCGACACGCCCACGATCCGTTTTCGCAATCGCGCGTACTTCATCAATATTGCTGCAGGACAAAGTCCATTCCCTTGGTTCTAACCGCCGGTAGTGCGTCTATCAAACAGGTGCGGACAACACGCCGTAAAACGCCGATAAGTGCCTTTTTTCACGGCCTATAGCGCCCGTCTGTAGTTGACTTAATCGCCCGTTTTCCATTCATTTAAAGCGTCTATTTTGCTCGCGCACGGCGGTCCGTTTGGCCGCTGCGCTGGACGTGGGGAGCGCTCCCGAGTGCACGAAAAGATACTTTGGCTTTTGGCTGGGGCGACCGGCACCATCATTTTGGCTATCGCTGCTTGGCCAGAGTTTAGTTCCCGATCGATCGATCCCTCCGTCGCACCGCCTGTAGCAGCAGAACCCGCTCCTCTGCCGCAAGCCGTGCGCGTAGAAATTCTCAACGGCTGCGGCGTCTCCCAGGTAGCGGCGCGCCTGACGCGCCAAGCGCGCCAAGTTGGTTTGGACGTAATCCACGAAGGTAATGCCGATCATTTTGGCTACCAGCACACGCTGGTCATACGCCGCGGCGGCGAGCGCCGGCACGCCGAGCAGGTTGCCGCTGTGCTCGGCATACCGCACCTGATAGACCAGCAGATCGAACAGGATTTCCGCCTCGCGGATGTCACCATCATCATCGGCCGCGACTTTAAACGCATCAACCTATTTCGCTGAGAAATGGGTGAAAGGACGCCACCGCTTTTCATGAAACACCACGAAGACCCGAGAATAGATCAGATCGTAGAAGTCCTGCAAGACAAGAAGGGCGTGGATATCCTACTGATGGACCTGCGCGGCCTTTCCGATGCCGCCGACTATTTTGTCCTCTGCACCGGCACGTCCGAACAACACGTGCGAACGCTGGCAGACGAGGTGGCCCAATCACTCAAAGAAGCCGGCGATCCGCCCTGGCATATCGAGGGCATGGCGACGCGCCGTTGGGTATTAGTCGACTTCGTCGATATCGTAGTCCATGTGTTCCGCCAAGAAGCGCGCGACTTTTACGCGTTAGAGCGCTTATGGGGGGATGCCAAATGCACGGAATTTGCCGATGCATGGGCAGCAGCACCGGTACGAGAGCAGCGCACGCCTTTTGAATTTTCCCAGTCCTAATGCCCGTTCAAACGCTAAAATGGCAGGATGATGCGCTCGTCCTGATCGATCAGACACAGCTACCTGAAGCGCTGGTGCACGAGACGTGCCGCGACGTCGAAAGCGTCGCTAGAGCAATCGAAATCCTCATGGTTCGCGGTGCACCCGCCATAGGGCTGGCCGCCGCATACGGCGTCGTCCTTGGCGCACGGGCCGCCGTCGACGACACAAAGGATGCATTCCGTGCGCGCGTCGCCGCATCCATCGAGCGCCTCGCGCGAACGCGCCCAACGGCCGTCAACCTGTTCTGGGCGTTGGAACAAATGGAAGGCGTGGCTAAGCGCTGCGCAGACCACGACAACGGCGCCGTCTGCGCACAGCTCCTATCCACTGCCGATCGCCTGTTTGCCGAAGACCAAGCAATCTGCCGACAAATGGGCCACAACGGCGCCGACCTGCTGCCCGAGGAGGGCCACGTCATAACTCACTGCAACGCTGGGGGCTTGGCCACGGCGGACTACGGCACGGCCCTCGGCGTAATTTATGCCGCGCGCGAACAGGGAAAGCGCATCGCCGTATTTGCCGATGAGACACGTCCCCTGCTACAGGGGTCGCGACTAACGGCCTGGGAACTGCAGCAGAGCGGCGTGCCGGTGCAGGTCATATGCGATAATATGGCCGCTTCCGTAATGCGCAAAGAGCGCATTGCCTGCTGTATCGTTGGCGCCGACCGCATCGCCGCCAACGGCGATGTCGCCAATAAAATTGGCACGTATGGACTGGCCATTATCGCCAGGGAGCACGGCGTGCCCTTCTACGTTGCGGCACCCGTTTCTACGCTGGACGTAACCCTAGCCAGTGGCGATGAAATACCCATCGAGGAGCGCAGCGGAGACGAAATTCGCCGCGGCATGGGAAAGCTAACGGCCCCGGGCGATATCGAGGTGTACAATCCGGCTTTCGACGTAACGCCACACGAGCTTGTCAGTGCCATTATTTCCGAACGAGGCGTGGCGCGCTCGCCCTTCGAACCCACCCTGCGCGCCTGGGTATCGGACGCACAAAAAGCGTGAGGATTCGGCCTTGCCCCATTCCATAATGCGTGAAAAAGCCCTATTGCTCGCAGTCGCGTTCTATCTGTGGGGCTGCGTCGGCACACCGGTGGCCGCGCCGCTGCCACCGGCGCGCGTAGCGGCACAGCCGCAGCCGCTGCGCGAAACCTTTGACCCAAATGTGCTGCGAGAAGACCTGCTCCTCATCCAACCCACTTTCGCGCGGGCGACGCTGCGATCGCTATGGCAGCCGCCAGGCGAAGCATTGCCCCCGGCCCCAGCGGAACCCTCCATATCCGACCAGCCGAGCGAAAGCACAAACGCCGCCAGCAGCGATACAGCAATGGCAGAAGTCACCGAGTTGAGCACCACGGTCTACAGGGTACAGCTGCTGGCGCTGAGCAACGAGTCTTCGGCCCAACAGCTGCGCGCCGAATTGGAGCAATCGCTCAGCGTCGCCGTTTACGCACACCAGCGCAACCAGCTGTTTATGCTCCAAGCCGGTGACTATCCCACCCGTGCTGGTGCCGAGTCGCTGCTGCGCCGCGTGACCCAGCTGGGATCGGACTACGGCGATGCCTACATCGTTTCCGTACAGCGTCGCGAAGAGCCGACCGCCTCTACACCGTCCGACTTACCCTTGGCCACTAGCGACGACGCGCCGAGTGCACCGGCCGAACGCGGGAGCGCGGAAATGGTTCGCACCTTCGGCTGGCGCGTGCTATTAGACCAATTTCTCTCGTATGAGGAAGCAGACCGCCTGCGGCGCAAAGCCATGGCGCGCCTGGATCGCAACGACATAGACGTGACCTTTAAGGCACCGTGGTATAAAGTTGAGGTCGGGCATTATGCCGACGAAATTGATGCGCAGGCCGCTGCCCAAGGGATTAAGTCGCGCTATCCCAACGCCCTCAAGGTCCGCTCTCAAATTCTCGTACCCAAGAAGGACTAGCCCCATGTTGGGCCCACGCATCTGGTGCAGCGTACTCGGCCTTCTACTAAGCACGTCCGCCTGTTCACTGTGGCAGGGACCGGCTCGGTCTATATCTCCTTCCACAGTGCATATCGAAGCCGATGCGGACGTAGAAGACCTAGCGCAAACGGGCGTGGATCTGCGCACGGCGCGGTGGTACCTGCTGCGCGCGCAGGAGGCGCGCGCGCAGGGCCATGTAGATGCGGCTCAGGCCGACCTAGATCGGGCCTATCGCAATCTAGCCGAGCTCGAAGCCAGCGACTCCGTCGACGATACGACGCGTAGCGCGCAGCTGGCCGCAGATATAGAGCAGGCGTACCTCGACTTACTGCCCGATTTAGAGCGTTTCTCACCGGACAGCCCGCTGGTATTGCTGCTCGAAGGCCTGTCAGAAGAGCGCATCGAAGACCTCTCCGACGACGCGTCCCAGCTAGTGCGCATCCACCAGCTGAGTCGACATTGCGACATACCTATTGATGCCAACGGCCACGTGGCCGCCAGCATCCATTTCTTCCAGACGCGCGGTCGGCAAACCTATGCGACATGGGCGCGGCGCTCCGGGCGCTACCGCGCCATGATAGAGCGCGTGCTGCAGGCAGCGGACTTGCCGCAGGACCTGCTCTTTATCGCAATGATCGAGAGCGGCTTTAATCCCAACGCCTATTCGCGCGCGCGGGCCGTCGGTCTGTGGCAGTTTGTCGCCAGCACCGGGCAAATGGAGGGACTACAACAGACGCACTGGATTGATGAGCGCCGCGACCCGGTAAAATCGACCCACGCCGCAGCGCGTCACTTGCAGAGCCTTTACAGTGAATTTGGCGATTGGCGACTTGCCTTGGCCGCCTATAATTCGGGTCGCGGGCGCGTGCGGCGCGCCATAGCCAAGGCCGGGACACGCGACTTTTGGCAGTTGGAGCTGCCCCGGGAAACGCGCAACTACGTTCCCCTCTTTATGGCAGCGGCCATCATTTCCAAAGACCCAGCCCTGTTTGGTTTTGAAGACATCGATTTTGATCCACCGTTCACCTACGATCAGGTCACGCTGCCGGCGACCTGGCCCTACGTAGATCTGCGCGCGGCGGCGCGCGCCATCGGCACGGACGAGTCAACGCTGCGCGCGCTCAACCCCGAACTGCGTCAATCGATCACACCTCCCGGCACCAAATCACCCTACACCTTGCGCCTTCCCAAGGGTAGCGAGCGCACCTTTATAGATCGCTATGCCAGCCTACCTGCCGCACACAAGACCACCGTATACCACTACGAGGTGCAGCAGCGCGACAATCTGTCGAGTATAGCCCAGACCTTCGGAGTCAGCACCCGCACGATCATTGCCGCCAATAGCCTGCAAAACCCCAACCGCATCTACCCAGGCCAGCGCCTCTATATTCCCGCAGGGCCCAACGCTGCCGTCGATGCTGCAGGGGGCACACAGATAACCTATACCGTCCGTCGCGGCGATGTCCTCAGTCGCATTGCCAATCGGCACGGCGTAGCGCTGCGCGACTTGATGCTTTGGAACAATCTGAAGAGTGGCCTGATCCGACCGGGGCAAAAGCTGACCATTTGGACGCAGCGCATACCGCGCACGCAGCCTGCACAAATCGTCCTCGATGCCAGCGGGCGCAAGACGCATACCGTTCAGCAGGGCGAAACGCTGTGGGGTATTTCGCGTCGCTTTGATATCAGCATAGAATCCCTGCAGGCGTGGAACGGCCTCAGCAATGCGCTGATCAAACCTGGGCAGGTACTGGTCGTTGGCGAAGAAGCCAAAACCGGTGGACAGTACACCGTCGTACAGGGGGATACGCTCTATAGCATCGCGCGCAAATTCGGCCTTCAGCCCGAAGACCTAGCGCGGCAGAACAATATCAGCCTAACGACGACGCTACTGACAGGCACTACGCTCAATATACCCACGGCTATCGACTAAATGGATACCGCGCGCTACGCTTTGCTGCTGCTGCTGGCCTTTGCACTGCAAACGACTTGGCTTGAGTTTCTGGCGATTTCCTCGCTGAAACCCGATCTCGTATTGCTCGTCCTTATCTTTGCCGCGCTGCGCCAAGGCTCCACGCCGGCCACGCTACTGGGCTTTGCAGCGGGCCTGCTGCAGGACGCTTATATGCCCGCTGACTTCGGACTCAACGCGCTGTTAAAATCCACCGTCGGCTTTGCGGTGGGCTACGGGCGCACGCGCGTGGTAGGCGACAGCGTACAGGTGCAGGTCGCGCTCGTCGTCGCGGCCGTTCTTGCACACGATTTAGTCTATTACGTCGCTACAAGTGCCATTGCCCTGTCCGACGCGCCGTTTTTCTGGGTGCGCTACGGCATAGGACGCGCGCTCTATACGGGGCTACTTGGCGCCGTTTTTTCTACCATCGCAATACTGCGCCAGCGAATCCTACCCGTATAGCATGGAGTGGCATACACACCAGGATCAGCGCCCCAGCGCCAACGGGCTCTTCGCCATCATTGGCGTGCTATTCTTCGTATTGGCGTTGCGCCTGTTCTATCTGCAGGTCACGACGTCGGCTGACTACGAGCGGGAGTCGGAGGCAAACCGCATCGCTCAGAAGCGCGTAAAAGCTCCGCGGGGTCTTATCGTCGATCGCCTGGGACGCACTTTGGTGCGCAACCGCCCGTTCTATACCGTATCACTGGTCCGCACATCGCGCAAAGAGTACGATGCCGCGCGCCAGGCATTTGTAAACGCGGTGGGCGATACGGCCATCGACGGTGCCTACAGCAGGAGATATCGCACGATTCGCCTCAAACGCGACGTCGATTTTCGCACGGTGTCCATCGTCGAAGAACGACTCCGGGCCGACTGGCCCATGTTGGATATAGAAATAGAAGCGCAGCGCCACTACCCCTACCGCACGAGCGCGGCCCACCTGCTGGGATATATGGGCATTATTCGCGACGAAGATCGCCGTGGACCGTCTGGCAAGGCGTATATGGCGGGGGATTTTATTGGCAAAACGGGCCTGGAAAAGGTGTTCGAAGACGACCTGCGCGGCCGGGACGGCGTGCGCTACTACGAGGTAGATGCCGGCGGACGCACGCGCCGCGAGTTCCCAGAGCGAGACCAGCTCGCCGAATCGGGCAAAGAGCTGCAGTTGACGATCGACATCGATTTGCAGCAAGCCGCCGAGCGCGCCCTACCCGACAGTTTGGCAGGTGCCGCAGTGGCCTTGGACGTGCATACAGGCGCGGTCTTAGCCCTGGCCAACAAGCCCACCTTCGATCCCAACATCTTCGTTTCGTTTCAGGCACAGCAGGAGCGCCAGCAGGTTTTGCAAAGCGAAACAACGCTGCTCAACCGCGCCATACGCGGGCGCTATCCCCCCGGCTCGACGCTAAAGATGATCGGTGCAATCGCCGCTCTTGAGACGGGCATCACAGACACCCTAAGCACGTTCGCGGCCTGCGTTGGATCGCTTCAGGTCGGCGATGTGGTATTTCGCTGCAACAACCGCAGCGGCCACGGCGAGCTCAATATGCTCGAGGCTATAGAAACTTCCTGCAACACTTACTTTCACCACCTAGCGCAGCTAATGGGAATAGAAACCTGGAGGTCGTATGCCGAGGAGTTTGGCTTTGGCAATGCCACCGGCCTGCAGTTCGAACCCGAAGAGTTTGCCGGACTCCTACCGTCGCGCCAGTACTATCAGGAACGCGACGGATGGACGCTGGGCCACCTACTCAATCTGATTATTGGCCAAGGAGCCATGCTCGTCACGCCGCTGCAGATGGCTCGCTATACGGCTGCCATCGCCAACGGCGGCTTTCTCGTGACGCCTTTTTTGAGCGGGTCGCCGCCGCCGCTCCAGCGCATTGCCGGCTCCTCTGAAGCCACGCTGGATATCGTTCGCAAATCGATGCACCGCGTTGTCTATGGTCCCCACGGAACGGGATGGCGCCTGCAGCTAGAAGGTCTCGAAGTAGCCGGCAAGAGCGGCACGGCTCAGGTCCCCAACAGGGAAAACGACAACAACGACGCATGGTTTGTCGCCTTTGCGCCCTACGATGATCCAGCCATCGCCATCGCCGTCGTCGTAGAAGGAGGCGGAGGGGGCGGCACGGCGGCCGCGCCTGTCGCCCGCGAAATCATCAAGGCCTACCACGACCGCACTACTGCGGCGCTGCAATCGCCGCCCTTGCTGCACGCGGACGCACGCATACAACCGAGATAATCCATGCAACTCGTGCGCGATATTGACTATCTGCTTTTGGCCTCGACTGTAATCACGGTATTGCTCGGCGTGACCATGATCTATAGTGCGGCCTACTACAGCGACTCCCAAGTCGTCCAGATGGCCTGGTCAAAACAGGCGCGCTATGCCGCTGTAGCGCTCTTTGCATGTCTGGCCGTTGTCTACGTTCCCAACAAGGCGATTTACGGCCTGGCCTATCCCCTATTCGCCCTCGGCTTGCTCAGTCTCTTGGCCGTATTAGCCTGGGGCACGGGCGACGATGCCGCGCGCTGGCTCAGCATCGGCCCAGCGCGCTTGCAGCCATCTGAATTTGCCAAGATTGCAACGATCATCGCCCTGGCGCGCTACCTGAGCGACTGCACCCCCGAACAGGTCAATCGGGCCGGCGGCGTTCTCGCCTCCTTTGCTCTGTGCACGGTGCCCATGGCGCTCATCGTGCGGCAGCCCGACCTTGGGACCGCCATTTCCTTTGGCGCCCCCCTCTTTCCCATGCTCTATTGGGCCGGCATGCGCAGAGTCTTCATCTTTTTTATTCTTTCGCCTCTCATAAGCGTCGCATTTTCCTTCGAGCCGCTGTGGCAGGGTGCAGCCCCCTATCTTTTTGGCGCGTTCATCATCGGCAGCGGCATTGCCATCCATCTCCTGCTAGGACGCCTGCTGTTCACCATCACCATGGTCCTCACCAACCTGTCCGCAGGGCTGATTACCGTGTATCTGTGGGATCATTTTCTGCGCCAATACCAAAAAGATCGCATCATGACGTTCTTGGATCCCGAAAGCGATCGCCTTGGAACCGGCTGGAATATCATTCAATCAAAAATAGCCATTGGCTCGGGTGGCCTAACGGGGGCCGGCTTTCTCGAAGGAACGCAGACCAAATACGAATTTCTTCCCGCCGCCCATACGGATTTTATCTTTTCCGTCATCGGCGAAGAGCTAGGCTTTATCGGTGCACTGGGGGCGTTGGCTCTCTTTTTCTTTCTCATTGCGCGCGCGCTCTACATCGGCACCATCGCCAAAAACCGCTTCTACAGCCTAATCGCCATCGGCTTGGCCGCAATGCTAGCGTTTCACGTCTTTGTCAACGTGGGCATGACCATTGGCGTCATGCCCGTCACGGGGCTGCCGCTGCCTTTCCTAAGCTCGGGCGGCTCGTCGCTCTTGGCCAATATGCTGGCCATCGGACTGCTAATGCACATTTACGCCAATCGCCACGAATACTGATGATCCGTTCGCTCTTTTGCTGTGCGCTTATCGCGGCCTTCGTAATCGATAACCCCCACTGCGGACGCTACGAAATCAACCGGTCTCAGCTGGCGGCTATGTATCTGGAGAGCGGCAACTACGACCGAGCGCTGCGCGAAGGGCAAAGAGCGCTGCGCGAAGATGGAGAAAGCGCGCAGCGCCGCCTTCTCGTAGCACTGGCGCACATGGGACGCGGAGAGCACGGACAGGCGCTGGAGGTGCTGATCGATGCTATCGAACGCGCGCCCGATAGCGAGGAACTCTACAGCGCGCTGCGTTCTCTGTGCCGAGAGGGCGCACTGTACGAACGGGCTGGTATCGCCCTACGCGCACTGCGCGCAGAGATGCCGCCCAACGCCGAGCTCTTGGCCACCCTCGCCTGGATTGAATCCCGCCTAGACCACAGCGAGCGCGCAGCAGCCCTGCTCGATTCGGCTATCGAAGTGGATTCAGACCACTTATTTACGCGAATTGAGCGCAGCCAGTTGGCGATTGAAAGCGGCGATTTCCTCCGCGCCGAGAGCGAACTCCAGGCCGCGCTGCGCCTAGAGCCCAACGAACCACGCCTGTTGCTGACCTTGGGCGAGGTACAGCTGCGCCAAGACCGCTTCTCTGCGGCCGACAGCTCTTTCCGCGGTGCGATGCGGGGCGAGTGGAAGGCCAATGTCGCCGCGCATATCGCCCAGCTCTACGCCGAGGAAGACCTGCCCGTGAGAGCGATTGAATACTACGAACGGGCCATTGCACGCGATCCGGAGGACGCTTCGTCACTCAACAACCTGGCCTGGACCTATGCGGAAGAGGGCATTCTCTTAGAGCATGCTACCAACCTATCTCTGCGCTCGCTCCAGATAGACGGGGAAAACCCCATCTACCTGGATACCTATGCTGAGCTGCTCTACCTGCAGGGACGCCATGTGCGCGCATTCGCCGTTATACGGCGGGCGCTTGAATTGGAAGAGCAGGACAGCGAGCACTGGACGTACCTGCGCGCGCAGTACGATAAGATGCAGAGCGCGCTCAGCCCGCGCGCCCGCCTTTGATCAGCCGCATCGGCGGTATTGATTGTATTCGATTCCCAAACTATCCAATTTGATATAGAGGTTCTTGCGCGACATGCCAATGGCCTCCGCCACCTGGGCAATAACTCCGTTGTGCCGGCGCAGAGCCTCGCACAGAAAGCGCCGTTCAAACACAAAGCGCGCCTCCTTAAAATCAAGCGACCCCAGCACAGCCGTCTCTTCCTCTGTGCGCCAGTGAATAATCTCAGCGGGCACATCTTCGCGCACCATATAATCGCGCTGGGTCAGCACGACCATGCGCTCAACTACATTCTCCAACTGGCGCACATTGCCCGGCCACGGGTAGTCGCAAAGAAGGTGCATAGCGTCTTCTTCCAAACCGAGCACACCGCGCCCGTTGCGGCGATTGGACAAGCCCACAAAGTGCTCTACCAATAGGGGAATATCGGCCGCGCGCTCCCGCAGCGCAGGCAATCTGACTGGAACGACATTGAGGCGGTAGAGCAGGTCTTCGCGAAACCGGCCCTCGCTCACCTCCTGCCGTAAGTCGACATTCGTAGCGGCCAAAATGCGCACGTCCACGCGAATCGACTGCGCTCCACCGACGCGCTCGAACTCGCGCTCCTGCAGCACGCGCAGCAGGCGCAGCTGCACGGCCGGCGCCGCGGCGCCAATTTCGTCCAAGAAGAGGGTTCCGCCATGCGCCTGTTCAAACCGTCCTAGGCGCTGCGCGGTCGCACCGGTAAAGGCGCCCTTTTCGTGGCCAAATAACTCGCTTTCGAGCAGACCGTCGGGCAGCGCAGCGCAGTTCACACCGATAAATGCTCCCTGCTGACGCAGGCTCTGCGCGTGGATCCAACGGGCACAAACCTCCTTGCCCGTCCCGCTTTCGCCTTCGATAAGGACCGTTGCATTTGAGTGGGCCACCCGTTCAAGCACCTTCAACAGATTGCACATCCCACGTGAACCGGCCACAAAAGGCATCTTCCTCACAGGCCGTTTCGAGCTTTGCACCGCGCGATCAAAACGCTGTTCATTCTTTTGCGTCGAAGCACTTTGACGTAGCAACATATATCCTCCTTATTCGTTTATGCATAAACGAATACAAACAAAAAGGCCGAAAATCAAGTTTTTTTAAGAGGACTACGTTGCGGAAAGAAGGGCGGAGGAGCGAAGTTCGGCTACTTCCCCGGCCAAACTCGTATAATTTTCGGCACCGGAAGAAGCAGGATCATAAGATAGGATAGACTGACCAAAGCTAGGCGCTTCAGCCAAGCTGATATTGCGCTTGATAATGGTTTCATACACGAGGTCGCCAAAGTGGTTGCGCGCCTCGCTAACAACGCGCCGGCCCAGCTGCAGGCGCTCGTCGTAAAGGGTCAGGAGCACCCCTTCAATATGCAAATCTGGATTAATGTGGCGCTTGACCAGGCGCACCGTGTGCAGCAACTTGCTCACCCCCTCCAGCGCATAGTATTCACACTGCACGGGAATGAGCACGGAGTTGGCCGCCCCCAAGGCATTCAGCGTAAGCAGACTGAGGGATGGCGGGCAGTCAATAAGGATGTAGTCAAATCCATCTGCAACGGAATCCAAAGCCTGCATCAGCTTTTTCTCGCGGCCGACAACCGCGGCCATTTCCACTTCGGCACCGGCCAAGCGAATATGAGATGGCAGCAAATAAAACTGATGAAATAGATCGATATCGATGGATCGAATAGCAGAGAGAGCGTCTATCTGGCCGAGTAAAACCTCATAGACTGATCCGTTGAGGCTGTCGGCGGCAGCACCACACCCGCTGGTAGCATTGGCCTGGGGATCGAGGTCGACCAGGAGCGTTTTATACCCCTTGGCCGCCAGACATGCGGCTAAATTGACGGCCGTCGTGGTTTTACCCACGCCGCCCTTCTGATTGGCAACGGCGATGATAGTGCCCAAAAGGCGCCCGCTTGGAAAAAAGTAGACCTCACCACAGCGCACAGCTGCGTTGGCATTCTACTTTAGGCAATGCAACCCATCTGAAACAAACGTTCAGCCAGCGCAAAGCCCCAATGATAAATGGTAATGCAGGCCTAGTCGAATGGATAATAAGGGAGGAGAAACGCTATCTATTCGACGTTATCGGGGAGATAAAAAAGGCCATTATCACCGCCTCGGACATCAATATAAAGCACCCCTACAAAGCCGTCAAGAGTTTATAAAGATCTCGTTCTAAAATAAAATTATATTTTTTATAGTTTTGTTTTTTAATAACTTACGCCTATCCCGTAGAAAGAGAGGCCAAGAACATACCCAGCGAAATGCCCGACGTCACAAAAATAAAAACACCGACGCCCGCCCATCGCCGTTCGGCCAACCCACCGCCTTCCGCAGCTGCCATTTCACAACTCCTTGTTTTTAAAGACTCGTTCTATATATCGACACGGCAGAGGTATTTATTACCCCTTTATTATGCGGCCCGGCAGAAGCTGCCTCCATCGGGCCATGGTTCGGCATCCAATCGGCGAATGGGCAAAAAATGTACCAAAAAAAATGCGAGGCTCTGTGCCTCGCATCTTCTCTAATCCAAGTACCCTGTCGACTCGTCGTCACATTTGGATATGCGTGCGCAGCCGCGCGTGAAAGCGCGGATGGCGCAGCTTGTTAAGCGCAATTTCCTTGATCTGGCGCACGCGCTCGCGCGTCAGCTTAAAGCGATGGCCAATCTGATCGAGCGTCAACGGCTGCTCGCCGTCCAACCCAAAATAGAGGCGCAGCACGTCAGCCTCGCGCGCGTTGAGCCCGCCTAGCGCCGTGTCGATATCGTCTTTTAGCGCGTAGGAGAGCACTTCTTCCTCTGGCGAAAGCTGCTGTTCGTCGCTAATGCAGTCGAGAAGACTGCGCCCTTCGCCCTCTTCAAAAGGGGCATCTAGGGAGCTGATGGGCTGGCTGTCGGCCATGGTTCGCTCAATTTTTTCCGCCGTATAGCCCAGGGACTCAGCCACCTTATCCACGGTAGCGATCTCACCTGTTCGCTGCAGTTCCTCGTATGCACGCGCAATCTTTGCCTGCAGGTCGCGACGGTTGACCGGCATGCGCACCGTCGACTGCTCCATAAGCGCCTGCAGTATGGCCTGCCGCACCCACCAAACGCCGTAGGATATAAACTTGTATCCTCTAGTCTCATCAAAGCGTTCGGCCGCCGTAATCAAACCGACGTTCCCAGCGCTAATCAGCTCGGTCAGGCTCATACCGCGGTTCTGGTATTCCTTAGCAATGGAAACGACAAAGCGCAAATTGGCCTCAACCAACGCGTTGCGGGCCTCGTCGTCGCCGGCGCGAATGCGGGCTGCCAGTTCGCCTTCCCTGCGCGCAGAGAGCGGGGTCGAAGCGGCTATATCCTCCAGGTAGCTAGCCAGCGTTGGATCGCCTTCTGTGCGGCGCGACGCGCGCAACCGCCCAGCGACCTTCGCTTTCTGTTTTGGCCCAACGAGTGGCGTCGACATATCCCGTTTTGCTCCATAATGCGGTCGTTCTCTATGACAATTCGCAACGGCCTGGAGTTCCCCAGCACGCGATGGACACCCTGTGCACCAGACCGCCCGCTGGACACAATCCCACCGCATAACAGGCGCGCTTTCGCGGCGCCCCATTTTGCACGTCTTGTATATATCGGCAGCAAATCGCAGATATCCTCATTATGGGCCAACAATTCTTCACTATATTTTTCTCGGATATCCAATCTAAACACCATGTTGGAGTAATATGGACGACAGCACAGCTACCGTAGACCAGCTCAAAAGCGCGGTTCGCCAGTTTGTAGACGAGCGCGACTGGCGACAGTTTCACTCACCCAAAGACCTGGCCATCGGACTTTCTATTGAAGCGGCGGAAGTGTTGGAACACTTCCGCTTTCGCAGCGACGAACAAATTGACGCACTGCTAAACACGCCCCGCAGCCGCCAGGCCATCGGCCACGAACTGGCGGATGTGCTCTACTTTGTCCTTCTTATGTGCGAGCAATTTGACATGGATGCCGCTGGGCTTTTAGAGGAAAAAATGGCGATTTCGGCGAGCCGATATCCCGTTGAAAAAGCGCGCGGGCGCAACGAAAAATACACCGATTTATAGAGAGGACCGCATGGTAGATACGGCCAATTTCGCCCGGCTGATAGATGTAATGGAGCGCCTGCGTGCGCCCGATGGCTGTCCCTGGGACCGCGAACAAACGCACGCCACGCTAAAGCCCTACATGGTGGAGGAAACCTACGAGGCACTAGAAGCCATTGATGGCGGCGATGACAGGGCATTGTGCAGCGAATTGGGCGACGTGCTGCTACAGGTCGTCTTCCACGCCCAAATCGCCAGCGAACAGGCGCGCTTCACAATCGAAGACGTCGCCGGTGCCATCGTAGAAAAGCTGGTGCGCCGCCACCCGCACGTATTTGCCGACGTGCAGGTCGACAGCGCGGAGCAGGTCGTCGACAATTGGGAGGAAATAAAAAAACAGGAGCGGCGCGATCAGGGGCAGCAGCTCCCTTCGCATTTGGACGGGATCCCCCAGAGCCTGCCGGCGTTGATGCGCGCCCAGCGCGTGCAGTCGCGCGCCGCACGCCAGGGCTTCGACTGGCCGCACATCGACGGAGCCCTCGACAAAGTGGAAGAAGAATTCGCCGAGCTGCGACAGGCCCACGGCGCCCAATCGGCCGATGCCGTAGAAGACGAGTTCGGCGACCTGCTCTTCGCCATGGTCAACACGGCGCGTTTCTTGCAGATCAGCCCGGAAGAGGCACTGCGGCGTTCCACAGGCAAATTCGAACGGCGCTTCCGCGCCATTGAACGCGCCCTGCACGAGCGCGGCCAGGCCATGCGCGACGCGTCGCTGGAGGAGTTAGACGCTCTATGGGACGCGGAGAAACAGCGCGACGCCCCCTAGACGATGAGGCTTCACTGCGCGCTGGGGCGGACTTTGGGCCGAGCGATGCGACGACCCGTATTTAGCCAAGGCGCACGATTCGACCCGGTTTACGCAAACGAGCGATCGAACAATTCGGCGATAGCTCGCTCGCTATTTTCGTGCAGAATGCGCGTGCCGGTTCCAGTAAAGTGCACGTGCTCAATGACGGGCTCAACGCCATCCCGCCAATCGCCTGTGTCCCACGTAAACCAACGATCTTTTTCTTGATCAAAGACGAACAGCGGCTTGTTGCAAATTTTGGCAAACTCGGCCCCCCAACCCGTGCCTCCCTTGACCGTCCCGTCGTCGCGGATTACCCCAATAACATAGATCTCTTGGCCGCTGTTGATCTGATACCAAATGCTCTGCAAAATCTTGCGAAACGTCGGCGTTTCCGTGTAGGTGCGATTGAGCAGTTTGGAGATGTAACTCAGACTGACATCGCCCTTGGCCAGCTCTTCGTGGTTGAGCATGCGGACGCCGCGCTGACGGACGATACCGTGTCCCTCGAAAGTGAAGTTAACCTCTTCTATTCCCACGCGTTCGGCATGGTAGCCAAAGGCTGCTTCAGCTCCCTTTGCTCCCCCGCTAAATAAAATGCACTCTTCACGTTGCATACGTTTCCTCCGCATTGGGGTGTTTTCCAAAAATACTATCTTCTCGCAAAAATGGGAAATAGGGCCGCGGACGAGTGCGTGCGGTAAAATGCGAGAATTCTATTGCGGTTTTATACGGCTACCATACGTTTAGTTTGCCGCGCGATTATGCGGAGCAGAATACGACCTGTCCAGACGGGCAAATGGCATTTATAAAAGTGTTTGAACAGTGAAAGTTCTAGTCGCTGAAGACTCCACATCCATGCGCAAAGTCGTCGTGCAGATGCTACGCGCTCTCGGCTACGACGACGTGCTAGAAAGTGCCAATGGATCGGATGCCTGGAAAAAGATACAGCGCGAAAAAATCGATCTGCTATTGACCGATTTTAACATGCCGTTGATGTCCGGCTTAGAGCTGACTCGCAAGGTCCGCGAAACATATCCAGCCCACCAACTTCCCATTTTGATGTTCACCACGCGGAACCAGCGCGAAGACATCGTAGCCGCCGTCAAATCGGGCGTCAATGGCTATATAGCCAAACCATTCAACGCCGCCCAGTTGAGCCAACATCTCAGCAATGTGCTCGAGAAGTACGCGCGCACCGGCCTGCGCGCCCAGGCCAATTATATTGTCCAAGGAATCCACGAGCCCACATATCAGAATGACTGTCCGCTGGTAATCATCGCCGAAAAATTTTCAAAGGGCGCGGCCCTTTCCAAGTTGGAGAACCGCGAATACACGCAGCTGCTGTACCGCATTGTCCATCGCCTTGAAGCACTTTGCGAATACGAAGAAGCAGCGGATCTTAGCTACTATTTGGACAGCGAGTCCCAACACGTCGTGCGCTATATACGCTCGTATAGAGAGCGCACCAAGATGGTAATCGTCAGCAACGAGATTTCCGGCGGCGGCCTGACCCTAGCCCGTCTGGCACGCGTCAACCAGAGCAACGAGTTTGTCGTAGTCCTAATCGTCAACCACAGCAGCGAACTGCCTATTCAAGCGCGAGCAAGCTTGGAGAAGCTCGGCGTTTTACTGCTTGAGCGGCCTCGCTTGGACGATGCGTTCTTAGAAAAGCTGTTTCGCGACGAACTGCATTCTCGCCTGCATATCGTTCCGCAAGACGGCCTGTCTCCAGAGAAAATACTGCAGCGCATTGAGACCGATATCAGCCTCATGACGTCGCTGCCCGTTCTGCCCGGCGTGTATCACCGCATCATGTCGCTTTCGCGCTATCGAAACAGCGATATGGTAGATTGGATCGACGCCATCGAAACAGATCCACTGAGCAGCGCGATGCTTATTCGCAGAGCAAACTCACCGATTTACGGCTTTAGCTCAAAGGTGGAAGACGCTGCCAAGGCGGTTACGCTCTTGGGCAAGAGCACCGTCCGCGAGCTCATTATCGCCGATTCTCTACGGCGCTCTTTTAGCAGCGTGCACGACAGTGGATTTCACGTGGAAGACTATTGGGCCCACAGCTTGGCCACCGCCATGATTGCACGCATTCTGAGCTTTTCGCTAAATAGAGACGATTGGGATGCCGACCAGCAAAAGGAATTTGTCGCTTTCGGACTGAGCGATACGACAGAAGACTATCTGCGGGCGCTGCGCCTCTATAGCAAATTTCACTCGGAAGACAGCGACGCCCCCTTTACAGGGGGTATGATGCACGATATTGGCAAGGTCGCACTGGTCCACTGCTACCCCGGCCTATACGCCGCGTTTATCGAGACGCTCGAGGAGAGTAAGTGGACGATGACCATGCGCGCGGCCGAGGCGCAGGCATCCGGCGTCGATCACGTGCAGGTCGGGGGTATCCTAGCGCGTAATTGGGAGCTTTCCGACTCGCTGCAGCAAGTCATAGCCGACCATCACGCACCGACCGAAACGGATCACCTTACGCAGCTGATAAGCCTCTCTAGCTTTATCGCCAGTGCGTTCTACAGCTACCCAGCCAAAGCAAAAACGCCGCTAAAATACGCATTGGAACCGGTCGTCGAAGTGGGCAATGCGCAGATGCGTTTTGACACAGACGATGCCAAGACAGTAGAGCAGCTAAATGCGATGCTGCCAGAGGGACTGCTGCAGACTATCGGAATCAGCCTCAGCCAGGTGCTTCAACTAGCCTTTGTGCTAGGACCCGATGTGCGTGCGCGCCTGGAAGAAGTGCGCAGAAGCATGAAAGATTAATCGCAGTGGCCCGCCTTGCCCGCCCGAGAGGCGCAGCAGAACAGCATATGTTTGGATGAGTTTCTACAGAGAAGTAGGCGCAGAAACGGGCACGGCAGCGATGGCCGCAGGACGGCGAATCCCATCGACAAAAATGCGCATAATCACGCTGACCATATCGTCCACGCTGAGCCGACCGCCGGCGTTGATAACCGTCGAGCGCACCATATCGCGCAGGATGGCGGCTTCGACAAAGGGGTGCGGAACGGAGAAATACCCTTTCTCATGCCCATCGATTAGAACGGACTCGATCGCTTCCAACTGGATGCGCCGCTGCTCGCGCCAGCGCTCGCGATTGACGCTCTTTCCCGTGCCGCTCTTACTCTCTTCAATAGACATTAGCTTAAAAAAGAAGCCGTTGTGGGCGACAAAAGACACGATGGCGTGCACGATCTTGCGCAGTTTTTTCTCGGGGTCAATCTGTCCGCTCGCCTTGGCCAGCACCTGCTGATTTAGTCGGGAAATGCCCTCAAATACGACGGCGAAGTACAGCTCTTCTTTGTCGGCGAAATACGTGTAGAGCGTGCCCTTCGCCACGCCGGCACCTTGCGCAATATCGTCCATCAGCACTTCGTCAAAGCGCCGCGCAGAAAATAGCCGGGCAGCCTCTTCCAAAATCTGTTTTCTGCGTTCGATCTTACCCATGTGCAAACTCGCTGGCTGGTTGGTGCCGCTAATATAGCGAATTAACGCAAAATTACACGCTTAATTATTGACCATGGGCGCAGCGGCACCGCCCTGAGTTGCCTCGCGCACGACGCGTTTGCACCAGATGGCCACATCGTCTAGGAGCGAGTAGAGCGTCGGTGCGAGAATGAGCGTCAACAGCGTTGACGACGTCAAGCCACTGACGACGACCAGGCCAATCGGTCCCCAGCGCTGCGAGAATCCTTCCGCCGTTCCGTAAATCATTGGCAGGACAAGTGGCATCAGATTGAGAATAGTGGTAAAAGCCGTCATCAATATCGGGCGCAGGCGGTGTTTGCCACCCGTTAGAATAGCCTCCCTGCGGCTCATGCCCTCGGCGCGTAGGTGATTGATATGGTCGATGAGCACAATGCCGTTGTTGACCACAATGCCAAATAAGATGAGCAATCCCAACGCACCGTTATTGTCAAATGGGGCATCAAAGGCATAGAGCCCCAGGGCCACGCCAATCAGTGAGAACGGAATGGACAGCATAATGGTGAACGGGTGGATCAGCGACTCGAAGAGCGAAGCCATAATCAGGTAAATCAACACGATGGCAAATATGGCGGTGAAATTCGTATCGCTCTGATCTTCCTGCATCCAACGCGCTGCACGCCCTAAATCCCAGGAGTAGCCGGGCGGCATTTCCATGCCCTCCATAAGCGCCGTTATCTCTGGTATCAGCGCCTGTGCCTGACGCCGGTCTTCCGTATTGGCGAAGACCGTCACCGTCAGTTCGCGGTTTTCGCGGCTGAGCTGGCGCGGCCCCCGGCGCACCTGAAAATCGGCCAGGGCAGCGAGCTGAATATCGCTGCCATCGTTCCCTTCAAAACGGCTATTTTTGAGCTGCTCGAGCGTGGCGCGATCGCCCTCGTTGAGCTGCATGACGATGTCAATTTCCCGGTCGTCGCTCTTGAACGAAGACGAGCGCCGCGTGCCCAATGCCGCCGAAATACCGGAGGCGACCTGGCGCGGCGACAGGCCGTAGTTCAGGGCCTGCGAGCGGTCTATTTCGACGTGAATTTCTTCCTCGCCGTCTTCTAAACTCGTATCCACATCCTGCACGCCGGGCAGCTTTTCCATGGCGAGTCTAACGTCTTCAATCAGCACCTCTAGCACTTCTTCGCTGCGCCCTCGCAGCTGCACCTCTACACCGAGGTTGTTCCCCGCCCACGAACGCGAACGACCCATCTTGTACGCGAATCCCACTTTAGGCGGCAGCATGTCCATTATCTTCCGCCCGGCTTCCATCGTGGTGAGCTGACCGTCGTCTGCCGAAACCAGGTAGGCGGTAAGACCCGCTCGACGCTGGCTGAAATTGGTCATCAGCGCGTCGATGTCCAGCTCCTGCTTCTTATCGAGCACCAATTCTTCAATGCGGTCAAAATGCGCGCGGATCTCGTCGAGACTATAGCTGCGATCGATTGTCATGCTAATGTCTACGCGGCGCTCTGGCTGCCACGGCTGTCCGCGGTGTTCGATCTGGTTGTAGAGATGATACCCCGTCCACGTCAGACCCACCGTTGCCACCATTGCCACCCAACGGTGGTCGAGCGTCCAGTTGAGCAAACTACCGTAGCCGCTGCGCAGGCCGTATCGCTTGGCAAACCAGCCCAAGAACGCCAGCAGCAGTACCGTGACACCTAGCCCCGTTGCCGTCGTCCATTCCATACCCATAAATGAGTCGTAGAGCATCACCGTCCAATGGTCCCACCACAGCGCCACTCCAGCCCAACCAGTGTCTGCTACGCGCCAGTAAACCAGCGCTCCAACCGCACACAGCACCAGCACTTTTAAGTAGCGATCGTAGCGCTCTATGCCCTCTTTAAACAGCTTTGATGTGGCTAGTGGTATTAGCGATAGCGCAACGATCATCGACACGACAACCGCCAGACAAATGGCGACGCCGGCATCGCGCATCCACACGGCCGAGCGACTGTCGGAGAGAAAGAAAAACGGTACGAATACGCAGATTGTCGTCAGCGAAGAGGCCAGAACCGCCATGCCGACTTCGCGGCTGCCGACGAGTGCGGCCTGATGCGACTCTAAACCATCCTCTTGCCGTCGGCGAAAGATGCTCTCCAACACGACGACCGCCGGATCGACGAGCATGCCCACCGCCAACATCAAGCCCATCATCGATACCATGTTGAGCGTGATCGTAGAGTTGAATACCTCGCGCGCCGCATACATGCCGATAAATACGCACAGCGCTGCCGTAGGTATGGCGAGCGCAACGACCATGGTCGAGCGAATATTGCGCAGAAAAGCGTATATGATGATCATGGCCAACAGCGCTCCAAGCAGAGCAGAATCAACCAATTTATTGGCCTCATCGAGCACGTCGGTAGCGCGGTTGCGCACGATTTCAACCTCGAGCGCTCCGTCGTATTCCGACTCAATTTTTTCCAGCTCCGCCGCTACGGCCAATCCGACATCGACGATATTGGCCGTCGATGATTTATAGACTTCGACCTGCGCTGCGTCGCGGCCGTTGAGGCGCTCGTAGCGCGTCTTTTCGGGGTAGCCATACACCACCTCGCCGATATCGCGCATGCGGAACTGCCCGCCGACCAGCGGCAGGTCGCCGATTTGCTCGGCGCGATCAAATTCGCCAACGGCGCGCACCATAAAGCGCTGGTCGCCGTCGACGACGCGACCCAACGACATGCTCACGTTGTTCTCGCTCAGCTGCCAGCCAAGCTGGCCCAGCGAGATCCGGTGCGTCTGCAGCTGCTCGCGGTCGAGCTCGATCGTCAGCTGCTTGTCCTCAAGATCGTCAATTTGGGCATCGGCCACGCCATTGAGGCGCATGAGGCGCGGCATAATAACCTTCTGGATAATCTGCAGCAGGCGATCGCTTTCACCCTGCCACGCCATATTGGCGTAAACGATGGGCCGCTGATCGCTCTGCCAGCGACGCAGCTGCACGCGGTCGACGTCGGGTGGCATAAAGGAACGGGCCTGATCGACGCGCTCGCGCATTTCCATATTGGCCAGGTCCATATCGGTTCCGGCCTTGAAATCAACGCGCACATCAGCGCTGCCGTTGCGCGACGAGGAGGAGATTCGATCGACGTTGTTCAGCGTGCCCAGCGCGGCTTCGAGCGGAACCGTAATGAGGCGTTCGACCTCTTCCGGCGAGGCCGAGTTATAATTAACGCGAGCCGAGATACCCGACGATGAGATGCTGGGAAACTGCTCAATGGGAAGGCGTCCAAAGGACACGTAGCCCACCACGAGCACGCTGAGCGTAATCATCGCGGCCGTGACCGGCCGCTTGAGCGAAAATTCGGAAAGACTCATGACAGAGACTCCTTACTCTCCCCTATCAAAGAGCGTGTATACAACGGGAATGATAACCAGCGTGAGCATCGTGGATAAGAGCAATCCACCGATTACGGTTATGGCCATCGGCGCGCGAATTTCAGCTCCTTCGCCCAGACCTAAGGCCATGGGCAGCAGCCCCAGAACGGTCGTAGACGTCGTCATCAGGATCGGCCTTAGGCGCAGTTCGCCGGCGCGCAAAACGGCATCCATCTTACTCAGCCCGCTCTCTCTGCGCAGCTGGTTCACATAGTCGATTAGCACGATGGCGTTGTTCACCACAATGCCCGCGAGCATAATCAAACCGATCAACACCACCACACTGACGGTCTGACCGGTCGTTAGCAGAGCTAGAACACTGCCGACGAGGCCGAGCGGAATGGTAAACATGATGACAAAGGGGTGGAGCAGCGACTCAAACTGCGAGGCCATGACCAAGTAGACGAGAAAAATGGCCAGCGATATGGCAAACTTCATGCTGTCGAACGAGCGAACCATTTCCTCGTTTTGGCCGCCCATGGCCAGGTCAAACCCCTCCGGCATGGCCATTTGCGAGAGATCCGCTTCGATTTCTGCCACCACACTGCCCAAGTCGCGCCCGTCAATATTGGCCGAGACCACGGCGACGCGCTCCTGGTCAATCCGGCGAATTTCTGCCGGTCCGTCCACCGCGTGCACCGTTGCGACGTTTTCCAACACGACCGGAACCGGGTAATTGGCCGGACTCACGACCATGCGCTTGAGATCGTCGAGCGTCTCGCGCTCCTCGTCGAGCGCGCGCACGCGGATGTCGACTTTGCGGTCGCGGCGCGCCAGTTCGGTCGCCACTTCCCCCTGCAGCTTGTTGCGCAATAATTCGCCGATGCGCAGCACCGTCGTGCCCAATTCGGCCAGGCGCAGGCGATCAAAATAAATCTGGACTTCCGGCTGCCCCCCCTCGGCACTGGAGCGAATGTCTGTCAGCCCCTCAATGCCGTGTAAGCGCTCTGCGACCTCGTCGGCCAGCAGCTTGAGCGTGCCCAAGTTGTAGCCCGAAATTTCCACTTCAATTGGCGTGCGAAACGAGAAGTACGAGGGCCGAGAAAATTTGTACTCCAGGTCGGGCACGTCCGCCAGCACATCGCGCACCGTGCTAACGGCACTCTCTTCGTAGTCGACGCTGGACAGTTTAAGGTGCAGCTGCGCCGTGTGCTCTTTCTTGTCGCTGGCGGTGCCTCCCGTCTGCCCGCTCGTTCCAACCAGCGCAAAAACCATTTCGACACCTTCAACCTGGCGCACGCGCTGATCGAGCCGCTGCACCGACTGCGTCGTTTGCTCCAGCGGCGTGCCAGCCGCCCACTCCAAGTCGACGAGAAACTCGCCCTGACTCATTTCGGGAATGAGCTCGATGCCGAGATCTCTCGCATGAAATAGCACAAAGCCAGCCAAGATCAGCGAACTGGTGAGCACGATCAGACGATTGCCCAACGCCCAGCGCAGCAGGCGTGGATAGGCGAGGGCGATAATATTAAAAAGGCCGTCAAATACCTTGTAAACAGGCCAGAGCAGCGCGGAAAAAATCCGACCGATGCCGTTGCTCAGCTGTCCAATGCCACGCACCAACAGCGCCGGCCCCTTAATGCCACGACGCGGCCCTTCGGCGCTCCGCTTCGACACCATATCTTCGATGCTCAGCGACGAAAGCATGGGGATTAGCATAAGAGCAACCACCAGCGACGCGACGAGCGAATAGGTAACCGTCAGCGCCTGATCCTTAAAGAGCTGACCGGCGACGCCTTCTACAAATACGATAGGCAGAAATACGCAGATCGTAGTCATCGTCGAAGCAACGACGGCCGTGCCCACCTCGCCAGCGCCGCGCCGCGCCGCATCGCCAACGCTCAGACCCTGGTCGCGGTAGCGCTGAATGCTCTCCAGCACGACGATCGAGTTGTCGACGAGCATGCCCACGCCCAGCGCAAGCCCGCCCAGCGACATGATATTCAGAGAAACGCCAGAGGTGAACATCAGGAAAAAGGTCGCTATGACCGAAATGGGAATGGCCAAGCTGATAATCGTAGTGCTCTTGAGATTGCGCAGGAACAGAAATAGAATGACTACGGCCAACACGCCGCCGATAACCGCCGTATTGAGCACTTCGTCGACCGCTTGGCTGATAAAAACGGCCTGGTCAAAGACGATCTGCATACCGCTGTCGGCAAAGAGACTGCTGTTTTCTTCTTTGAACAGGTTGAGGCGCTCGTGCAGCGACTCGCTGACCTGCACGGTATTGGCATCGCCCTCTTTGAAAATGGCTACGACTACCCCTTCGCGACCGTCTATACGCGTGACCAGATCGCGCTCTTTGTAGCCGCGAAACACGCGCGCCACGTCGCTGAGCTTAATAGGCGCGCCGTTAATCTCGCCGACGATGATCTCGCCGATTTCATCAATACCCTGAAATTCATTGAGCGTGCGCACGAGAAATTCAGCTTCGCCATCTTTGAGCGTGCCGCCCGTCAGATTGACGTTCTCTGCGCCCAGCCGACTCGTCACCTGGCTAATGGGAATGCCTAAGTAATCGAGGCGCGAAACCTCCACTTCAACCTGTATCTCTTCTTCCAGACCGCCTTCTATACTGACGGCCGCGACCCCCTCCAAGCTCTCCAACTGCGGACGCAGGCGCTCTTCAGCCATGCGCCGCATTTCCATCAGGCCGACATTGCCGTAGAACGCCACGCGCATAATGGGGTCGAGGGACGGATCGAAGCGCAGCAAAATTGGCTGACTCGCCTCGCGCGGCAGGTTGCCCAGATCGAGCTTTTCGCGCAGGTCGAGCGAAGCGAAATCCATATTCGTGCCCCAGGCGAATTCGACGATTACATCGGAAACGCCGGGCCGAGAGATTGAATTGACGCGCACGACGTTGCTCACCACACCGACCAGGCCCTCGACCGGCTCGGAAAGCAGGCGCTCGATTTCCAGCGGCGCTACGCCCGGGTACTCGGTGCGCACTGTGATGGTGGGATACGTGATGTCGGGAAGGAGATTAACCGCCAGCCGCGAAAAACCCACGCCGCCGAAGACGATAATGGCGACCATGAGCATGGCCACCGTCACGCGGCGACGCGTGGAAAACTCGACTAGCTTCATTTAGTTGCCACCCCACTGGCGACCACCACCCGAACCGCCCCCAGGTCCGCCACCGCCGCGGAGCGCACGCAGCTGTGCGCGTAGGCTGTCGGGCAGCTCCTTGCCTTCGGCGCGATACTTGGCTATCAGCTCGCGCAAACTGTCGGGCAGCGCACCGCC